>NZ_JBFTJK010000003.1:0-341649 GCF_056395385.1 Paenarthrobacter sp. 10L420 | reverse complement strand
GCCATAATTTCAACCAATCAATAAAACAATCGGCATCAACAAACTTGGCACACTATTGAGTTCTCAAACAACAGACACTAACCGGCACCACCAGAACCCCTAACAGGGCCACAGGATCGCTCCGGAGCAACTTTTCAAACTTACCCGATTCGGTCGCATGAAGCAAACCGTCCTCAGCTTCCCCAACCAGATCAGAGGCGCAAAAAGCACCACCGGAATCCGGCAATTTGAAGGGGATTTCGTCACCATTATTTCCGCATCCGCGGCGGCGACTCAGATAACTTTACACGCGCCATACCGTCCGAACAAATCCACCCAGACACCGCTTAAAACGCCGTAAACACTGGGGAAACAGCCCAGAAACGTCTCAATATCCGAAGAACCAGTATCCGTGAACCGCGTCACACAAAGAAATGGTGGCAATAGCCGCCCTTTGAAGCGGCACCCAGGATCCGCCGTCGGGCCTAATCAGCAGCCCGTACCTGGCAAGCGAAATAGGCACTGAGCTCAACAGCAACCGGCCCAAGCACATCAGCACCTGAGAGAACGTCGGCCCAAACACCTCACGACCTGAGAGAACGTCGGTCCAAACACCTCGGGACGTGAGAGAACGCCAGGCGAAACGGGTCAGGATGTGAGAGAACGTTGGAAAGGGCAAGAGGTCGTTTGGCGGGCATCCGGCAGCGCGCGTCTAAGGGAGGAACGACCGAGCGCGCCGAGGATGCCCGCCAAGCGGCCGGGCCCAGCCGGACCACCCACACGGCTCAGCCTGACCAGCCGAACAGCTGAGCCCAGCCGGACCACCCACACGGCTCAGCCTGACCAGCCGAACGGCTGGACCCGGCCAAACGGCATCAAGACTCAGTGACCGCCGTGGCCTGCGCCCTCGGTTTTACGCATCATCGCACCGAGCACCACTGCAGCGCCGGCAATGATGGTTGCCGCTAGGAAGGCGGCCTGCATGCCGGCTACCAGGCCCGAGGATGCGGACACTACGGCGAAGATGGACACGAGCAGCGCAGTGCCAGCGGCGCCGGCTACTTGCTGGGCCGTGCTCATGATGGCCGATCCGTGGGAGTACAGATGCGGCGGCAGCGGGTTCAGGCCTGTGGTGAAGGCAGGCGTGAAGAGCAATGCCAGGCCGAGGCTCAGCGTTACGTGCAGCGCAATCACCCATCCCAGAGCGCTGGCCTGGTCCAAGCGCGAGAACTGCCAGAGCGTCAGGACCATGAGGACTGAACCGGATACGGTGAGGGGCAGTGGACCCACTTTGTCGAAGATCCGTCCGATTACAGGACCCAGCAGACCCATGGCCAAACCACCGGGCAAGAGTGCCAGGCCTGTTTCCATCGGCTGCAGGTGCAACGTGTTCTGCAGGTAGAGCGGGAGCAGGATGACGCCACCGAACAGGGCCATCATCGCTACGACCATGAGCAGTGTGGACACTGTGAACATTCGGAAGTTGAAGGCCCGGAGATCCAGCAGCGGCGAATCGGTCTTCTGCAATTTGAGTTGGCGGAAGACGAACAGCGCCAGGCACACGACTCCAACCACGAGTGCGATGATCGGGACCACCCCGGCGTTGGCGCCACCGATCTGGCTGAGGCCGTAGACCAAGCCACCGAAGGCAGGAACGGTGAGGACCACTGAAGTGAAGTCCAAGCCAGTCTTCCCGCGCTCCCCCACATTGGTGAGGAACTTGGCGCCAATCGCCAAGGCAGCCAGCGCTACGGGGAGCACGAACACGAACATGAAGCGCCAGGAGAAGTGGTCCAGGATGATGCCTGAAACGGTGGGGCCCATGGCGGGAGCGACAGAGATGGCGATGCTGACGTTGCCCATAACGGCTCCGCGCCGGGACATCGGTACAAGCGTGAGAATGGTGGTCATCAGCAATGGCAGCATGATGGCCGTGCCGCCGGCCTGGACGATGCGTGCCAGGAGCAGCACGGGAAACCCGGGCGCCAGGGCGGCCAGCAGAGTTCCGCCGCTGAAGAGTCCCATGGCGAGCATGAACGAGCCCCGCGTGGTCAATCGCTGCAGGATGAATCCGGTGGTCGGAATGACGACCGCCATGGTCAGCATGAACCCGGTGGCGAGCCACTGGACCGTGGGGGCGTCGACTTTGAGATCGGTCATCAGCCGCTGAAGTGCCACGTTCATGATGGTCTCGTTGAGGATCACCACAAACGTGGCAACCAACAAGGTGACAATGACCGTGACGGATTCACGGGACATCTTCGCTGATACAGGAGCCTGCGTGAGCGCTTCCTCTGTGGAGGCAGCACTTGCGGACGCACCGGAACCGGGCTCGCTGTTGGCGTCGGACGTGACGTCGGTAGACATGAGGATTCCTCAGGTTTGGGCTTGGATTCCGGCGATCAATGCCGGTGAAGACAGGAACAGTCTAGACGCCCAAGAGATTCCCGTCAGCAGAAAATCCAAACGTTAGGTATTCAACCTCAGGAATTAAGCGGAACGTTGTCTATCAACCGCACAGGACCCACCTTTGCGGCAACAATTGCCAGCCCTTCGCCGCGGAACGGAGTCTCCTTGCAGTTCTCGGCCAGCGGCTCAAGAGTGGTGGGATCCACGACGTCGAAATAGTCCAGTTCCACCAGTGGCTGGGAGTGAACAAGCGCGACGGCGGAATCCAGGTCCAGCGGTTCATGTGCGTTCGCGCGGGACTCGATGAGGCGCAGAGCCCGTGAGAGCACCAGCGCTGCCTCGCGTTCTTCGTCCGAGAGGAAGCGGTTGCGGCTTGAAAGAGCCAACCCGTCGTCACTGCGGACGATTGGCACGGGCACGATCTCCACGGGGAAGTTCAGATCCGCGACCATCCGCTTCACGAGGGCAAGCTGCTGGGCGTCCTTCTGGCCAAAGTAGGCGCGGTAGGCCGGCGTCGAACCGTCCGCAGCTGCACCGCCGGGAAGTCCGTAGTGCAGCAACTTGGCCACCACGGTCAGGGCACCGTCGAAGTGCCCGGGTCGTGAGGCGCCTTCCCATTTCCCGCCCAGCGGGCCGGCCGTGACGCGAACCAGCGGCTGGCCACCCGGGTACACCTCGTCCACGGAGGGTGCGAAGACAAGGTCCACTCCTTCGGCGTCCAGGATGGCCATATCGGCCTCAAGGGTGCGGGGATAGCGGTCGAGGTCCACGGCGTCGCCGAACTGGAGTGGATTCACGAAGATGGTGGCTACCACGACGTCGTTCTCTGCCACGGCAGTCCTCGCCAAGGCTGCATGGCCGGAGTGCAGCGCGCCCATAGTCGGCACCAGGCCCTGCGAACTTCCTCCCTTGGAAGCCAGGAGCCGGGCGCTTTCAGCACCAAGTTCGGCCGCGGTGGTTACGAGTTTGATGGCCATGCTGTTCAGATTCCTTCCGGCGTCGTGGGCTCTGTTCCCAAGGCCTCGCCAATGTCACTCAGTTGTTCAGGGCGCAGTAGCCCACGATTCCCGGCACGCCGGGCCGTTGCCCGGGCCATGGCCTGGTAGGCCGCAAGCACGTCCCCACCCGCACCGCCGTCGTATTCCTTCAGCGCCTGGGCGTGCGCAGCCACGGTGCCCACATCGCCCCGCGCGACGGGACCGGTAAGCGCAGACTCGCCGGACGCAAGAGCGTTCTCCAGCGTGGCCCGCAGCAATGGACCCAGCATGGTCTCGGGGGATTCGACGCCGATTTCCCGCAGCAACTGCGACGCCTGCGCAACAAGCGTCACCATGTGGTTGGAGCTGTGCGCCAGGGCCGCGTGATAAAGGGTGCGGTCTGCCTCGGCAATCGCTACCGGCTCGGCACCCATCTCCACAACGAGGGCTTGGGCAATCGGCAACATAGCGGCGTCCGCAGTGACTCCGAAGGTGCAATCCATGAGGCGGGTCAGGTCCAGGCTCATGCCGGTGAAAGTCATGGCAGGATGCATGGCAAGCGGAATGGCACCCGCGCTGCGGATCGGTTGCAGGATCCCGACGCCGAAACGGCCGGATGTATGCGCCACCAACTGGCCCGGTTGCCAGGCACCAAGCTTCGCGAGTCCCTCAACAAGTTCGCCGAGGGCATCGTCGGGAACGGCCAGCAGCACCAGTTCCGACCGCTCCACAATGTCCTGGATCCCAAGGATCGGGACTCCCGGCAGCAGCGTCTCTGCCCGCTCGCGGCTCGCTTCGGAAACGGCGGAAACCCCGACGACGGCGTGCTCGGCCGCGCGCAAAGCGGCACCCAGGACGGCACCCACCTTTCCGGCGCCGATGATGCCGACTCCGAGTCTTCCTGGCCTAACCATGCTGGGGGTCCTCCTGGGTTGGGGCTTGCGGTAGTGATTGAGGCGGTGCTTGCGGTAGTGATTGGGGTGGAGCCTGGCCGCTTACCTGCGCAAGCCATTGCTCGCTGGTCTGCCGCTTTCTCGCCTCGCGGGCACGGGCAGCCTGCTGGTCGAAGAGTTGCACAGCCTGCTCCACGTCGGCCTGATAGAGGCGTGGCACCACAGGTCCCGCCGTGGTGTGGAGGACAAGATCAGCCACCCCGATACGCCGCGCCAGCGGACCTTGCTGCAAGGCCATGGACTGTGTGCGCTGATGGGGAACCAGGACCAGGGTGCGCCACCATCGGCCGGATCGAATCAACAATGCCGTTCGCGTGGCCAGGAAACCATTGCGCCGCCAGCCCAGCGGTGCCAGGAGCCAGGCCCGGCGCGGAGTAGTGACGAAACCATCCGTGGAGGTAGGCCCAGCCAACCCTTCCAGCGCGGAAGTGAACACCCGTTCCGGATCCTCAACACCCGGGTCCGGCAGCACGAGGGACAGCATCCGCGTGACATCCGGCTTCAATCCCACTGGCAGCAAAGTTGTCCGCGCAGCGTTCTCATTGCCTGCCGCGCCACCGTAGCCGGCCACGTTAACTTGCATGCGGTACCAGCCGAAGAGCCTCCAGATGGGCGGCTGCCTGACCTTCAGTGCCTGGATTCGGCCCGGGGGCAAGGTCTGTGCCTGGGTGTCCAGGAGCCCGTAGCGTAGCCGGATCCCATCAGGGGAGATCGCCGCAGTGAAGTTGTAGCCCTTGTTGAATGAGTTCCAATAAGCAGCACCAATGCCCAGGACCGCCGGGATCAGCGCCAGGAAGATGGCGCTGTTTTCGGTGTACACGGAGATGGCTATGGATGCGGCGGCGCCGAGCAGGATACCGACGGTCTGCTCGCTCAGCAGGAGCGAGCCAATAAGCCGGGAAGGCGGCACGGACAAGACGACGTGCTCCGGCGCTTCGGGGATTTCTTGCGCAGTCTCCGGGCCGCTCACCACTCCGGCGGCACGGGCAAGGATAGTGGCGCGTAACTGTTTGGCCTGGGCCAGCGGAAGGTAAGCGAGCCGCACGGCAGACTCGCCGGCGTCGGCGACTTCAAACTTGAGCTCAGCGAGGCCAAAGATCCTCGCCAAAAGGGGCTGCACGATGTCGATCGCCTGGACCCGGTCCAACCGAGCCTGCCGCTGCTGCCTGAACACGAATCCTGTGTTGACCCGGACATAGCCCTCGGCCACCTGGTAGCGCGTGAAGTACCAGCTCAGGATGAATCCGCCCACCGTCAGGAGAAGCACAATGCCGCCACCGGCCAACAGCCAGGGAACCCGTCCGTTGAGGTTGGGATCCAGGATGTCGCGGCCCTGAAGTACGCGTTCAAAGGCGTCGCGACCGAAAAAGTATCCGACGGCGGCCAGCGCCACCCAGCCGCGTACGAACGGTGACGCTGGATGCACGCGCCGCCAATCGCCGTCGTCCGCTTTAGCCGGGAGGCCCACGGTGGCGCTACCCCCCGTGCTCACAGCCCGGCCAGCCTGGCTTCTCCACGTGCCGAGAGCTGTTCACGCAGCCGTGCGCCTTCCTCGGCAGGAAGTCCAGGCAGGTAAGCGCTGGTTCCAGCTGAAGCCGTGTGAAGTTTCAAGGTGCAAAGACCAAGGCCGCGTTCCACCGGACCAACAGTCACATCCACGTACTGCATCCGGCCGTACGGGACCACCATGGTGCGTTGGAAAAAGATGCCACGGCGAATGAGGAGATCGTCATCGCGCTCCGCGTAACCGATTGCACGGACCTGGCGCGGAATCAGCACGAGCCGCCACAACGCCAGGACAAGCATCACCGCGGGTACTGTGATGGCGAGCCACAGCGGAGGCCAGCGCCACCAACCCAGCTGCACAAACACGAGAGGGAGGCTAAGGATCGCCACCATCACCAGGTTTCCAATGGCCCACTCCACCAAGCGGACCGTGACGTACTTCGGGGAGACCCGCAGCCACTGGACGCCGGGAGGGTCAATCGCCTCGGTACGCATACTCGCCTTCGCCTTTTGCTTCCCCGCGGCGGGTTTCCGGTCCAGGGGTGCCACCTTCGAGGTCTTCCGGTGGGATCCGGCAGAATCTCTCGACCACCAGGCCGACGACCACCATCACCACGCCACCACCGCCCATCAGGACGGCGTTCCAGAGGATGCCTTCACCACTGCGCAAGGTCCCGATTCGGAGAAGGTCAAAGGAGATGCCGGCGTGCCAGCCCAGGAGGAGCGTCCCGGCATATGCGCAGGCTTGGGCAAGGATCAGCGTCCGGGCGGCAAGGATCGGGTTGAGCAGGTTCTTCTTCTTGCCGTTACGCCACCGCAGCACCCGGATTCCCATGATCAGGGTGAGTACTGCGATGACGCCCATGGTGACCAGTGCGGAAACCGGAAGCACGGGAGTGGGCATGCTGAAGCGGTTTGTTGCCGCCGTGGCCAGCCAACCGATGGCGGCAGCGATGATGGCGATGATGACCAGGACCGCGGGGCGCATGGGCTTCACTTCTACTCCACCGCTCCCGTCGCCGGAACACCTGCGATATCGCCGTAGCCGTCGAACCGACGGATGTCGGGCATGTCCTCAGCTGCGGCCGCCAACTCTGCAACGCTTTGCCCGTTCAGTTGGGCGTTCGGCTCCAGCAGCGACCATGGGTACAGGACAAAGGCGCGTTCGGCCGCCCTCGGATGAGGCAGGGTCAGGACGGGGTCGTCACTGACCACCTCACCGAAAACGATGATGTCTACGTCCAGTGTTCGCGGACCCCAACGCACTTCACGGGTGCGGTGGTGCTTCTGCTCGACGTCGTGGCAGTGCCGCAACAACTCAAGTGGACTGAGCGTTGTCTCAACTGCCATGACCATGTTCAGGAAATCGGGTTGCCCTTCCGGGCCGCCGACTGCTTTTGTCTGGACCACCGGAGACACTCCAAGGAGCCTTATGTCCGGCGGGTCCACGAGATCGGCGACGGCGGTGGAGAGGGTGTCGTTCCGCTCGCCGAGGTTGCTGCCGAGGGCCAGGATCGCTTTGGTGTATCCGGAGTTCATGATCGCTCCCTGTGGACACTCACAGTGACATCGCCAAACGGAACCTCAATGGGCGCTTTCGGCTTATGGACGGTGACATCCACTGCGGCCACGTTGTAATTGGCGAGGATGCCATCGGCGATCCTCACTGCCAACCCCTCAATCAGGTTCAGCGGCTCGCCCTCAATATGCGAGGTGATGAGCTCAGCCACCTCGCCGTAGTGCGCGGTGTACTGGAGGTCATCCGTCTCCGCAGCCTTGCTGAAGTCAGTATGAAGGACGGCGTCCACGACGAACGGCTGGCCGTCCCGGCGCTCGAAATCGAACACTCCGTGATGGCCGACGGCGGTGACACCGGTCAGCGTGATCCTGTCCACAAGGTCCTCCGGTCAGCGGGCGATTCGAGCAGCAACCTTGACGGCGTCAAGGCTCGGACCGACGTCGTGGACGCGAACAGCCCAAGCACCCTTCGCAGCGCTCAAAGCAGTGATAGCTGCGGTGGCGGCGTCGCGTTCCAGCGGTGCGGCAGACTTGCCGGCAACAGTGAGGAGCGAGCCGAGGAACCGCTTGCGTGATGCAGCCACCATGACCTTGTGGCCGAGTGAGAACAGCTTGTCCAGGTTCTTGAGGATTTCCCAGTTCTGGTTCTCGTTCTTGGAGAAGCCAATCCCGGGGTCAACGATGATCTGCTCCGGAGCGACGCCTGCCGCGTAAAGTTTGTCGCGGACACCGCTGAGCTCAGCCACAACGTCTTCCGTCACGTTGTTGTACTCCGTGAGGCTGTCCATGGTGCGGGCATCGCCACGACGATGCGTGAGGATGTACGGGACCTTGGTGCGTGCGACGAGCTCGGGCATGTCCGGCTCGATGGTCAGGCCGGAGACGTCGTTGATGATCGCCGCGCCGGCTTCCACGGCAGCGGCCGCTGTTGAGGTGTGCATCGTGTCGATACTGACGAGTGCGCCAGCCTTCACCAGCGCCTGGATCACCGGGAGGACCCGGCGTTGTTCTTCTTCAGGGGAAACGGGTTCGGCGCCGGAGCGCGTGGACTCGCCACCGACGTCGATGATGTCCGCGCCGGCGTAGAACATACGCAGCCCGAGCGCGATGGCGGTGTCCGGCGTGCGGTGGGTGCCGCCGTCGCTAAAGGAATCCGGTGTGACGTTGAGAATTCCCATAACGAGCGTGCGGTCCGTTGGCAGGTCCTCAAACCTGGCCGCGGGCCGCGGCTTGCGGAGAATCGGCAGTGGGCTTGTGGCCGGGCCGGTTCCGGGTGCTGCAGCGAGGGAATCCATATATTGCTTACCTTCCGAGTATGAGGCTCATGGCCTCGGCGCGGGTGGCCGGGTCATGGAGCTGACCGCGCACCGCACTGGTGACAGTCTTGGCGCCGGGCTTGCGGATGCCGCGCATGGACATGCACATGTGTTCGCATTCGATGACGACTATCGCCCCACGCGGGTTGAGGTGCTTGACCAGTGCCTCAACGATCTGGGTGGTGAGCCGCTCCTGCACCTGGGGCCGGCGCGCATAAATGTCCACCAAACGGGCCAGCTTGCTCAGGCCCGTCACCTTGCCCTCATGTGACGGAATATAACCGACGTGAGCCACCCCGTGGAACGGCACCAGGTGGTGTTCACACGTGGAGTAGAAGGGAATGTCCTTCACAAGGACAAGCTCTTCATGGTCAAGGTCAAACGTGGTGGAGAGGACATCTGCCGGGTGCTGGTGGAGGCCCGCGAAGACCTCCGCATAGGCCTTGGCAACACGCTTGGGCGTGTCATGCAGGCCCCCGCGATCAGGGTCTTCACCAATCGCCAGCAGGATTTCACGTACTGCCGCTTCAATGCGCGGGCGGTCTACTTTGTGGCCCCGCTTGCCGTCCGCGGCTGAGCCGTGGTCGGCGGCGAGGTCGTCGTCGTCGAAATGAGTCACAGCAGAAAGCTTAGCCGTGAAGCGGGGAGTCGTTGCCGCCGTCGGGTCCCGGTGACTGGAATGACTCCTGGCTGCTGACGCCCTGGGCATGCGGGGCTACGGCATCAAGCGGTTCATCCAGGCGAGCCTTCTTGGCCTCTTCCTGGGCCTCGCGCTCAGCCTTCTCTGCGCGCGACTCTACGGGCGGAATCGACTGAACAGGGCGGGACTCTTTGGACAGCCAGATCTCACGGAAATCGCGCTTGCGGATGTCGTGGAAGATCTCGGCGATCTCGGCCTGGTTGAGGGTTTCGCGCTCAAGGAGTTCCAGTGCCAGCCGATCGAGGACTTCGCGGTTTTCTGTGAGGATGGCGTAAGCCTCGTCGTGCGCCTGGTCGATCAGGCGACGCACTTCCTCGTCCACAACGTAGGCGATCTGGTCCGAGAAGTTGCGCTCCTGCGCGGCGTCCCGGCCAAGGAACGGCTCGCCGCCACCCTGGCCCAGCTTCACAGCACCAACGCGTTCGCTCATGCCGTATTGGGTGACCATCTTCCGGGCCGTTGACGTGGCCTTTTCGATGTCGTTGGACGCGCCGGTGGACGGGTCATGGAACACGATTTCCTCGGCAACGCGACCACCCATGGCGTACGCCATCTGGTCCAGCAACTCGTTACGGGTAACCGAGTACTTGTCGTCCTCAGGAATCACCATGGTGTACCCAAGGGCACGGCCACGGGGAAGGATGGTGATCTTGGTGACCGGAGCGGAGTTGCGCAGCGCGGCAGCAACCAGTGCGTGACCACCTTCGTGGTACGCGGTGATCTTGCGCTCGAGTTCCTTCATGACGCGGCTGCGCTTCTGCGGGCCTGCCATGACGCGGTCGATTGCCTCGTCCAGGGCACGGTCATCAATCAGGTTGGCGTTTGAACGCGCAGTCAGCAGCGCAGCTTCGTTCAGGACGTTGGCCAGGTCCGCACCCGTGTAGCCGGGAGTCTTCTTGGCAACACCCCTGAGGTCGATGCCCGGGGCCATCGGCTTGCCCTTGGCGTGGACGTTAAGGATCTGTTCGCGGCCGATCATATCCGGGGCCTCAACGGTGATCTGGCGGTCGAAACGACCCGGGCGCAGCAGCGCGGGGTCCAGCACGTCCGGACGGTTGGTGGCCGCGATGAGGATGACGTTGGTCTTGACGTCGAAGCCGTCCATCTCAACGAGGAGTTGGTTCAAGGTCTGCTCGCGCTCATCGTTACCGCCGCCGATACCGGCACCGCGGTGACGACCAACGGCGTCGATTTCATCAACGAAGATGATGGCAGGGGAGCTTGCTTTGGCCTGTTCGAAAAGGTCGCGAACACGGGAAGCACCAACGCCGACGAACATTTCAACGAAGTCCGAGCCGGAGATGGAGAAGAAGGGAACGCCTGCCTCACCCGCAACTGCGCGGGCCAGCAGCGTCTTACCAGTGCCTGGAGGGCCGTACAGCAGCACACCCTTGGGGATCTTGGCGCCAACGGCCTGGAACTTTGCCGGCTCCTGGAGGAATTCCTTGATTTCCTGGAGCTCTTCCACGGCTTCGTCAGCACCGGCGACGTCAGAGAAGGTCACCTGCGGCATGTCCTTGTTGACCAGCTTGGCCTTGGACTTGCCGAACTGCATCACCTTGGAGCCGCCACCCTGCATGCGGGAGAGCAGGAACCAGAACAACACACCGAGCAGCAGCACGGGGATGAGCAGGGAGAACAGACCGGAGAACCAGTTATTCTCGACCGGCTGGTCCGTGAAGCCCTTGTCCGGGTTGGCGCTGGTGACAGCCTTGACGACGTCCGGGCCACGGTCCGTGACGTAGAAGAACTGGACGTTCTTGCCCTTGTCCTGGCCATCAATATTCAGGTTGTCTTTCAGTACCAAGTCAACGCGGTTCTCGGCGTCGAAAATCTTGGCCTGCTCCACCTTGCCGCTTTGCGCGAGGAGCTCGAGGCCGTCCTTGGTGTCAATACGTGTGGAACCGCCCGGAGCCAGCGTTGCGAATGCCACCAGGAGCAAGCCGACGACGACAACAATCCAGATGCCCGGGCCCTTGAAGAAACTCTTAGCTTTCATCTGATCGGGGTTTTGCCCCGTCCCTCCTGGTAGTGCTGCGAGGCGCAACTTCTGCGCGCGAATGGTGCTGCTTCAGTTTCTAGCTATACACCGTTCCCAGTTATTCACGCACTGGAATGCTCAAAAGTTCCCTCTGGGCGTACACAGGATACTCGCCTGCGTCGCTCTAGGACAGCCCTGGATGGGGATTCGTGATGGATTCCCGGGTCACCAGGGGACACTCCAGAATCGTCGGTTTAGCTGCCAGGACGGCGAGGCCCGCTTTGCCCTCGATGGCATCGATCAGGCGTTCAGTAGCCCAGGCGCCCATCTCGTAGTGGGGCAGCGCCACTGTTGTCAGGCCAGGATAGAGGTTGGCGGCGATGAGCTCCTGGTCATCGAAACCCACCACGGACAGTTCGTTGGGAATGCTGATTCCTACCTCGGCCGCTGCCCGGTAGGCGCCCATTGCCATGCGGTCGTTGTAGCAGAACAGGCCCGTTGGCCGGTCCTTTCGCTTGAACATCCGCAAGGCGGCAACATAGCCGCCCATCACCTCCGAGAGTTCTGACTCCACAGGTGCGGCGGCGGCGTCGAGCCCTGCTTCGTTCAAGGCGTTCCGGAAACCACGCAAGCGGTCCCGGGTAGCCGGGACGTCGTCAGTGTTGTTCAGGAAACCGATCCGTCGGTGGCCGGCATCCAGGAGGCTCTGCACGGCTACCCTCGCCCCGCCTTCTTCGTCGGGCACTACCGAAGCGACACTCCCTGCCACGCTCTCGGAGTCCACAAGCACCGCGGGAACTGAACTCAGGTTTTCCGGCAAGGTGACCTCGCGGTGGTACATGGTGGCGTACAGAATGCCATCCACGCGCCGCTCCAGGAGGGCCTCGACGTCGGCCTGCCGGGACTGGTCACTCGCCGCACCTGAGGTGTTGATGATCATCAGGTTGTAGCCCCGTGCCCTGGCGGCCTCATCCGCACCCAGGATGATGCGTCCTGCGTGTGGTGTGGTGGCGATTTCCTCGCTGACGAGACCCAGCATCCCGGTCCGTTGCGTCCGCAGGGCCTGAGCCAGCCGGTTTGGGCCATAGCCCAGGCGTTCCGCCGTGGCTTTGACCTTCTCCCGTGTTTCCAGGCTGATACGGGCGTAGGCGACGTCGTTCAGGACGTGGGAAACAGTGGTGACAGACACGCCGGCGGCAACAGCTACGTCCTTGATGCCAATGCTTTTGTTCGTCAACCGGTCCCCACGTCCCTGTGATCCCGTGAAGGGCGTGTGTTACTCGTAAACGTGCGGAGCCAGCGTGCCCACGAAGTCCAGGTTGCGGTACTTCTCGGCGTAGTCCAGGCCATAGCCCACAACGAACTCGTTGGGGATGTCGTAGCCGACGTATTTGACGTCGATCTCGACCTTGGCTGCGGTGGGCTTACGGAAAGCCGTGCAGATCTCAACGCTGGCGGTACCGCGGGATTCCAGGTTGGATTTGAGCCATGAAAGTGTCAGGCCAGAGTCGATGATGTCCTCGACGATCAGCACATCCTTGCCCATGAGGTCGGTATCGAGGTCCTTGAGGATCCGGACAACGCCGGAGGATTGAGTGCCGGAGCCGTAGGAAGAAACTGCCATCCAGTCCATGCTGACGTGGCTGTGCAAGGCACGCGCCAGGTCCGCCATGACCATCACGGCACCCTTGAGGACACCGACGATCAGCAGTTCGCGGCCTTCGTAGTCCTTGTCGATCTGCGCCGCCAGTTCAGCGATGCGCGTTTGGATTTGCTCTTTGGTGTAAAGAACGTGCTTGAGATCTGCCTGGACGTCGTTTGAATCCACCAATGGCTCCTGTTTTGATGCTCGGGTGCGGCTACTGTTGGGGCGATTTCTGATGCCGGAATACTAGCTTCCCACAGCGTGCGGCCTCGCGGGGACCGCTGGTGGCCGAAGCAGCGGACCCTGGACCGCCGGAGGCAGCCCGTTCCTGCTCCAAATCGCTGAGGGACAAGCGATAGACACTGACGTGGCCCGGAAGTTCCACAGGGCCGGCCGAACCCTGGCGGCGAAGCAGTGCTTCCGCGGCTTGGAGCCGCCCGTAGCCGGGTTGTTGGCCCCCGACGTCGGCAGCCGCCTTTGCGATGACGCGGAACCTCAGCGCCGCGGGAAGTCCGCGGACGGCGTCCTCCGGCAACCACGCGCCGTCGTCGGTTCGCTGCACCATCGAGAGATACGTCTCGTTTGCGAGATCCTCCAGGAAATCCGCGTCCTGCTGCAGGATTGCGGCTGTCCGTGCCAGAGATTCGGCAACGCCTGGCCCCAGCTTTTCTTCGAGGACGGGCATGACCTCGACGCGGGTTCGCGAGCGTGCGAAAGCCGAGTCACTGTTGCTCGGATCGTGCCACGGCTGCAGTTCCTCCACCTCACAGATTTCCAGGGTGTCTTCCCGCCTTAGGCCCAGGAAGGGCCTTAGCAGGCGTCCCCGGGCCGGCCTCATGCCGGCCAAAGAACGCGTACCCGAGCCACGGGCCAGGCCCAGGAGCACCTGTTCGGCTTGATCGTCCAAGGTGTGCCCGAGCAGGATTCGATCGCAACCAAGATCATCTGCAGCGGCTTCGAGTGCTGCGTGCCGGGCATCGCGGGCTGCAGCTTCGGGTCCGAATCCAGTGGACGCCACCTCCACCGTACGCACTTCCACAGGTGACAGGCCCAGTTCCCGCAAGACAGCTGCCGTCCGGGAAGCTACCTCTGCCGAGCCAGCCTGAAGTTGGTGGTCAACAACCACACCTGCCACGGAAATGGGATGTCCATCCACGTGTCCGCGCCGGGCGAAGTATCCAGCTACTGCTGCGAGCGCAAGCGAATCAGGTCCTCCGCTGCAGGCTACGAGAACACGTTCCGGGTAACCCGCAGCGGCCAGGGCGTTCTGCAACTGCTTCCGTGCCTTGCCGACGACGGGCGCCAAACGGCCGGGCCGGCGTCGGCCCTTGCCTGTCACTCCATTCCCGGAACCACTGCTGGAACCACCATCTGAGGGGCCATCAAATACGGGTGCGCTCAAAGCCCCATCCGCTCGAGCCACATCCTGGAATTGTGGATCTCTTCCTCCGTGGGGAGGTTTTCGGCCGAGTTCCATACCCGGTTGAAGCCTTCCATGCCACCCACCTCGACAACCTCGCGCACGAACTTTGCGCCGTCTGTGTATTGGCGCATTTTGGCGTCGAGACCGAGGAGATTGCGGATGAACTTCTCGATCATGCCGCGGTCCTTGCCGCGATCATTGAACCGCTGGCGAATCGTCTTCACGGACGGGACGATGCTGGAATCGACCGCATCCATCACCACATTGGCGTGACCTTCGAGGAGGCTCATGACGGCAGTGATGTGGGATAGGGAAGCCTTCTCCTCAGGATCCTGCAGCAGGTCCAGAATGGCGCCCCGGCTTGGCACGTTCCCTGATGCAGCGCGGTCCTTCAGGGACTTGGCTACGGCGGCTGCCCGTTCAACCAGGGAATCCATGTTGCCCAGGAGATGACCGCTGAGCTTTTCGATTTCGGCGAGCATGTGGTCCCGCAGCCACGGCGCTGCGGCGAACTGAACGCGGTGGGTTTGCTCGTGGAGGCATACCCAGAGCCTGAAGTCGTCCGGGTGAACGTTGAGTTCGCGTTCAACAGAGATGATGTTGGGTGCAACAAGGAGCAGCCGGCCGCCCGAAGGAACGTTGGCGTCCGGGGCCAAGGCCGCGAAGGGATCGTATTGGCCCAGGACTTTACTGGACAGGAAAGCAAGGATGGCGCCGAGCTGGCTGCCCGTGATGGCCCCACTGGCGGCAGCGGCAGCAGGTGACAGGGACAGGCTGCTGCGGGACTCCAGCATTTTCTCCAGGACAGGCTGGAGCATGACGGAGAAGCTCTGGGTGTTGGCCTTGGACCAGGAGGCTCGGTCAACGACGAGGACGTGCGAATCCCGCAGGTCCCGCGCCGCTTCAAGGCCGGTGATGTCATGGACATGCGGGACGGAGATATCGGCGTTGAAGCGCAGGTTATCCACCGCCTTGCCGATCTCCCCGGCGCTCAGCGCGGGACCAGGAGGGGTAAGCCGGGCAGCCGTGGAGGCGGCCAGGTCCCAATTGATCAGGGACGGGGCCCCTGCTGACGAATCTCGGGCAGATGACACCATACGGTCCATCACACCACATGACTCTGACAACCGACCCTTAAGTTCGCTCCGCGCGGAGCGGCGGGAGTTTGCTGTTCCCTAACCGGGCTGGCGGCACCCACATGAGGCCAGCACCGACGCCGAGCGGTCCATCGCCTCCTTGTTTCCAGCCGCACCCGGTTCCAAGCCATTGCCGATGAACGAGAACACCAGCAGGCGTCCATCAGCGTCCACTACGTACCCGCTCAGCGCAATGACGGTGTTGAGCGTGCCGGTTTTGGCGCGGACAAGGCCTGCGCCCTGGGCTGTACTCGGGTCCACATACCTGTCGTCCAAGGTGCCCGTAAGGCCCGCCACCGGGAATCCGTCCAAGGCCGTCCTCAGGCTCAGGTCCGGTCCGCTGGTGATGGCGCGGACTACCTCGGCAAACTGGCGGGCAGTGACCTGGTTCTCCAGGGCCAGTCCCGAAACGTCGGCCAACTGCATTGAACCTGTGGCGATTCCCAACTCCCCCAGCCGCTGCCGCACGGCTGAAGTGGCGCCGTCGTACGTCGCCTCCTGACCGGAAGCAATGGCGGTCATCCGTCCGAGCGCCTCCGCCAGGAAGTTGTCCGAGGTCTCCAACATGAGGTCCACTTGCTCGCTCACAGTGGCGGACTCAGCGGCGGCCAGCACCTTGGCGGGGACGCCCTTGCCACGCTCGACGCCGGGACTCACCTGGACACCGGCAGCCACCAATTGTTCCGCGAAAGCCTGGGCGGTGGTGATGGCCGAATCCTGTGGACGCGGCCCAGTGGTAACGGTGGGTGAATAGCGCCCGGAATTCAAGGCAAGGGAAAACAAAGGGGCGGTCTCGCCAGCCGCGACGTCGTCCAGGCTCCACGCAGGATTGAGGGGCGCGCCGCTGAACAGGGAATCATCCACCTGCACCGTCACGGGCCCTTTGACCCCGGCGGTAGCCAAGGAAGCGGCAGTATCGGCGGCCAGGGTTGCAAGCCCGGCCCGGCCCATCACGGCAGCTGGATCCGAGGCACCTCCGCCGAGCAGCACGTCCCCTCCCCCGGTCAGCACCACGGTTGACGCATCAGAACCGGACAGCACGCGGGTGGTAAAGCGGGATTCGGGACGGAGCGCCTTCAAAGCGGCGACGGCGGTCAACAGCTTCATGTTCGACGCCGGGATACGGTTGGCGTTGGCATCGCGGTCGAACAGGACCGTGCCTGTGGAGGCGTCCATGACAATTCCCGTAATGCTGCCCGCACCGGAAGGTTTCAGGGCCTCATTCACAAGTCGCGAGAGCTCAGCCGGTACTGGCACGGGCGCATCTGCGTCCAGGGGAAGCACGCCGTTGGCCTCGGACAGGCGGTCAGGTTCCTGCTGCCATGGCGGCGCGGAAGGGGAGGGCTTGGGTGCGCTGAGGAGTCCTGGCAGCATGCCGACCACCACGATCGCCCCGAGGCACAGCAGAACCAACGTCAACAGCATCGGCCATTTCAAGCGCCCCCACGCCGTGGACACCCACTTCCGGGCACCCCCGTTTTTAACGCCCTTCATGCAGTTGCTTGGTCCTGTCAGTCCTGAAAATGTCCCCGCCGGTTCAAGAAACCCGGGCCTCTCGCTATATCCTCAATAGTAGTCGGCGGCGCTGGCTGCACTTTTGCACGCCGCGCCCCACCCCCACCCGTCAAGGAGCACGCCATGAAGCACGACGTGACCATCGAGATCCCCAAGGGATCGCGCGTCAAGTACGAAGTTGACCACGAAACCGGCCGCGTCCGCCTGGACCGCGTCCTCTTCACCTCCATGCAGTACCCCACGCACTACGGTTTCTTCGAGAACACCCTGGGCGAAGACGGCGACCCGCTGGACGCACTGGTGCTCCTGCAGGACTTCGACCTCCACCCGGGCGTCATTGTTGAGTCCCGCCCCATCGGCGTTTTCAACATGACCGACGACGGCGGCGGAGACGCCAAGGTCCTCTGCGTTCCGGTGGATGCACGCTTCGACCACATCCAGGAAGTCAGCGACGTCAGCGAATTCCTCATCAAGGAAATCGAGCACTTCTTTACCCGTTACAAGGACCTGGAGCCCGGCAAGTGGGTTAAGGCTGAGGGTTGGGGCGACCGCGCCGCTGCCGAAGCCGAGCTGGAAGCTTCCATCAAGCGCTTCTCGGCCGAAGGCCACTAGCAACACCTACGACGGCGGGTAGTGCTGTTCCCTGTGAACAGCACCACCCGCCGTCGTGCTTTAAGCAACGCGAGGTCACTTATGGCCCTTTGTGGACCCCCACATGGGCCATAACTGACCCCGCGTTGTCCACATGGGTATCTCTCCCCATCGCGGCAGCTTCGGAGTCCCCCTAGGCTGGGACGAGACTTTACGACGCATGTAACAGGGGGTTCCACATGGCTGGGTTCTACGGCGCGGACATTGCGCAGCTTCGCAGTCTGGCCGGCGTCATGGGCAAGGCTGCCGATGCCATCAATCTGCAGAGCGCGCAGCTGTCCAACGCCATCAACTCCGCAACCGCCTGGCAGGGGCGCGACGCCACAGTCTTCAAGAGCGATTGGAACAGCCAGCACAGGCAGAGCCTGGTGAAGGCCGCCAACATGCTGAGGGACAACGCGAGCCAACTCAAGAAGAACGCCAACCAGCAGGAATTTGCCAGCCACAATGACGGCTCGGGTACATCTGTGGGCGTCCTTGCAGATGTCTACGACACAGCAACGGGTGTCAAGGAACTCGGCGCGCAGCTTTGGACTGCTTACAAATACGGCAAGCTCGGCCATGCCGAATGGGTCAAGACCCGCGAGGTACTCACCAATTGGCGGGCTGGCGGTACAGTCCTGCGGGATGCCTTGAGCGCCCTGCGCAGCGGCGAGAAGGTCACTGACGTGATCACCGACCTCAAGGCCAACATTCCTTACAGCCAGGCTTTCCAGGACGCCTCGAAGTTCTCCAAGGGCCTGCGAATCGCCGGAGCCTTGGCGGCGCCATTGAACATCGTGGGCGGCATCAGCGACATGATCAGTCCCGAGCACGACGGCTGGCGCGGTACTGGAGACCGGGTAGCCGGCGGCCTGTCCGTAGTAGGCGGGGTGGGCAGCATCATGCTGATGACCGCTGGTGGTGCAGCCTTGCTGGGGCCCATTGGCGCCCCGATCGTGATCGGTGCGGGCATCGTCGCCGGCGCCTGGGCCTTGGGCAACCTGGTGGCGGACAACTGGGATTCCATCAGCAACTTCGCCCGGAACCCCGGCAGTTACATCGCCGACGGCGCCCGGGAAGTAGGCAATTTCGCCAAGGATGTAGGCAGTAAGGTGGCAGACGGGGTCGGTAATGCCGCCAAGTCAGTCGGAAACTTTGTCGGAGGGATATTCGGATGACCACGAGCACCATGAATTGGACCGAGCGGGATGTACAGGCTGCAGCGAAGGTTCTGGCGTCGGCCAGCGCCACAGGCAAGGCCCTGACGACCTTGACCGATGAAGAGGTTGTTGCCTTGGACGGCGTCCAGCACGAGCAAATCGTGGCCCTTCCGTGGCTCACGGCACAGGATGCCAGCAAGGAGCTGATGTGCGCGGTGGCCTTGCGCGGACTGCTCGCCAAGGAACTCGTCTACCCCGTCGTCTTTGAAGGCGAGACCGAGCCCACCCGCCTGCACGCAATTGAGGAAATCACCGGTGCCCTGACGCTGCGCCGCAGTGGCAGCAGCGTGGTCTCGGTGGAACGCACCGTTTCCACCGGCAAGCGCTGGCTCTACGGCTACATCCACGACGACGGCGTGCTGCTGGAGGAAGTGGACGAAGGCGGGCTGCACGGCTTCACTGTTGTCACCCGTGATCAGTTGGCTCCGCGCCTTGCTGAATTTGTTGACCCGAACACGGCCGCCCACCGCGACACCGATCCCACTGTTTATACGGAGGCTGCGTTCGAAGAATATGCTGCAACGGCCCTTGCCGATACCCAGGCGGCCAGCAACGTGGTGGTCTTCAACACTGACACGAACGAGTTTCCGACTGTCACCGTGTACACCGGTCCCAACAGCGTGCACGTCCTTACTCCCCGCGTAACTCCCAGCGTAGAAGGCGAATCTGTCTCCCTTGAGTTGAAGGAGACGTCCGCATCCACCCTTGCCCGCGTCCTCGGCGGGTTGGCTGGGCTGGCCTGACCCATGAGCAATTCGAAGTCCCAAACCGCTACTGGCTTGGTTGATGCCGTCAACGGCCGCCCTGTACGCCGCCATCCCGAGACTGGCGCCTACTTCGTGAAAGCGTCCGGAGGAGCCCACTTCTGGGGCCGCGTTCTTGACGCAATCGTGTTTCTTGCCGGGTACGGCGTCCTGGCCACGATCGTGGCCGTTGCACGCAATGCCATGATGAACAGTGGCTCGCTCCTGGCCTTCAATGACGGCTTCTGGCTGACGCTCTACATTGTTCTCTGGTTCGTTGGTTTGTTCGTTTACGGCATGATCTGGGGTACAGCGGGCAGTGTGGGAGATGCTGCCGCGGGCATGCGCTCGGTACGGATCAAGGACGGCTCGACGGCGGGTGCCTGGTTGGGCGGTTGGCGTGCCATCTGCTGGTCCTTCTTCCCATTCTTCGTGGTGATGCTGATTCTTGCGGCGTTCAGCGGGAGCTCGGACGATACGTGGGATCCGAAGTTCGCCGCTCTTGACCGACGATCCGGCGTGGCACAGGGCCGGCAGCCGGTCCCGGACCTCAAAGTGGTCGCCGCGCAGCAGCTAAAGAAATAAGAAAAATAAGCCCTTGCAGAGCGGCTACCAGCCGGTAGCATGTGATCCACTATGTTCACTCTGACCATCAACCAACGCGATAGTCGCCGGGATGGCGACCTCGTGCCCGAGCTCCTCAAGGACCTGCGGCATATTCCGGCACGGCTCGACTTCGACCGTTCGGTTGAGGATGAGGTGCAGGGCATCGTCGAGTCCGGCCACCAAGCTGTTGACACAGCACTGATCGCCCTCCGCACCGGTCAGTGGTACGTGGGAATCGGCGTCGGGCCCATCAACGAGCCCCTCCCCAACCTTGTCAAAGACGCTTCCGGGCACGGCCTTGTCTATGCCCGGCGGGCTGTTGACCGTCTCCGCAACGGGAAGGAACGGGTCCCCGTTGCCGTTGATGGCCCTTTTACGGCCTTGGCAGCAGAAGCCGAAGCAGTGCTCCGGCTCCTCGGACACATCGTGCAGCACCGAAGCGCGGCCGAGTGGCGGGTCCTGGACCTTCTCACTCCTGGAGTCCGCGGCCAACAAAAGGCTGTTGCCCAGGAACTCGGCATCACGACGCAGGCCGTCAGCAAAGCACTTGCCCGCGCGCAGTGGGTGGAAGAACATGCTGCCCGACCCGCCGCAGCCCGTCTGCTGCAAATGATCCTCGAAGTGCGCTAACGAGCCCCCGCGGACCCGCCGCTCGCACCCAACCGCGGCCGCGAACCCAAGTGAGTCGCAGTTAAGGCCGTTCTGACCACTCAAAACGGCCTCAACTGCGACTCACTTGGGTGAGTAACGCGATTACTGGTTGCCGAGGTTGTCCTTGGCCATGGCGGCGCGGTCCTGAACATCTGCAGCAGCGGCCTGGCCTTCGTCCTTCACGTTGGCAGCTGCTTCAGTGGCGCTGTCTTTGACGTTCTGGACTGCGTCCTGTGCCGGCTCCTTGAGATGCTCGGCCATCTCCTGGGCTGCGTGGCCCAGTTCCTCGGTCAGGGGCTGGGCTGCTTCCTTCACTGCCTGCGCAGCCTCGCGTTCCTTGTCCGACGGTGGGATGAGGGCCGAAACCAGCAGACCGGCGCCGAAGGCGATCAAGCCGGCAGCAATGGGGTTGCCTTGGGCTTTTCGTGTGATCACCTGTGGTGCATCACCAATGTCCGAGACCACACCGGAAACAGTGTCCTGGGCCTGGTGGGCAACATGGCCCGCCCTGTCCTGAACATCGTCGCGGGCGCCAAACACGGCCGTTTTGATCCTGTCTACCCTCCGGTTGACGATGTGGGAGGGCGTGACCTTGTCGGCAACGGCGTCAACGTTGGTACTGAGCCGCCTGCGAGTTTGTTCGATGTCGGCGCGCAGGGCGTCGGGGTTCTGCGTCATCGTGTCTCCTCGGTATTCGGTTTGAAGGTTGGAGGTATTTCCTTGACTGTCTCTGTGGTGCGCGGCATGCCCTTGATGGTGTTCAACTCCTTGCGACCCATCGAGGCCAGCACTGCTGCGACTATGCCCCAAATGACCGCCACAACAACTGCGGACCATCCCAGGCCGATGAGCTGACCCAGGGCCCACCAAAGCGCCAGGGAAAGGAACAGCATGGTCAGATGCCCGGCCCAAGCGGCTCCGGCCATCATCCCGGCGCCCTTTCCGGCCTTGGTGGCCGATTCCTTGAGCTCTACCTTGGCCAGCTCAACTTCCTGCCGCATCAACGTGGAGACGTCGCGCGTCAGGTCACTCAGCAGTTCGCCGAGGGGTACGGATTCGGCTTTCATATGGGCTTCAGTGGGAGGAAGGTCGGCAGGACTACTCATCGGGGACCTCCGTATACGGGATCATCGGGATCGCTGGGATCGTCGGGACCCACAAGTGGATCTCCTTGCGCCTTAACTCCACCGGCATCGGTTTCCGGGTACGGCATGGTTGATCCTTCAAGGCCACCCGTGGTGCCCGCGCCATATCCGGTGTCAGTTCCAGCACCCGCGCCATATCCGGTGTCAGTCCCAGCACCGGTTCCGTATCCAGCACCAGTTCCAACGCCCGTCGTTCCGTATCCTGCGGTGGTCGTCTGGGGCCCGGGCAGATCAACGGCCGGAGGAGACACAGCGCCACCCTGGGTCGGGTAGTACTGGGCACGCGGGGTGGTATCCGAGGTGGCCGTTCCCGTCATGGGCGAGTTGTCCGCCATTCCCCGGCCCAAACGTCCGGCGAGGACGCCAGCACCCGCAGCCAACAGCAAGAACGTGCCGGGCTTACGCCGGGCAAAGCTCTTTACCTCATCCAGGAGTGAACCGGGATCCCGGTTCTCCAACCAGTGGGCAACCGAGGAGGAGCGCTGGGCCGCTTGCTGTACCAGGTCCGTGGCGACTCCGCCATCCTGGGTCGAATTGGCCATGGTGGATAGTTCGTCGGAAATGGACCGCAAGCCCTCCGCAACCCTCTGCTGTTGGGTAGCGGCCTGATCCGTCAACTCGCCCTTGGTTTGTGTTAGCAATTGCCGGGCGTTCATCTTGACCTCTTGGGCCACATTTCCGGCTTCGGCCTTGGCTGTTTCGACGACGCCGCCAGCCGCATCGCGCGCTGTGCCGGCGACTTCGGCGGCTTCGTGCTTAGCCGAATCGACCGTTCCCGTGCCGGATGTGGTCCCGGTTCCCCCGGTAGTGCTTCCGTAGCCGGTAGTACCCGCGCCGGCATCGGTTTCCATGCCAGTGGTGTCGGTTTCAACCGGTGAGTCGAGGTAACTTCCCGAGTAAGGCTCGGTCCCGGCGGGGACCCCAGTCCGTGGCGCCGCGAAGCTTCCGTCCTGCGGCGATTGGCTCTCAGTCATTGTCGCTCTCTTTCCACAGTTGGCAGGCTGCGGACAGCAGCCGGGATAGTAAGTATCGTTACTATCAATGGGTGTGTACCCGCTTGCCGGGGATTCAATCGCCACATTCTGAAACGAAATCCAAGCTCGACACGCGGAGTAAGACCCGTCTACGTTGGACCAATGAGCCACAAGCCCTCCAGGCGGCGGCTGATTCCCGCGCTTCGAAAAGCTGTCACGCGTCACCGACTCCTGTTCGCCGCCAAAACCGCGGCGGCGGCAGGATTGGCCTGGTATCTCGCGCCCTTCATGCCTGGTCCTGCAGCGTCCTACCCCTACTACGCACCGCTCGGCGCACTCGTGAGCATGCATCCCACGGTGGCGGACTCCGCCAGGCATGGTCTGCAGAGCCTCATGGGCCTGGCCCTGGGTATAGGCATGGCTTTTGCTGTGACCACAGTGGCAGCGCCGACGGCGTTGGCAGTCGCCGTAGTGGTGGGGTTGGGCGTGATCATCGGCGGCCTCCCCCGGTTGGGGACCGCCTCCGAATGGGTTCCCATGGCTGCCCTGTTCGTACTCGTCCTTGGGGATTCCAACGCGGAGGGCTTCTCCTTTGCCTACGTCCTGCAGATGGCCATGGGCGTAGCCGTTGGCTTCGCTGTGAACTGGCTGGTGTTTCCGCCGCTGCACCTCGAAGGAATCGACCCCGCCCTGGCCGGGCATCAACGGGCTTTGTCCCAACAATTGAAGGACATGGCGCGCGCGATGGAGGAATCCTGGCCGCCCAACCACGAAGCCTGGGCAAGCCGTAGCGGCGAACTGTCAGCTACCGCCGCAGCCGTGCGGACTGCCGTTCATGAAGCGGAACTGAGCGCAAAAGCGAACCCCCGGTCCCGGCGTCGTGCTGGCCGGCTACCAAGTGATTTGGCTGGATTGCGGATAGTGGAACGGCTAACCTTCCATGTCCAGGAC
This sequence comes from Paenarthrobacter sp. 10L420, assembly GCF_056395385.1. NCBI lineage: Bacteria > Bacillati > Actinomycetota > Actinomycetes > Micrococcales > Micrococcaceae > Paenarthrobacter > Paenarthrobacter sp. 10L420. Next base: position 317,668 of record NZ_JBFTJK010000003.1, on the reverse strand, counting down.
ATCACGGACGTCCTGGCCAGCGTGATCTGGGAAGAGGACGCGGGAACAGTCATCCCGGACAGCGTCCTGACCAACCTGTCCGAAGCGCTGGAGGCCGTGTCCCGCGTGATTGATCAGTGGCGGGGCGAGGATGCCGGAGAATTGAAGAGCCATTTGGCGGAGGCAAAGGACAGCATCTCCGAGCTCGGGGATGCTGTCACGGAAGCTGCTGCCGGCCAGGCTTCGGTGAACGCGGCGGCGTCAGTGGCCATGAGTTTGCGCAGGATCATCACGGTGGTATCCCCTGCGGATTAGGGCCACAAACACAAAAACTAGCGTGGCGTTAATGGCGGCGAGGCTTTCCGCCCCTTGCCGGCTCCGAGACCCTCCAGCACTTCCGTCAACGCCTCCAACGATGATCGGTGCGGCATCCAGCCCAGAAGGCTGTGGGCGCGGCTTGTGTCCATAATGGGTGAGCCGGCCGCCATGTCCACCCAGCCGCCGTCGGTTACCTGCAACCGCAAACGCCAACTGACCTCGACGACGGCGCGCAGCACCGGGAGCGGCAAGGGCAGCTGCCGCCGGGCGTTGAGGATCCATGCGAGGGCGTTGGGGTCCAGCACAGGCTCCGCGGCGATGTTGAACGCGCCTTCTGCCCGACGTTCCAGCACGCGCCAGTAGGCATCGGCGACATCGTCGGCATGAACGGCCTGAAAAATCAGCTCCTTCGGGAGGGGGAGGATGGGCAGCCATGGCTTTCGGGGAATGAGCCGTGGGAGAACGCTCCCCAGGAAGTAGCGGCCCACTTCACTGCCCGCTTCGGCGCTGAAGATCAGTGCCGGGCGTAGCCGGGCCACTACGATGTCCGGATTCTCGTTGGCAAAGCCATCCAGAAGCCGCTCTTGCGCTGCCTTGTCCACACTGTAGTGGGATCGCTTAATCCCGCCTGCCGGCCAACCTTCCTTGGTCCGTTGATCCTTGGGGGCCGGCGAATAGGCGCCAACGGATGAGGCACAGACAACGTGCTTCACGCCGGCCTTCCTGGCCGCGCCCAAAACGTGGGCTGTTCCCGCTACGTTGGTCCGGCGCAGAAGTTCGCGATTGTGATTTGGCTGGATCTGCCAGGCCAAATGCACTACGGCGTCGGCACCTGCGAAGGCGTTTTCCAGTGCTTCCCTGTCCTTACAGTCGCCGACGTCGAGCGTGTGCCACTCCACTGCGTTGTAAGGGGCTGCGTTCTTGTCAGGTTCGCGTCGCGCTATCCCCACGAGTTCAAGATCCGCGCCCTCTTCCGAGCGGGCAGCCTGCAACCGCTTCAGCAAAGCCGTGCCCGCGTTACCGGTGGCTCCCGCGATGACTATGCGCATGAAACTCTCCCTTCGCCTTCCTGCAAAGCCCGGTCAGGCATGCGGGTTCTCTCCTGTGGAACGAATACGCTCCAGTACCGCCGTCGTGGAGTGTTCGGGGACGTAATCCAGAATCGTCACCATGCCGCCATAGCGCTCCACAGCCGCGGTCTCGGCGAGCATTTCCGGCGTGTAGTCGCCGCCCTTGGCGTACACATCGGGCTGCAGCAACTCGATGAGCGGGATGGGAGTTGGGGTGTCGAACACCGTGACGTGATCCACGCAGCTGAGCGCGGCGATCACGGCAGCACGGTCCGCTTCTGGATTCACGGGCCGGTCCTGCCCCTTCAGCTGCCGCACTGAGGAATCGCTGTTAAGGGCCACCACCAGGACATCGCCCAGTTGCTTGGCCTGGTTCAGGTAGCGGGTATGGCCACGGTGCAGGACGTCGAAGCACCCATTGGTCAGCACGATCCTCCGACCCTCCCTGCGGTGGGCTTCCACCTGCCTGGCCAATTCATCGGCTGTCAACGCAGTATCGGCGAACCCTCCGAGGTGACGGGCAAGTTCCTCGGTGGTGCAGACCGAGGTGCCGGGGCGGTGGACCACCACATCAGCTGCGGCCTGGGCGAGGTCCACGCTGGTAGTCAGGGGCAGCCCGGCCGCCCGCGCCAAGGTCAGCGCGGCAACAAACGTATCGCCGGCACCGGAGGCCTGCTTCTCGGCTTCCGGCCTGGCCCAGGTTCGGTGGGTGCCGCGGGATCCGTTGGAATCGTCGCCGCTTGCGTCCGGATCGCTGGAACGCAGCGTCAGAGTCCCGTCACGGTCCAAAGTCACGACGACGGCGCCCGCACCTGAGGCTCGAAGGAGCTGGTCCGCGTGGGCCTCCACGAAGGGGCAACGTGCAGCGCCACCGGGAAACTCTGTTCTGAGCAGCCCGGCAGCTTCCTGGGCGTTCGGGGTGGCGAGATCCGGCTTGAGTTCGGCCCACCGGGCAGGATGATGGGCATCGACCACCAACAAGGTACCCTGCCTGTGGCTGGCAGGGTGAGAACCGGTCTGGGGATCATGGGCGGGTCCCAGTGCATCCATCAAAGCTGCACGCACTGGTCCCTCCAACGCGCCGGCCTCGTAGTCGCACAGCACCACGGCGTTGGAACCCGCCAGTGCTCCGGGGATGGCGGCTGCCAACTTCTGGAGGCCCTCGGCGGGGACGTCCGCGGCTGCGTCATCCAGGCGAAGCATCACTTGGCCGGCGCTGCTTATCCGGAACTTGGTAGTGGTGATCATGCCGGTATGCTGCACCACGCCCGATACGTCGATGCCGGCAGCAACGAGTCTCCCAAGGAGCTCCTGACCCGCAGAATCCCGGCCGACCAACGAGACAAACCTGACGTTCGCGCCAAGGGCCGCCAGGTTCATGGCAGTATTGGCCGCTCCTCCGGGGGCGAAGTCGCGGCGCTTGACCTGGACCACCGGGGCGGGAGCTTCGCGGCAAAAGCGCTCAATCAGTCCGTCCCACCAACCGTCCAGGATGGCGTCGCCGACCACTGTCACAACGGGCCGTTCCTCGGCCAAGCGGCGCGGCAGCCATTCGGCCAAACCTTCTTGATTGGATAGGCGTGCCATTGGGTACCTTCCGGTAGAGGCGGCATGTTCCTGCTCCCCTCAGGTACCCCACAGCCCGCGGTTCACACGCCAGGTTCGGCAGTTTTCCACCACCTATGACGAAGGGAGTCCAGATGGTCGTTCAACCGAATTCAGGCGTTGGCCCGGTGCTGGAGAAGTTCCCGAACGTGGAACGGATCGCGGTTCTCAGGGGTGGCGGCCTGGGCGATGTGATCTACCTATACCCCGCGCTCTATGCCCTGAAAGCGGCCTATCCTGAGGCCGCGATCACGCTCCTGGGCACGCCGATCCACGCGGCCTTGGCGGCTGGAACGGATGGGCCCATTGACGACGTCGAAATTCTCCCCTTTGCCAAGGGCGTACGCGATGGCGGCCATAGGGACGGCGATCAAAAAGACGACGCTGAAGACAGACTTGCCCAGGAGGAATTCTTCTCAGCCATGCGCGCCCGCAGGTTCGACCTCGCGCTGCAAATGCATGGCGGCGGCCGGTACTCCAACCCTTTCCTGCTCCGTCTGGGGGCACGGCACACCGTGGGCACCCGAACCAAGGACGCCGAGCCCCTGGAGCGGAATCTCGATTACATCTACTACCAAAACGAGCCTGACCGATGGCTCGAGGTAGCGGGGCTGGCCGGCGTGCCAACCATCATTTCTCCACCCTTACGGCCCCTGCCCGAACACCAACAAAGCGTGCAAAGCCTGCTCAACCCCCACCGGGGTCCCCTCCTCGTGGTCCACCCAGGTGCCACCGATCCGCGGCGGCGTTGGCCGGCGTCGTACTTTGCTGAAGCTGCGGCGACCATCGCGCAGGAAGGTGCGCAGGTGTTGGTGGTGGGTGACCGCTCCGAAAAAGCGCTGGGCCAGGAAGTGGCAGAACTCGCGGCAAGGCAACTGACAGCCGGGGACAAAGATGCCGTGCGCTCAGTTGCCGGCGAACTGGAGATCGGCGAACTCGCGGCGCTCTTGGAAGCGGCCACCGTAATGCTTGCCAGCGACAGCGGTCCCCGGCATTTGGCGCAAGCCCTTGGAACACCAACCGTGGGGATCTTCTGGGTAGGGAACGTCTTCAACGCAGGGCCCCGAGGCCGGAGCCTGCACCGTATCCACATGTCATGGGTGACCCAGTGCCCCCGGTGCGGAGCCGACGTCACGCAGGTGGGCTGGTCTGCACAGCACTGCGGCCACGACGACACCCTGATTCGGGGTATCGCCGTGGCCGACGTTGTTCAGGACGTGCGTGACCTTATGGCCACGAGCCTTCTTCTGCGGGGCAAATAAGGAGCTCGCGGACCTCGCTGCCAAACGGCTGCGACAACGCGAACACCACAGCTTGCGCCACATTCGCAGGATCGTTGAGCTTGGAGTCGTCCTGCGGCTTGTATTGTTCGTCGCGGTCATCAAAGAAGTGTGTCTTCATGCCTCCCGGAATGATGGTGGTGACACCAATGACTCCCCCGGTTTCGGCGGCCAGTGCCCGGCTGAATCCGATGACGCCGAACTTGGAGGCGCAGTACGCCGTGGCGTCCGGCAGTGCCCGCAAGCCCAGGGTTGAGGCGATGGTGATCGCCCGGCCCCGGGATTCCTTCAAGTAGGGCAACGCCGCACGGACCACGGAAACAGTGCCCAGGAGGTTCACTCCAATCACCTTTTCCCACTCGGCTGCGGGGACGTCGGCCAGTTTGCCACAGCGGTCGATGCCCGCGGCGGTCACCACCCCATCCAGGCCGCCGAGGCTTTCGGCTGCCTCCTTCACGGCAGCTTCAACTGATTCACGGTTGGAGACGTCGACTTCAAGGGCTTTCGCGCCGGACACGTTACTGATATTGCGGTCGAAGACGAAGGGAGTGCCTCCGGCGTCGCGGATGGCATCGACGATTGCAGCGCCGAGGCCGGAGCCGCCTCCGGTGACGATGACGCGGCCGGGAGTTTGCGTGTTCATACGGTTCCTTTCGGTGGTCGATTCTTTGTTGGCAGTTACGGTCAGCTGACTTTGGCCAACGCTTCAGCCAGGCCGCTGGTGGAGCGGGCCGGATGGAAGGGCACGGTCACGCAACGCCCTCCCCACGCAGCCACGAGGCTGGCTTCCGGCAATTCATGGGGTTCGTAATCCCCGCCCTTGACCCAAATATCGGGCCTGAGTTGGTTCAGGCAGGCCTCGGGGGTGTCCTCATCGAAGACCACCACGGCATCAACGCAGGACAACGCGAGCAAAAGCTCTGCCCGGTCCTCCATGCTGACGATCGGCTGGTGCGGGCCCTTGAGCCGCCGTACGGAATCATCGGAATTCAGGCAAACGATGAGGCAATCACCCATGCTGCGCGCCGCGGCCAACGTCCTCGCGTGACCAGCATGGAGGAGGTCGAAGCAGCCGCCGGTCGCCACAACAGTCCCGCCATTCGCGCGGACTGTTCGCGCAAGTTGGATTCCGCGTTCCAGGCCCGGAAAGCGGCCAAAAAGCTCGACGACGGGACTCGCCTTTGCCCTGACAGGCTGGCTGATCCCTCCTGTGCCGGGGGTGCTCGTCTCCATGGCCAGGGAGGAAGCTCCGCCCTTCGCGAGAAACGCGGAAGCATCCTCAACAGCCCTGGCCGCAGCACCAGACAGCTCGAGCCCCAGCCCCAAATACACGGCAAGGCTCCCAGCCAAGCGATCTCCGGCACCGCAAGGATCGTCCACGACTGTCTTTGGAGCGGGGATGATCTTGCCCGGCCCCGCAGCCTCCACCAAGACTGCACCGTCTTCGCCGGTGGTGACCACGACGGCGTTGCTGCGCCAGCGATCCAGCAAATGTTTCCCTGCGTCCTCCGCACCGGACGTGGACGGATCCAGTCCGCCCGCCTTCGCAGCGGCGCCCGCTTTCGCAGCGGCCCGGGCCTCTGCGAGGTTGGGGGTCACGACGGCGATACCCGGCACAGGCTCGGAACCGGCAGGGTGCGGATCCCACACCACCGGGACGTGGCGGGCAGCGTCGGCAAGCGCAGTGCGGATGTCGGGGTTCGCCGTGATTCCGCGGCCGTAGTCGGCCACGATAACCGCTTCCGCGGAGGCAATGGCTGCGAGCATCTCCCCGGTGCATGACGGGGAAGGGGCAGGCGCGCATCCTTCGTCGAACCGGACCATGGGGTGGGTTCCAATACGCACGCGGGTCTTGGTGGGCGTTGGGGCGAGCGGGGCTCCGGTGAGTATGGCGACACCGGTCAGGGCGCGCCTGAGGTGGCTGGCGCCGTCGTCGTCCGATACCGCGGTGACCAGGGCGACGTCGTGACCATCCCGCGCAAGAAGGGTAGCCACGAGACCCGCCCCGCCGGCCCGACGCCGGATATGGGCGACGTCCACGACGGGTACGGGCGCGTCGGGGCTGAGCCGCGTGGCGGTGCCGCTGATGTCCACGTCCAGGAGGACGTCACCTACCACTGTCACTTTCATGGCTGGGCTCCGTCCTCGGCCAGGCGAGGCCCGGTCCGACGCGCGACCTCCGCGTCGAAGGCGCGGCATACAGCGTGGACGGCAATGAGGTGGCCTTCCTGGGCGTTGGCTGCGATGGCATCCACTGTGATGGCTTGTTCGCAGGCGTCGGCCAGCGGGTTGGGGCCCGCGCCCGTCAGCGCCCACGTAGTGACGCCGCGTTCCTTTGCCGCTCTGACCGCGTTGAGGAGGTTGGGGCTGCGTCCGCTGGTCGAGAGCAGGATGAGGACGTCCCCTGCCCGGCCGTGTGCCCTGACCTGGCGGGCGAAGACTTCCTCGTAGCCGTAGTCGTTTGACAGTGCCGTGAGGGCGGAGGTTTCGGCGTGCAGGGAAATCGCGGAGAAGGGTGCGCGTTCGGCGTCGAACCTGCCCACGAGTTCGGCGGTGAGGTGCTGGGCTTCGGCAGCCGATCCCCCGTTGCCGGCGGCCAGCAGCCGTTGTCCGGACAGGAGCCGGTGGGCGAGTTCCGTTCCCCACGCCGAGAGGCGGGCTGCCTGCGAGCGCAGGGACTCCAGCGCCGGCAGTACGTTGTCCAGGTGTGCGGTGACCTCTGGTGCGATCTGTGGTTCGCGGATTTTTGTTGACCTTGTTGACCCGCTCCAGCCCGCGGGCACGGTATCCGGGACGGGCTGCATGTTGGGCGTGATTCTCTTGGGAACTGTCGATTCTGTGGTCACAGCGCTGTTCCTTCCAGTGATTCCAGGCCTTCCCCGGCTTGCCGGGGAAGGCCTGCTGCCAAGACGGACCGGTACGCTTTCTCGGTGTCTGCGGCGATGCGGTCCCAGGAGTAGCGTGAGCGGGCGCGGCGGTTTCCCGCCCGGCCCATTTCGGCACGCAGGGCGGGGTCCGCGAGGAGCCGCCCCACGGCGTCGGCGATTGCTTCCGGGTCCCGCGGCGGTACGTGCAGTCCGGTTTTCTGGTCAACCACGGTCTCCCGGAGTCCGCCGACGGCCGCGGCCACCACGGGCACTCCGCAGGCCATGGCTTCAAGGGGAACGATGCCGAACGGTTCGTACCACGGCGCACAGACCACGGCGTCAGCGCTGCGGAAAATTCCGGGCATTGCGTCGCGCGGGACCTGTCCGCGCATGGTGACCTTGTCCTCCACTCCAAGTTCCTTGGTCAAGGCGCGAAGCCTTTGGGCTTCCGGATCCTCTTCGAGGTTCAGCGCGTCGCCGGAGCCTCCGACTATGAGGAGCTCGACGTCGTCGAAACCGGCCTCAGCCAGGAGGGGCAGTGCCTGGATCACCAGATCCACGCCCTTCCTGGGGACCAGGCGGCCCACACTCAGGATGCGGTGCGTGCGGGACTTAATTTCTGGTTCTCCCGTGCCCGGGAAGAGGTTGAGATCCACCCCGCACGGTGCGATGGAAATCCTTGACCGGCCAATGCCCAGCGCTTTGAGCTCAAAGACCTCGTCAGGGCAGGTGGCGATCACCCAGTCCGCGGTGCGCCCTACCCACGGTTCCAGCCATGCACGTGCGGGTGGGCTGGTGTCCGCTGAACCCTGGTGCCTGCGCTTGACCGAACCCAGTGCGTGGAAGGTCTGGACCACAGCAATGGGCTCGGCGGCACCGGCCCGCCTGGAAGCTTGGATCGCGGCCAGCCCGGACATCCAGAAATGGGCGTGGACAACGTCCGGGACCGATCCCGCCCAGTCGCGGCAAATGCCATCGGCGAGCTCACCCATGAAAGGAAGCAGCTCGTCCTTGGGGATGTGGCGGGCCGGGCCGGCGTCAACGTGTACCACGGTGAGTCCCTGCGCAACCTGCACCTTTGCAGGAAGATCCGGGTCATCCCGCCGCGTGTAGACGGTGACCTGGTGGCCACGGCTGGCAAGGCTTGATGAAAGGGCCGCCACGTGGACGTTTTGCCCCCCGGCGTCCACACCTCCCAGGGCGGCCAATGGACTGGCGTGTTCGGAAACCATGGAGATTTTCATGGGTACGTCCTCTCTGTGTCATGGCTGACGGACTCCGAACCGGGTTGCGGGCGGCGTTCCGTGTCGGGGGGCTGTTTGTTTGGGACCTGCTTTTCGGGAATCTGCTTTTCAGTGATCTGCTTTTCAGGACGACGGGTTTCTGCGGGCGAGGGGCGGGCCGTGGGGAGATCGGCCAGGAGTTCGTCCCAGGCATGATGAAATTTCCCGAGCCCATAGCGTTCCAAGGCTGCAGCCCGGGCCACCATCCCCATCGCGTAGGCGTCACCGGGCTCGTCCAGCAGGCACCGCGCAAACCGTTGGAGTTCGTCCACGTTGTTCGAAACAAGACCGGCTCCCGGCGGGATAGCGCGCGTCGCTTCCGTGGTTGCCAGCGCCAGGACAGGCATTCCCAGGTGCATGGCTTCGAGCAAGGCCAACCCGAGGGACGTCCAACGGAGGGGATGCAGGTAGAGCCGGCAGCGGGCGAGTTCCTGATGCAGCCTGGGCGCCGGTACGTCCCCGGAAATCCGCAGGCGCTCCTCGCTCAAGCCGAACCCCTTCAGGTTCAGCGCTTCCGCCAAGGCTTCCGTCCCCATTCCGAACACCCTCAAGGGCCCTACCCCGGCGAAGCCAGGGAGGAGATCGGTGCCCGTCACCCGGCCGCGACGGACGGGTTCGTTGACCACCACCCCCATCTCTTCGCGTTCACCGGTATAAAGCCGGCCGGGATCGGGGATGCCGTGCTCGATCACAACTGTTGGCGTGGATCCGGTGTCCCAGAAGAGTTGGTTGAAGTGCGTCACATGAACCACGGGGATAGTGTGCTGATCGGCCAGTGGATGGAGAGTGAACGGGACGTCGCCTTTGGGTGTGTTGTGTTCAAGGTAGACGGCAGGCAGGTCAACACCGGGCCTGCGACCAAGCTTCCGGGCAACGGCGGCGATCTCCTCCGGACGCTGCAGGACCACCGCGTCCACGCTGTCCGGATCAAGGGTGTCAAGGTCAATCTCCTGCGCGGCGACCGGCCACTCACGGCCGCCTCGCCCCAAACCCCACGCACCGCCGTCGGGCTCGACAGGAAGGAGGTATTCGTGCGGGCCCCTGACGAACGCCTCCATCCATCCTCCGTGGATGTGCCAGACCAGAATCCTCATGGTTTCCACACCTTTCTTCGGGTGCTGAGGGAGGAGACTCCCCCCAACAGCCGTTCCACCGCCTCCAGGACTTGTTCAGGGGTAACTGAGCTCAGGCACGGGTGACCCGGTACCGGGCATATGCGTGCCCGCGTGTTCCTGCAGGCTGCTTCCTGATCCCCAAGCAGTTCCATCGGAACGCCGTAGGGCGCCCAACGAATAGCTGGAACCACAGGGGAGAACAGGCACACCACCGGCGTGCCCACCGCTGCGGCCAGATGGGCGGGCCCCGTGTTGCCGGTGACCACGACGGCCGCCCCCGCGAGTACCTTTGCCAGCGTGCGCAAGTCGGTCCGGCCGCCGAGATTGTGTGCCGAGGGTCCTGCAACGGTTGCCGTCAGCGACGTTTCGCCAGGCCCTCCCGTGACCACCACGCGGTGCCCATACGCTTCAAGGAGTTCCACGGTAGCTGCGTGGTGGAGTGCAGGCCACGCCCTCGCGGGAGCCGCTGACCCCGGGTGGACCACGATGTACGGGCCCTTTTGGGTGAGTTCGTCCACCAGTTCCTCGGGTTCGTCCAGCGGATTGATGTGCAGCTTGCCGTCGTCGCCGCGGGGAAGCTGGAAGCCCGCTGCCTGCGCAATCCCCAGAGCACGCACCACTTCAGGTTGGTCCTCGGGAAAGTCTTCGCCCGGTTTCAACCGGACGTCCAGGAGGGAGCCGGCGTAGTCAGTGGAGGCGCCCGTGATGCGCTTGACGCCTGCCAGCCGCAGCAGCAGTGCCAACGGAAGCGGGGACTGGTGGAAGGACGTGAGGATCACAGCTTCCTCAATCCTGGAGCTGCGCACGAACTCAATCAGGCCATTGGTCAGCTCAGCCGTCACGGCTGGCCCCGGATTGACGATCCATGGGCACGGCCACGTGTGGACCTGGGTGACTCCGGGGAGCATCTCCGCAGCGCCGGCGCCCTCGGGCCCGCAGAGGAGGACGACGTCGTTGCGTCGGCTGCCGTCCGGCCTGCTTCCGTTCGCCACGGCACGGAGGGCGGGTCCAGCAAGGAGAACATCGCCCATGCTGTCCAGTCGGGCTACCAGGACGCGGCTCATACAGGTGCGTCCTGCCTGGCGTCGGGTTTCGGCGATGCCCCTCCTGTCGCGGTTGTTGCGGTTGTCCCGGTTGTTGCGGTTGTCCCGGTTGTCGCGGCATCAAGCAACAGCTCGACGGCGGTCAACAGGTTCTCCGCGACCACCCCTGCCGCCTCAATTTCGTCGGCCCGGGTCACGTGAGTGGGCACGAGTACTGCCTGCGAGCCGGCCGCCGTCGCTGCTTCCACGTCGGCGCCGATGTCCCCAACAAAGGCAACCTGGGACGGGTGCAGCCCCAGTGTGCTGCAGGCGGCGAGAATCATTCCCGGCGCAGGCTTACGGCAGGTACAACCATCAGCTTGCCCGTGCGGACAGATTTCCCACACATCGAACGGGCCCAGGAGCTCATCCACCCGCTGGTTCACGGCGAGGACCTGATCAAAGGTCAGCAAGCCACGGGCAATGCCCGACTGGTTGCTCAGCACGCCTGTTGCCAGTCCCGCCCGGCGTACGCGCGCCAGCGCCAAATGGGCACTTTCCATGGGCCGCACCAGTTGCGGGTCACCGTTATATGGCACGTCAACGACGAGCGTTCCATCGCGGTCAAACAGGACCGCTTTCAACGTTCCAGTTCCTCCCATACCCGCAACGTTCCCCAGTTCTCCCGACACTAAACAGCGTGGCGGCGAGAAGTTTCCCTGCGGCGCCGGCGCTGGCCTTGGCCGTTAGACTCCTAGCGGGAGGTCACCATGGACACAGCCGAAAAGAACGGACAACCCCTGCTGCTCGCCCTGCGCGCCCTGAAACTCGGGGACCTCCTGGTTGCCGTTCCGGCGCTTCGCGGCCTGCGCCGGGCGTACCCCGAGCACCGCATTTTGTATGCGGCGCCGGCCTGGATTTCGGAGGCCCTGGAACTGGTGGGCGGCATCGACCACCTGCCCACGCCGGGCCTCGATGATCCACTGAGCATCCCCCCAGGCGTCGTGGACGTCGCCGTCAACCTGCACGGGAACGGACCCGAAAGCCGCCAACGAATCAACGAACTTCGCGCGAAGCGGGTGCTCGCCTACCAAACTCCCGGCCTCGACGGACCGGTTTGGACAACCGGAATCCCTGAGCGCGAGCGCTGGGCCAGGCTCCTCAACTGGTACGGCATCGACGCCGATCCGCTGGACTACCGACTCAACAAACCAAACATTCCGTCACCCCGGCCCGGCGCAACCGTTATCCATGTGGGTGCCGCCTACGGCAGCAGGCTCTGGCCGATCGAGCGATTCGCCGAAGTTGCCGTCGAACTCTCCCGGGCAGGGCACGATATCGTGCTGACCGGGGGCACGTCCGAGCGCGAGCGGGCAGTGGAGACTGCTGCCTTGGCAAACCTCAAAGGAGCAAATCTCGACGGCGGCGTCCTGGCTGGGCGGCAGGGCCTCGCAGAGTTCGCAGCAACCATTGCGGATGCTCGGCTCGTCGTTTCCGCGGACACCGGCGCCGCCCACCTGGCGTCTGCCTATGCCCGGCCCTCCGTGGTCCTGTTCGGCCCCGCTCCTGCCGAAGAATGGGGTCCGCCGCCTGGACCCCACGTGGTGCTTACCGCCGTCGAACTCCGCCGCGGTGACGTTTTCGCCGCCGATCCCGATCCCGCGCTCCTTGCCGTGACCGTCCGTGACGTGTTGGATGCCGTGGACGGGTTGGGCTGCTGAGTCCTGCTGGCTGCTGTTTGCTTATTGTGTTTATTAGGTCGCTGTTCCTACGGCGCAGTTCCATCTTCGAGATGCGCTTCCTCATCCAGTAACTGTGTCTGCAGGGACACCAGGATCTTGGAAAGCCGCCGCGAGACCTGCATTTGGGACATGCCCAGAGCCTCCGCGATGGTGGACTGCGTTTCCTCCCGGTAGTACCGGCGATAAAGAAGGTGCCTGTCCTCAGCGCTCAGGTCCCGGATGGCATTGCGCAGGGCGAGCACGTCCTCCAGCCGATCCGTAGGGCATCCGAAAGCGGAAAGGCATCCTTGCAGTCCGTCGCGGCCCTCTGCAGCAGGGGCGTCGAGGGAATCCGGCCGCTTGCTGGTGCCGGCCATCAACGCTTCCCTGACTTGGCAGGGCTCCAGTCGAAGGTCCGCCGCCACTTCTTCCGGTGTTGGGGTCCTCTGGAGGGCTTGGGTCAGTTCCTCCGTCCTGGCGAGGACTTGGCGCCGCACATCCTGGATGGGCCTCGGTGGCCGCACTACCCAGCAGTGATCGCGGAGATACCTTTTGACCTCGCCCGCAATGGTCGGGGCGGCGTAGGCGGGGAAGCTGACACCCTTGGTTTCATCGAATCCCCGGGCCGCCTTTATTAGGCCCATGTACGCAACTTGCCGGACGTCGTCGATGTCGTGCGTGTGGGCGGAATACCTGGCGGCAATGGACTTTGCGAGATTGAGATGGTCCAAAACCAAGCCGTCCTGGAAGCTTTGACGGATGGTGCTCTCCGGCGCAGGAGGCCGGGTTTGGACGTCGTGTGGTCGGGTTTGTCGCATGTGGCTTCAATCCTTAGACCTGCTCGGAGTGAGTGAGCCCACGGCAAGACTCCTTAAAAAGAGAAGCACACTTACTATTAGCTTTCAACGGGTATTCAGGACTAGGCTCGAAGGGTAGCCGCATCCAGGGATCGGAGATCCACGTGGAAGACCAACAACTCACCGAACCGCATCTTGTAGCAGCGGAGATCCAGGACCTGCTTCTGGATACACCCGACGTGGAGGCCTTCCTGACCGAGCTTGCACGCCACTCAGCGGCGATGTTCACCAAACCTGACAATGAAGTCTTTTGCGGAATCACCATGCTTCGGCATAGGGCGACGGCCACCGTGGCCAGCAGCAGCGAGCGCGCGCAGATGCTGGACGAACTCCAGTATCAGTTCGCAGACGGTCCCTGCATCCATTGCTGCCGGGTAGGCACCCAAGTGCATATTCCGGACTTTGAAAAAGACAACACGTGGCCTGAGTACAACGATCTGGCTCTAGCGAATGGTGTTCATTCCGTCCTCGCTGTGCCTTTCCCGCTCACGGATGACACCGCACGGGCAGGCTTGAACCTCTACTCCGAACGCCCCAACGGCTTTGACCAGGTCGCCGTCCAGAGGGCCAGCGATTATGTGCAGCAGGCATCCAAGGGCATTCAGCTGGCAGTGCTCATTGCGCAACATAGCCAGACAGCCGCCAACCTTCGCGCAGCCATGGCCTCCCGGACGGTCATCGACGTCGCCACGGGCATCATCATCGCCCAAAACAGATGCAGCCAGGCTGAAGCCGTAGAGCTGATCAAAAAGGCCTCAAGCAACCGGAACGTCAAGCTCCGGGATGTTGCGCAGGCAATCGTTGACTCAGCCGGTGGCGGCCCCGTCCAGACCCATTTCACTTAAACCCCTCACCTAAACCACAACAATCCAAATCGAGGTGTCTCTCATGCAAACCGTCACGAAAGCCATCGAGGTAGAGGTACCGGTTTCGGTCGCCTACAACCAGTGGACCCAGTTCGAAAAGTTTCCCGAGTTCATGAGCGGCGTGGAAAACGTCCGCCAGATCAACGATTCAACACTCCACTTCTCAACCAAGGTCGGCGGAGTCCGGCGCGAATATGATGCCCGCATTACACAACAAGTTCCGGATACCGTCATTGCGTGGGAAAGCATCGACGCACCCCGCAACGCCGGCACAGTCCGCTTCGACAACCTCGGACCCGAGCACTGCGGCGTCAACGTGACCCTCGAATGGGAGCCTGAAGGATTCGTGGAGAAGGCCGGCGCCGCGCTCTCCGCCGACGAGATGCAGGTGGCCGCGGACCTGGACAAATTCAAGGACTTCATCGAGGACCGCGGCCGCGAAACCGGTGCCTGGCGCGGGCGGGTGGACTAAGGGGTCCGGCTGCTACAGCACGCTGCGCAGAACCAGGGCGGCGCCGTCGTCGAATACTGACGCGGTGACCTCATCCGCGACGGCTATTACTTCCTCGGGAGCCTGGCCCATCGCCACTCCCCTGCCTGCCCATGTGAGCATCTCGATGTCGTTGCGGCCATCGCCCACCGCCACCGTGTTGGCCTGTTCCGTGCCGATCCTCTGGCGCAGGGCCTCAAGCGCGCTGGCCTTGGTGACGCCCTCCGCGGCAATGTCCAGCCATGCCGTCCAGCCCACCGAGTACGTCACGCCGGAAAGGCCGATGTGGCGGATGGCGTGGTTGAAGTCGTCCGAGGTGTTGTCACTGCTGAAGACCACCACGCGGACAGCCGTTGCCTCCAACATGGTCTGGAAGTCCACGCCGATTGCCTCGACGCCAAAGCTGGCGTCCTGGAAACGCTCCGTGGAGAGGAAGTTCCCGTCTTCGTCCTCCAGCGCGTACTTCGCATTGGGCAGGCGTTCGCGCAGGGCCTTCAGAGCCGGAGCGGGATCGAACGTTGCCTTGTGGATGATCTCGTAGCCGGCCTCCAAGGTGGGATCCAGTCGAAGCGTCACGCCGCCGTTGCAGCACACCGCGTAACCACGTTCCAAGCCGATTTGCTCGATGATGGGCAGGGTGGCATTCAGCGACCGGCCGGTGGCGATCATGACGTCGTGCCCGCTTGCCACTACCTCTTGTGCAGCCGCCCTAACCCCGGGAGACATGTGGCCGTCGTGGTCCACGAGCGTGCCGTCAACGTCCAATGCGATCATGAGTTTGTTGTTGTCATTTGGCTGGTCATCGATGCCAGCAACTGGAGTGTCAGTCAAAATAGTCATGGTTCCAGTAGAGCAGACACCTCTGACACCGCACTAGGACCGAGGACACAGCACCGGATTAACGCCGCGTGAACACTCCGCCCCTCACTCCCCGCCCGCACCAGACACCCTCCACCGGACCTGTCGTACCCGCCGGCTCCCTCCGCCATCGAAAGTTGTTTCCATGAAAGAAACAGCCGAGTTCCTGGTGTCCACGCAACAGAGAGCCAACTCGGGAGATATTCGTTCGCTCAGCAGGCGATTTACGAAGGGTGAGCTGGTCAGAGTGCGCAAGGGAGTCTACATGGACAAGAGCCGGTGGATGTCCCTAAAGCCTTGGGAGCGCTACTCCGCGACCATCAGGGCAGTCGCTCTGGAACTACCTTCTGCACACTTTTGCTACGAGACGGCGGCCGTACTCTGGGGGATGCAGGTTGTCGGAATCCCGGCGCACATCCATTTGGCCAATTCGTCATCCAGCCACGCGGGTTCCAAGCGACCGACTACTCAGGCCTCCGGAGGCACGAAGTCTGGCAGCACAGGACTGGAGCGCACCAAGAGTTACGGCATCTATCGCCATGCCTATCAAGCGAGTCCAGTACACCTGAACGGGCTGACCGTCACGGACCTTAATTCAACAGCGGCTGACGTAATGGCCCGGCTTCCCTTCGCACGGGCGGTGGTTCTAGCGGATCACGCCATCAGCCCAAAAAGGTTCGGAGCTTCGGCCGCCAGCGTTGAAGACCTGCATCTTGCAGGAGAGAGCCTGGCATCCGCCGCAAAGAGACTCTGGGTCAGCTCAGTCCTTGACTTCGCCGACGCTCGCTCGGGATCAGCTGGCGAGTCCCTGAGCCGTGCGCAGATGCATCTACTTGGTTTTCCAGCCCCCGAGCTTCAGGCCGAATTCCATGACGCCTTGGGATTCGTTGCCCGGACGGACTTCTACTGGCGGGAACTCAAGATTATTGGCGAGGTCGACGGAGATGCAAAGTACCTCAATGACGAATACCTCAATGGGGGAACTGCACGTGAAACCGTGCTCAAGGAGAAGAAACGCGAGGACCGACTCCGTGCCATGGGCTTCCACGTAGTGCGGTGGGACTGGACCACTGCCATCAGGCCGGAGAAGCTGCTTGCAAAGCTCGAAGCAGCCGGACTTTCCAGGACAAGAAACCCCGCCCTACGGACCATTCACCGCCGCGCGCGAGGGTGAATGGTCCGTTGGGCGGGGTCTTCCGCGGAGAGAACTACAGGACCGGCAGAACCTCAAGCCCGCCAATGTACTTCTGCAGCGCCTTGGGAACGTTGACCGAGCCGTCCGGGTTCTGGTGGTGCTCCAGCAGGGCAACGATCCAGCGGGTGGTGGCCAGGGTGCCATTCAGGGTTGCGACGGCGCGGGTGCCCTTGGCAACGCCTTCCTCGTTGATCACGCGTTCGCGGATGTTGAGGCGGCGGGCCTGGAATGTGGTGCAGTTGGACGTGGACGTGAGCTCGCGGTAGGCGTTCTGCGTAGGAACCCAGGCTTCGCAGTCGAACTTGCGGGCCGCGGACATGCCGAGGTCGCCTGCAGCCGTGTCGATCACGCGGTAGGGAAGCTCGCACTTGGCCAGCATTTCCTCTTCCCAGGCAAGCAGTCGTTGGTGCTCCGCGGCTGCTTCTTCAACCGTGGTGTAGATGAACATCTCCACCTTGTTGAACTGGTGCACGCGGATGATGCCCCGGGTGTCCTTGCCGTGCGAACCGGCCTCGCGGCGGTAGCAGGAGCTCTGGCCGGCGTAGCGGATGGGGCCGGCCGAGAGGTCCAGGATCTCGTCTGCGTGATAGCCCGCGAGGGCCACCTCGGAGGTTCCCACAAGGTAAAGGTCGTCTTCGGCGAGACGGTAGATCTCGGCGTCGTGCTTTACGTCAAAGCCGGTGCCCTGCATGGTCTCCGGGCGCACCAGAGTGGGGGTGATCATGGGGACGAAGCCGGCCTCGATCGCCTGGTCCATGGCCATCTGCAGAAGTGCCATTTCCAACCGGGCGCCAACACCGCGGAGGAAGTAGAAGCGCGCACCGGAAACCTTGGCGCCGCGTTCCATGTCGATCGCGCCTATCAGTTCGCCGATTTCCAAATGGTCCTTCGGCTCGAAATCCGTGAATTCGCGCGGGGTACCCACGGTCTTGACCACAACGTAATCGTCCTCGCCGCCCTCAGGAACACCATCCACGATCAGGTTGGGGATGCCGCGGAGCAGCTCTTCCTGTTTGGCCTGGGCAGCAGCGGCTTCAGCGGAAGCGGCCTTCACCGAGTTGGCCAGTTCCTTGACCTCCGCCAGCAGAGCCTGCTTTTCCTCACCCTTTGCCTGGGCAACCCTCTTGCCGAAGGCGTTCTGCTCGGCACGGAGGGTTTCGTGGCGGATCAGCGCGGCGCGGCGATCGGAGTCTGCGGAGATGATCGCGTCCACAACAGACTCGTCGGCGCCACGGGCGCGCTGGCTGGCACGGAACTTGTCCGGATTTTCGCTGAGGTCTTTTACGTCGATCACCACACAAGAGTATCGAATGGGGCGCTGATTTCCTGTGCGGACCCAGAGCCGTGCAAGCACTGGAATGAACGCAGTCAAATCAGGACTACGCAGGGCGATAGTGTTGGAGCACCATGAGCGACTGGATCCTGTACGTGATTCTCGCTGGGGGCGTGGCGTTTGCCGTCTCCAGTTGGTGGGGTGTGCGCCGATTGAGAGCCCGTCACATCAGGAGCGCGGTTCGGGAGGACACGCACAAGCCGGAGCCTGGGCATCAGAAGGTTGCGGTGATCCTCAACCCTGTGAAAAACAAGTCGATCGAGGCCCGCCAAGCAATCATCGACGCATGCGACCTCGCCGGTTGGGACAGTCCCCAGTTCTTCGAGACCACCCTGGAGGACCCCGGTTACGGGCAGTCGCGCCAAGCGCTGGAGTACGGGGCCGACGTCGTTCTTGCGTGCGGCGGCGACGGTACAGTGCGTGTCGTGGCTGAGTCGCTGGCGCATAAGGGCGTGGCGATGGGCCTCATTCCGCTGGGTACCGGCAACCTTCTGGCTCGAAATGTCGAACTGGACGTCAACGACATCGCCGACTGCATCCAGATCGCCCTCTTTGGCCATCAGCGTTTTATCGACACCGCCAGCATGGCAATAGACAACGACATCACGGGAGAATCATCCACGCACACGTTCCTGGTGATCGCCGGCATGGGCCTCGATGCGGAGGTTCTTGGCGATACGAAGGAAGACTTGAAGAAGTCCGTGGGTTGGCTCGCCTACACCGAGGCCGGAGTCCGGCATCTGCCCGGCCGCCGCAAGCGTGTCACCATCACCATGGATGACCAGCCGGAACAGGCCCGGAAAATCCGCAGCGTGCTTTTCGCCAACTGTGGCCTCATTCCGGGAGGTATTGATTTCATTCCGGAAGCCATGATCGACGACGGCATGCTGGACATCGTCGTCATCAGCCCCCGAAGTGCCTTCGGATGGATTGCCATGTACGCAAAGATCCTGTTCAAGCACAAGCGGAATCTGCCGGTGATGAATTTCTATCGCTCCGGCAAGGTCACCATTCGCAGCCAGGAACCTATGGCGACCCAGCTCGACGGCGACCCCGCGGGCGAGGCCACGGAGGTCACCGTTCAGGTCCAGCCGGGTTCGCTGTTGGTGCGGGTACCGAAGGCTCAAACCCTCTAGACTGCGCCCTTCTCGGGTTGGGCCGCATTTGCTGCGGCTGCTTCGGCTGCCGCCTTCGCTGCAGCCCGGGCCTCGGCCTGCTCTCGGATCATCGCTTGTTCTTCTTCAAAACGGAGTCGATCCGCGCGGTCAGCTTCGTCGCCGTCCCAGTCGTCCTTGTTCTCGCCGGAGGGCTTGGGATTGACGATCATGCCCTGGCCGTCTTTGTCATCTCGGTGGACAGACATGACCGCTCCCTTCTTTTGGGCATTCATCCATCGTTTATGGATCAGGCAAGCATACGCACACTTGCATCAGCGCGAAAGGGGTTGAAGGTTCAATTATTTAGCGGCAGACCCAGCGCAACCTAGCCCTTCAGAATCGATTGGACCCACGCATGAGCGGAGGCAAAGGCGGCGTCCGACGTATGTGGGGCAACCACCGCAGCTTGCTTATCGGCGCGCGCGTATGAGCCCAGGAAACGGGTTGCCGGACTGATTCTGTGAAGCCCTGCCAGGGCATCAGCAACGCGGGAATCAGACGCATGACCGTCGGCATCGATGCTGAAGAAGTAGTGACCCAGGTACTGGCCGGTGGGACGTGATTCGATACGGCTCAGGTTGACCCCTCGCGAAGCGAACTGGTCAAGGATCTCCATGAGCGCACCTGGGTGGTCCTCCGGCAGCGGGACAACAACGGTGGTCTTGTCGGCACCCGTGCGTTCAGGCAAAGTACCCGGCCGGCTCACCAGGATAAATCGGGTGACTGCGTCCGGGTTGTCGCCAATGTTTTCGGCCAGAACGTTGAGTCCGGGTTGCTCAGACGCGATCAGCGGCGCGCAAATAGCGGCGTCGTAGTGCGCATCTCCCTCAAGGAGGCCCATGGCTGATGCGGCGGTAGAAGAACCGGGGACATAGTCCGCGTTCGGAATGTTTTCATCCACCCACAGGCGGCATTGAGCCCACGCGTGACCATGGGTGGAAATGCGCTGAATACTCGAAAGCACGACGCCGGGCCTTGCCACGAGCACGAAGGTAATAGGAACCAGCGCCTCACGGATGATCCGGAGTTCGGGGCCCGTGGCAATGGCGTCCAACGTCGCGGTCACGCCACCCTCCACCGAGTTTTCGATGGGAACCATGGCGGCGTCGGCCTCGCCATTGCGCACCCGCTCAAGCGCCGTGTTCACGTTGGTGCAAGGAATGCGGAAGGCATCAGCGGCGCCGGGGACCTGCATGAGGGCGGTCTCAGTGAACGTTCCCTCAGGGCCCAGGAACGTGTAGGTCGGTGCTGACATTGAGTATTCCTTGGTGGTTATATGCGTGGGAAAGGCTAGACCGGAGGTTAGAGAACCACTGGCTTGAGGCCGTTGTCCGACACCATCGGCCTGCCGGCTTCGAACCACATATCCATGCCCCCGGCTACGTTCACTGCTGAGTAGCCCTGGCCCACCAGCCACTGGACTACTCGGAACGAACGGCCACCGGTACGGCAGATGACGAAAAGGTCGTCGTCCGGATCCAGTTCATCCAGGCGGTTCGGCAGTTGGTCCATGGGGATATGCCGTGCACCTTCAACGTGTCCGGCAACCCATTCATAGTCCTCACGAACGTCCAGGATGCTGGCATCAGCCGGAATATCGCCCACAGGCACGGTTTCGAAGTCGCTCATGGCGGTTCCTTCCCATCGATTCAGGTCATCATCCAGCCTAGTCGCAGCGGCCGCGAAGCGGGACGTCGCTTGCGCGCCGCGGTTACGGCACTAAGACTGGGACGCAAGGACTCCCTTGAATCGGCTGTTAGGAGCAGGACCATGGCGGCTGGCCAACCCACCATCCTCGCAACATCCGGCGGTTACAAGCCAGGCAGCCGGACCCGCATCGAGTTCGACCACCTCATGCACTACGCCGTCGAGTTATCCGGGGTAAGTGGCCGCGCACCGCGCGTGACCCACATTGGTACGGCATCAGGTGACCAACGCTGGTGGGCAGCAGAGGTGGATCAGGCCGCCCGCATCGCCGGGTTTGATTTCGCTCATCTGAACCTCTTCACCATGCCCAATATTGAGGACCCCGAAGCGCATCTTCTGCAGCAGGACGTGGTGTGGGTCCACGGTGGTTCGGTGGTCAACCTGCTTGCCGTGTGGCGGGCACACGGCCTGGATGGAATTTTTCGGAAGGCTTGGGAAAGCGGGGTGGTCCTGGCCGGCGTTTCCGCGGGTTCCATTTGTTGGTTCAAGAGCGGCGTGACGGACTCCTTCGGGCCTGAATTGCAGCCGGTGACCAACGCGCTTGGCTTCCTTCCTTACGCCAACGGCGTCCACTACGATTCCGAGCCCCGCCGGGCTCCTGCCATCCACAAGCTCGTGGCCAACGGCACGCTGGGCGAGGCGCATTGCACCGACGACGGCGTGGGGCTGGTTTACCGGGGCACCGAACTCGTGGAAGTGGTGTCCGAAGTCAAGAACAAGGCTGCATTCCGGGTT
Organism: Paenarthrobacter sp. 10L420; assembly: GCF_056395385.1. Classification (NCBI taxonomy): domain Bacteria; kingdom Bacillati; phylum Actinomycetota; class Actinomycetes; order Micrococcales; family Micrococcaceae; genus Paenarthrobacter; species Paenarthrobacter sp. 10L420. Next base: position 296,210 of record NZ_JBFTJK010000003.1, on the reverse strand, counting down.
ACTGCAGGTGCTGGCGAGAGTGTGGACGCCATCGCTGTGGAGGAACGGTTGGAGTCTCGTTTCCTTGGTTGATCTTTCCCCGCAAGCCCTCAGCGCTGTGGAGCTTCGCGATGCCCTCGCATCCGGCGAACTGTCGGCGAGGGAGGCGACTAGTCATTTCCTTTTCGTCATCGAGGCCCGGAACAGGCACTTGGGCGCCTTTATTACCGTTACTCCAGAGCAAGCGATGGCCGACGCCAGCAGGGCAGACAATCTCCATTCGAAACTGCGCAGCGATGGCCGCCTTTCTGAGTTGCCGCTGTTGCATGGTGTGCCCTTGGCCTTCAAGGACCTCACTGACGTGGCAGGCATTCCCACTACTCACGGCAGTGCCGCGTTGGAGCACAAACCTGCGCCGGAGGACGGCGCCCTCGCAGCCACTTTGAGAGGCCAGGGCGGCATCTCGCTTGGCAAGACGCAGGTTCCGGAGTTCGGACTCACCGCGTACAGCGAAAACCGCATCGCACCGCCGTCGCGCAATCCCCATTCCTTAAGCCGAAGTTCCGGTGGATCGTCGGGCGGAAGCGCTGCGGCCGTGGCAGCGGGCATGGTTCCGTTCGCTCCCGGGACCGACGGCGGCGGTTCCATCCGGATTCCGGCCGGTGCCTGTGGACTGGTGGGACTCAAGCCCGGGCGCGGCCTGGTGCCGTCCGGAGCGAGCGCGGGCGATGCAGCTAAATTGGTGGTCGCCGGACCGCTGGCGCGTACGGCCGCGGACGCTGCCCTGCTGATGGATGCGCTGGTCCCCCGCGAACAAGCGCCCGACGGCGGTTATCTCGCCAACATTGACCACGCCCCAACGCCGCTCAATGTAGGCGTGAGCCTGGATAGCCCGTGGGCCGGCGTTTTCCCTTTCGAGGTGGAACAGGAAGCATTGGACGCCCTGGCGCGGGGGATCAAGCTGCTTGAGGAGGCAGGGCACCGTGTTGCGGAAGCGGAGATCCGCTACGACAACCGCTACCCCGAGGCGTTCACCGCAGCTTGGACTGCCGGCGTCGGAAGTGCGCGAATCGCACCCCAGCGCGAGGCGCTCCTGACCCCGCTCACCCGGACGTTCCGTCGTCGTGCGCAGCAGCGCAGCGCGTTGAAGGTCAATGAGGCCTTGGGTTTCCTGCGGCAGTTCGAGCACGACACGATCGCGCAATACGCGGAGTGGGACGTCATCCTTATGCCCACGCTGGCGCAGACACCGCGCCCGATCGGCTGGTTCACGGGCGGTGGCCACAGCAGTGAGCCCTGGCCGAGCGAGTGGGCCGGTGACGCGGACGAAGATTACAGAAGGCAATGCGAGTACGCGCCTTGGTCCTCCATGGTCAACGTGTGCGGATTGCCGGCAATCAGCATCCCCGTCCATGTGACAGCAAGTGGCCTGCCGATGGGCATTCAGATGATCGGGAAAGAGGGTTCTGAGCTGCAGCTTCTCCAGCTCGCGGCCGTTCTGGAGGCCTTTCACTAAGGGGGATTGTGCGGTTGTCTATCATATGGAAAGTGGTTGCCACGGGCACCTTTCGATGTGACAATGCCCGCAGTCAATGCCAGCATTGAGGAAATGAGCACACCTCTAACCACGGCTACGCCCCAAAAACCATCGGGCGATACGTCATTTTTCGGCCACCCAAAGATGCTGGCCAGCCTCTTCTCCGTGGAGATGTGGGAGCGATTCTCCTTCTACGGCATGCAGGGCATCCTGCTTTACTACATGTACTTCACCTCCGACCAAGGCGGGCTGTCCATAGACAAGGGCCTCGCCGCCGGCTTGGTGGGCGCATATGGTGGCGGCGTTTACCTGTCCACCATCCTCGGCGCCTGGCTTGCTGACCGTATCTTCGGTTCCGAAAAGGTCCTCTTCGGCTCAGCCCTCATGATCATGGCCGGCCACATCGCGCTGGCCCTCCTGCCCGGCATTCCCGGACTGATCGCGGGCCTGGTACTTGTGGGTATCGGCTCCGGTGGCCTGAAAGCCAACGCGACGGCGCTGGTCGGCAGCCTGTACGGCGAGAAGGACGAACGCCGCGACGCCGGTTTCTCCATCTTCTACATGGGCATCAACATCGGTGGACTCATCGGCCCGCTGGTCACCGGCTGGCTGCAGGAGAGCAACGGCTTCCACTGGGGCTTCGGCGCAGCGGCAGTGGGCATGGCGATCGGCCTTCTCATCTACTCACTGGGCCGCAACAAGCTCCCCGCCGAAGCGCACCGCGTTCCCAACCCGCTGCCGGCTGCTGACCGCACCCGATACGGGCTGATCTTCCTCGGCATCCTGATCGTGATCGGCGTACTGCTCGGCACGGGCACCGTTAACGCCGACAACCTGGCACGCAGCATGGCCTACGCCGCCATCGGCGCCTCGGTGATCTACCTTTTCCTGATCTTCCGCAGCCCGCTCGTTAGCGGTGTGGAGCGTAAACGCGTAGTTGCCTTCATCCCGCTGTACATCGCATCGGCCGCATTCTGGGCACTCTTCCAGCAGCAGTTCACGTTCATCGCCGTGTACTCCGAGGAGAAACTTGACCGCAACCTCTTCGGTTGGGAAATGCCGGCCGCATGGGTCCAGTCCATCAACCCGGTGTTCATCATCATCTTCGCCGGCGTCATGGCTGCCCTGTGGACCAAGCTGGGTGCCAAGCAGCCGAGCTCCCCGCTGAAATTCTCGGCGGGCCTGCTCATCGTGGGCCTCGCCTTCCTCTGCTTCATCCCTCTGGCCGGCGAGGGCAAGACCCCGCTGCTGGCACTGGTGGGAATCCTGTTCCTGTTCACGCTGGCGGAGCTCTTCCTCTCCCCCATTGGCCTGTCCGTGAGCACCAAGCTCGCCCCGCAGGCTTTCCATACCCAGATGGTGGCGCTGTTCTTCCTGTCCGTCTCCCTGGGCACCACTTTGGCAGGCATCCTTGCCGGCCTTTACAACCCCGACGACGAACTCCCGTACTTCCTGGGCATTGGCGGCGTGGCTGTGGTGCTGGCTGTGGCCCTCGCCGCTGGATCACCGGCCATCAAGAAGCTGATGGGCGGGGTTCGGTAGCTGGTTTTCGGCCTCCGCCGGACCAACGCCGCCTGACGACACGCAAACGGACCATCGCCGCCTACATCCAGGCAGCGCTGGTCCGTTGCTGCGTCGCTCACACATTCGGGTGTCGCTTAGGAATTCGGGCGTCGCTCACGCCAGGTGACCGACCCGCCCTGCGCTAAATAACGACGGCGACCCTTACGTTCTGTGGGATTCCCACCTGACGTAAGGGTCGCCGTCGTACGCGTTAGTAGTTGTACCTGCTGCTCGAGGCCCCGATCGCGGCGAAGAAGAAGATCAGGACGACCACCGTGATCGCCACGCCGACGTAACCCATGATCAGGCCGGCAATCGCCATGCCCTTGCTGGCGGGCTCGCGGTTGAGGGCAAGGTGCCCCAGGATCACAGCTGCAATCTGCGGCAGGATGAAGAACCCGAAGCCAATGAAAGTGGCAATGCCGCAGCACATGCTCGCAATGCTTAGGCCCTTGGGCTGCGTGGGCATGGCGTAATACGCCGGCTGGCCGTACGGGTTCTGCTGGCCGTAGGGCTGCTGCTGATACGGGGCCTGGTTGTACTGGCCCTGGCTGTACTGGCTCTGGTTATAAGGGCTGGGCGGCTGGCCGTAGGGCGAGGGGCTCGGCTGGCTGTAATCACCCGGTGTGTACGGGCCCTGGCTGGCACTGCTCTGGCCAGCACTGCTCTGGCTCTGGCTCGTGGGCGGGAGCGGCTGCGTGTAGAAATCGTCCTTGCCTTGGGCGTTCTGCGTGTATGCGCCTTGGTCGTACGGCGGAAGCGGCTGTGTCTGCGAGCTCTGCTCCGGCGGGCTGAATTCGGCGGGCGGGATGTACTGCGGCGGTTCGTAGCCCGCCGGTTTGTCCTCGTTGCCCTTGGATGGTTGATCTGACATGGGAATCCCCCTCGCTAAGTCTTTGTTTCCCACCCTACCGCCGCCGGGTGCGCCGCATAAGGCAACGCGCTTTTCCGGTTCCGCGCAGTGCCAGGGCAGGCGTCACACGGTGTCAGGGCGGAATCCTCCCACTAAAGCCGCCGCTCGTAAACGCGAGGTAAATCTTTGACTCATCCGCCGCCACATCGCCGCCATTCTGCGTCACAGGGGCCGGATCCCGGGACATTTCCTGTCAGGGGGCGTGGTGGTCTGGCATGCTGGACGACATGGCTAGCCGAGCGGGCACAGTTGCCCTTCCCCAAGACCTTGTTGACATCACAGCCCTGCTGGACGCGTACTTCGACGTCACCCCGGATTTGGGCGATCCCGCGCAACGCGTGGCGTTTGGAACGTCGGGCCACCGCGGATCCAGCCTGAAGTCGTCGTTTAACGAGCCGCACATCCTCGCGATCACGCAGGCAATCGTTGAATACCGCGGCCGTCAGGGCATCACCGGGCCGCTGTTCATCGGACGCGACACCCACGCCCTGAGCGAGCCCGCGCAGAACTCCGCGCTGGAGGTCCTCGCGGCCAACGGCGTCACAGTACTCGTGGATGCGCGCCACGGCTACACCCCCACACCTGCACTGAGCCACGCCATCCTCAAGTACAACCGCGAAGCTGCGCCGGGGACACCCCAGGCTGACGGCATTGTTGTCACGCCCAGCCACAACCCGCCAGGCGACGGTGGCTTCAAGTACAACCCCCCGCACGGCGGACCGGCCGACACCGACGCCACGGGTTGGATCGCCGAACGCGCCAACCAGCTTCTTGAGAACGGCCTCCGGGGCGTCAAGCGCATTCCGTTGAACGATGCTTTGAATGCTGACACCACTGGAAAGTTCGACTTCCTCAGCAGCTACGTTGACGATCTCCCTTCCGTCCTGGATCTGGATGCGATCCGCAACGCCGGTGTCCGCATTGGTGCCGATCCCATGGGCGGCGCTTCCGTTGACTACTGGGGCGAGATCGGTGAGCGCCACCAGCTCAACCTGACGGTCGTGAACCCCACCGTCGACCCGCAGTGGGCTTTCATGACACTGGACTGGGACGAGAAGATCCGCATGGACTGCTCCTCGCCGTCGGCTATGGCCTCGCTCATCAAGCGCATGTCTCTGGGCGCGGACGGTACCGCCGCCTACGACGTCGCCACGGGTAACGACGCCGACGCCGACCGCCACGGCATCGTCACGCCGGATGGTGGACTCATGAACCCGAACCACTACCTGGCCGTCGCCATCGACTACCTGTACCGCAACCGCAGTGGCTGGAATCCCGCGTCCGTGGTGGGCAAGACGCTGGTTTCGTCCTCGATCATCGACCGCGTCGCTGCAGGGCTGGGCCGCAAGCTGGTTGAAGTTCCCGTCGGCTTCAAGTGGTTCGTGCCGGGACTGCTGTCCGGCGAGGGTGCTTTCGGCGGCGAGGAATCGGCCGGCGCCTCCTTTAACAAGCGCGACGGCAGTGTGTGGACCACGGACAAGGACGGCATCCTCTTGGCCCTGTTAGCCTCGGAAATCATGGCTGTCACGGGTAAATCCCCGTCGCAGTTGTACAAGGGGCTCACCGACCAGTTCGGCGCGCCGGTCTACGCCCGAATCGATGCCGCGGCTTCCCGCGAGCAGAAGGCCAAGCTGGGCAAGCTCTCCGCCGCGGACGTCACGGCCACTTCATTGGCGGGCGAAGATATCACCGCCAAGCTCACGGAAGCCCCGGGCAACGGCGCTTCGATCGGCGGCCTGAAGGTTGTTACCGAGAACGCCTGGTTCGCGGCCCGCCCCTCCGGGACCGAGGACGTCTACAAGATCTACGCGGAGTCCTTCAAGGGCGCCGATCACCTGGCCAAGGTGCAGGAGGAAGCCAAGGCTTTGGTGGATGGGGTTATTGCTTAGGTTCAGGCGGTTTGCGAGTCCTCAGCCTCTGCAGCGTCCTGCGTCCAGAGTCTGAGGATGCGCCGGATGGTGTGGTTGCCTTCCGGCGCCATGTCCACCAGCGCAACCTGGTCAAGCACGACGACGTCTCCCGGCTTTGGGCGCTTGCCGTCGTGATGCGAGATGTGCGGTCGGTAGCGTTCAAGGACGTAGTTCGGCGTAGCGATGCGCCCGCCCACGCTGACCACGGCATCGAAGAGTTCCTCGTGCAGGCCTTGAAGCAGCGGGTTTTGTTCCACCAAGCTCACGGGGATGGACCCCATGTGGCCAAAGCCCGCTTCTTCCCCAATGGTCAGTTGCGTTCCGAGGGCTCCCTGGACTGGCGCTTCGGCCAGGTCCGCGAGGACATCGGCGACGTCGGCACTCACGTCAGTTCCGACGTCGAACCTTAACAACGTGATGTGAAGCGGCCAGTCGCTGCGCGGAAACACCAGCCCCGGCCGCACGGGCTCCGTAAATGCCACCCAGATGAGGTTCCGCATAGGCATAGTTTGCCACTCAGCGAGTCAGAACTGACGGGATCTGCGAGAGGGATGCCGAAATAGCCGCAGGACGTGAGAGAACATCCAAACCCCCGGATCTTCTCTCACATCCGGGGCCTTAAACGCCGATGCTCTCGCACGTCACGTACGAGAGCATCGGCGGAACAGCCGGAAAGACTAAACGGTGCGAACAACTTCTTCGTATGCGAACTTCGGCTTGGCTTCGCCCCATGCGTCCGGGCCGGGCTGGCCGATGTTGACCACGAGGAAGCTCTTCTGGTCCGCCGCCGGGAAGAATTCGGCGTCGATTGCGGCGAAGTCAGCGCCGGTCATTGGGCCGGCAGCGAAGCCGAGCGAGCGTACGGCCAGAATGAAGTAGCCGGCCTGCAGGTGGGCGTTGTTGTTGCCCGTAGCAGCGGCGAAAGCGGGGTCGGCGTCGTACATGGCCTTGGGGGCGCCGTAGGCCGGAAGGAACTTGTCCCACTGACCCTGCCAATCGGTGTCGTAGGAGAGGATGGCGACCAGCGGGGCCGAGGCAGTCTTGGCCTGGTTGCCCTTGGAGAGCGCATCAACCAGCTTGGCGCGGGCCTCGTCCGAGCGGACGTAAGTCACACGCAGGGGCTGGGAGTTGAAAGCTGTGGGGCCGAACTTGGTGAGCTCGTAGATGGCGCGTGCCTGCTCGTCGGTGACCTCACCGGCAAAGCTGTTGGCGGTTCGTGCTTCGGCAAAAATGGCGTCGACTGCTGCGGCGTCAATGACTGCTTCTTCGTGGGCGATCGTCATTCGTGAACCTTTCGCTGGGCCCGGGCCTTCGGGATGGCCAGGCGCTTCTGCTTTCCATGGTTGCAACTTCAACTTCACATGTCCTCTTCCCATGACGGACCGTGACGTTCGGCACAGTCCTTCTGCAGGTTCCGCCTTGCGGGGCCCGTTTTGCTTGCCAAACGGCGAGCGAGGCGCGTAGAGCGGGCCCCGCAATGGCGGTAATGTTGCACCGAATCCCAACATTCTTCTGAGGAAGGCCCGCCATGAGCATGCTCGGCACCAAATGGAAGCTCCACGGCAACGGGAAGTCGATCCGCCCGGGCCACGTGGTCTCGCCCGACGAGCGGCTGGCTTGGCCCCTGACTATTGGCATCGGCATGCAGCACGTCGTTGCGATGTTTGGCGCAACCTTCCTGGTCCCCATCATCACCGGCATGCCGCCCGCCACCACCTTGCTCTTCTCGGGCATCGGCACGCTGCTTTTCCTCGTCATCACCAAGGGCCGCGTGCCCAGCTACCTGGGTTCGAGCTTCGCGTTCATCGCCCCAATCATGGCGTCCCAGCAGCAGTACGGCGTTGGCGGCGCTTTGGGCGGCGTGGTGCTTGCCGGCGTCGTGCTGGCCCTTATTGGCGCAGTGGTCCAGAAGTTTGGCGCTGAATGGATCAACCGGCTCATGCCGCCGATCGTCACGGGCGCGATTGTCGCGCTGATCGGCCTCAACCTGGCCCCGGCCGCGAAGAACAACTTCGACCTCGCTCCGGTCACCGCCCTGGTCACGCTGGTCACGATCATCCTGGTCAGCGTCCTCTTCCGCGGAATTCTGGGGCGCCTGAGCATTCTGGTGGGCGTGGTGGTGGGCTATCTCGTGGCGATGATGCGCGGCGAGGTCAGCTACGAGAAGATGGACGCTGCCGCATGGGTGGGCCTGCCGCTGTTCCAAACGCCCGAGTTCCACGTCGGCGTTGTGGGGCTGTTCGTGCCGGTGGTGTTGGTGCTGGTCGCTGAAAATGTGGGGCACGTGAAGTCGGTGGCCGCGATGACCGGTCAAAACCTCGACGGCGTCTCCGGGCGGGCGCTGATGGCGGACGGCGCCGCAACCGTACTTGCCGGCTTCGGCGGCGGTTCCGGTACTACGACTTACGCGGAAAACATTGGCGTCATGGCCGCCACCAAGGTCTACTCGACGGCGGCCTACTGGGTGGCCGGCATCTTCGCCATCCTGCTGAGCTTCTCCCCGAAATTCGGCGAACTGATCGCAACCGTGCCACCCGGCGTCCTCGGCGGCGCGGCGACCATGCTGTACGGCATGATCGGTGTGCTCGGCGTGAAGATCTGGGTGCAGAACAAGGTCAACTTCTCCAACCCGATCAACCTGACGACGGCTGCTGTTGCCCTGATTATCGGGATTGCTGATTACACGTGGACCATTGGCGAGCTGAAGTTCACCGGCATTGCTTTGGGGTCTGCCGCTGCGCTGGTGATTTATCACGGCATGAAAGGACTGGCCCGCTGGCGCGGGACGGTCGCTGAGCCGGAAACCGAGACGGCGGGACTGCCGCCATCGGTGAAGTCGGCGATGAATGCTGCGGCTAAGCGGGGGAAGAAGGGGAAGTAGGGGTAGACCCGGAGACCGGCGGTGCGCACCCGGAATCGACGGCAAATGAATACTCAGCTTGCTTACTAAAATGACCTTCCCTAGGCTTGAACAAGTCAGACAAACAACTCTCACGGCGGCGGCCCACGCTCAAGAAGCAATCCACCGCGCAAATGGAGGAGGAACAATGTCAGAACACAGCATCACAGGCAAGAAGGTCGCATTCCTTCTGACGGACGGCGTGGAGCAGGTCGAACTCACCAGCCCCTGGCAGGCCGTGAAGGACGCCGGAGGCCAGCCCACGCTCGTAGCCCTCTCCAAGGGAAAGCTCCAGGGATTCAACGGCGTCGAAAAGGGTGACACCTTCGACGTCGACCTCGCGGTAGCCGACGCGAACGCATCCGACTTTGACGCACTGGTACTCCCCGGTGGCGTCGTGAACGCCGACCATTTACGGGTCGACAAGGACGCCCAGAACTTCACGCGGGCCTTCTTCGAGCAACACAAGCCGGTGGCCTCGATCTGCCACGGACCGTGGATCCTCATCGACGCGGGCGTCATCAAGGGCCGCAACGTCACGTCATACCATACGCTCCAGACCGACCTCCGGAACGCGGGCGCCAACTGGACCGACGAGGAAGTGGTGGTGGACCAAGGCCTCGTCACCAGCCGGAATCCGGACGACCTCCCGGCGTTCAACGCGAAGGTTGTTGAAGAGATCTCGGAAGGCCAGCACGCAGGCCAGACCGCCTAGCGTTCAGCCCCGGAACAAACGGCGAGTGCCGCCGTCGTACTTTTCACAGGAAGTACGACGGCGGCACTTGCGTTTCGCGAGTCGGCGTGGCTTGGCGTCACTGCCCTCCCCGAATGCCTACTGCCTGCGCACAGCAGCGGCTGGCATGGGTTCTTGCGGGCGTGCGGGAACAGTAAACAAGGGCATCAGCCACTGAATCAACGGCCCGATCAGCAGGATCGCTGCAAACAGTATCGATCAGCTGAGGGATACTGGCATGCTGCTGATGCCGCTAGTTCCGCACCGGACAATCGTCCAGAAGATGAGGCTTACTCAGGAATGGTACGGGGAGTACCGAAAGGGCTCGCCTGTCGTTGACGCCTACAAGGAACTAGCAGAGAAGATCATCCGATGACAGAGACTATGAAAGACAGGCCGGTCCTTCCAGCCCGTCGCGGCCCCAAACCGGCGCCGGACGAGCGCCTGGATCCCGTAGACATCGTCGCGCCCGCACTAAGACTCAACCCGCTGCCGCGCCCGCCCTCCAACAGACTCCCGCTGCTGCGACGACAAAGAAGCGGGAGGCCACCATCGCAATCGGCCCTCGAATCTCCATATCGGTTATGGAACTGCTGGACCAAGCTATTGCTGAACATGGGATCTCGCAGCGGAAAGCTATTGAGGATGCCATCGTTGCCCGCTGGGGGCCGAAAAGCTGACGGACAGCCGCGCGCTGCTGGCCTGGCAAATTGGAGATCGTGCAGCAGGAGCGGGCCGGGGTCTTGGTAGTAATGGAACAGGATTGAACGCTAAGCCTCGTGGTTCGGTAGTGTGAGGGCGTGGCGGTGGAATTCCTCAGTGATGATCAGACCGCTGTTTTTGGGCGGTTTAGGGGTGAGCTGGCGCGGGCGGATCTGGCGCGGTTCTTCCATCTCGACGCTGCACGCCGCAGCGCTTACACCTGGATCGACGGGTGGTACAACGGCCGAAGTCGCCACTCCAGCATCGGCTGTCTCAGCCCGTTAGAGTACGAACGCCGCCAATTCACACTGGCAGCCTAACCAACTAACCACCTGTCCGGGCTCGGGGCAGCCTCAGGCGAGTGACTCTGTGTACGGATTCATGTCGGGACGCTGATGAGCCAAGTGAAACAAATCACCCCTGAGTCGACCAACACGTCTCGCCGCATTCAGCCTCATGTGAAAGTCCCGATCTTCCCCTCCCCAACCAATAAACGATTCATCAAAGCCGCCAATGGCTCGGAAGTCTCTAACGTTGGTAGCGACGCAAAGACCTCGAGGATCGGCTAGTGCATAGCCGGAAAGCTCGATGGCGGCGTCAGGTGTGTCATGATTGCGCAGATCATCGGAGGACTTGCTGTCGAGAAAAAGCCCCCTGTTTCCCGGCACGAAGTTCCTCCCCTTCTCTTGCCGAGCGTGGACGATTAGCTCAATAAAGTTGTCAGGCAGATAGAGGTCGCCGTCGAGAATCAGAATATCCTCGTCACCGTTGGATGATGCAACACCCCGATTTACGAGCATCGATTTGTTGAACGGACCCGAATGTTGAACGTATACATATTCATCGACCAGGCATGAAAGCAAGTACTCGTGACGCTCAGAGATGTCGCCTTCCACGACCACGATTCGAATTTGTTTCCGTAGGGTTTGTTGATTCAGACGTTCGACGAGTGTGATCAGATTCTGAAACCGAGATTGCCGCGTTGAATCGTCTCGAAATGGCACTACGACGCGAATCTGAGGTCCTGAGACTACCCTGTCTTTGGTCGCCGTCTGGATCGAAAAGGTAAAGGGACTAGTGAAGTAGATGAGCCTTGCGCCTTCACGCACGCGCTCAGCAAGTTCCCGAGTTTTACCGTTCCCATTCGCTTTGCTCAGCTCGAGCGACATGACAGCGGTTCTGTACAGGGCTCGCGATTGAGGGGCGTCCAGATTTTGCAGGGTTGACCAAGAAGGGTCGCCAGGCAGTACCTCGGACACCGCAATACGAGCAGCTTCGTAAAGCAGCTCTGCCTGTTTCCAGCGCGGAAGACTTTGGGCAGGCGCGTTGATGTCAACGGCCGTTATTGCGGCTGCGGCTATCAACTCACAGTCATCTTGTCTAGCGGTCTCATCCTCATCGAAGCTTTGCATGCCATTCCTTCAGTTGGGGGATCAATTGGACGAAGCCACCAGCTCCGACTAGCAGAATCAGGGCAACCCACATAAAGAGCGGCTTCTCGACGCCTACTCCTACTAGTAGCGGCGCAGCGGCATATGACAGGGTCCAGGAGAGTTGAAAGAGGGCCATGAAAGGTATTTCGCGGCCGGTGGGCGATGCCAGTACAGCTGCTTGCGACGCGGCTGGTTTTGAGAGAATTTCCGCCAGTGCTATACCGACCACTGCGATGAGAGCCGCCGATCCCGTCACTGAAAAATTGTGGCTACGAGACGACAGCATCACGGAGCAGAGGATGAGAGAGGCAAGGACTAGGACGTACGTCGTTCCCATGACGGTTGAATCTGACCAGCTATTGGTCGCTTTTCTGATAGGGATTTGCAAGAGAGCGATCACGCCATAACGCACGGCGAGCACAACTGTGGCCCAGAAAACGGGTAATCCGAGGCCGGCCACGAGCAGGAGCGGAAAGACTACCGGCGTCACCGCCCAAGCAACTGATAAGAGTGTCTGCCCTGTCAGGAGACGCATAAATGAACGGTTTGCCAAAGGTTCAAGTACATCCTTGAAAGAAGTTTTCTCGGATGGAGCCCACTTCTCGGATCTCAGCCATGCGACAGCCAGCATAGAGAGCGTCTTGCTTGCGGTATTGGCTACCACTGCCCAAGTCAGTGCGCGCGTTGAACCGCTGGCCAAAAGCACAGTCGCAGCGATGGAACCGACTGCCACGGCGCCTGTACGAACAGCATTCGCCGTCGCCAGCCAGCTCCCAACCCTGTCGCGGCCGAACATCGAGGCAACAAGCGCCGGCCACGCGGCGCCATATACCTTGTCACCGAACATTCCGACAAAACTCGCTACCGCTGCCAAGGGGGACGAATACGCAACCAGATAGAGGCCAGCTCCTACTGCAGAAAGTAAATTGCTGGTCTGTAGCCCGCGACGCGGCCCGAGTCGACCCACCAGCTGGCCCGCGCTCGGAATCGTACAGATGGCCACGAGCGCCCCGACGGTTACTGCGGCACCTGCGTCGACCGAGTCGAGTCCATTACGTCGAATGAGCACTAGGAGAGAGATCGGGAGGAAGAACCCAACTCCTACGGCATCAACCATGACCGCGCCGAAGAGAAGAGAGTTGTTTCTCTGGGCGGTAGGGGCTCTGTCGCTAAACACCGAGAAGGCCCTTCGCCGTAGCGCTCTGCCAAGCTATGAGAAGAGACGGATCAACAAGCTCGCCCGCCGCGATCATTTCCCTGACATGGGACTTCTTAACGCGCCGACCTGCTACTCGTTCCCAAGGGTCGTCTAGAGCAGCCAGGCCTTCCTCGGCGACTTTGGCGAGAAACAAATAAACCGGCCAAGCTGACCGTCCAGGATTTGGGAAGAAGTGTTGAAGGGCCACTATGGAATCAATGCTTAGTCCGAGCTCTTCCTGCACTTCACGGCGCGCGGCAATCTCAGGAAGTTCTCCTTCCTCGCCGGCACCTCCCGGTAAGTCAAAAATCCAGGCGTTTAGAGGGAAGCGGTACTGGCGGGTCAAAAGTATTTCATCGTCTTGCTCGATCAGCACGGCCACGGCAAAGGGCATGCTCTCGTCAACTTCGTAATGGCCCAACTCGCCGCTGGGCAGGCGAACGAGGTAGTCGGTCAACTTCACGCGACCTGCGTACGCCCTGGTCGCCTCCAGCCGGTCCCAGTGAGCTTCATTCATAGGTCTTCTTCTTTCATCAGGGCGTCGACGCGGAGGAACGTTTCTTGGGGGGTCTCGACCGACACAACATGCGCTGCGGAGTTGCGGATGGGCTCGTCGTTACCTCCAGGCCCGAAGTCATCACCCATATAGGTCAGGTCTTCAAGGGCAATGCCCCATCTCGTCGCCAGCCATTCCAACGCTCGCAATTTATTCCAATTGTCGGCTACGACAGAGACCGACCGCTGTCCCGCCCGGTAGACGTTAACTCCAAGGTTGGCCCGGCCTGCAAGAAGAAAATATGCGTCGCGTGCTTGGCCCTCGCGCGATTGTTGCGCCGCGGTCTCGGATGTGAAGGACACGAGAAGCTGACTTCCGGACATCGAGAGCATTGGGTTTGGAAGGCCGAGCTCGCGGGCAACCGAGTTAGCGAGGGCCGTTAGGGAATCAACGGAGCTAGCAGATGGTCCGGGGGGCTCGGGCGAGGGCTGCCCCTCCGGAATCCGAGAAGTTCCCCCGTCAGGCAAAAGAATCAGATTATCGGAACATGCAAACGTCCATAAAACCGACGGGATGCGTTTCCGAAGGTCTTTCGCGGGCGCGCTCGTGATGATGCCCATGCACGTTCTTCCGACGGAAAGAATCAGGCCAAGCCGATCGGAGATGTCCTTCCCAATTGGAGCTTTCGGGTACGCCAAAGTGCCGTCAAAATCGAAGACAAGCGACCGATTCCGAACATCAGGTGGCATGAGCAGCAATCCTCTTGGAGATTGATAGGTAGGGGCCCAGCACAGCTATCGCGTGGTCAAATCCGTCTTGGCGAGTCGTGGTGAGATGGTTTGCAATATTGCCTAGGACACGAAAGCCCCGGTAAACGTCGAACCGCGCCCGCCAATGCGCGTCGTTTCGAAGCCATGCTTGGAGCGCGATGGATTTTAAGGCGGCCGTCAAAACTTCGCCCTCCCTAAAGGGATGGCGCATGGGCGTGGCAAATCCAGAGTCCGCCAGAGCTGGCCAAATCGACTCTGCAAAGACACAGAAAGATGCCAGATCCATGATTGGATCCCATAAAGGGACCCCTTGATACCAGACCCCACGCACGTCTAGAAACGTCGTTTCTGGCCCATGGAGAATGACGTTTGAGGGCACAAAATCACCGTGAACGGCTATTGAAAGTCTGGCCCGTTGATCCACATTTTGGCTGTCGATGGCACGCGAGACCCAGTTCGAGGAGTCCGCTACGACCTGATCGAGCAGCGAAACGAGAGATCGCGTCGACGGTTTCAAGGATAGGTGTGTCTTGGCGATGGCTCGCTTAAACCGGCCCCGCCGCTCCAGTGCTTCTGCGCGAAGGAAGTTGATCCTATGCTCGGCCTCCTGGTGCCACGGCTTCCGTAGCGTGAGAGCAAGATCGAATAATGCGTCAACAGCATTGGCAATGGCGTCGTCCGCATGACTGGATTTATCGAGGTACGAGGACAACGTTTCGCCGCGCACAAAAGTCATGTCAAAGCCAGTGTCGAAGGTCCGAATGACCTCTGGGTACATGCGCAGATTGTGGGTGTCATGAATGTAGTGCAGGTGTCTCGCCTGTTCCAGCAAAGGGGAGGCGTCCGCCCCTTCTTCTGCGGTTTTACGCACGATGAGATTTCGCGCGTCAACACCCGCCAGAATTTCTACTTTTCGCCCTGCGTCCGTAGGGATCACACGAGACGCGACATTCATCTGACAGCGGGGGGAAAGTGCGATGGAACGCGGGTTACGAACTGGCCTTCCAGCCAGAGGCCGTCGAGAGGCATTTCATGGAGGGCACGGAGCGCCTGGAGAGGAGTCTCGACAATGGGCTCACCACGCCTGTTGAACGACGTGTTTACCAGGATCGGCACCCCTGTGATGGCAAAGAACTCGCGAAGCGTTCTTGTAAGAAAGCTGTCTCCTTCTGAGGGCACCGTTTGAACTCGCGAGCCGCCGTCAATATGAACTACAGCAGGAGCTGATGCCTTGCAGAGTTCAGTTGCCTGCGCGACTTTCAGCATGAAAGGGTCCGCTGCACTCGACGGCTCGAAGTAGTCGCTAAATTCACTATCCAGGATGAGAGGAGCTATGGGGCGGAAAGGCTCCCGATATTTGATTTGACGGTTAATTCGCTCCCTGACCATGCTTTTGCGCGGGTCGGCCAGAATTGAGCGGCCGCCAAGGGCGCGAGGTCCGAATTCGGATGAACCCTCGAATACAGCAATGATTTCTCCATCTGCCAAACGGGCAGCCAGTTGTTCAGGACTCATCAGGCTCGGCTCAACAAGAAGATCCGGGTAGAACATTCGTACTTCTGCGCGGGCCGCATCTGCAGCGTACGTTTTGGACGGCCGAGCGACCCGATCATCGACTGCTTTACCTCGGAAGGTGACCTGAACTTCGGCATCACGTTCCTTTGCGAAGAGATAAAGGGCGCCAAATGAAAGACCGGCATCGCCGGAGTGAGGTGGGATAAGCACTCTCCTCCCGTCGGCTGCTGCCCGTGCGGCAAGAACTCCGTTGGCAACCGTGTTGAGCCCACAACCGCCCGCAATTGCTAGCGTTCCAGTGGGGGCCTCGTCGCGAAGGAGCTCGTACCCGCGCAGCAGCACCCTCTCGAGAATCGTCTGAACCGTCGCTGCCAGATCCGCATGAGTGGCGAAAGTGTCACCATCGCGGTCTTTAATTGCTTGAAGCTCTTCTAGGAAGCCATCGAAGGGGCTGAATTGGAAGAGCGAGTCCAGCGAGTCTCCAATCCGGGCATGCTTAGCAAATTCATCCAAGTACTGAGGACTACCCCAGCCTGCTAGCCCCATCGTTTTGCCTGACTCGAGGCCGGCGAACCCAACAGCTGCATTGACGATCTCGTAAATCTGTCCTACCGAATTGGTGTAGCCCATTGGAAACATTGTGTGTTCGACAAATCCTTCGCCGTACGTCCCACCAACACGGGTGAAATCGCCTAGCGAGGACACTGCATAGAACGTGAACGTCTCACGCTTGGCGCGCATATCCGGGCCCGGATGTTCGGCGACCGACCCAAGCCCGTCATAGACGATGACGCCTCCTTCTTCTCCTGGCGAAGTCAGGAGCCACGCGGATGCCGCGTGAGAAAGGTGGTGAGGGTAGAGGGTTAACTGGTCCGCCGCGAACATTGAGCGGACCCGATGCGGGAGCAAATCGCTTGAGACAACTGAATGAATATCGTCTAGTCCGATTCCGGCGTAATCCAAGCAATACTGAATGGCTCCCCGGATAGGGTTTTGGAAGCCGTTACCGAGGCCGTACTTAACCCGAGAGATGCGTTCCTCTTCGATAGCAACAATGATGTCGTTGCCGTGCATGAGGGCAGCTGAGTAGTCGTGCGAAGATCCACCAAGGCCAAGAATCCAGTCAGCCATTTACGTGTGCCTCCGTCTTGTTCGTTGTCTTTTGCGTTGCGGATTGGTAGCCCTCGATGCTCGAGCGGAGCGCGTCGAGTATTTCGATATCAACGGACGGCTGTCCCATCTCGGCGCGTCTTCGGTCGACCTCGTTTCGAATCCGCTTCCCAGTTTCCGAACTGAATATGTAGTGTCCGGACAAGATGGCGAGCGTTTCGGGATCGTATGTCTTGCCTGCCACGATCCAGGACTTCCATCTGCCTGATTCCACTGCAGCACTGACGAAAGCCTCACGGAGATCACGGGCATCTAGGTCCCGCATGGCTTGGAGAAGGACACGTGTCTCGATGACCCCGAACTCAGGCGCAACGTTAATGGCATCTACGCCGGCCGTCATGAGCTGAGTGACCTCGGCGGGGTCTAAATAGTCAACGTTGTGAGCCTTCAGCTGGACAGAGGCGTCATGGCAGAGCGCTGAAAGGACACTGATTCCGTCGAGGACCCTGTTCCGGTCACCCCGCACCAGGGCGCCGGTATTCTTGTCCTCGACCACCTTCGTGCCCGTCTGGGCAACGACAAAGACAGGCATCGGCAATTCTGCTGCGGAAAGACCATCAAGGGCTCGGTTCAGTTCCACTTGAAATTGCCGGGGATCGTTCATCTCCTCGCCTTGAACCTCAAAGCCAATTTCGAAGGAAATGTCTCGACCCTTGAGGCGGGCATGCTCCCAGGCCCCTCTGTAGAGCAGAGTTAGTCGATCGAGGGCGCTCTCGATATCGACTGAACCGCTCGACGCCTTGGACGTGTCGATATGCAGAAGGTTGAAGCCCGCGTCGATATCGCTCCGGAAAGAGGCGAGTGCATTCTCGAGCTCCACCACTGGATCAGCAGACCATTGAAGTGGTTGCTGCCAAGGTCCTCCGTGGTCGCGGCAGATTGCAATGAGGCCGGAGGGGTCATTTGCCGAAAGAGAAGAGGCGAACTCGGCCGAGGTCCAATTTTCCACATACCCGCCGCCTGCCTCTTTATGGTCAATCTGGCGCCGACTTGCAATCGCCATGATTGGTGCCTGTTGCCGATAGGCAACATCAGTCATGGCTTGAACGGTAAGCCGCGACATTGGACCTACCCCAAGGCGTGGCAACTGGGAATTAAATGGATTATTCAACGGGTCCCCATAACTTATCCGTATGTTTACTCGATGCGTCTGGCTCGGAAAATTATTCCCGAAGGGTCAAGCCAGACCGTCGTCCATGCGAACGGTCTTAATGACACCAATCATTCTTGTTCCGTTTACCGAAATTTACTCTAACACGTCGTTGAGGGGTCGCTGCAGAAAACGGAAATTACAATGGAATAATGCCGACTGTAAGCCTGATCAGAAGTCATAATAAAGAAATAGGAGGATTTGGCGTCATGATCGCCGGGATACCATCACTGTATTTTGGGGGCACTGCATGTAAGGGTAATCCAGCGACCGGTCATACCCAGGATGCCGACCTGGTTTCGGCTGTAGAGCGCTTCAACCTCGACGTCCGTGACGTAGCTGAGCGTTCGGCCGGTTAGCTGACCAGTCCCATCAGCTTCTTCGGCCGATGCGGGTCAACGTGACGCCGGCAAGTGCTTATGACGCTGACCCTGAAGCGCAGCGCAGAACATCGACGCCTGCGTTAACAGTGGCCTGGCTGGCGGCCACCGCCGATGCAAGCCGTGCCGCCGTAATGTTGCGCAGGTCACACCGTGCACATACGCTGGGGACGCTGCAGCGTGGCAGCAATCTGATGAAAGGCAGAACATTGACCAGCGAGAACCTCTCCGTCGTTGTTCGAGGCGACGTTGACGTCGAACAGATCCAGATTGCCGCAACCGGTCACGTCACTACTTCGAGCGTGCAGGGCCTCTACCCCGTGGTGCAGCGAACCAAGAGCCTTGGCGGCGGCCTGAACGTCGAGATGGACCTTTCCGAAGCCACCGTTGACACGGACGCGCTCGGCGAGCTTCAGGTCTACGCGGAACTCTTCGAAGTTCCCGTCCGCTTGAACACTGAGTCGAGCAACGTCACTGAACTGCCGTCCCGTCGTCGCCTGGCAACGGCGGCAGCCTAAAAGGAGAACCGATGCGCAAGGTAACCGCCGGCCTGTTCCACTCCGTGGATGGCGTAGTTCAGGACCCGTTCAAGTTCCAGTTCGACAGCTTCGACGACGAACTGGGCAAGGGACTGACCAAGATGATCAACACTGTGGACACGGTGGTTCTAGGCCGAATCAGCTACCAGGAGTGGGCCGGATATTGGCCGAATGCTTCGCAAGACGAAGATTTTGCCGCCTTCATCAACCCCGTGGAGAAGTTCGTGGCATCTCGCACGCTGTCCGAGCCCCTCGAATGGGAGAACTCGCACCTCATCGATGGGCCGCTGGAGCAGTTCGTCACTGACCTGAAAGGGCGTGACGGTGGAGAGATCGCAGTCTGCGGCAGCATCTCCGTAGTGCGACAACTGCTGTTCGCGGGCGTCCTGGATGAGCTGACCCTCATGACCCACCCCGTGGTTGCCGGCAGTGGACGGCGACTCTTTGAGGACGGCGACCCATTGAGCCGCCTCGTTCTGGAGGATCAGTACGCCACGAGCAAAGGCAACGTTGTGAGCACTTACAGCCGACGCCAGGACTGAAACGCCCCGCGCGGCGGCCCGGCCTAAACCCTACTTCTTCCCCGCCTTCAAATCAGCGACAGCCTTCGCGATCCGCCGAGCCCGGGTCTCCTCCGTTTTGGCGTCCCCAATCGGTTCCACGTATCGGCGCTGGGCACTGTAATTCAACGTCCCGTAGAAGGCTTTCGCCTCGGGCTCCGCCTCAAGGGCCGCAGCGAGGCCGTCCGGAACCTCGATTACACGCGGTTGGGTGTCCACTTCCAGATTCACGTCCACGGTGTCGCCTGCGGACGCCCCAGTCAGGTCCCTGTTCGCAGAGCTGACACCCACCATGTATTTCCCACCCATCACCGCAATGCTGCTGCGATAGCTCTGGCCGTTGATGGTCACAACTACCGGGGGCCGTTTGCCGGCATCGAGCGCACTAACAATATCCTCAGGAACTTCAATGCCAGCCTTGTTGCCATCGCCGACGATGGTCGTGGTGAATTTCATGTCCCAAGTATGCCGTCGGCCACCCGTAGACGCACCCCGCCAGCCGGACTACGTTCTGTATAAGCAACTACCAAGTGAACCAAGGAGAGTGAACCATGGACGAGCAGGATCTTCTGGAACGGATTCAGTCACTCGTGGAAGAGGAACACCGGCTGCGTGATGCAGCGGTGGGCGGCGGAATTGAGGACGATGTGGACGGCGACAGCAGCCGCGCCCGCTTGGCGCAGCTCGAGGCTCAACTCGACCAGTGCTGGGACTTGCTCCGCCAAAGGCGGGCCAAGAAGAAGGCTGGTGAGAATCCCGACGATGCCGAACCCCGCCCGATCAGCGAAGTCGAAGGCTACAGGCAGTAGTCCGGCCCAGGGACGAACCCAGCGACGAAGAAGCTACGCCCCCTCAAGCACCTGGCTGGTAGCCCACGCAACGTACTTGGCTGCATTGGCAACGGCGTCGGCGACGTCCGGAACACCGTCCTTGCGCTGAGCGACGTCCAACAACTGGGCCGCTGCCACGATCCCGTGTTTGGCGAGATCCTCGGGTGTGACCGTGATTCGGCCTGCCACAGCCACCACGGGAATGCCGTGCACGCTTGCGGCGTCGGCCAAGGCGATGGGCGCCTTACCCGTGAGTGACTGCTCATCCATGGAACCCTCGCCCGTAATCACGAGGTCCGCCTCGCTGAGGTGCGAAGCCAAGCCGGTCAGCCCGGCGACCAGCGCGAAGCCGCCTTCGAGCGCGGAGTCGGTAAAGGCAAGGAACGACGCCGGGAACCCGCCTGCCGCTCCGGCTCCCGGAACGTTGACGTCTCTGCCCGTGGCTTCCCGAAGGAGCGAAGCCCAGTTACGAAGACCGGCGTCGATCCTTTCAACGGCATCTTCATCGGCTCCCTTCTGGGGGCCAAAAACATGAGCGGCACCGTCCGCACCGAACAGCGGGTTTTGGACGTCGACGGCGATCCGGAACTTGGCTTGCGAAAGCCGCGGATCCAGCCCGGAAACATCCAGGGCAACGACGTCCGCAAGGAAACCTCCGCCGAGGGGCACTACATTTCCGGCAGCGTCCACGGGCTTGAGCCCCAGCGCACGCAACGCGCCACTTCCGGCGTCGGACATTGCTGAACCACCGAGTCCCAGCACAATCTCGGTGGCACCGGCGTCGAGCGCCGCCGCAATGAGCTGTCCGCAGCCGTAGCTGTGGGCGCGCAACGAATTCTCGGGGGTGGGTTCCATGAAGGCCAAACCGGAAGCCTGGGCGGTTTCGATGACGGCCGTGGCTCCGCCGAAGGAATCTTTGCGGATGGCCCAGGAAGCTCCCACCGGCTTGAGAATTGGACCCACAACGGCGTGGTTCCGCTCTTCGTAACCAGCGGCGATGGCGGCGTCGAGTGTGCCTTCGCCACCGTCAGCTACGGGAAATTGGGTGGTTACAGCGTCCGGATAGACGCGCAGTGCGCCCTCGGCCATGGCTGATGCGGCTTCCGCGGCGGTCAGGGATCCCTTGAATTTGTCCGGGGCGATGAGGATACGCATGGGTCCATCTTGCCAGCTTTGCCCGGAAAGCGATTGCCGGTTACGAAGATTGCGTCACTCGTTCAGCGGACGAACGGGGGCACCCTCGAGCCACCCCTTGACGTCCTCGAATGCACCGCCGTAAAACTGCCGGTAGCTCTCATGCGTCACGTAACCGATGTGCGGCGAGAGCACGGTTCGCGAGGAATGAAGCAAAGCATGTCCAGCGGGCAGGGGCTCCTCGTCAAAGACGTCCATGGCAGCGCCACGAATCCAGCCTTCCTCCAGCGCACGAATCAGCGCTGCCTCGTCCACCAGTGGCCCGCGCGCAGTGTTGACGAGCACGCCCTCGGGACCCAGGAGCCTCAATTCTTCCGCTCCTACGATGCCCTCGGTCCGCTCGGACAGCCGCAGGTGCAACGTCACCACATCGGACTCCCGGAACAGTTCCTCTTTGCTCACCTTTCGAACGCCCGCGGCCTCGGCCGTCTCCGCCGTGAGATTCTGGCTCCACGCCAAAACGTCCATGCCAAAGGCTTTCGCGTAGCCCGCAATGCGCTTCCCAATCTTGCCGAGGCCGACGATTCCCAGCGTCTTGCCTTCGAGTTCAAACCCGACGGCGGTCTGCCAGTCGCCTGCCCGCAGCGAGTTTTCCTCCACAACCAGGTTGCGGGCAAAAGCGAGCAGCAGCGCCCACGTCATTTCCGGTGCCGCTGCCGGTGACCCACCGGTTCCGCACACCAGGATGCCACGCTCCGATGCTGCCTCAAGGTCGATCGCGGCATTGGCCATGCCCGTGGTCACGAGCAGTTTCAGGTTGGTCAATGACTCAAGCACGCGACGAGGGAAGCGCGTCCGTTCGCGCATCGCCACAATGATGTCGAACGGCGCCAAAGCTGCCACGGCCTGCTCTTCGGAAACGAAAGGTGCGCTGAAAACGCTGACCTTCACGCCGTCGTCGAGCAGTGAATCCCAAGGGGCGTAGTCACTGGCGACCTGCTGATAGTCATCAATGATGGCCAAGCGGAAACTCGTCACGTCATTCTCCTCGCGCGGCAGCTAGTGGTAGAAACACCATCTCACGTCACGATTCCTATTTGGCGGCCACAGACAATGCGACGAGCGACAAGTTGGCGCCGTACAGAGAGTACGCCGGCGGGTGGGTGCACATTTTCCAGTAATGCGTTTGACTGGAAAATGAACCCTTCCCCTTCCGAAGGAGATGCGTTGACAGAGCCAAATACGATGCCGGCCCTTCCCAAGCCCGAGCATCCCCGCCCCCAACTTGTCCGCGACAACTGGATGAACCTCAACGGAATCTGGGGTTTTGAGATCGACGCCGGCGACTCGGGTTTGGAGCGCGGACTCGCCAGACGCGAGCTCACCAGTGAGATTCTGGTGCCGTTTGCCCCGGAATCGGTCCTTTCCGGAATTGAGCACGTGGATTTCATGGAAGCTGTTTGGTACCGACGTACAGTGACCATTCCCCAAGAGTGGACCGGGCAGAACGTCCTCCTGCACTTCGGCGCCGTGGATCACGACGCGACCGTGTGGGTCAACGGCCTTGAAGTTGCCCGCCACAGGGGTGGTTTCACCCCCTTCACGGCCGATCTCGGTGGAGTGGCCGAGCCCGGCACGGAAGCGGTGATCGTTGTCCGGGCCCGCGATTCGAGGCACGAAATGCAGGCACGAGGCAAGCAGGCAACCTGGTACAACAACACTCATTGCCAGTACACCCGCACCACTGGAATCTGGCAGACGGTCTGGATGGAGGCTGTCCCCGAGGTCCATATCAAACGCCTCCGAATGACTCCCAACCTGGCCGACTCAAGCATCACGATTGAGGTTCCGATCAGCCAGAACCGCGCGGGGCACACGGTGACCGCTGTCCTCAGCGATAAGGACGATGTAACCGCGGAAGCCACGGCGAAGGCTGACTTGGATCTCACGCCAACATTGCGGCTGAACATTCCCGCCGAATCCCTGCGCCCTTGGTGCATTGAGGATCCGTTCCTTTACAACCTTGAGGTGGCAGTTCGGGACGCTGCCGGCATCGTCGTTGACCGCGTCAGCAGCTACGCAGCCGTTCGTTCAGTTGCCCTTGACGGCAAAGTGGTTCGTCTCAACGGCAAGTCCGTGTTCCAAAGATTGGTGCTGGACCAGGGATATTGGCCGGACTCGCTGATGACCTCGCCGGATGACGCTGCGCTGGTCAAGGACATCGAGTTGTCCATGGCGGCAGGATTCAACGGTGCACGACTCCACCAAAAGGTGTTCGAAGAGCGTTTTCTCTACCACGCAGACCGACTCGGCTATCTGGTCTGGGGCGAGTTCGGCGACTGGGGCGTCTCCGGAGGAGGAACCATTGGCCACAACCAGAAGCCGACAGCGAGTTTCGTAGCCCAATGGCTTGAGGTGATTCAGCGCGACTTCAACCATCCCTCGATCATCGGATGGTGCCCGCTCAACGAAACGCACCAGGTCCTGCACGATCGACTAACGGTACTGGATGATGTCACCGAGGCCATGTTCCTTGCCACGAAATTGGCCGACCCCACGCGGCCGGTCATCGACGCATCCGGATACTCCCACCGCATCCGCGAAACCGACATTTACGACTCCCATTCCTACGAGCAGAATCCGGAGAAGTTCCGGATCGAGCAGCAGGGCCTTTCGGACGGGAAGCCCTTTGTAAACCGGAATCCACAGGGTGAGGAATACTCCGTGGCTTACGCTGGCCAGCCGTATTTCGTGTCCGAATTCGGCGGCATTTGGTGGAACGAATCGGAGGCGCGCCAAGCGGCGGCAGAAGCGGGCCTCGGAACTGATGTATCGACGTCGTGGGGTTACGGCCAGCGTGTCAGCAGCGAGGAGGAGTTCTACGCCCGTTTCGACGGACTATGTAGCGTACTCCTGGATAACCCGGACATGTTCGGTTACTGCTATACGCAACTGACGGACGTCTTCCAGGAAAAGAATGGCATCTTCACTTTCGAACGCAGAAGCAAGTTCGATCTCGAGCGGATCCGAGCCAGCCAGGTACGTAAGGCTGCCATCGAAGCCCACAACGAATAAAGGCAATCGCCCAAAGGAAAGGCCAGGGCGCGGCGCCCTGGCCTTTCTGTTGGAATGGTCATGCGCCTCCCGGCCGTTCCGGTCCAGTAGGCCACCGCAGCAGGGCGGCCACCTGGACGCCATCAGGCAACGCCGCGGAGGGGACAAGTTGAACGCGGGCATCCGTTAGCGCCGCAGCATGCACCATGGCCGCCGGAGCAGGGACTTTCCCTAGAACTTCAGCTCCCAACGCTTCTTCCTCAGAGCTGGCGATCCACGGCTCAGCACCCAACGCAAGCAGGGTGTGTTCGGAGAGCGCTTGATCATCGAGGATCAGGACATCCACTTGGGCTTGCTGAAGGGCGTGAACCACAGCTCCGTTTCCTGTAGCCGACTCGGGGTTCGCCTGCCCTTCCTGCTCGGCCAAGCGCTCCATCAGCTGCTGCTGTTCTTCTGCCCACTGCTGGGCGACCAAGGAGTTAACCTCGTCGTCGAACTTTTGACGATCGGAACCAGGGGCCAGAGTATGGGCGTCAACCATTCGCAGGATGGCCTTGCTCGCCTCGGACAATTGATCGGCCACGAGTTGCCGCGCAGGATGTCCCCGGCAAGGACCAAGAGGCGAGCCTGCTTTTCCCTCACTACCTTGTCAATTTCATTCACCACCTGATCGGCATTACGCCGCCAAATCTCCTCAGTGTGGTGCTGATACCGGCCCTGAGACCACCCGCCACTTGGAACCTTTTTGAGATTCTCGTCCGAGCCCTGGACATGCTGGCGCTCCTCAGCTTTCTGCCTGCCGGCCCGATGTAATCGGATTTCGCCTTCTTCGCGGCTGACTTCTGCCACAACGTAAGGGAATTCGTCCGGCTGGTGCTTCATCAAAGGCAGCAGATCGGGAATGGAGTCCATGGAAATTCTTTCGGACCCAGACAGTGGCCCGGGCAACAGCTCGTTAACCATCACCTGCCCATCCCGCACCAACACAAAACGGCTCACCGGCGCTGGTAGGCCCATGGCCGGTTGGATGGCCGATTCCATTGCCGCCAGATCTTCCTTGGACGCCCCCTGCCCCGCCAACGCATCCCGAACATTGTCGGGTTGGACGTCCCCGGCTTCCAGGCTGTCCACAGTTCCGGTACTCGCCTCGAGGTACGCCAAGCACCATGGTCCAGGCTGCCGGTAAAGATCCGCGTACTTTTTCAGCGCTTCACTCACTTGACTCTCCCTCCTCCGCTGCGGCGTCGGCAGGGGTATTCGGGTTCAAGGCCTCACGGACTTCCGGCGCATCCGTTTCATCAGGGAAGGGCTCGGTCTCCCGCCCTTCCTCTACGTGGGCTGGTTTGTTGCCCCTGATCATTCCCTCGGTTTCGTGCTGCATCTGATCATCCAGATGCGATCCGTGCTTTGAGTTTCCTCGCTCAGCCACGGTAATCATCCTTCCGATGTACTCGACTTACGTTTTCGTCGCGCCTAACGGCTCACCAACTTGAAAAAGGTGCTGTCTTCGCCGCTGGCCTTTTTTGCTTGGTAGAGGAAAGCAAGCTTGCTCTCCTCGAACTTGTCGAACCATTCATCCCAACTGATGTGCTCCAGGGAATCTTCTCCAGCTCCGCCAGGAAAATCGATGCGCAGGATACCCACGTCGTTCTTGTCCCCGGTCTTTTTGACGCTGGCCGGTTTACCGTCGTTGCTTTCAACCCACTTGCGGATCTCGTCGTGATCCGTGGTGGTGTGAGATTCAGAGGCCATGTCAGATTTCCTTTCCTTCCCGATGCCGGCACCTGGTTGGCGTGCCATGTGCCAACGAGGAGTATGGACAATTCGACCCTAGTCCCGGTCTACCCAAAATAGAAAGGGTACTGAGTATGTTCCCATCGAGATGGCATTGAACCTTTAAACCCACTGCCCCCGGCGCACCAAAACGTCCTTCAGCAGGTCCAGCCGGTCGGACACGATACCGTCCACACCCAGATCCAAGAGACGCCCCATTTCAGCGGGATCGTTGATGGTCCAGACGTGAACCTGGATGCCCAAGCGGTGGGCGCGACGAACAAAACCTGGAGTCACCACGCGGAATCGCCCATAGTGGACCGGCACTTGGAAAGCATCGACGCCGGTGAGCACCTTGCGGGCCAAACCCGCCGGCAGCACGGGTCCAAGAAGTACGAAAAGCGCGGTCAGGGTGCTGCCAGCGGAAGAAGCCGTCCGCTGGCTGAGGAGTTTCAAGACTGCACGACGACGCCGGTCGGAGAAACTCGTAACCAGCACCCGGCCATGGATGCCATGCTTCTCGATAGCCTCGGCCATCGGTTTAACGGAATTCCAGTCCTTCACGTCCAGATTCAGGCGGGCATCGGGGAAGGCTGCCACCAGCTCGTCGAAAGTCGGCACGGGTTCCACTCCGCCAATGCGGGCCCGCGCCACCTGGGCTGCCGTGAGCTCGTCGATCCGGCCAGACGAATCTGTGACCCGGTCCAAGGAAGAATCGTGGAAAACGAGGAGGACGCCATCGGACGTGGTGTGCACGTCAGTTTCAAGGTGCAGGGTGCCCAAGTCAACGGCGGCACGAAAAGCAGCCATGGAGTTCTCCAAGCCATTCATGGAGAATCCGCGGTGAGCGAAGGCCAGGGGGCCCACAGTGCCGTCCTTGCGGAGGAAATATGGCAGCGTCACATCCGAAGCGTAGCCCATTGCGCATAGGCGTTTACGACTCCTCGGTGACCTTCCCCTTCTCCAGGGGGACCACCGCCACGCCATCGCTGATGTGCACCAGCGTGCGGCCCCGACCGCCGTCGAGCTCCACCCAAACTGCCGTTGCATCACCGGTAACGGCGTCCACTATCCCAGCCGATTCGTACCCCGGCGTCAGGGTCAGGCTCACGCGGTCACCCTGGCGAAGCGACCTCCAGTGGTGATCCGGTTCGATCCGGTGCAATGGTGCGGTGTTGAAGTCGTTGATCCTACGCTTGGCCATGATGATTCCCCTATATCCAACAAGCTAAACGGGTCTGTGGCTGAAAGCCTACGGGCGCAAGTTGAACGCGGGTTGTATGGAGACTGGGAAGTTGGTGACAGCTTGGCGGAGCGTCAGGGCTGCCAAACTGGTTGCATGACTGTATTGATTGCCGGGTGCGGCGACCTTGGAACGGAAGCCGGCCTGCGTTTCGCAGAGCTGGGCCATGAGGTGATTGGGCTCCGCCGTTCTCCGGAAAAGCTCCCCGCGGGGATCCGGGGCATGCGCGCGGACCTCTCACGTGACGTCCCGGTCATCCCAGCAGATGTGAACATCGTTGTGGTCGCCGTCGCCGCCGATTCTTCCACCGAGGAGGCATACCGGGCAGCGTACATAGACGGACTCCGAAATACTCTGGACGCCTTGGATCGCGATTCTATTGAACCGGAACGCATACTGTTCGTCTCCTCCACAGCCGTATATAAGGACTCCGACGGAGCGGTGGTGGACGAAACCACACCCACCGAGCCCACGCGCTTCAGTGGCAAAGTGCTGGTGGAGGCTGAAAATATGCTGCTTGCCCGCACCCGGGGAACGGGAACTCAACCCATCATCCTTCGGCTCGGCGGCATTTACGGTCCGGGCCGAACGCGACTGATCGACCAAGTCCAGGCAGGGCAAGCCGTGATTCCAGCACGACCCCGGCACTCCAACCGTGTTCACAGGGACGACGCCGCGGCCATGATCGTCCACCTCAGCACCATGGATCAGGACCCCGATCCGGTCTACGTAGGCGTAGACGACCATGCGGCCGAGATGGGTGACGTCATGCGGTTTCTTGCTTTGGAAATGGGAAACCCTGAACCCCCGACGGCGTTGGAAGACGCCCACGCCGGCCCCGGAGACAAACGCTGCTCCAATCAGAGGCTGCGCGGCACTGGCTTCGAGTTCGTCTTCCCCACATACATGGAGGGCTACCGCGCAGTGCTGGCAGGTCGCGGCGTCCGTCATCCGTGAAACCTCAAGGAACAAAATCGGGCTTTCAGATGCTGTGCCGAGCCTATTTTGCCGTGCAGGCAGCCGCCGGTCTTTCTTGGTGGATAGCCGTCTTCCTGTCACCCGTGGTGCGGCAAGCCACCCTCGGTAGCCTCGATCCCGTCGCCGTTGCGATCTTTGACATTCCCCTTTTCGTCATCGCCTCCGCCCTTGCGGCAATCGGCGTGAAGGCCGCCGCCTTTGTCGCCACTGCTTGGACGGGAATCGTCGCCACTGCCCTCGGGGTCTACGCCACGCTGACAACTGAGGCAGGGTTGGGCGTTTTGATCATGATTGCGGCTGCCGCTTGTTCCCTGGCCGCCCTCAGCATCGTCGTCCTGGGCGGGATTCCCACGGCCTGGATTACTAGGGGCCCCTTCGCTTTCCGTTCAGCCGCTGGCCGTCGCACGGCAACAAACGTGAGCGCAACCATCGGCCAAATGATCCTTTTCTGGGGATTTTTCCTGGCTGTGATCCCCTTGGCCCTGACGTTCCTTGAACAGCGATGGGAAGTGTCCCTGCCATTTCCGTCGATGGCCGCCCCTGCCGGAGCGCTGCTTCTAACGCTCGCAAGTGCGCTGGGCGTGGCCTCCGCCGTGACCATGTCTTGGCTCGGAGCTGGCACCCCGTTGCCCTCAGCCATGCCCAACCGCTTGGTCATCGCCGGACCGTATCGCTGGCTTCGTAATCCCATGGCTGTTGCGGGCATTACCCAAGGTGCCGCAGTCGGCCTCATTCTCGGGTCCTGGCTTGTTATCGCCTACGCGGTTCTTGGCTCCCTGCTTTGGAACTATGCCGTCCGGCCGCTGGAGGAAGCCGATCTCGAAGAGCGGTTTGGTGCAGAATTCATCAGATACCGTGCGTCGGTGCGGTGCTGGATCCCTCGTGTGGGACGTGGCTAGACCGTTTGCTCCGTCAGTTTCGCCTCGAGGATCTGGGCCACACCGTCGTCGTCGAAGTGTGGCGCCTGCTGCCCCGCGGCGAGGATCGCTTCCGGGTGGCCGCTGGCCATCGCGTAGCCGTGACCTGCCCAGCGGAGCATCTCGATGTCGTTGGGCATGTCCCCGAAGGCCACGACATCCGCGGCCTCGATTCCCAACGACTCGGCGTACTTCGCGAGGGTGACGGCCTTGTTGATGCCGGGCACGGACATCTCAAGCATTGCGGTGCGCGGTGCCGAGTGCGTGGTGCTGACCAGATGGGCGACGGCCGGCTGAACTTCGGCAAGGAATTCGTCCGGGGTGCCTTTACGGGTTATCGCCAGGAACTTCACGACGGCGTCATCCGCCGTTAGCGTCTGGTCCAGCGGTGCGGGGGTGAACTCCGCGAGCAGCTCGCTGGTTTCGTTCTCGAGGAAGCCTGGCTCAAGTTGGAAACCAGTCAACGTTTCCACGGCGAACAAAGCATCCGGCCGCAGGGACTTGATGATGCGTCGCGCCTCAAAAATGGATGTGATATCCAATGTGCAAGAAGAAATGGGCTTCTCAGTTTCGAGATCCCACACCACCGCGCCGTTGGAGCAAATCACGATACCGCTGTGTCCGAGTTGTTCCTGCAGCGGATACAACCACCGCGGCGGCCGGCCCGTCACGAACACAAGCTCCACCCCAGCGTCCCGGCATGCTTTGAATGCCTTGACGGTCCGATCACTGATCTTGCCGTCATGACCGAGGATGGTGCCGTCAATATCACTTGCTACGAGGCGCATCATGTCAGTCTACGTGGCTGTTGAGAACCCAAATGCCGCAGCTAACGCTCGAACATACCCGTGATGGTTCCGCGCGCCAACGTATGCGCAGGAAGGGCTGAAGCAAGTATGCGCGCCTCGGAATCCTTTTCGATGCCCAGGTCCTCCACGTCCAGCGCGTGTACGGCCACTATGTACCGATGCGGTCCGTGCCCTCTGGGAGGTGCCGCCCCAACATAGCCGCTGCGGCCGCCGTCGTTCATTAACTGGAACGCGCCAGCGGGCAACACGTGGCCGTCCCGGCCGCCGGCACCAGCGGGAAGGCTTGATACCTCAGGAGGAATATTAAGTACCGCCCAATGCCAGTAGCCCCCACGGCCGGGAGCATCGGGATCCCACATAGTGACCGCGAAACTCCTGGTTCCGTCCGGAGCACCACTCCAGCTCAGCTGGGGAGAAATGTCTTGGCCGCCCGCACCCAGAATCCCGCTCCGCTGATCGGGGCCGAGAGTATCGCCGTCGGTGAATGACTCGCTCGCAACCTGTAACTCCGGCGCGGGCGTCGCGGCGTAAGGATCGTGGTCCTTCATGGCGCACCTCCTCTTGTCCGGACTTCGCCGGCAACAGTTTTAGCTAGCAACAGCCTTATGGTTGAGCTCGGCCCGCGTCGGCGGATTGGCGCCAGCCCGCGACACCGTAACTGCGGCAGCACGAGTCGCATGGTCCATGATGGCGGCAAGGGTCTCGGCCGGCATGGCTCTGAGTGCCCCGCGGTTTTGCGCACCGTCCAGCCCGCGGTCCACTATCGCTGACAGCAGCCCCGCCATGAACGAATCGCCGGCACCAACGGTATCCACCACCGTCACGGAAGGCGCCGGGACCTGGGTCTCGCCGATGGCCGTGATTCCCCACGGACCACGCGCGCCCCGCGTCACCACCACCAGCGCGGGTCCTTCCGTACCTCCCAGCGACAACCAGCGGCGTGCCGACTCCAGCGGATCAACGCCCGGATACAGCCATTCGAGATCTTCGTCAGAAGCCTTCACGACGTCGGAGAGCACTACGAAGCGTTCGGCCTGCCTCCGTGCGTAATCGCGATCGGTAATGATGCTGGGGCGGCAGTTGGGGTCGAAGCTGATAGTGCTACCCGGATGGGCATGCTCGACGGCGGCAAGCACGGCCGCGGCACCTGGCTCCAAGGCGGTGGCTATCGAACCCGTATGCAGCAAAGTGGCCCCCTGCAGCATGAGCGGCAACCGCTCCCCGAGGCCCGGCAAATCCCAGGTGAGATCGAAGGTGTAGGTGGCGGCGCCGTCGTCGTCGATCACAGCCGTGGCTACGCTGGTGGGTTTGCCGTCGGGCGGAAGAGGAACCATCACGGAACTGGACCGGAGGTGCGCCGCCACGGAATCGCCGTATGCGTCATGGCCAAACCGCCCGATGAACTGCACGGGGTGGTCCAAACGCGCCAAACCAACGGCGACGTTGAGCGGGCTGCCCCCTACGTGCGCCTCGATTCCGCTGGGGCGCTGCACAACGTCAACCAAGGCCTCGCCAATCACAGTCAGCATGGGACCACTCTGCCAGAGGAAGGGCAGGCGCTACCAGTGATTCAGGAGAGCAGGCGTTGTACCAGTTCGCGGCATTTCTTGTAGGCCACAGCTTTGGGATCTATGAGATCGAAGTGATCCCCAGGGACACGCAGCAATTGCGCTGCGCTGCCGGCCGCCGTTGCCGCCGCGACGTAGGCCTCGGACTGACTGACGGGAACGTCTTCGTCGTCGGTGGCATGGACGGCGAAAACCGGCACATCAAGGGGCAGTGAACTCATGGGATCCGCGTATTTATGCCTTTTGGGGTATCTGGCAGAATCGCCACCCATGAGGTTGCAGACGGCACCGTTACTGAGGTTCAGTTTTTCCGCGGCAGCCAGGTTCAGCAGGCCGGACTGGCTGACGACCCCTGTCAGGTGGACGGCGTTGTCCTCCGATCCACGCACGAGTTGGCGGTCGGCGTCGGGCGTTCCGATGGCCGAGAGGCGCTGCCGTCCGGCGGCCCACACAGCCAGGTGACCGCCAGCCGAGTGGCCCAAGGCCACTACCTTGCCGAGGTGGAGCTCGTGCTTTCCGGCGATTTCAGCGAGATGATCAATGCCGGCCAGGATGTCTTCGAATGTATGGGGCCAACCACCGCCGTTGCCGGCACGTCGGTATTCAAGGTTCCATGCGGTAATTCCATGCGCCGCGAGGTCCCGGGCCAGGGGCTCGCCGAGCTCGGCGCCGTACTGTGAGCGCCAGTAGCCGCCGTGGATCACAACCGCGACACCACCCGCGACGGCTGATGCGCCGCGATGGTTTCCGTTGTTCGGTTCAGGTATGAAGAGTTCGCCCCATTGACTGGGGTGTTCGCCGTAGCTGTACTTGTGCCGCAACATTGCGCCCTCCTTTGTACCGAGCCTATCGTGACGTCCCGCAACTTTGGCTAGGGCACCCCGACGGCGGGTGCCCGCCCCAGTGTCGGACCCGCCCCGTAAGCTGGGGGCATGGCAAGCAATTGGGACAGCCTGGACCAGGACCAGCGCGACGCAGTGGACGCGAACGTGGCGCTCTATGAGCGTGTTCGCCCTGCCCTGAAGCGGGTCACACGGGATGTGCTGCTGACCCTTAGGGACATGCTCAACGATGCCGAGGTCACTCCCCTGTTTGTCACCGGGCGAACCAAAACGGTGGAGTCGTTCCGCGAAAAAATCTCACGCACGGATGATCCTTTGGAGCCGGGCGGCCCGCGGGTCCTTAAATTCCCGGACCCTTTCCGCACCTTGAATGACATGGTGGGCATCCGCGTCATCACCAAACTGCCTGCCGAGAACGCTGCGGTGGCCAACATCATCAAGCGCCAGCGGCAGCTCTTCGATTGCCGTGGAGACCGTGAGAAGGACATCGGTTCCATCGAATCGGGCACGTACGGCTACTCCAGCCGGCACCTCATCCTGCGAACCATCCAGAATGAGGCCGTCAAGGAGTATCAGCACGTCTTCAACCCGGATATGCCTGCCAACGGCAGCTACTTCTTCGAGTGCCAGATCCGCACTGTTTTTGCGCACGCCTGGAGCGAGATCGAGCACGATATCCGGTTCAAGGCGGAGGATCCAAGGGCCTGGACCCCCCATTTCGATCGCCAGTTCACGGCCACTGCGGCCATGTTGGAAACCGTGGAGAGCGCCTTCGCCGACCTCCACGAGCGCTATGAAGAGGTCCGCAGTTATTGGGACCTGCACGGTGAGGGTGCCTCCCCGCTGACTCCCAACCGGGTTCGGGACGTCTGGCGTACGCTCCTGCCCCACGTTGACCGTAAAGTTGATGACGACTGGGGGTGGGCTGCCGAACTTCTGGCCGCCCACGGACTCACCAAAACCGTGGAACTTGCGGGGCTCCTAAGCGCCAACCGGATCACGGAGGTCCGCAAGGCCCTGGATCACCGTTACTCCCCGGGCCCCGACCGCCTCCTGGATGACCTCCTGCTGTGGCAGTACGGAACCGAACATATTGACCTCACCGCTGAGGCGCCCGACGTCGTTCCGCACCCGCGGCGCGATAGCCTCCAGCGGCGTCTGAAGCAGATTGAGCGTTACCGCCAGACTGCACTGTAAGGACGCCATGACTCCCGAGCAACTCATGTCACTGCGGGTGACCTTCCGCTCGCCCCGCCGCCTGCTGACGGAATCCCTGGCTGGACTGGTGGTTGCACTGGCGCTCATTCCGGAGGCCATCGCGTTCTCGATCATCGCGGGCGTTGATCCCAGGGTCGGGTTGTTCGCTTCCTTCACCATGGGCGTGGTGACGGCCCTTGTTGGTGGTCGCCCAGCCATGATCTCTGCAGCGACAGGCGCTGTGGCTCTCGTTATCGCTCCCGTGATGAAGGAGCACGGGCTCGACTACCTGATTGCCACGATCATCCTGGCGGGTGTCTTCCAGATCATCCTGGCTGTCCTCGGCGTCACGCGGCTCATGCGCTTCATTCCGCGGTCCGTGATGATCGGCTTCGTGAACGCACTGGCAATTCTGGTGTTTATCTCGCAGATGCCCGAACTCTTCAATGTCCCGTGGATGGTCTATCCAATTGTTGCCGTGGGACTCGTCATGGTCTTTGGCCTACCCCGCCTGACCACGGCTATTCCTGCGCCTCTCGTGGCGATCGTGGTCATTACTCTGGTTACCGTTCTGGGGCACATCGATGTTCCAACTGTCAGTGACAAGGGCGAGCTCCCCCACAGCCTGCCCGGGTTCTTCCTGCCCAATGTCCCGCTGAACCTGGAGACGTTCCAGATCATTGCGCCCTTCGCATTGTCCATGGCCCTGGTTGGCCTGCTGGAATCACTCCTGACAGCCAAGCTTGTGGACGACATCACGGACACGCGGTCCAACAAGACACGGGTTTCCTGGGGTCAGGGGGTGGCCAACATCGTCACGGGATTCCTTGGTGGACTGGGTGGGTGTGCCGTGATCGGACAGACCATGATCAACGTCAAGGGATCCGGCGCGCGGAGCCGGCTCTCAACGTTTTTGGCCGGCGTCTTCCTGCTGGTCCTGGTGGTTGTCCTGGGTGATGTTGTGGGGATGATTCCCATGGCGGCCCTTGTTGCCGTGATGATCTTCGTTTCCCTGATTACCTTCGAGTGGCATTCTGTTCGGCCATCCACCCTGAAGCGGCTGCCCAAATCAGAGACCGCCGTCATGCTGATCACTGTTGCCGCCGTTGTGGCGACGCACAATCTCGCGGTGGGTGTCGGCGTCGGCGTTTTGACCGCGATGGTCCTGTTTGCGCGCCGCGTGGCTCATTTCGCTACTGTCGAGCGGACCGAACTGGAGCTCAACGGTGAAACAGTGGCCACCTATACGGTGGACGGCGAACTCTTCTTTGCCTCGTCCAATGATCTGTACACCCAGTTCGACTATGCAAAGGATGCCTCGGAAGGCATAGATCGCGTCGTCATCGATCTCCATAACTCGCACCTTTGGGACGCATCCACAATTGCCGTGCTGGATTCCGTCACCGAAAAGTACCGGAACCACGGGCGCGAGGTGGAGTTCATCGGGCTCAACGAGGCAAGCGTTCGGATGCGCGAACGGCTGGCGGGAAAGCTGAACGGCTGATCCATGTTTCGAAACAGCGGTCATCTGACATATATGCCGGATTGGAAGTAACGAACTCTGTCATGCCACGGGACCAATGTGAGCATGGATGAATGCTTGAGGCAACGAACTCCCAGACAGAAACTTCAGGAGCCGAGGCTCCCGTCAACGCAGCTCTCGCCGCAGAGGCCAAGATCGCGCGGATAGCCGTGACGGTGTTCCCGCTCCTGGTTGTGGTGGCTGGCGTCCTCGGGTTCCTCCTTCCGGAAGCGTTCAAGCCGATGGGCGTCGCTGTTCCCTATCTGCTCGGCGTCATCATGTTCTGCATGGGCCTCACGCTGACGCCGCCCGACTTCGCTTCTGTGGCGCGTCGTCCGTGGGCTGTGGCACTCGGAATCGTGGCGCACTACGTGATCATGCCTGGGGCAGGCTGGTTGATTGCCGTCCTGCTTCAGCTTCCGCCCGAGCTCGCCGTCGGCCTTATTCTTGTGGGCTGCGCACCATCCGGTACTGCGTCCAACGTGATGGCGTTCCTCGCCAAGGGTGACGTGGCATTGTCTGTCGCTGTCGCCTCGGTTTCCACATTGATCGCTCCCATCGTCACGCCGGCACTGACTCTCCTGCTGGCCGGTTCGTTCCTGCACATTGATGCTGGCGCCATGGTGCTGGACATCGTGAAGACCGTGTTGCTTCCGGTCATCGCAGGCCTGCTTGCTCGACTCTTCCTGTCCAAGCTCGTCGCAAAGGTGCTTCCGGCACTTCCGTGGGCGTCCGCCGTCGTGATTTCACTGATCGTGGCAATCGTCGTGGCCGGCAGCGCCAGCAAGATCGTCGCAGCAGGCGCCATCGTGTTCCTGGCAGTCGTCCTCCACAATGGCTTTGGGCTGGGCCTGGGCTACCTGGCAGGCAAGCTGGGCCGCCTGGATGACAAGGCCCGCCGCGCCTTGGCCTTCGAGGTGGGCATGCAGAACTCCGGTTTGGCCGCGACCCTTGCCACGGCGCACTTCAGTCCGCTGGCTGCGCTGCCCTCTGCCGTCTTCTCGCTGTGGCACAACATCTCCGGCGCGATTGTCGCGGCATGGCTGGCTCGCCGGCCGCTGAAGGACTAGCGTCCCTCGGCTCCAGCTAAGACTGCATCAACCAGTTGGACGCCTCTTGACGCAATTAGTTGTGAACGTTAACAATTGCGGGAGCCGATAAGTCACCGAGCGGGAAGATCATTCAATGAAGAACTGGGCAGGAAACCTCGAGTATTCGTCCGCCGAAATCCAGCGGCCCACCTCCGTAGACCAGCTGCGCGGGCTTGTGGCCAACGCGCCGCGGATCAAGGCCCTGGGTTCCCGCCACTCGTTCAACAAGGTCGCAGACACTGATGGCATTCACGTTCTTCTGGATGCATTGCCCCAGGAAATCTCACTTGATGCCGGGAAGGGCACCGTCAAAGTCAGCGGCGGTATCAGCTATGGCGCACTTTGCCGGGCAGTCGAGGAACAGGGTTATGCCATCCACAACCTCGCTTCACTC
Source organism: Paenarthrobacter sp. 10L420 (assembly GCF_056395385.1). Lineage (NCBI taxonomy): Bacteria > Bacillati > Actinomycetota > Actinomycetes > Micrococcales > Micrococcaceae > Paenarthrobacter > Paenarthrobacter sp. 10L420. Next base: position 259,411 of record NZ_JBFTJK010000003.1, on the reverse strand, counting down.
CCCCACATCTGGGTAGCGGGAGCCATCCAAACCGGGACGCACGGCAGTGGTGTCGGCAATCCCTCCTTGGCTGGCGCGGTTGTAAGCATTGACCTGGTGCGTGCAGATGGCGAGCTGGTGACGCTTACTCCGGACGACGACGAGTTCCTCGCCAGCGTTGTGGGAGTCGGCGCCCTGGGGATCGTCACAGGACTGGAACTGGCCGTCCGGCCGAGCTATCAGATGCGGCAGCGCGTACTCACGGGCCTGCCGTGGGAGCGGGCGCTGGCTGACTTCGCGAACATCGCGTCGGCCGCGTACAGCGTCAGCTTTTTCACCGATTACACCGGCGGGTCCATCCCGCAGGTCTGGCTCAAGGCACTGGACACCGAAGCTCCGTTGCCGGACCTGTTCGGAGCAACCGCCGCTACTGCCGCTCTCCACCCGCTGCCCGGGATGTCGGCGGAGAACTGCACGGGTCAGCTGGACGAGCCCGGCAAATGGCTGGACCGGCTGCCGCACTTCCGCCACGAATTCACTCCTAGCAATGGCGAGGAACTGCAGAGCGAATTCTTGCTGCCCCTGGAGCATGCACCCGCCGCACTTGAAGCTGTCCGAGAGCTCGCGGACAAGTTGGCACCCCTGCTGTTCATCTCCGAAATCCGTACCGTAGCCGCGGATGAGTTCTGGCTCAGCCCGTTCTACCGGCAACAAAGCGTCGCTCTTCACTTCACATGGAAGCCACTGCAAGCCCAGGTGGAAGCGGTACTCCCGGAACTGGAGGAAGCACTGCGCCCCTTCGGCGCGAGGCCGCACTGGGGCAAGCTCTTCACGCCAAGCCTGTACGACTTCGCCACTCTCTACCCACGCTTCGAGGACTTCTGCAGCCTCGCCGTCACCAACGACCCCTCGGGCAAGTTCCGGAACGGCCTCTTGGACAGCATCTTGGGAGCGACAACCTCGTTGCTTGGCCGCTGATCCTTTGCTGCCCAGCGATGAAATAGCAGGCTAGCGACGTTCCAGCGACCGTCCTGACCAGTGGAACACGACGGCGGCCCGGCCCCCTCACGAAGGGCTGGATCGCCGTCGGGGTTAAGTCAGCCCGACTACTGGATGTGCGCCAGCACGGCTCCCGCAGTCACCATACCGCCGGGTGCCGAGAGCACCTCCGAGAGCGTGCCCGCACGGTGTGCTGCCACCTGCGTTTCCATCTTCATGGCCTCCACCACCAGCAAGGGGTCACCTGCCGAGACCTCGGTGCCGGGCTCCACCAGCCACTTCACCACTGTGCCGGCCATGCTGGAAACCAGGGCTGATTCCGCTGGCGAGGCTCCCGCTGAATTGGACGCTCCCACGTAATCGCCCTGCAACCCCGTGACCACCGCGCCTGAGGGGAGTCCCTGCCCTGACCGGGCCCAACCCTCCAGCAGATCAGCCGGGAGTCCAACGGCGAGCCGCTTGCCGTCGACGTCCACGGTGATGGTGCGCCGCACGCCACTTGGGGCAACCACGTTGTATTCGGAATCAACGGGGATCTGGTCTGCGAAGTCTGTCTCGATCCACCGGGTGTGAACGCGCAGCCCGGCTACGGATGTAAAGTCATCGGATTCCACAACCGCGCGGTGGAACGGCAACACGGTGGGCAGTCCGGTGATCTCCATTTCGGCAAGTGCTCGGCGTGCGCGGCGCAGCGCTTGCTGGCGGTCGGCACCAGTAACAATCAATTTGGCCAGGAGCGAATCGAACTGCGGTGCAATAAACGAGCCCGCACGCACGCCGGTATCCAAACGAATGCCGGGACCCGTGGGCGCTTGGAACGATGCCACTGTGCCCGGGGAAGGCAGGAATCCGCGGCCAACGTCCTCGGCGTTGATGCGGAACTCAAAGGAATGGCCGCGGGCTATGGGATCCTCGGTAATGCTCAAGGGCAGGCTGGCTGCAATGCGGAACTGTTCCTGAACGAGGTCAATCCCAGCCGTTTCCTCGGTTATCGGGTGCTCCACCTGCAGGCGCGTGTTTACCTCGAGGAAGGCCACGGCCCCATCTGCGGAGACCAGGAATTCAACAGTCCCGGCGCCGTAGTAGCCGGCCTCGCGGACGATTGCTTTGGCGGCGTCATAGATCTGTTGCTGCTGGGACTCGGTGAGGAAAGGTGCAGGTGCCTCTTCCACCAGTTTCTGGTGCCGGCGTTGGAGGGAGCAATCGCGCGTACCCACCACAACGACGTTGCCATGGGTATCCGCGATGACCTGCGCCTCCACGTGCCGCGGCCTGTCAAGGTACTGTTCCACGAAGCATTCCCCACGCCCGAACGCTGTGATGGCTTCACGCACTGCCGAGTCGAAAGCCTCCTCCACTTCGGCGAGTTCACGGACAACCTTGAGCCCGCGACCACCGCCGCCAAAGGCCGCCTTGATGGCCACCGGCAGTCCGTGTTTCTCGGCAAATGCCCGGGCTTCAGCAGCAGTAGCAACCGGGCCATCGCTGCCGGCCACAAGGGGGGCACCAGCACGGACAGCGATCTCGCGGGCTGTAACCTTGTTGCCCAACTGCCGGATCGACTCCGGTGACGGACCGATCCACTCGAGTCCGGCGTCCAGGACTGCTTGCGCAAAATCGGCGTTTTCCGAGAGGAAGCCATACCCGGGGTGGACGGCGTCAGCCCCCGACTGTTCGGCAACGGCTAGCAGCTTCGCGACGTTAAGGTATGTATCAGCGGGGCTGTTTCCGCCCAAGCTATAGGCTTCATCCGCGGCACCCACGTGCATTGCGTCGGCGTCGATGTCCGCATAGACGGCCACCGAGGAAATGCCGGCGTCATCGCAGGCTCGGGCGACTCGAACAGCGATTTCTCCGCGGTTCGCAATCAGGACCTTTCGCATCAAATACTCACTTCTCTGGGGTCTTGGTGAAGTCGGGGGAATCGGGGACCATCCGGAACCGGATCCGTCCGCCAATGGGGACCTGCCCGGCAAGGTCAAGGTGTTCGTCGCGAACCACGCCGATCACGGGGTATCCACCGGTGATGGGGTGGTCGGCCAAGAACAGCACGGGAAGTCCGGCGGGCGGGATCTGGAGGGCACCAGCCATAGTCCCCTCGCTGGGAAGTTCACCCTCGCGAGCGCGCTGGAGAGGAGTACCGTCCAGTCGCATGCCCACGCGATTGGATTGTGGTGTGACCAGCCATTCCTGACTTGTCAGGGACTCGATGGCGGACTGATCGAACCAATCAGCACGGGGTCCGGGAACCACATCGAGAACGGTGACACTGGTACCCGGAAATTCCGGTTGCAGCTCCGGACTTCCAACCGCAGTAGACGCCGTGGCGTCGCCCGCCGGGAGCTCCTGCCCAACCACCAGCGAGGCAGGTCCGATCCCGGACATCGTATCGGCCGAACGACTCCCCAGAACTTCGGGAACCGCTATGCCACCGCGGATTGCAACGTAGTTCCGGAACCCGGCCTCGGGCGGTCCGAGGGTAAGTACTTCGCCGTCGAGCAAGGCGAATGGAGCAGCAATCGGGACGCTGCGCACTGCGTCCCGGGCGTCGCCGTCAGACTCCTCATATTCAGCCGACGACGGCGACTGGACGGTAAGGGTGGTAGGCGCACCTGTCACGGCAATCACCTGGTCGCCGACCGCTTCCACAGTCAGCCCACCGTTGACCGTCTCGATGGCGGCAGCCGAGGAACTGTTGCCGACGAGGCGGTTGGCGCGGCGCAGCGATGCCCGGTCCAACGCACCGGCCGCCGAGACCCCCAAGTTCCCGTAGCCTCTCCGGCCAAGATCCTGGATAAGGCTTTGCGCCCCGGGGTTGAGGATCCGCAGGCCGGAGTCCGTGTGGTGATCAGCCTCGGGTTCAGCTTGATGCTCCGCGCTGGCCGTGACAACCTCCCGAACAGCGCGGTACTGCACCCTGTCACCGGGCCGAACCAGGGCCGGTTGGGGACGGTCGAGATCCCACATACGGGCTCCCGTTCGGCCAATCAGCTGCCAACCGCCGGGAGAACGCCGGGGATAGACAGCCGAGTACTGGCCGCCGAGGGCCACGGATCCAGCGGGAACAGCCGTGCGGGGTGAGGAGCGGCGGGGAACCGTGAGGACTTCATTCTCGCCCACCATGTAGCCGAATCCGGGAGCGAAGCCGGCGAAAGCAACAGTCCAGATCTGGCCTGTGTGGGCCGAAATTACGCCCTCCACGCTCAGCCCGGTGAGTTCCGCGACATCGGCGAGGTCATCGCCGTCGTACACGGTATCGATGACCACCAGCCCGGAATCGGTAACGTCCGTCGCGATGAGTTCCAGCTCGAGCAACCGGGCGCCGATGGCCCGCGTTGCCGCAGCGGATTCGCCAACGACCATAACCGTTTCGGCTGCTGCCAGGACGTCTACCTGGCCAGGGAGCGGAGACTTGTAGAGCATGTCCTGCAGAGCCAGTACGTCCTGCAGCCCATCCAGCTCCGCAAGTACGGCACGGGTGCCGACGGGTCGCACGGAGCGGACCTTTTTCGCGGTGGTCGATTGCTTCGCTGTGGCAGTTTGCTTCGCGGTGGTCGTTTGCATCACGGTCTCCATCATCCGCTTCGCCGCCATTTAGGCGGGCGACTCCTGCAGCAGGCGAACGTCTTCTTCAGGCTTCGGATCCCGGCCCAGGACCATGCCCACGATGGTGACGACGGCTGTCAGGACGAGGTACCCGGCGATCAAATACCAGCCGCCGGATGCTGCGCCGTAGAGAGCCGTGAAGATGATGGGCGCAACGGCTCCACCAATCACGCCGGCCAGGGTGTACGCCAGTGAGCTGCCGGCGTAGCGCAGGCGGGCTGGGAACTGCTCGGTGATGAAGGCGGCCTGCGGGCCGTACATGAACGCGTGCAGCGCCAAGCCGATCACCGTGCCGATGGTCAGCATGACCACTGATTTGCCCTGGATCATGAGGAAGAACAGGGGAATATAGACGGCTGTAGCGGCTGCTGTAACGCCGTAGACAAGGCGGCGGTTGAAGCGGTCGGTAAGAGCGCCAGCCAACGGAATGAGGAACAGCTGGAATGCCGATCCGATGAGGATGGCTGCCAGGACATTGCCCGTGGTCATGCCAAGTTGCTTGGTGGCATACACAGCAACGAACACCGTGAACAGCGCGTAAAGGACGTCAGGGCAGACCCGCGAGAGCGCTGCCGAAACCAGGGCCTTGGGTTCGGTGGTGAAGACCTCCTTGATGGGTGCTTTGGGCCGTTCGCCGTGGGCCTGGATTGCCTTGAAGACCGGGGTTTCTTCGAGCTTGAGGCGGATGATCAGGCCAAAGACCACCAGGAGTGCGGAGGCGAGGAAGGCGACGCGCCAGCCCCAGGAGAGGAACGCCTCAGTGCTCAGCGAAGCGGCAAGGATGGCGAGGACGCCGTTGGCCATCAGGTTGCCTGCGGGCGGGCCGATCTGCGCGGCGGAGGACCAGAAGCCACGCTTGTTGGGGTCGCCGAATTCGCTGGACAGCAGAACCGCTCCACCCCATTCACCACCGACACCGATGCCCTGGGCGAGGCGAAGAAGAACCAGGATGGTGGGCGCCGCCACGCCAATCACTGAGTAGTCAGGCAGCGCACCTATGAGGACGGTCGCGACTCCGATAAGCACGAGCGTGAACACCAGGACGTACTTGCGGCCAATCTTGTCGCCCAAACGCCCGAAGATGACGCCGCCGATCGGACGGGCCAAGTAGCCCACCGCAAAAGCTGAGAAGGAGAGCAATAGTGCAACGAATTCATCGTTGCCGGGGAAGAAGATCTTGGGAAAGACGAGGGCCGAAGCTACGGAGTAGATAGCGAAGTCATAATATTCAAGCGACGTGCCGGTGAGGCTGGCTACGTAAGCCTTCAGGGCGCCGGCCGGTGGCTTCCTTGTCACGGCCTTGGCTGCGTTGGTGCTGGTCATGGTTTCCTCCGGGGGGATGAGGGGGTTGTGCTCAAGCTTGGGGATTTAGAGGAACGAGCCGATGCTGACGTCGGCGTCGTCGAGAGCGGACTTCACAGCAGTAGCCATCGCGACAGCTCCTGGTGAGTCACCATGCACGCAGATGCTCTCCGCGCGGATCTTCAGGATGGAACCATCGATGGTCCTGACGGACTGTTCGGTGGCCATCCGCAAAACGTGTTCCGCCACTTCAGCGGGATCGTGTAGGACGGCGCCTGCTTGGGTGCGTGGGACGAGGGTTCCGTCCGGGTTGTAGGCGCGGTCCGCGAAAGCTTCGGAAACACCACGAAGTCCGGCTGCGTCTGCAAGACGGAGGACTTCGGAACCGGGGAGACCGAGGATCGGGAGGGTGGGGTCAACTGATTTCACGGCGTCGACCACGGCCTTTGCCTGAGCGGTGTGCTTGACGATCGCGTTGTAGAGACCGCCGTGGGGCTTCACGTACTTGACGCTCGCACCCGTCGTGGCAGCCAGCGCCTGCAGGGCGCCGATCTGGTAAACGACATCGTCGGCCAGCTCCATGGGATCAACGTCCAGGAAGCGACGGCCGAATCCTGCAAGATCCCGGTAGCCGACGTGGGCGCCAATCACGACGCCGGCCTCAGCCGCCTTCTTGCAGGTGCTGCGGATAACGCTGGGGTCGCCAGCGTGGAATCCGCACGCAACGTTGGCACTGGAAACGGATTCGAACATGGCTGCGTCGTCGCCCAGCGTCCAACGTCCGAAGGACTCTCCGACGTCGCTGTTCAGGTCGATGATTGCCATGGTGTGATTCCTGCCTCGTGATGTGCGTTACATCAAGGATGCACCAGATTACCGGATTGTTCAACAATCCAGCGATCCTAATTTTTGGCAATCGTGTAATTTTGGTGTCATGGCCAGTGCAGATCAGGAATCCAGCGAAAGAACTGGCATCGACGGCGCCGGCGCCCGTATGCGCCTTCGGGTGCCTTCAGTTGCCGAGAGGGTTGCCGAGGAACTGCGCTACCAACTGGCCGAAGGCTTCCTTGTGCCAGGGGCCAAGCTCACGGAAGCAACCATCGCCGAGGACCTGGGCGTTTCCCGCAACACCGTCCGTGAAGCCTTCGCGGAACTAGCCAGCGAACGGCTCCTGGTCCGTCTCCCCAACCGCGGAGTGTACGTCGCCACACTGGAAGCAGGGGATATTCACGATGTCTATACGGTCCGCCGCGCCATTGAGGTCAGTTCCATCCGTGCCGGCGGTTCCGCAGAGCGCATTGCCGCCATCAGGGCCGCCGTCGAGGAGGGAAAGCGCGCAGCAGCCGCCAACGACAACGAGGGCTTGGGCAGCGCCAACCAGCATTTCCACGGGGCCATCGTTGCCCTGGCCGAAAGCGGGAGATTGAACACGATCATGGCCCAAGTGCTCGCTGAGATGCGTCTGTACTTCCACAAGGCCACCATGAACGCGCACTTCTACAGCGACTGGCTCAAGGAAAACGAGCAGATTTGCTCAGCGCTCGAATCCGGCGACCTGGAGCGCGCCGGGGACCTTTTGCTCGCCTACCTCAACAGATCAGAGCAGCAGCAGGCCGCAATCCACGGTGAATAACTAGCGCTTGCCCTTCTTGCGCGAACCCTTGCCGCGGCCCTTGTCCGGATTCGGGGCGTAGCGCTGCGCGACGGCAGGCTTCTTGGCCCCGCCCCCGCGACGATCCGGCTTGGGCGCCTTCTTCGGCTTCTCCTGCTGAGCGGACGGCTGGCGTGAACTTTGCGCAGTCCGGCCGCGCACAATCCCGATGAACTCCTCGATCACCGGACTATCCGTACCAGCAAGCCACGCGAGGCCAATCTGCGTTCCAGGAGCGCCAGTCAATAGCCGCATGATGGTCTGCTTGTTGTTCAGGTGCCGGGCAACCGACATGGGCAGGATGGCCAATCCGGCTCCGGAAGCCACCACCTGCAAGGCCATATGGGGCCCGCCCATTTCCTCCACGTCCAGGAAGTTCTCCTCGGACAGGTCCTCCAGCGCCACTTCTTCAAACACGGAGATCTCGTGCCCCTTGGGAGCGACCACCACTGGCTGCTCTTCATAGAGGGGAATGACGTTCAGGCCTTCCCGGTCCACGGGCAGCCGAACAAAGCTAAGGTCAGCGGAACCGTCGCGCAGAACCGAAAGCTGCGCACCGTCGTCGGACATAAACGCATGCAATGGCACGTCCGGCATCCGCTCTTCCCACCGCCGGATCCATTTCCCAGGCGTCACACCGGCAACATAAGCGAAGCGAAGCTCGGTGGGGGGCTCGGTTATTTGGGCGGATTCTTCAGCGGCTGGCACACACTCACAGTACCGGCCAGATACCCTTGAAGCATGACGTCCTCGAACTCCCAGTCCATGAAGCCGGCAACCGTTGCCAAGAAACTCGGCATCTACCTGCCCGCGACACCCCAGGAGTTCCAGGATTCGTCCATCTCCCGCGAAGAATTCGCCGAACTCCAGGCCAACCCGCCGGAGTGGCTCGCCGAGCTCCGCCGCAACGGCCCGCACCCGCGCCCGGTAGTGGCACAGAAGCTGAACGTCTCCATCAGCGGCCTCGCCCGCGGCGGCGTTGAAGAAGCACTCACGACGGCGGAAATCACCGAGCTGCTGCAGGCGCCGCCGCAGTGGTTGGTTGTGGAGCGTGCCACCCACGCCGCAGTCCGCGCCGAGGCCCAGAGGGTCAAGGACGAAGCTGCGAAGAAGGCAGCTACTAAGGAAGCCAAGGACAACGCAGCCGCCAAGCGCGATGCCCCGAAGACGTCAAAGCGCGATCACGCATAGTTTTCAGCTGACTGTGGCCGGGACCCTTTGGTCCCGGCCACAGCTGTTTAACTAGTCCTGGTGGAGTTGGACGAAGTTCCCGCACCCGTCGTCGAAGACGGCGCTGATCCCGGAGAAATCCTCACTGGGTTCGCCCTGGAACGTCACGCCGGCAGCCAGCAGACGCTCATATTCAGCCTGGACGTCAGGCACGCCAAAGGTGATCGCTGCCAACCCGGCCTCATGGAGGGCGTTCATGTAGTTAGCGCCGATCGGGTTGTCGCTGGGCTCCAGCAGGAGTCCCACCGAAGTGTTGTCCGCGCCGGGATCCTTAATGATGAAGAGGTTGTACTCGGGCATGGCCATCAAGGTTTCGAAGCCAAGCGTTTCCGTATAGAAAGCGTGGGCCGTAGCGGGGTCCTTGACGTGGATGCTGCACATTTTCAGTCTCATGGTGCCTAGGCTACGCCCGGGGAGCGGTGAATTGTCCGTACGGAGGTGTTGCCCGGAAACACTCAGGCGCATACTGAAATCACAGCAGCGCGTACTCGCCTGGAGGTGGTCCAATGCCCGCCATGATGCTCCTGTGGGGCGTAGCCTTGGTGCTCGCAACAGCGGCAACCACGTTCGTCCTCCACAGAAAACTCACGCATGGGCGCGGCCCGGAACCGGACACGATCTTCTGGGATCTCTTCGCGGGCCTGGTGGTGATTCTTCCGGCCATCTTGGTTCCCGCAGTGGAATGGGCGCCGGCCGGACTTATCATGGTCTTCATCGCGATGGCCACTGCAGCAGCAACGCTGGCGACCAGTCGCAGGGTGGAGCGTCTCCACTCAGCCGAGCCCCGGCGTCGTCCTGGTTTTGCTGAAGCTGCCGCCCGCCACGCGAGCGTCCTCCAGCAGTGGCAGCGCTACGAACTCGATCCCGGGCAAGCAATAGATTTCCCGGCAATGACGGACGTCAGAACGGCCGAGACAGCTGCACTTGCCCGCGCTATGCGGGAGGCTGAGCACTGCCGGGTGACACCCGGGACTGACTATCAGGCCGCCGTCGAGCGTCTGGCCCAAGCACTCATCGAAGCGGAGCGAGCCGCAGGCGTGCCGAGAGCCGGACAAGCCGCGCCGAGGTGACACTTAACACCGATCCCAGGCGGGAAAACGGGTGTTAAGTGCCATCCCGGCGCAACGCCCTAGCCGACCGGCAGCGCGCTCAACTTGTTGGCCTCGACGATGCGGGCTGCGGTCGTCTGGCCCATCCGGACCGCGCCGTCCACGTGCTGGTAGCCCTCGGCCGCGAGATCGGACGAGGACCAGTAGATCGGTCCCACGTTCGCGTGCTGGTCCTTGCCGTAACGGTGCAGGCCGCCGAGATCGTAGCTGGAAGCGTATGCGCCGCGGGTCCATTCCTCGGAGCCCCAGTCTGATTCGTAGTAGACCTCGGGGGTGAGTGCCTTGTCGCCGAGGAAGCCGGCGATGGACTGGAGGACGGCCTTCTTGCGGTCTTCGGCGCTGAGCTCGAACACGGCGTCGGCCTTTTCGTCGGAAATGAAGCCCACCAAGGTGCCGCGGGAGTCGCCGTGGTTGGTGTTGTCGTAGACCTCCTGGACCAGGGCGCCGGCGCTGAAACCGGTGCCGGAGAGGCCTTCTTCGCGCCAGAACGGCGTGCTGTACACGGCGTGCACCTTGATGACCAGGCCCAGTGACTGGTGCTGGTGCATCTGGTGCTGGCGGCGCGGCAGCGGCGGGTTGAAGGAAACGCGTGAGTACAGGTTGGGCGGCACCGCCATGATGACATACCGCGCATTCACTGTGGCTCGCTCAGACTCAACCGTCACGCGGTCGACGTCCCAGTTGATGGTGCGAACCGGGCTGTTAAGCACGACGTCGGAACCCAGCTCGGCTGCCTGGAGCAGCGAAACCTGCTGCATGCCACCAATAACGCGCTTGTCCAGGATGAAGTCTTCGTCCGTCAGGTGTGTGAAGGACCCTGCGGAAGCGGCCATGAGAACAGCCTGCAGCGCAGAGAAGGCGTGGGCGGGCTTAGTGAGCATGCCACCGGCGATGAAGAGCCCGATGTTATTGCAGGCTTCCTCGTCGTTGGAGTTCTGGCGGAGCCAGTGGTGGAAGGAGATGGTGTCCAGTTCGCGGGCCTTGGGGTGCGCCCAGGGCTCGGTGGGTCCGATCTCCGCGGCTAGCCCGTCCAGGATGGCAACGAGCTTGTCCATCTCGGCCTTGGTGTGCTCGTTTACGGGGAAGGTGTCACCCGTGTACTGGACGCGTTTGCCGTCGGCACCGATGTAAACGGACTCGCCGTCGCGGTAGCGCGAGTACATTTTCAGTCCCAGCTCGTCCAGCAGGTCCATGAGGGCCGTCTGGTCCGGGGAAACCCACTGGCCGCCGATTTCCAGCATGGCGCCGTCGATCGTGTCGGTCCAGGTGCGGCCCCCCACGCGGTCGCGTGCTTCAAGCACTGCAACGCTGAGTCCGGTCTTCTTCAATTCGCGTGCCGCCGTCAACCCTGACGGTCCGGCACCGACGATCACAACGTCGCGATCAAGATTCTGCATGATGTCCTCTCCGTGGCCGTCCGTGGTGGCTGACCAATAAATGAATGGCGTTCATTTATATTTGATAATAGCGGCCAAGTCCGTGACTGGGAAGACCTGATGGAATAATGCTGGAGATACAGGCAGCAGAAAGGCTTCCGATGCCCGCACCCACACCCGCTCCAGAACCCGAGCCGGGCGTTGCCCCCGCTCCTGCCAGCAAGGCACGGCGGCGTGCCGGACGGCCCATGGCGCGCATCCTGGACCAAAACGGCATCACGACGGCGGCCCTGGACTTAATTAGCAGCAAGGGTTACGACGGACTCACCATGGCAGCCCTGGCACGCTCGCTGGGCGTGGCGCCATCCGCCCTTTATAACCACGTAGCCTCCAAGGACGACGTGCTCTTGCTGGTGGAAGACCACTTGGCCGCGATGGTTGATGTGTCCGCTTTTGGCGTGGAGCCGTGGGACGTGGCCGTTCGCCGCTGGGCGTGGTCCTACCGGGACGTGTTCTCCGAGCACACGCCGCTGATCCCCGTCATTGCGGTGCTGCCGGTGGCGAATGCCCCGAAGACCCTGGCTATGTACGAGGCCGTGACCGCCGGATTCCGCGACGCCGGCTTCCCGGAAGAGAAGATCATTTCGGCGATTGTTGCTTTGGAGGCCTTCGTCTTTGGGGCCGCTTACGATGTCACTGCGCCGGATGACATCTTCGACGCCGGCTCCCTCGCCGACCAGGTACCCAACTTCACCGCCGCCGTCGACAGACTTGCCTTGGAGCAGCACCCGCGGCCAACGGACGTTGCTTTTAACCTGGGGCTCGAGGCCCTGATCGGCGGGTTCGGGGCGCTGCGGCGGTAGATTCCAGCCAGCCATTCCTTGTAATACAAGTTAATAACTTATATCCTAAGCTTCAGGCAAAGATGCCCATCCCTTAGGAGAACCATGAGTCCCGTAGATCTCATTCGACACATCAAGCTGTCAACGGCACGTTTGCCCCTCACCGTGCCCATCAGCGACGCCAAGGTCTTCACGGGCCGTCAGAAGCCGATGACGGAAGTCGTGTTCCTCTTCGCCGAGATCACCACGGAGCAGGGCCACAGCGGCATCGGATTCAGCTATTCAAAACGCGCTGGTGGTCCGGCCCAGTACACCCACGCCAAGGAGGTCGCGGAGGGCATCATCGGCGAGGACCCCAACGACATCGGCAGGATCTACACCAAGCTTCTCTGGGCCGGAGCTTCAGTGGGCCGCTCGGGCGTTGCAACCCAGGCCCTGGCAGCAATAGACATCGCACTTTACGATCTCAAAGCCAAGCGCGCCGGACTCCCCCTGGCCAAACTGCTGGGCTCCTATCGCGACTCCGTGCAGACCTACAACACCTCCGGCGGCTTCCTCAACGCCACGTTGGAAGAGGTCAAGGCAAGCGCAACGCAGTCCATCGAAGAAGGCATTGGCGGCATCAAGATCAAGGTGGGCCTCCCGGACTCCAAGGAAGACCTCCGTCGCGTGGCCGGCGTCCGCGAACACATCGGCTGGGACGTGCCGCTCATGGTGGATGCCAACCAGCAGTGGGACCGGGCGACTGCCCTGCGCATGGGCCGCCAACTTGAGGAATTCAACCTCATCTGGATCGAAGAGCCGCTGGACGCCTACGATTTTGAGGGTCACGCCCACCTTGCCCATGTATTGGACACGCCCATCGCGACAGGTGAGATGCTGGCCTCCGTCGCGGAACACAGGGGCCTTATCAACGCCAACAGTTGCGACATCATCCAGCCCGATGCACCACGCGTTGGCGGCATCACCCAGTTCCTGCGCCTCGCAGCCCTTGCCGACGAACGTGGCCTTGGCCTGGCTCCGCACTTCGCCATGGAGATCCACCTCCACCTGGCTGCCGCCTATCCGCGCGAGCCGTGGGTGGAGCACTTCGACTGGCTGGATCCATTGTTCGAGGAACGCCTCGAGACCAAAAACGGCCGCATGATCGTTCCGGACCGCCCCGGCCTCGGCGTGACGCTGAGCGGGCAGGCCCGTGCCTGGACCACCGAATCCGTGGAATTCGGCGCGTAATCTTGAACCCATGAGCCGAAACCTGACTGCGGATCTCGCCGCCGACCTTCGCAACCGCATCGTCGACGGCGTCATCCAGCCAGGTGAGAAACTCCCCAGCGAAAATACCCTCATCAGCGAATACGGCGTCAGCCGGACAGTAGTCCGCTCCGCCCTGACACGTTTGCAAGCGGAGGGACTTGTCGAAACCGAGCGTGGGCGGGGCAGCTTCGCACTGACCCCGCCATCGGAGGGCCCTCTTCAAGCTCCGGGCACCAGGCCGGTTGTCAGTATGGAAGACCGGCTGCAGATGCTCGACTTCCGGATCGGCGTGGAGACTGAAGCCGCTGCGTTGGCGGCCCTGAATCACACGGAGCATCAATTAAAGGCAGTGCACGGCGCCCTGGAGCAATTCACGGCAAGTTCCGGCCACCCGGCCCACTCCATGAAGGCTGACTTCGAATTCCACCGGGCCGTTGCTGCAGCCTCAGGCAATCCCTTTTATACGGACTGCATCAGTGCGCTGGGCCAAACGATGATCACCATGCCCCGCACACGCCTACTGGCCAGTGACGAGGAGGACTCCCGGGAACGCTTCGAACAAGTGGTCCACGAGCACTCCTCTATATACGCGGCCATCGCCGATGCCGACCCAGCCGCTGCCTCGGCGGCCATGCGCCTGCACCTGAGCAATTCGCGACGCCGGTTCAAAGGTTCGCCGCGCAGCTGACAGTTGGGCTCGGGGTCCGGACAAAACAAAAGAGCCCCGGTCCTAAGACCGGGGCTCTTTCAATTGCGTGCGCGAGGGGGGATTTGAACCCCCACACCCTTTCGGATACTGGCACCTGAAGCCAGCGCGTCTGCCGTTCCGCCACTCGCGCGCAACTTCTTTTTCAGGACGTTCCACCGGTCTCCCGGCTTCGTTTCCTTCAAAAGCAGCGAGATCAAGCATAACGGACATTCCAGACAAAACACCAATCGAGTCCCTGCCGGGTGTGGACAACGCGGCCGTGAGGCGCCCAAGGCGTACAACTTCTGCTTAACGGCACGGAAATTTCACCCCCTCGCTCCCCCGTCAGGACGGGCCGGAGTCGAACTTTTCCGCGTCGTAAGGCGTTGTGGATTAAGGCCATTCCCAGACACTCCCAGTAGTATCGGGAAGTGGAAGGGCCGTTCGGCGCTCACTTTGCTGTGTGCGTGGACGGGTCGAAGCACGGAGTATTGAACCAGGCACAGCGGGTGCCGCGGCGAGGAAAGGAGAAGGACCATGGGTTTGCTGGACAAAGTCGAGCGCGGCATTGAAAAGGCTGTCCGCAACGTCTTCTCCACGGGGTCGCGGGCACGTGTTGAGCCGGTGGAAATCGCGAGCAAGCTACGGCGCGAGCTGGACAATAAGTCCATCACCATCGCAGCCGGGCGCACTCTCGCCCCCAATGTGTTCGATGTCCTCCTCAGCGAGGAAGATTTCGGACGCGCCCAGGAGTGGGGGACTCCGCTGGCAGAGGAACTGTGCGATGTGGTCATCCAGCACGTTCGCAGCCAGGGCTACACGCTCCAGGGCTCGGTCCGCATTTCGTTCCGTCGAAATGAAGAGGAACGCGCCGGACACTTCGAAATAACTTCCCGGACCGAGAAATCCTCCGACGACGCCGCTGCCGCGCCACAGGCCCCACGGCCAAATGTTCCAGCTGCACCCGCCCGGCAGCCCACCCGGCTCCAGCCTGTCCTGGACATTGCCGGTCAGCGGTATTCCCTCAATGCCCAGTCGGTCGTCCTGGGCCGCTCTTCGGAAGCAGACATCCTGGTGGATGACACCGGAGTGTCCAGGAAGCATCTTGAGGTCCGCACCCAGAACGGCACTACGTGGGCCGTTGACCTTGGTTCCACCAATGGCAGTTACGTCAACGGTCACAAGGTGGACGGCAGCGTGGAGCTCACTGACGGCTCAACCATCACGATGGGACGTACCAAGATCATTTTCCGCCTCCTTCCCCAGACCCTGGGTGGCCACGCGTGAACGACATCAGCGAACTGACCATCACGGCCCTTCGCTTCGGTTTCCTGCTGTTGCTGTGGGTCTTGGTCTTCAGCATCGTGTCCACCATGCGCCGCGACTTCCAGATTGGCCGCAAGGCCGTGACCGGGGCCCCCACAGCGCGCGAGGTCCGCAAGCACCCCGAATTGGCCGCCTCCCCGGCGCCCGCCATCCAGCATGCGCGCAATCTGGTGGTGACTGAGGGCCCACTCAAAGGCACCACGCTTCCCTTGGCGGCAAGCCCTATCCTGTTGGGCCGCGCTCAGGAAGCCACACTGGTCCTGGAAGACGACTACGCTTCCGGCCGGCATGCACGCTTGTTCCCGCAGGGCAGCCGCTGGTTCATTGAGGACCTCGGGTCCACCAACGGCACCTACCTGGCCGATCAACAGCTCACCCGTGCCCTGCCGGTGGAGCTTGGCGTTCCCGTGAGAATCGGCAAGACGGTTATTGAATTGAGGCCGTAGTCCATGGCCTCTCCCGAGACCCCGGAAGGCAAGGAAACGCCGGCGGAGCGCCCACTCATCATGCGCTACGCCGCGCGATCCGACGTCGGACGGATCCGCTCCAAGAATGACGACTCCGCGTATGTGGGCCGCCATCTTGCAGTCGTTGCCGATGGCATGGGCGGTCACGCGGGCGGAGACGTCGCCTCGGCCTCCACGGTGCTGGACATGATCCACCTCGATCATGATGACTACCCGGACGGCGCCGACACGATCCTCGCCGATGAGATCCAGACCGCCAATTCGTTGCTGTCTGAGCTGGTGCATCAGAATCCCAAACTCTCCGGCATGGGCACCACCGTCACAGCCCTGCTCCTTGAGGGCCGCAAACTGCATTTCGCCCACATCGGCGATTCCCGGGCCTACCGCCTGCGGAACAAGAAGTTCGAGCAAGTCAGCATTGACCACACGTTCGTTCAACGCCTTATCGATGAAGGCCGGCTCCGCCCCGAAGAAGCCGAAACACATCCCCACAAAAACGTTCTGATGCGCGTCCTGGGTGACGTCGACGCCAGCCCTGAGCTGGACTTGGATGCCCTCGACGTCGAGCCGGGCGAACGCTGGTTGCTCTGCTCAGATGGCCTCAACTACGTGGCAGGACACGTGGTGGAGCGGGTATTCCGGGAAACCAATGACCTGCGGGAATGCGCGGAAATCCTGGTTAATCTCACGTTGGAAGCCGGCGCCCCGGACAACGTCACCGTGGTCGTGCTGGAGATTGTTGAGGAGACCGACGACGACGTCAACACGGCCGCCGTCGACGTCGTTCCTCCCGCGGCGCTTGCCGCGCTGGACGAGCCGGAATCGTCTGCTGCAGATAAGCCGACGGAAGGTCCCTCCGCCACCAAGCCCGCAGACGCCAGTCCGGGCGAGCTAAAGGCAACTGCGCCCAATGATGGCAAGATTGCCGACGCCGGTTCATCCTTCAGCACCAGCGACCCAACCGCGGAGAAGGCTGAGTCGGCTGACGAAGCCGGAACCTCCAAAGAGCCGCCCACCACTACTGACCCGCACCTGGGTGAGCACCTGTCCGCTGAGGTCCTCCGCGAAGAGCTCGCCAGCCGTCCCCATGAGCTTGTGGGTGCCGCAGCTACAGCCGCCGAAACGGGATCAATCCCGACGGTAGCGGGCCGCACTGTTGCCCGACGCGCGGCTACGGTCTTGACCCACAAAGCCGAGCAGGACCGCTTGGAAGTCGAAGAACCGGCACGACGCCGCATTCGCTGGCTCATGCCCGCTGTTGCTGCTGTTGTTGTGCTCGGCGTCGTGGTGGGCCTTTGGCTTGGCTACGCTTGGACGCAGACCCGCTATTACGTTGGCGAGTACGATTCCCGTGTAGCAATCTTCAACGGCATTTCGCAGCGGCTCGGACCCATCCAGTTGTCCCGGCTTGAGGCTGTCACTGACCTCCGTGTTGAGTCCCTTCCCGAGTACGGTCAACAGAGTGTTCGGCAGACCGTTCCTGCCGGAGACCTTGACGATGCCCAGCGTATTGTCGAGAACCTGAAGAACTACGGCAGTACGTCGGGAACGTGCCCCAGCACCACTCCTGCCCCCACTCCGTCAGCGACAACAAGTGTTCCAATTCCAAGTACAGCGGCCGTTGCCAGCCCCACGCCTTCGCCCGTACCGACTCCCTGTGAGGCGGCAAAATGATCCAGACTGAGACCGCGCCCAAGCCGCGCCGCAATGTTGAGCTGGTGCTCATCCTGCTTGCGCTTGCCGTTGGCATCGGCGCCAGTGCTCTGGTGAGCATCAATTCCGAAAGTGGACTGGACAGCGACTTCTGGTTCCAATCCAGCCTGCTTGCTGTGGCTGCCTTTGCCTTCCACGTTGTTCTGAGACTGCGCGCTAAGTATGCCGACCCAGTAATACTTCCGATCGTCGTTGCCTTGAACGGGCTCGGCCTCGCTTTGATCCACCGCATGGACGGCCCCGGCGACGATACCGGTAATAATCAGCTCCGTTGGACGCTTATCGCGATGGCAGTATCCATCGCTGTCATTTGGTTCCTCAAGGACCACCGCGTCCTTCGCCGGTTTACCTACATTTCCTTGGCAGCGAGTGCATTCCTTCTGATTTTGCCGCTCGTTCCCGGCATCTCTGCCGGTGAAGTACTGGGTGCGAGCGTATGGATCAAGATCGGCCCGATGACGTTCCAGCCCGGTGAAATTGCCAAGATCACCCTGGCCATATTCTTTGCCGGGTATCTGTCTTCCAACCGGGACCTCATCCTGCTGGCCGGAAGGAAAATCGGCCCCATGCAGTTCCCGCGGTTCAAGGATCTGGGTCCCATGATCACTGCCTGGTTGGTGAGCATTGGCGTCCTCGTATTCCAGCGCGACCTTGGATCGTCAGTCCTCTTCTTCGGCCTCTTCATTGTGATGATCTACGTCGCCACAAGCCGCATCTCATGGGTGGTGATCGGCCTGGCCCTGATCCTTGGCGGCGGCTTCATCGCTTCCAAGATCTTCTCGCACGTTGCCTTCAGGATCGACAGCTGGATCAACGCCTTCACTCCGGAGGTGTTTGGCAGGTCACCCGGTGGCAGTGGCCAGATCGTCCAGGGCTTGTTCGGCATGGCTGATGGCGGCCTGGTGGGCACGGGCCTTGGCCAAGGCAGGCCGGACCTGGTGCCCTTCGCCAACAGCGACATGATCGTGGCACTCATCGGCGAAGAACTCGGCCTCATTGGTCTGTTCGCCGTCGTGATGCTCTACCTGTTGCTTTTTACCCGCGGTTTCCGTGCCGCGCTGGGCACCCGGGATGCGTTCGGCAAGTTGCTGGCTTGCGGGCTCTCCTTCGCAATCGCACTCCAGTGCTTCGTGGTCATCGGAGGCGTCACCAGACTTATCCCACTGACGGGCCTCACCACGCCGTTCCTGGCCGCCGGTGGATCCTCGCTTCTGGCCAACTGGATAATCGTCGGCCTCCTGCTCATGATCTCCAACACGGCCCGCGGGCCCATAGACACCACTCCGATGGTCAACAAACCTCCTGCAAGCAGCACCAACCCCGCCGCCCGCAAGTCGGCCGCCGTACCCACACCGGGCGCACCCACGGAAGCGGTGAAACACCCATGAACCAGGCAATTAGAAGTTCGTGGATGGCTGCCGTCGCCATGTTCGCGTTGATTTTCGGCGCCATCAGCTACGTGCAGGTCATTGGCGCTGACGACCTCAACGCCAATCCATGGAATCAGCGGGCCATCCTGGCAACGTTCTGCAACGACCGCGGGGCGATCATCGTCGCCGGTAAGCCGATTGCAGAGTCCGTTCCGGGAAACGAGTCCTGCGCGTTCCAACGCAAGTACACCCAGCCGGAACTTTATGCGGGCATCACCGGATACTTCTCCAGGGGATTTGGTTCTACGGGGCTCGAGCAGTCCCTGAGTGACCAGTTGGCCGGAAACTCTGACCAGCTGTTCCTGGACCGCGTCAGCCAGATGTTCCTGGGCAATGAGCCCAAGGGCGCCTCCGTGGAACTCACGCTCGATCCCGCCATCCAGCAACTTGCCTACGACCTCATCCCAGAGGGTCAGCGTGGCTCGATCGTTGTGACCAACCCGAAAACCGGCGCCGTCCTGGCCATGGTTTCCAAGCCGTCCTACGACCCCAACCTGATCGCTACCCATGACACCGCTGCCGCAGCGGCCAATTATGCCGAGCTGAACAAGATTCCCGGCATCAACTTGAACCAGAACGTCAGCGGGCCCACAGGTAACTTGTTGTCCCCAGGCTCGGTGTTCAAGCTTGTCGATACTGCGGCCGCCCTGAATTCCGGCAAGTACAACAAGGACAGCGAACTGCCAAACCCCAGCAGCCTGCCCCTCCCTGGATCCAGTGCGAGCTTGCCCAACTACGCCGGCGGCAACTGCAACGTCCGTGAAACGGCAACGTTCTCCTTCGCCCTGGAACAGTCGTGCAACACACCCTTTGCGAGCATCGCGCTGGACCTGGGCCAGGACGCCATTCGGGAGCAGGCAGAGAAGTTCGGTTTCGGGGACACCTTCGGCGAGCAGCTCAAGCTCCAGCAGGCCGTCAGTGTCTTCCCGAAGGATCTGGACCAAGCGCAGCTAGCCCAGTCGTCAGTGGGTCAGCGCGACGTCAAGGCAACCCCGCTGCAGATCAACCTGATGACTGCGGCAATCGCCAACGGCGGTGTGCAAATGAAGCCCAACCTGGTCAAGACAGTCCGTGCACCCGATCTCCGGGTTATCAGCGAGTTCAAGCCCGAGGCACTCCGTACAAGCACCACCCAACCCATCGCGAACCAGATCACCCAGTGGATGAGCAGCGCGGTCTCCAACGGCATCGCCAGCGGCGCTGCCGTCCCGGGAGTCCAGGTAGCCGGTAAAACCGGTACCGCCGAGCTCGGCGATTCAGGTTTGAACAATTCTTGGTTCACCGGGTTCGCCCCGGCGAACGATCCGCAAGTGGCCGTCACCATCGTCATGGAAGGTGTGGATGTGCTCACAGGCGCCAAGCTAACCAGTCCGAACGCAAAGAAGATTTTTGAGGCGGTGTTGAATAAGTGAGACCTACTTCGGGAATCACACTCGGCGGCAGGTTCCAGCTGACCAGTCGCATTGCGATTGGCGGCATGGGCGAGGTCTGGAAGGCCAAGGACCAGATCCTGGGCAGGATCGTTGCCATCAAGGTGCTCAAGGAGGAATACACCGGGGACCCCGGCTTCCTCCAGCGTTTCCGCGCTGAAGCCCGCCACACGGCACTCCTTAACCACGTGGGTATTGCCAACGTCTTCGATTACGGCGAAGAAGCCGGCTCTGCGTACCTGGTCATGGAACTGGTGCCCGGCCATCCGTTGAGCGGCATCCTCGAGCGCGAGCAGGTCCTGTCGCCTGACATGACCCTTTCGATCATCTCCCAGACGGCGCGCGCCCTGGCCGTGGCCCATGCCCAGGGCCTGGTCCACCGTGACATCAAGCCGGGCAACCTCCTCATCACGCCTGACAACCGCGTCAAGGTCACCGACTTCGGTATCGCCCGCCTGGCTGACCAGGTGCCGCTGACCCAGACCGGCCAGGTCATGGGTACCGCACAGTACCTTGCTCCCGAGCAGGCAACAGGACAAACTGCCACTGGCTCGTCTGACATCTACTCGCTGGGCGTCATCGGTTACGAATGCCTCACCGGCCACCGTCCGTTCTCCGGTGAATCGCAGATCGCCATTGCGCTTGCACAGGTCAACGACGCTCCGCCACCGCTTCCGGAGACGCTGCCTACTCCGGTGCGTGCCCTCCTGATGTCCATGCTCGCCAAGGATCCCAAGAACCGTCCAGCCAACGCCATCAAGCTGGCTGAGGCAGCCGAGGCTATCCGCAACGGCGACATAACCACTGCCCACGCCGCGGTGCCGGGAATGCTTCTCTTCGAAGCCGCTACTGGACCCATCACGGCACCTGTCAATACCGCTACGGCCCCCACCGGCGTCGTTACCTCGCCGTTTGGCAAGGAGCATTCCACGACGTCGACTTCCGCACTTCCGGTGATCGGCGCCACCGCCGCTGTTGGAGGCGCAGCAGGGGCTGCCCTTGGAGCTGCCGGCGCTTCCGCCGACAACCCTTTGTCGCGGGCGAATGCACTTGAGGCAGAGCGGCAGCTGAACGACGAAGAAGAAGTTATCTACAGCGATGACGACAACTACGACGACGTCGAGCCGGAGCGTAAGAAGCGGAGCCCCTGGACCTGGCCACTCGTTGCCCTGATCCTGCTGGTGCTCTTCGCACTAGTTGGTTTCCTGATTTCACAGTCGGGCTTCTTCTCCCCGAATCCCGGTCCGAGCGAGTCCACATCCGCAAGCCCAAGCCGGAGCGCAAGTCCAACGTCGCAATCGGCCACCCCAACGCAGACGTCCCAGGCCCCCTCACCGACACCGACGCAGTCCACTCCCCAGAAGATCAACCTCATCCCTGAGGAGTATCTTGGACAACCGTTTGAGACTGTCCGCAGCCAGCTCGTTGGATTGGGCCTGCAGGTAAACGGGCAGGAAGTGTTCAACACTGCCGCGGTGGGCACGGTAACCGACCTTAACCCCACCGGTCCTGTTGATCCAGGGGAAGTTATCACTGTCCAGTACTCCAAGGGTCCGGAAATGGTGTCCGTGCCCAGCATCGGTGTAGGCCTCAGCGAGGACGAGGTCCGCGGACTGATCGAAGCCGCGAACCTGCGGTGGGTCCCGGGCGATCCCGTGAATGGTGCCGTTGGCCAGAAACCAGGCACCTTCGTACGGTCCGAGCCAGCCCCTGGAACAAAGGTTGCCGCTGGTTCGGTAGTCACATACCACCTGTCCAAGTCGCTTGTACCGAGCAATCCAACGTCCCCGAGCGCCAGCCCCAGCGGCTCCGGCAGCCCGAGCAATTAAGTAGCCGCCATGTCTACGCCACGGCCCGGTCCAGCGCACCGAGAGGAGAGCACACCTGTCTCTTCGCAGCGCATCCTCAACGGTCGCTATGAACTCGGTGACCTGATCGGCCGTGGTGGCATGGCAGACGTCTACCGTGGGTCAGATACGCTGCTGGGGCGCACCATTGCCGTCAAAGTCCTGCGCGCTGACCTGGCCCGCGATCCCCAGTTCCAGGCCCGTTTCAAACGCGAGGCCCAGGCTGTCGCGGCACTGAACCACCCTTCCATCGTGGCCATCTTCGATACTGGTGAGTACTCTGTCCCGGGCGGACCGGGTGAGGACGTGCGTGTCCCATACATCGTGATGGAGTTCGTCGCAGGACGGACCCTGCGGGACATGATCAAAGCGCACGAACTCGGTGTTGAAGACTCCATCGGCTACACCCTTGGCGTCCTCGCGGCGCTGGAGTACAGCCACCGGGCGGGCATTGTGCACCGCGATATCAAGCCGGCCAACGTCATGGTCTGTGCTGATACCGGGGACGTCAAGGTCATGGACTTTGGCATCGCCCGCGCCATGGCTGACTCCGCTGCCACCATGACGCAGACGCAGGCTGTGGTGGGAACAGCCCAATATCTTTCCCCCGAACAAGCACGGGGCGAGACCGTTGATGCCCGCAGTGACCTCTACTCTGCCGGCTGCCTTCTGTATGAACTGCTTACCAGCCGGCCACCATTCGTAGGCGACAGCCCGGTTTCAGTGGCCTACCAGCACGTCCGGGAGACGCCAGACCTTCCCAGCGTCCATAACCCCGAAGTTTCCGAGGCTTTGGATTCCGTCCTTGCCAAGGCCCTGCAAAAGAGCCGGTCGGACCGATTCCAGGATGCGGCTGCTTTCCGGCGGGCACTCAGGGCCGCGAGCAATGGCATCCCCGTACCCGCTCTTCCCGCCAGCGAGGCACCCACCGATCCGAACGACCTCATTTCATCCGAAGACCCGGACACGCAGCTCTTGAGCGCAACAGCCGTTGGATTCCTGGATGTCGAGCACTACAAGGACGTCCCCCAGGATCCCATAGAGGAACCGCTGGACGAACCGCTTCCCTTGGACCTCCCACCCGAACGTGAGCGGACCGCGCGCCAGAAGTCCCGGCGTCGGACTTGGGCGGCGACGCTGGCAATCTTCACTATCCTTGTTCTCGCAGGCGCCGGATTCTGGATCTACAGCCTCGTCAACGCGCCCCCCGCGACACCGGCCAAGGTGGCGGTTCCCTCGGTGACCAACATGTCGGAGTCCCAGGCGCTGCAAGAGCTCTACTCCGCAAAGCTGGTCCCCAAAACAGCACGTGTGGCCAGTGACAAGGTTGCCAAGGACATGGCGATCGGCACGGCACCCAGTGCGGGCTCAATGCTTGAACAGAACGCTGAGGTCATCCTCAACATCTCCAGCGGTCCCAGCTCGGTAACTATCCCTGCAGACATTGTGGGCCGAACAGAGTCAGATGCCCGCGACACCCTCCGGCGCCTGGGAATCACGGGCAACATCTCCAGCGTGAGGACGCATAGCCCCACCGTTCCGATCGGACTCGTCATCACCACGGGTCCAGCCCCGGGGGCGCCCATAGCCGCAGGTTCCAACGTTGAGCTGCAGGTCTCCTCCGGCAAAGTGCTGATGCCCCAACTGATCGGTCTTGCCCAGTCGGAAGCCGAAGCGCTGCTGAAGGAGAACGGCCTCGTCATGACCGTGGTGGAGCAGGAAAATTCCCAGGTGACCCCCGGCAAGGTCACGGCGCAAAGCGAAACCTTCAATACTGAAGTGGACCAGGGCAAGACAGTAACGGTAACGGTAGCCAAAGCCCCGGCTCCGACTCCCACACCTACGCCAACAGATACCTCGAGCCCCAAGCCGACGCCCACCAAGAGGGACTAATCAGTCGCCGCCCCCTGGCTACACCTCAGTGCTGGATCAGCGGGCTCAGCTTCGAAGCACGTTCCGCGGCGCCGTTCATGCCGAGGGACTCCAGCCAGTTGCCCAGCATCTGGTAGCCGCCTTCGGTGAGGACTGATTCCGGGTGGAACTGCACACCGCAGAGGGGAGCGGTCTTGTGTTGCAGGCCCATGACCACACCGTTGGTGGTCTCGGCTGTGATCTCCAGGACGTCCGGAATCGAGTCGCGAACCGCAGCGAGTGAGTGGTAGCGCGTAGCCGTCACAGGCGACGGAAGCCCGACAAAGACGCTCTTGCCTTCGTGCTGCACAGGCGAGGTTTTGCCGTGCATCAGCTCGGGCGCATGGGTGACCACGCCGCCATAAGCTTCGGCAAGGGCTTGGTGGCCAAGGCACACTCCGAACATAGGCTTGGCGGCCTCGCCACACCACTTGATGAGGTCGATGCAAACACCAGCTTCTGCCGGCGTTCCTGGACCGGGAGAGATGAGGACTCCATCACGGGCTGCGGCAAGCTCTTTGGCTTCTGCGAGTGTCACGTCGTCATTTCGGACCACGGTTGTCTCGGCGCCGAGTTCTTGCAGGTAGCCCACCAGGGTGTAAACGAAGCTGTCGTAGTTGTCCACGACGAGGATTTTTGTTGAGCTCATGGCTGCTGCACTAAACCAATCGTTGAGTCGGTCAAAGAAGTGAATTGGGAGAACCACGGGAAGAGGAACTCCACCATCAGGACGAGGGCTACGGCCACAAGCGCCACCGATGTCAGTATCCGCACCCACAAGGGGCCGGGCAAATTCCTGAAGATCCAGGCATACATCCGTTACCCCTTTCCTTGGGCTTGGGCTACTTGGGCGGCGATTTCCGACGGCGGTCCCGCCGAGGCCGGTCGCCACCCCTCAAGGACGGAGTAGGCGATGATGCGTTCCTGGGATCCGAAGCGCGGGTTGCAACTGGTCATGGTCAGGATGCTTTCACGGGGCGTGACTCCGGGTTGGGTGGGGACCGGCATCAGGACGTCGGTTTGGCTGGGCAACACAATCTGGTTGTTGCGGAAGACATAGGTGTAATAGCCGTCTGGCGTCTGGACGTAGATTTTGTCACCGGGGACCAGTGTGTGGATGTTATCCAGTACAGCGCCGTGGGTCTGCCGGTGTCCCGCGACGGCAAAATTGCCCAGGGCTCCGGGCATGCTGGTGTTTCCGTAGTGTCCCAGGCCCAGTGTGTCCAGGACCTCCTGGTCTGTTCCCTCGATAATGGGCCGCGTGTAGTCCGGACCGAATCGCGGGATGTACATGATCCCGATCGTTTTCCCATGCGCAGGAGCTGTCCCGACGACGGGCGGGCCGTAGTCCGTAGCCTGGCTGGCAGCCGGTGTCACCGGTCCCGCAAATTCCTGTGCAAAACTCTTCACGGCTTCAGTCTGCTTGGCGTCGGCCTCCACGTTGGTCCACCATAGCTCCCAGCCCACAAAAAGCAGGAGGACAATGCCTGCGGTGATGAGCAACTCGCCCAGTACCTGACTGATTTTGCGCATAACGTCCGAGGCTCTGAGCCGGGCGCGGGGGGGTTTTCGCTGCGTCCCGCGGGCGGACGGCACGGCTGCAGCCGCCGTCGTCTGCTGGTCCGCCACAGGGTCTCCTCGTATAGGGCGCGGGCGGCGCTGGCCTACCCCGGTTGCGGCTAGACTTGACAGCTAGTAACAACCCGGAGCACCGCGTGGCCGTTGACCGCTGGATTTTTTCCTTCCTGCAGGATACCAAGGCCGGCAGCATCGGGTTTCAATCGAACAGCCAAGGAGGATCCGTGCCCGAGTCCAAGCCCCGCAAGCGGCCTGCCCGTCAGGCCCAGCAGACTTCCGCCGCGCAGCAGTACAAGCCGAATCCCGTTTGGTACAAGCCGGTCATGTTTGGCCTCATGATCATTGGACTGATCTGGATCATCACGTTCTATATCACCGAAGGCCGGTTCCCCGTTCAGGAATGGGCTTCGTGGAACATCGTGGCTGGGTTCGGCATCGCAATCGTCGGATTCCTTATGACCACGCGCTGGCGCGCCTAGGAATCCCACACCTCACATTTCGGTGCCCGCGAACGTCTACAGGATATGAACACCAGGCACACCACCATGGATTCCCCGCTGGGACAGCTGACGCTGACTGCCCGTGGGGAGTTTTTGACGGGCATCTTTTACGAAGGCCATTGGCACATGCCTCCGCCGGACTACTTTGGAGTCCCGGCAGGGATCGAGGAACCACTCTTCGATCAGACCCGCGGCGAACTCGGTGAGTACCTCGAAGGAAAGCGCACCCACTTCGACGTTCCCTTTGAAGCCCGGGGCAATGCCTTCCAAGAGAAGGTCTGGGAGCGGCTCCAACACATTCCTTTTGGGGAAACCATCAGCTACGGTGAACTGGCTCTCGAGATGGGCGATCCCCACCTGGCCCAGGCTGTCGGGTCCGCAGTGGGTCGAAACCCCATCAGCATCATCATCCCGTGCCACCGCGTGGTGGGGCGCAACGGGCAACTCACCGGCTACGCGGGTGGCCTGCGCAACAAGCGCTTCCTCCTCGAGCTCGAAGAGCCTGCCGCCGTGAAAGAGAGCAAGCTCTTCTGATGCAGCGCCGGCAGCAGGCCCACACCAAGAGGCCGTTCGAAGCAGTCGTCCAGGAACATGGCGGCACTGTGCTCCGGGTATGCCGTGCAGTGGTGGGTCTTCACGATGCCGACGACGCCTGGTCCGAAACCTTTCTTGCGGCTTTGCAGGCTTATGGCGCCCTCCCTGCAGATGCCAACCTTGAGGCCTGGCTCGTCACTATTGCGCATAGGAAATGCATCGACCTCATCCGTTCCACCAATCGGCGCGCTTTGCCTGTCGATCAGCCACCAGAGCGGCCTTCGAAGATTGGCATTCCGGGTGACAATCAAGCGGAGCTACTCAACGCCGTCGGGCAGTTGCCACCTAAACAACGCCAGGCAGTGGCCTACCACTATTTGGCGGGCCTCCCATATCGGGAGATTGCGTCACTTCTGGGCGGGACACCAGATGCCGCACGACGTGCGGGATACGACGGTGTGAAAGCCCTCCGTTCCATGCTCCGCGACGAGCCCGAATCCGTCCGAGCGTTCCTGGTTCATTCCACGTCCGTGACTACATCATCGGTCCCAGCATCGGCGAAAGGAGAAATCCGATGACTCTTGAATCCCTTTCGGACCGCGCCGCGGTTGCCGCACTCCTTCAACCCCTCGACGCCGGAATCGAGCCTGCCCTGGCCAGCCTCCACGCGCGACTTGTCCGCTCTGCACAGGAAAGTCATTCCCTGGACATCGCCTACACAGTGGTGGACTCTCCTGTGGGCAAGCTGCTCCTGGCGGCTACGGAGCATGGCGTGGTGCGGGTAGCGTTCGAGCTTGAGAACCACGACGCCGTATTACAGTTACTGGCCAACACGGTGAGTCCCCGCATCCTGCATGCACCTTCACAACTTGAGGCCGCTGCCCGCCAATTGGACGAGTACTTCAGCGGCACCCGTAAGGATTTCAGCCTTCCCCTGGATTTCCAGCTCGCACGCGGGTTCCGCCTGAACGTCCTTCACCAATTGCCGCGGATCGCCTACGGCAGGACCGAAAGTTACGCACAGGTGGCTCAGGCCGCCGGCAGCCCCAAAGCTGTGCGCGCCGTTGGAACCGCCTGCGCTACCAACCCGCTGCCGGTCATCGTTCCTTGCCACCGCGTGGTGAAGTCCGACGGCACTTTTGGCGGTTACCTCGGTGGAACCGAAGCGAAACGAAGGCTCCTGACGCTTGAGGCTGCAGCATGAGCGAGGACGCCCTGTTTCCGTTGACGCTTATCCAACCTGACACCCACGACGCCGCCCCTCGGGTTATAGCTCCAGGCGCCGTGCACGTGCCGGGCTGGCTCAGCCTGGAGCAGCAGAGGTGGATCGTGCAACGCTTTGGCGACTGGACGCACGGGCCGGTGCCCCTCCGGGCAGCAACATTGCCGGGAGGGCATCAGATGTCTGTCCGGACCCTTTGCCTTGGCTGGCATTGGCAGCCCTACCGCTACACGCGCGAAGCTACGGATGTAAACGGCCAGCCCGTACTCGAGTTCCCGGAGTGGATGGTTCGCTTGGGCAGGAAGGCCGTATCCGATGCTTACTCGTCAGGGCCGGAAGGCAACGAGGCCCTCGCCGAGCTCGCTGTCAATTACACACCCGATGCAGCACTGGTGAACTTCTACGATCGCGGCGCCGCCATGGGGATGCATCAGGACAAAGATGAACGTTCCAATGCTCCGGTAGTGTCCCTCAGCATCGGGGAGACGTGCCTCTTCCGCTTCGGCAACACCCAGACGCGTACCAAGCCATACACGGACGTCGAACTCCGATCCGGAGATCTTTTCGTTTTCGGCGGGGCATCAAGGTTCGCGTATCACGGCATCCCAAAGGTTCTCCCGGGAACCTGCCCGGAAGGGTGTGGGCTCTCCCATGGACGGATCAACATCACGATGCGTGTCACCGGACTGTCCTAGGGACCGGATCGCCGCGGCTAAATGTCCCAGGCGGGCAAAATGTCACAGCCAACGGGCAGAATGTCCCTAAAGGCAAGAGCAAAGGTTGGCGTCCGCGGGACGGCCGCAGAGGAGCGTTCATGACCACGGAAGAAACCGGCATCATCATCGGCCAGGATGGCCTGGCGCGGCCGCTGTGGGCTGCCTCGGATCCCCTGATGCAGGCTTACTACGATCACGAGTGGGGCATGCCGGTCCGGGACGAGCAAGGAATGTATGAGCGCATCAGTCTCGAGGCATTCCAAGCCGGCCTGTCATGGGCAACCATCCTTCGGAAGCGGGATGCCTTCCGGAAGGCTTTCCTGGATTTCCACCCTGAAAGCGTCGCTGCTTTCACGGACACGGATGTCGAGCGGCTCATGCTGGACGCAGGCATCGTCAGGAACCGCTTGAAGATCCAGGCGGCCATCACCAATGCCAAGGCCACCATCGCCCTGAGGGCAGAGGGCGGCTTGGTGGACTTCGTGTGGTCCTTCAAGCCGGAAACCACCCCTGCGCCCCGATCCTACGCAGAAATCCCCACTACCTCGCCGGAATCCATTGCATTGTCCAAGGCGCTTCGCAAGAAGGGCTTCGCGTTCGTTGGCCCCACCACCATGTATGCGCTCATGGAAGCTGTAGGGATCATCGATACCCACTTGGTTGACAGCCACAGGCGGGGTACGTCCGGCGTTTGGATGGAAGAAGGCCAAAAGTAGGGCTTCGCCCTCCCACGGACGCCCACAGTTCTTTTCCACAGAAGTGCGTAACTTTTTCCACAGGCGTGGATAAGTTCTGTGGACATCCACGTACTTTCCCCAGAAACCCCCGTCGCATTACCGATCCTGGACCCATGATCGACGGGCAGGAGTTATGCCCACTGTGCGTGTCGCTGTGGATAGTGGCCGCATCTTCATTGAAAGTTCACCGGTGGAGCATTGCTGGATTTACTCACCAGCGTTTTAGCTGGCCACCGAAGCGCAAAATGATCTCGAAGCAAGCCTTCCTCCCTCAGTAATCACCTTCACGGCCTGGGGAGTTACCCACTTAACAACAACCCCCTACCCACAAGTTATCCACAGGTGGGGAAAACTTGTGGGTTTCCGGTGCTGGATCCGCGCGCTAACGGTCTAAAAGGAGCCGTGACGGTCGGGAACTACACGCGTGTAAGTTATTAACATTGTTGATAAGCCTGTTGATAGAGGCCCCTGCACGCCATGATTAACAGCTTTATCCACAGCTCGCTTGGAAATGGTCCGGTTGTCCACAAATCAGTAAGGTATGGGCACAAAGTTATCCACAGATGTGGATGAACCCATGCCTTTCGGGGGATATCTACCGCCCTGACCGGGTTTACAGCACTCTAACGACCTAACTACACATATGTAAGTTACGCACACTGTGGACAACGCCTGTGGATAACGTCATCAACGCCGACACCAGGGGAGTGGGATTACTTGCCAATGAAAGTGGACTTCAAAAAGCACATCGAAACCTACAAGGCTTCGCATGGCAGGTTTTCCGTGGTGACGGTTCCAGCCCTGCAGTTCCTCATGGTCGACGGTCATGGGGATCCGAACACCTCCCAGGACTACAGAGATGCGCTGGCAGCGCTCTATCCGGTTGCTTACAAGATGAAGTTCTTCAGCAAACAGGAGTTGGGTCGCGACTACACTGTGATGCCGCTGGAAGGCCTCTGGTGGGCGGACGACATGGATACCTTCACAAGCGCCAGGGATAAATCACGCTGGGATTGGACCCTGCTGAATATGGTCCCGGATTGGCTCACCCAAGATCACTTCGAGGAAGCGCGTCAGATCGTAGGCAAAAAGGGCCAGGGCGCGGCAATTGACGGTCTTCGATTGGAAACATTCCATGAAGGGCTCAGCGTCCAAACCCTCCACATCGGCCCCTACGATGACGAGGGTCCGGTGCTCGCGGAAATGCACAACGGCTTCATTCCCGGGGAGTCGTTGATGATGTCGGGGAAGCATCACGAGATCTACCTAAGCGACCCTCGCCGTACTGCATCGGAGAAACTCAAGACGATACTGCGGCAACCGGTCACGGCTGCAGGAAGCGCGGCAGCTAGCCGGCAGTGATGCGGAACCACGTGACCACGGCCAAAAGGCCTGCAACGAGGATGAGGCCGCCTGTTTGGAGCAGGGCCTGGCTCTTGCCCCGCGGGGAATAGGCGATGGCGGCCGCAGCGAGGCCGCCGGTGATCAGGCCACCTAAATGGGCTTGCCAGGCGATGCTGGGAACAAAGAAACCGATGGCCCCATTGATCGCAATCAGGATCCAAAGTTGTTTGGTTTCACCGCCGCGATGACGCTGCACCACGAGCATGGCACCGAAGAGGCCAAAGATGGCGCCGGAAGCTCCTACAACGCCAACCTCGGGGTAGGTGGGGGTCAACAACAGATAGCCCACAGACCCGCCAACGGCGGAGAGCAGGTACACGGCGAGGAACCGGATCCGCCCGAGCAAAGGCTCAAGGGCTTGTCCGAAAATCCACAGCGTGTACATGTTCAGGACAATGTGGAGCAGGAATCCTTGCGAATGAAGGAAGGCCGCCGTAAGCATCCGCCACGGCTCGCTGGCAGCCACAGAATTTGCGAATGCAAAATTCTGGAATACCGCGTCGCCAGGAACAATCCATTGAAGGATGTAAACCAGCACGCACAGCCCGATGATCGCAAACGTCACCAAAGGCCGGCCGGTTGCCAAGGCACCGCCATAGGGAGAACGGTATGTCGGCGTCGTACGTTTTTGTTCGTTGACGCAATCAACACATTGGAACCCGACGGCGGCCGCCCGCTGGCACTCGGGGCACGCGGGGCGCCCGCAGCGCTGGCACCGCACGTAGGAGGGCCTGTCCGGGTGCCTCGGGCACACCGGAATTGTGGCGGACGGCTCTGCCGACGGGATTCCGTAGCTCATGGGCTCTGATTCAGCCTGTTGTTAGAGCTGCTCGATATCGATGCTGTTGATGACGACGTCCTCAACCGGGCGGTCACCCATGCCGGTGCGGACGCCCTCAATGGCGTCAACAACCTTGCGGGATTCCTCGTCAGCTACTTCACCAAAGATGCTGTGCTTGCCGAACAGCCAATCGGTGTTGACCGTGGTGATGAAGAACTGTGACCCGTTGGTGCCCTTGCCCATCTGGAT
The DNA here is from genome assembly GCF_056395385.1 of Paenarthrobacter sp. 10L420. Classification (NCBI taxonomy): domain Bacteria; kingdom Bacillati; phylum Actinomycetota; class Actinomycetes; order Micrococcales; family Micrococcaceae; genus Paenarthrobacter; species Paenarthrobacter sp. 10L420. The sequence continues at coordinate 227,530 of NZ_JBFTJK010000003.1, read as the reverse complement.
ACCGGCGTTGGCCATGGCCAGCTTGTAGGGAGCGTTGAAGGTCAGCTCGGGGTGGATTTCGTCGTCGAACTTGTAGCCCGGTCCGCCAACACCGCGGCCCAGGGGATCGCCGGCCTGGATCATGAAGTCCTTGATGATGCGGTGGAAGATGGTGCCGTTGTAAAGGGGCGTGCCGGTCTTGTCTTCGCCGGTTTCGGGGTGCGTCCAGGACTTTTCGCCCGTGGCCAGGCCAATGAAGTTGGCGACCGTCTTGGGGGCGTGGTTGCCGAAGAGGTCAACCTTGATGTCGCCGAGGCTCGTGTGGATCGTTGCTTTTGCGGTTGCGATGGTCATGGCCCCATTCTTTCATGCAGGGTCAACGCCGGCATGGCTGTAAAGCCGGTTCCGCGCTGGGTGAAATCCGGGAAGAATCCTGCAGATGAATAGCCGGTGTTCCTCAAGGCACGTAGGCTAGCTTCAAACGAGCATGTGTATCGGGAGGTAATTGTGAAGAAATCAGACCGTATTGCCCGCGACCTTGAACACTCCGTTGCGGCTGGTGTGGATAACGCCCGCGACTGGGCGGCGCCCCGCGTGGAAGCAGCCGTCAGCTGGGCTGTTCCCCGTATTCAGCACGGCATTGATACCGCTTCCCCCAAGATCCAAGAGGGACTGAAGTCGGCGGCGCACAACCTCGCCGACGGCGTGGCAACAGTTACGCCGCGGCTTCAGGATGGGCTGGCGCATCTCGCGCCAAAGATCCATGACGCTGTGGAAGACGCCACGCCCAGGATCCAGGAGACCCTTAACAAGGCAACTCCGGCCCTTGGACTCGCCCGGGACAAGGTAGTTGAGGAGTACCTGCCCAAGCTGTCCGAGCAGTTGGGCCAGGCTTCCGTAGCTGTTCATCACGTCCTTGAGAACGCACCCGCCCAAGTGGATGCCGTTGCGCAGAAACTGGTGGACTCAGGTGTGGTTCACAGCGTGCAGGAGCAGGCACAGGCCACCAGCAAGCAGATCAAGGCAGTGGCGGACCAAACCAGCAAGGCTGTTTCCCAGCAATTGGCTGTCCAGCAGAAGCCGAAGAAGCGCGGATGGCTGGTTGTCACAGTTATTGCAGCCGCGGTTGCTGCCGGTGTCGCTGCTTGGAAGGCCTCCAAGCCTGTGGAGGATCCTTGGAAGACGCCGGCTCCGGTCAATCCAACCCCTGCCCCTACGCCGGCTCCGGCGCCGGCTCCCGCAGACACTGCAGCATCCGCTACGGCAGCTACAACGGGTGCAACTCCACCAGCCGAATCCAAAGCGTCTGACATTACGCCCGAGGATGCCGCTGTCGAGGTGGAGCAGGCAACCAAGGATGCGTTCGAGAAGGGCAAGGATTCCACGGCCAACGTCGCTACGGATGCCAAGACCGCTGTCAGGAACATTGCGGCAAGCGGCCAAAAGGACAACGGCACTGCGTCCCCCTCCAAGGACCCGCAGCTCTAGAGATCTCATCGGCCTGCGTTCATAGAGGCCGTCATTGAAACATCATCTGAAGGGATCCCGGCCAGCCCGGGATCCCTTCAGTGTTTTCCAGCTTGTAACCAAACCGTCCGCTGGGGACGCTCTGCCGGGTGTTAGATTTGAGGTGATGTCAGCCGATAGACCCGTTGCGGGTGCCCTCAAGGAAGTCCCCGAGCCTCCGGGGGTTTCAATCGTCATCCCGGCGTATAACGAGGAAAGCGTCATTCGCCAGTGCCTCATCGCGGCCATCTACCAATCTGTTCCTGCTGAAGAAATCATCGTGGTGGACAATCTCTCCACTGACCGCACCGCCAGGATCGTGCGCCAGATGCAGCAGGAATACCCGGAGAGCCCCATCATCCTTTTACGGCAGGACGGCACGCAGGGGCTGATTCCCACCCGCAACTTTGGCCTCAACAGCGCCAAAGGGGAGATCGTTGGGCGCATCGACGCCGATTCTGTCCTCGAACCTGACTGGGTTGAGCAGGTCCAGAAGGCCTTCATGGACCAGTCCGTGCAGGCGGCTACCGGACCTGTTGTCTACTACGACATGCCCATGCGCCGCTTTGGGCTCAAAGCTGATGACAAAATGCGCCAGCTGATGCTGCGATTGGCCAAGCACCAGTACCATTTCCTCTTCGGTTCCAACATGGCCCTCCGCCGTACCGCATGGGAGACCATCCGCGACGAAACGTGCCTCGATGAGAAGGATGAGATGCACGAGGACATCGACCTCTCACTGCACCTCGCTGAGCACGATCTCCACGTCCGGTACTGCCCACAGATGGTTTCCGGCATGTCGGCCCGCCGACTTGAGGACTCTCCGCGGGACTATCGCTATTACGTCACCCGCTTCGACCGGACGTACAAGGCGCACAACGTTAAAAAGATGGCCCTGAAAGCGCCCATGGTGGTCTTCTTCTCGGTCTACTTCCCGGCCAAACTGCTGCGGGCCATTCACACGGCCAACGCGGCGCAGGGCTTTCGACGCAGCAGCCTCTAGGCCCCGCCATAGAGCTTCAGGCCAGGCAGCGGCACGCCACGCAGGCGCACGCAACGCAACCGCACGCCAAGCAACAGAAGCCCGACGGCGGAAGCTCAGTCAGTGCCCAGCTCGGCCTCCCGCCGGTCTGCTTCGCCTTTGCCACGCCGTTGCCCCGCGACCACCACCGCGAGTCCAATAAGAATGAGCGCAAGGCCGGCGTATGTTCCGGCGGGCAGTGTCTCGTTCAGGAAGATCGCCGCCAGGATCGCCGCACCCGGAATTTCCAGCAGGATGATCATGGAAACCAGCAAGGGACTCATTGTGGCCAGCAAATGGTTGAAGGCGGTGTGCCCTACCAACTGTGCACACACGGTGATGGCGAGAATCCCAAGCCAACCTCCGGCGTCGAATCCTGCCAACGGTTGGCCACTGAGCAAAGCCAACCCGGCAACAATCGCGGCACACATTCCATAGCAGAGCGTGGTGTACGTGCCTGTTCCCATGGATTGGCGGGCCTTGCCGCCAGCCAAGGTATACAAGCCGGCCAGGGCTCCACCAGCCAGCGCCAGGACGTCGCCCAGCAGGGCCTGCGGCGAGGAGCCCATGTCGAATCCTGTAATGGCCACGACTCCGCCAAAGGCTATACCCAAGCCCACCAGAACCGGCCACCGGTGGCGCGCGCCCCTGAACAACTGGAAGACCGCGATCCATGCTGACTGGAGGCAGACCAAGGCAGTGGCTGCAGCCACGGAGGTCAGCTGCAGCGCCGTGATGAAGCAAGCGAAGTGAAAGGCCAGGGCGACGGCGGCAACCGTGGACCAGCCAAATTCGCGCCGGTTGATGTTCCCAAACTGTTTGGGCTCACGGATGGCGACCGGTGCGGCCATCACGACTGCGCCAATGGCGTTCCGCCAGAAGGCGATCGCCAACGCCGTCACTGACGTGGCACCCAAAGTGCCTGCGATCAGTGGTCCTGAGGAAGCCACGCCCAGGACTCCCAGCGCAGAAATGAGAAGGTTCACGGATCAACCTTAGTTTGGTGAGGCACCCGTCCTGCCCTCTATGTGCGGCGCGGACAGTGTGGTTGTCTTGATTCAACATTCCAGACAGCCGGTGACGGCTTTCCCAAGGGGACACCTGATTGAACACAACACCCGTCCGTGGTGGAGCTAGACGGAGACGATCAGTACTGCTGCTGATCGCAGTTGCGGCCCTGGCTGTCGCACTCGTCGTCACGGGCTGGCTTGTGGTTTCCCGGGAACGGCCCAGTGGCCAGGGGACGGGCAAGACCGAAGTCGCAAACGTCTTCCCGGTTCCTCAACATTTCCAGTCCGGAACGGGGGATCCCATCCCTCTGAACGGCCACGTTTACATCGTGTCTTCCCCTGGCACGGACCAAGCATCCATTGGCGCCCTCCAAGACCTGGTGGCAGTAGCCGGGGGTACTGCAGAAACTGTGCCGGCCCTGAACAGCCCCGCGGCCGGCAGTTCGGCCGTCTTCCTTGGCGCCGCAACAGATCCGGTAGTAAGCCCGGTACTCAAAGAGCTGGGGAAGGAAAGCGGTGCGGATAACCAGGACGCAGTCAACCGGGCCGAAGGCTACGCCATAGCTACCGGAAGAACTTCGGGGATTCCCGCGGCGGTACTCGCCGGAGCGGATGCCGACGGCGTTTTCCATGCGGTGCAGACCGCGCGCCAATTGCTCAAGGATGGCGCAATGGCGTCTGCCCGCATCAGTGATTGGCCGCTGATGGAAACCCGTGGCGTCATCGAAGGGTTTTACGGCACGCCGTGGTCCCATCAGGCACGTTTGGATGTCATCAAATTCGCAGGCCGCCAAAAAATGAACACCTTCATCTATTCCCCAAAAGATGATCCATTCTTGCGGGAGAAGTGGCGGGCACTGTACTCGGACGAGGACCTCAAGGAACTAAAGGAACTGGTGGATACCGCTACCGCCAACCACGTCCGCTTTACTTACGCACTGTCCCCGGGCATCGATAGTTGCTACTCCGCCGAGGCTGATCTCAACTTTGCAGTGACCAAGCTTGAATCGTTGTATTCGATCGGTGTCCGTGCGTTCGTGATCCCGCTTGACGACATTGCCACCAAGGTCCAGTGCGCACAAGACCTCAAGGACTTCGGTGCCGGTCAAGCCAATCTGGCCAAGGCGCAGGCTTCATTCCTGAATGACGTCAATGACCGGTTCATTTCGACAAAGCCGGACATCGAGCCCCTGCAAACGGTTCCCACCTTTTACAACGGTTCCGGGAGCAATCCTTACAAGAGGGAACTTGGCAGGTCATTGAACCCTGGAATCGTGGTCCAGTGGACCGGTGAAGACGTAGTCTCCCACAGGGTCAGCGCCGACTCAGCCAAGACTGCCCGGCTCTCCTACGGGAGCCCAGGTTCCCCACGGGACCTCGTCATTTGGGATAACTACCCCGTCAACGACTTTTCGCAGGACCACCTCTTCATGGCACCAGTGATCGGTCGCGACCCAGAGCTGTACAAATCAGTCCGCGGAATCGTGACCAATCCGATGATTGAGCCCTATCTGTCTTTTCCCGCCATCTTTAACTACGCCGATCTCTCATGGAATGGACCAGCGTACGATCCCGGCAAGTCCATGGACGCAGCCCTGAAACAGGTTTCCGGCCCGGATCCGGAGGTCCGCTCGGCCGTAAAGGCTTTCGTGGACCTGAACCAAGATTGGCAGGACGACGAGCTCACCCCGTCCGCTCCGGAGCTCCGGCGGGATATAGACCAGTTCTGGTCGAATTACGACGCCGGAAGGTCGCCTTCAGGCGACTTGAAGGCCCGAGCTGAGCTGCTGCAGAGGTTGCCGGAACTGTTACCCAAGATGGCAGTGCCGGGGTTCGCAGCGGACGCCACGCATTGGGCAACCGCGGCGGCCAATTACGGACGAGGAGTGGAAGAGGCCCTGATCATGCTCGAGGCCGCTAAGCGCGGGGATTCCTCGGCCGTGGCTGAAGCCCGCCGGAATGTCCAGGCCGCGTTGGCGGCCGCCGATGCCAAAACGCAGCCGACACTGGAGCTCGGGGTGGTGACTCCTGTGCTGGGGGATAGCGAACTGAAGGCTTTCCTGGAACGGGCTCTGAAGACAGTCCCGCCCAACTAGGTCGCAGCTGAGCGCGTTTTGAGCCGTCAAAACGCGCTCGGCTGCGACTCAGTTGGGAGCCCCAGCTGTGTGAATGGGTTAAATGCAAAAAGTCCCGGTCATTTCTGACCGGGACTTTTCTTATGGTGGAGGCACGGGGACTCGAACCCCGAACCCCCTGCTTGCAAAGCAGGTGCGCTACCAATTGCGCCATGCCCCCATAAGAAGCAACCCGTCAATCATACCCCATGTCAGGACTGGCTTTTGCCAGTTCCAGACCGGGCTCCGCGGCTAGTCGACCTTGTCGGTTGACTTGCTCCAGAGATCCTTCCGGGCTTCGGATTCCTGCGCCTTTTTATAGACCAGGACACCTGCGACCGCCGCTGCGACTACTACCAGCAACTTCTTCACAAGCACCTCATTCCGGTTCAGTGTTACCTGAACCTGTTAGGTTCCGTGGGCGTACCAGGACTTGAACCTGGGACCTCTTCGTTATCAGCGAAGCGCTCTAACCGCCTGAGCTATACGCCCCGATGCCTCATCGGGCCGAGATATGACTGTACAGCACATCCCGGCCCGATCTCAAATCGAGGCATTCTGACCGCTGAATCTCACCGTTTTCGGCGTAAATCCACGGTTTTTTGCTAGTCGTCCGTCAGGGTGACGCCGATGCCGCCAACCAACGTTGCCGAAATGTTATAGAGCACGGCAGAGAGCATCGACAGGGCGGTCAGCAGAACTACGTTCACCACGGCAATAATCGTGGCGAAGGAGGCCACCTGACCGAGCGAAGCAATCTTCTTCAACTCGAAACCACTGCCTTCGGAACCGGCCAAGGTTCCCAGCAGGCTGTCCACCTGGTTGAAGATACCTGTGAGATCCAACACAGTCCACAGCACGATCGCGGCGACAACCGTGACGATGCCCAGCGCCACGGACAGCAGGAACGCCATCTTCAGTACCGACCACGGGTCAACCTTGCTGACAAGGAGGCGTGCACGGCGCACCTTGGCCTTGGGAGCCGGCTTTACAAGTCCGGGCCCACCCTGCGCGGGGCGCTGACCGGGCGCACCAGTCGGACGCTGCCCGGGTTGTGCGGGCCGTTGGCCGGGAGCTCCAGCAGGACGTTGCCCGGCTGAGGCGGGGCGCTGTCCAGGCGAGGCCGGGCGTTGTCCAGGAGCTCCGGCACCGGCTCCCGGGCGTTGCTGGGGCCTTGCAGGCGCTCCTGCCTGCGTGCTGCCCGAGGGCTGCCGGAGTCCGCCGGGGACACCTGTGCTCGGCTTGGGATATGAGTCGGAATTACTCACTCGTTACCTCCGGTGTTGTCTTCGTTCAGCTCCGCGCCCGTTTCTGTATCCGGGTCCGCGTCGTTTTCCGTTTCTGACGTGACGGTCGCCTCAGTGGCTCCGTCTTCTGCAGCCAACGTTACGTCATCGTCCTGTCCGTCCTCGGACTCTTCGCCTTCCAAACCGCGTTCGCTGTTGCGGGCGACCTCAATAATGCGGTCATTCTTGTCCGGCTTCGCAAAGATGACGCCCATGGTGTCACGGCCCTTTGCCGGGACGCCACTGACGGCAGAGCGAACCACCTTGCCGCCCTCCATGACCACCAGGACTTCATCTTCTTCCTGCACAATCAAGGCGCCGACAAGGTCACCACGATCCTCCGCGAGCTTCGCCACCTTGATGCCAAGGCCGCCACGGCCCTGCAGGCGGTACTCATCCACGGCGGTCCGCTTCGCGTAGCCGCCCTCGGTCACGATGAAAACGAACGAGCCGTCCTGGACCACATCTGCGGCCAGCAGTTCGTCATCTTCACGGAACTTCATACCCGTCACACCGGATGTTGCCCGGCCCATGGGACGAAGTGCATCGTCCGTGGCGGTGAACCGGATGGACTGGCCCTTGCGTGACACCAGCAGGAGGTCATCAGTTTCACTGACCAACTGTGCAGAGACGAGCTCGTCACCATCGCGCAGGTTGATGGCGATGACACCGGCCGTGCGGTTGGTGTCATAGTCCTCAAGCCTGGTCTTCTTGACCAAACCATTCTTGGTTGCAAGCACCAGATAGGGAGCCTGCTGGTAATCGCGGAGATCCAGCACCTGTGCGATGTGTTCGTCTGGCTGGAATGCCAACAGGTTTGCCACGTGCTGGCCCTTGGCGTCGCGTCCGGCTTCTGCGAGTTCGTAAGCCTTGGCACGGTACACGCGGCCCAGGTTGGTGAAGAACAACAGCCAGTGGTGCGTGGTGGTCACAAAGAAGTGCTCCACGACGTCGTCGCCGCGCAACTGTGCACCCTTGATGCCCTTTCCGCCACGCTGCTGGGAGCGGTAGTTGTCGCTGCGTGTGCGCTTGACGTAACCACCGCGGGTAATGGTGACGACCATTTCCTCTTCAGGGATCAGGTCCTCCATGGACATGTCCCCATCGAAGCCCATGAGAATGTGCGTGCGGCGGTCATCGCCATGCTTTGCAACGATCTCAGCAAGTTCCTCGCTGATGATCTGGCGCTGACGCTCTTCCGAAGCCAAAATCGCGTTGTACTCCTCGATCATGGCTTCGAGTTCGGAGTGACGGTCCTGGATCTTCTGGCGTTCCAAGGCAGCCAAACGGCGCAGCTGCATGTCCAGGATGGCGCGGGCTTGGAGCTCATCGATCTCCAGGAGCTCCATGAGTCCCTCGCGGGCCGCCTCCGTGGTGTTGGATGCACGAATAAGAGCGATAACCTCATCCAGCATGTCCAGTGCCTTCAGGAGTGCACGCAGGATGTGCGCTTCTTCCTCAGCCTTGCGCAAGCGGTAACGGGTCCGGCGGGCGATGACATCCATCTGGTGGTTCACCCAGTGCCGGATAAAGGCGTCCAGGCTCAAGGTGCGGGGAACGCCGTCGACGATTGCCAGCATGTTCGCTGAGAAGTTGTCCTGAAGCTGGGTGTGCTTGTACAGGTTGTTCAGGACGACCTTGGCCACAGCATCGCGCTTCAGCACGATCACGAGGCGCTGGCCAGTACGGCCCGAGGTTTCATCGCGGAGGTCCGCGATGCCTTGGATCTTGCCATCCTTGACCAGTTCGGCGATCTTGATGGCCAGGTTGTCCGGGTTTGCCTGATAAGGCAGTTCGGTGACCACCAGGCAGGTGCGGCCCTGTAGTTCTTCCACGTTGACCACTGCGCGCATGGTGATGGAGCCGCGACCGGTGCGGTAGGCGTCCTCGATGCCCTTGTGGCCCAGAATGGTGGCACCCGTGGGGAAGTCCGGTCCCTTGATCCGCAGCAGAAGCGCTTCGAGGAGTTCCTCCCGTGAAGCCGTGGGGTTGTCCAGGGCCCACTGCACGCCCTCTGCAACCTCGCGCAGGTTGTGCGGCGGAATGTTGGTGGCCATACCCACGGCGATACCGGAGGAACCATTCACCAGGAGGTTCGGGAAACGCGCCGGCAGGATGGTAGGTTCCTGGTTCTTGCCGTCGTAGTTGTCCTGGAAATCGACGGTTTCTTCGTCGATGTCGCGGACCATTTCCATGGCCAGTTGGGCCATCTTGGTTTCGGTATAACGGGGAGCAGCGGCGCCGTCGTTGCCGGGGGAACCGAAGTTGCCTTGGCCCAGCGCCAGCGGGTAGCGCATGGTCCAGTCCTGGATCAAGCGAACCAGGGCGTCGTAGATCGCCATATCACCATGAGGGTGATAGGTACCCATGACATCACCCACAACGCGGGCGCACTTGTTGAAAGAGCGGTCAGGACGGTAGCCGCCGTCGAACATCGCGTACAAAACGCGGCGGTGCACCGGCTTGAGGCCGTCGCGGACGTCCGGGAGGGCGCGTCCTACGATAACGGCCATGGCGTAGTCCAGGTAGGAGCGCTGCATTTCAGTCTGCAGGTCCACCTGCTCCACGCGGTCAGTCAGAACATCGCCTTCAAGGATGAGGTCGTCGACGCTGGGTTCCGCCGGGACTTCGGGAGTTTCGTCACTCATAATCTAAGTTTTCCGTTTCAGGTATATGTCAGCTCTGGAATATCTACAGCCTTGTGAGGCACTAGATGTCCAGGAACCTGACGTCCTTGGCGTTCTGCTGGATGAAGTTACGGCGCGATTCGACGTCCTCGCCCATCAGTACCGAGAAGGTCTGATCGGCAGCCAGGGCATCGTCCATAGTGACCTGCAAGAGAGTGCGGCGATCCGGATCCATGGTGGTATCCCACAACTCGGTGTAGTCCATTTCACCAAGACCCTTGTAACGCTGGATTCCGTTGTCCTTGGGAAGGCGCTTGTTCATGGCCGCACCCTTACGGATGGTGTCGTCGCGTTCGCGATCGCTGTAGACATAGTCATGGGCGGCGTTGGACCACTTGATACGGTACAGCGGCGGTTGCGCAAGGTAGACGTAGCCGTTCTCGATCAGCGGGCGCATGTAGCGGAACAGCAGCGTCATCAACAGCGTGGTGATGTGCTGGCCGTCAACATCGGCGTCTGCCATCAGAACAATCTTGTGATAGCGCAGCTTGGCGATGTCGAAGTCTTCGCCAATGCCGGTGCCGAAGGCTGTAATCATGGACTGGACTTCGGTATTACCGAGCGCCTTGTCCAGGCGTGCGCGTTCAACGTTGAGGATCTTGCCTCGCAACGGCAGGATCGCCTGAGTTTCCGGGTTGCGTCCCCGCTTGGCCGAACCACCTGCGGAATCACCCTCCACCAGGTAGACCTCACAACGCGAAGGATCCTTGGAGGAGCAGTCGGACAACTTGCCGGGCATGCCGAAGGATTCCAGCGGGCTCTTGCGCCGGGCATTGTCACGAGCCTTGCGGGCAGCCATGCGTGCCTGGGCAGCGGAAATGGCCTTCCGGATGACGTCGCGGGCGGGACCGGGGTTACGCTCCAACCAGTCGCCGAGCTGGTCCGTGACAACCCGCTGGACGAAGCCCTTGACCTCTGAGTTGCCCAGCTTGGTCTTGGTCTGGCCTTCAAACTGCGGCTCGGAAAGCTTGACCGAAATGACGGCCGTCAGACCTTCACGGATGTCATCACCGGTAAGGTTGTCCTCTTTTTCCTTGATGATGCTCTTCTCCCGCGCGTAGCGGTTGATCAGCGAGGTCATCGCAGCGCGGAAGCCTTCTTCGTGGGTTCCACCCTCATGGGTGTTGATGGTGTTCGCGTACGTGTGGACGCTTTCGGAGTACGCGGTTGTCCACTGCATGGCGACCTCGACGGCGATGTGCCGCTCAGTGTCTTCAGTTTCGAAAGCGATGACGTCCTCATGGACGATCTCCACCTTCTTGCTCGAGTTCAGGTGCTTGACGTAGTCCAGCAGGCCGTCCGGGTACTGGTAGACGACCGTGCGGTGCTCGGCAGCAACTTCGCCTTCGGTAGCGACGGCATCGAGATCAAGATCATCTTCACCCTCCCGGGCGGCGGGACGTTCGTCAGTCAGGGTGATTCGCAGGCCCTTGTTGAGGAAGGCCATCTGCTGGAAGCGCGCGCGAAGCGTCTCGAAGTCGAATTCGGTGCTCTCGAAGATGGTGCCGTCAGGATAGAACGTCTGTGTAGTCCCTGTTTGGTCCGTCTCTTCTCCCTTGACGAGTCCGCCCTGGGGCTTGCCGCCGTCGGCGAATGACATACGCCATACGTGACCCTGCCGCCGGACTTCAGTATTCACGCGGCGGGACAGCGCATTCACCACGGAGATACCCACGCCGTGAAGACCACCGGAAACCGCGTAACCGCCGCCGCCAAACTTACCGCCGGCGTGCAGGATGGTCATCACGACTTCGACGGTGGGCTTGCCCTCGGTGGGGTGGATGTCAACGGGGATGCCGCGGCCGTCGTCAACAACCTGGACGCCGCCGTCGGCACGGAGCGTGACTTCAATATGGGTGCAGAATCCGGCCAGAGCTTCATCGACAGAGTTATCCACCACTTCATAGACCAAGTGGTGCAAACCGCGCGGACCGGTGGAACCGATGTACATACCGGGACGCTTACGTACCGCTTCAAGGCCCTCCAGGACAGTGATGTCGCTGGCACCGTACTCCCGGGGGGTTTCCGCGGGCGTGTCAGGCTTGGGAACAGTGTCCTCTTCGGGCTCTACTGCCAAGGTCTCTGCATTGTCGTTAGCCACAGGCGCTTTCGACTCCTCTGTATTCGATGACGGCCGTTCCCCTTGAAGGCCGCGGCAAACCGAGGCCTTCAACGAGCACGTGACTGATTGCGCCGTTTACTCCGACGAAGGGGGTCCTGGAAGCCATGAAAGTGCTTCCAGGACCCCGACGACGTTTCACCGGCGCTCAGTGATCTACGCCAATTCTATCGTGGAAATGCGCGAATCCTTGCAAATACGGGGGCAGCCGAGAGCTGAATATGCCTATGGGAGGCCACTGGGCCTATCTGAAACGGCCCTACGGTGGTCCTGATGGGGGCCCATACGACTCGGGGGCGTTGAAACGCCCTGCACGCCGTTCAGCCGTACGTGTCCCGGGGTCCCCGACCGTTGACGCTGCGCCCACCCTTGCGCCAACTTGGCGCAGACGGACCGAGTACGTGGATGCTGGTCACCACACCTTCCCCGAGTTCATTCCGGAACATCTCAAGCAGGCTTGTACTCAGCAATCGCAGTTGAGTTGCCCATGCCGTGGAGTCGCAACGGACATGAAGTGTGGTGTCAGTAAAGCTCTCCGGCGTGCAGTGTGCAGAAATGTCCGCGCCCACCAACGTTTCCCATTCGGCCATGACCGAGCCAACGGCCACGGGCGATGTCCACCCACGTTCCGCCACCAACCGGCCGACGACTTTCCCCAGGCCCAACGGGTCACGTCCGGTCCCATGGAACTGGGTAAAACCCCTGGTGTCGCGAAGGCCCTTGCGTTTAGGCGCGGATCCGGGACGGGGAGCGCGCTGCCTGACTTCGCCTCTGGCTGCTGCGGCTTCCCGCATACGGTTCAGCGCGGCTTGGGCAGCATCGATTTCGTCCGGATCGCGGCCGGGTTGAAGTCCGTCGGGGCTATCCTTCGCCATCGATGCCTCCCGGAACAACGGTTATACGCCGCCCGGCCAGCTCCTCGGGAATATCGGCGTCGACGGCGGCCGTGACCAGTACCTGTTCGGCGCCGGCCACTATTGCTGCCAGTTTACGCCTGCGCTGGACATCGAGTTCGGCAAAGACATCGTCAAGAATGAGGATCGGCGCAGTGCCTCCGGTGCGGGCATCATCGAGCATGACGTAGTAGGAAGCGAGGCGCAGCGACAAGCACATTGACCACGTTTCACCGTGCGAAGCGTAGCCCTTGGCAGGTGCTTGGCCGAGCACGAGCTCCAATTCGTCCCGGTGCGGGCCCACCAGGGAGATGCCCCGCTCGAGTTCCTTCTTGCGGGATGCGGCGAAAGCATGGACGTAGCGCTCGGTGAGTTCGTCCACCGACAACAGCCTGAGGTCCTCGCCCGACGCCGAAGGTTCCGTTGGGCGATCGGCCGGACCGCCGTCGTCGTCCAGTACGCCCTGGATGGTTGAGCGGTACACCGCGCCGGCATCTTTTGAACCGTCAGTGAGCTGCGCGTAAGCACTGTTCAGGTGCGGGCGGAGCCGTTCCACAAGTTCCAGCCGCGCATGCAGGAGTTCGGCACCAGCGCGGGCCATATGCTGGTCCCAAACATCCAGCGTTGCCTCATGGCCTGCGGTAAATTTTCCGGTCCGCGCGGATTTCAGCAGGGCGTTGCGTTGCTTCAACACTCTGTCGTAGTCGCTGCGGGTAGCAGCATGGCGGGGAATCAAGCTGACCAGGAGCTCATCAAGGAAGCGCCTGCGGTTGGAAGGATCGCCCTTGACCAGCGCCAAATCCTCAGGTGCAAACAGGACGGTCTGGCAGATGCCCAGGATGTCCCTTGCGCGGACTGGGTTTCCTCGATTAATCCGGCCGCGGTTTGCCCGACCTGCATTAATTTCCACCTCAATAACCGTGGACTGCTCGCCGCGGATCAGCTTGGCCCTGATCATTGCGCGTTCCGCGCCGAAGCGAAGGAGTGGAGCATCGGTGCTGACGCGGTGCGAGCTCAGGGTTGCCAAATATCCGATGGCTTCCATGAGGTTGGTCTTACCGATCCCGTTCGAACCCACCAGGACAGTGACCCCGGGGCCAAGCTTCAGGTCAACCTGGGCGTAGCTGCGGAAATCGGTCAGCGAAAGATGTTCAAGATACACGCCGTCTGCTGGACTCCCGCGGCCTAGTTGGACGGACGTGTGGCGTGTCCGCCGAACTGGTGGCGCAACGCTGAAACCATCTTCATGGCCGGAGAGTTGTCTTCGCGCGAAGCGAACCGCGCGAAAAGTGCTGCGGTGATTGCCGGCGCCGGGACAGCGTTGGCAATTGCCTCTTCCACAGTCCATCGGCCTTCGCCGGAGTCTTCCACGTAGTCGTCGATCGAGGCCAGGCCCGGATCTTCGTCGAGTGCTTTGACCATAAGATCAAGCAGCCAGGAGCGCACGACCGTTCCTTTTTGCCAGGCGCGGAAGGTTCCGGGAAGGTCCTTCACGATGTCCTTGGCTGCCAGTAATTCGTAACCCTCGGCATAGGCCTGCATGAGCCCATACTCGATACCGTTATGCACCATTTTGGCGTAATGGCCGGCGCCGACTCCGCCGACGTGGACGAAGCTATCTGCTCGTTCCCCTTCGGGGCGCAGGGCATCGAAGACGGGCAACGCCAGCTCGATGTCTTCGTCAGCGCCTCCAGCCATCAGGCCATAACCGTTCTGCAATCCCCATACGCCACCGGATACACCGCAGTCCGCGAAGCGGATGCCTTTCTCTGCAAGTGCAGCAGCGTGCTTCTGGTCCTCCGTGAAACGTGAGTTGCCGCCGTCGATCACCAAATCACCAGGGTTGAGCTTTTCGCCAAGTTCGGTGATGACCGCATCTGTGATCCCGCCCGATGGAACCATGACCCATACGAGCTTCGGGGAGGGCAGGGCAGCGATGAGTTCGTCCACGGAAGCGACGTCCGTGACATCGGGATTCCGGTCAAACCCGGTTACTTCAATACCGCCGTTCCGCATGCGTTCCCGCATGTTGAAACCCATTTTTCCGAGGCCGATCAGTCCGATGTGCACGGGGTGAACTCTTTTCTGCGCTGGTGGATACGTGGCTGATCGCTAGTTTGGCAGGCGAACCGGCATCACGAGGTAGCGGTAATCGTCCTGGTCTTCGCCATCAGCTTCAGCCTGGGCCGTGATCATGGCCGGCTTGGGAGCGGTGGTAAAGGAGAAACGAACGTACTTCGTCTCGATGACGCTCAGGCCTTCAACCAGGTAGTGCGGATTGAAGGCGACAGTGATGTCCTCGCCTGATAGCTGGGCTTCCAGTTCCTCGGACGCCTGGGCATCTTCACCGGTACCGGCGTCGAGGTTCAGCAGACCCTGGCTGAAGGCCAGGCGGACCGGTGTGTTGCGTTCAGCCACGAGAGACACACGACGAACAGCTTCAACGAGTTCCTGTGTTTGGACCGTTGCGTGGATCGGGGTGGAGTCAGGGAAGAGCGAGCGGATCTTGGGGTAGTCGCCATCCACCAGCAAGGACGTGGTGGTGCGGCCTCCGCTTTCGAAGCCGATCAGGCGGCTGTCGTCGTCAGCGAGGGCAAGGTTGATGTCACCACTGCCACCGAGGGTCTTTGCCACCTCGTTCAGCGTCTTGGATTTGACCAGGGCGCTGGTGGAAATGCCCGGAGTGACGGGCTTCCAGGGGACTTCGCGCATCGCGAGGCGGTATCGGTCCGTAGCGAGGAGGGTGATCATGTCATCCTCAATTTCCATGCGCACGCCGGTAAGGATCGGCAGGGTGTCGTCCTTGCTGGCAGCGATGATCACCTGGGAAACAGCCTGTGCGAAGGCGTCACCTGGCAAAGTGCCACTGATGGCTGGCAACGCCGGAAGAGCCGGGTACTCGGCCTCAGGCATCGTAGCCAGGTGGAAACTGCTGCGGCGGCAGGTGAGGGTGACTTTGCTCCCGTCAGTTTCAACTTCCACAGGAGCTGAAGGCAGGCTGCGACAAATGTCTGCCAAGAGACGCCCGGACACCAGAATGGTGCCTTCCGTGGCGATATCCGCGGGGATCTCCAGGCGGGCTGATGTCTCGTAATCAAAGCTCGAGAGGCTTACCGTTCCAGCCTCGGCTTTGAGGAGGAGGCCGGAAAGCACAGGGACGGGCGGCCGCGGAGACAACGACCGCGCGGTCCACGTAACGGCTTCTGCCAGGACGTCGCGGTCGACTCTGAACTTCACGGAAGGGTGCCGCCTTTCATTGCTGCTGCCAAGTAGTAGCTGCGGATTCCTGCTTGGAACCCACCAAACCTTTGCTGTCCGGTACCGGAACCTGCATGGTCCGCACTCAAGCGAACTACAAACAGACCCAAGGATGGGAGCGCTGCTGACAGCTTAGCCGGAAGATCCGCGATTAACCCATCCCCGGCAGCACTCACCCCTCGTATGTGGACAGCCGCAGGCTGGCCGATGATCTGGTTGATCGGTCTGTCGGTGGCAGGCCGATGGGGCGCAGAACGAGATTGTTATTTGAGGGATTTCAATTTTTTGGGATTCGTAGTGTTAATAACTGCTGTGGAAACTGTGGATAACCCGACCTCGCCGCGTCGTTTCGCGGTTAAGCCCTGTTCACGGATTGTGCGTTAACTGGGTTTTAAACAGGGTGTGGATGGGGACAACTCCCAACCCGGTTTTTGACGATCCACAGATGCCTTAAGGGTTTTAAGCCCATTAACCGCGCTTGTCCCCTTAAGTATCCACAGGGTTATCCACATGCACCTGTTAATAAGGTATGTAGTGCGCGGCAGGATGTGGATTCAGGAGTCCCGCTGCTGCTGCTTGATGCGGTTTGTGAGCTCCGTGACCTGGTTGTAAATCACACGGCGCTCGGCCATCAGCTCACGGATCTTGCGGTCGGCGTGGATGACCGTGGTGTGGTCGCGTCCGCCAAGCTCCTGTCCGATCTTCGGCAAGGACATGTCGGTGAGCTCACGGCAGAGGTACATGGCGATCTGTCGCGCAGTGACGAGGGTTCGCGTACGAGACTTGCTGCAAAGCTCTTCCATGCTGAGCTTGAAGTAGTCAGCGGTCTGGTCCAGGATCTGCTTCGCTGTGATCTCTTGGGCGCCGTCGTCGGTGATGAGGTCCTTGAGGACCATCTCGGCGAGGGCCACATCCACCGGCTGTCGGTTCAGGCTGGCAAAAGCAGTAACGCGGATCAGGGCACCTTCAAGTTCCCGGATGTTGCTGGAGATCTTGGAAGCGATGTACTCCAGGGCGTCGTCCGGTGCCGACAATCCCTCGCTGAGGCCCTTCTTGCGGAGGATGGCAATACGGGTTTCCAGTTCAGGCGGCTGGATATCCGTCAGCAGGCCCCACTCGAAACGGGAGGTCATCCGGTCTTCGAAGCCCGCCAGCATCTTGGGAGGTTGGTCGGAGGTAATGACCACCTGCTTGTTGGCGTTATGCAGGGCGTTGAACGTGTGGAAGAACTCCTCCTGGGTCCGGTCTTTGCCCGCCAGGAACTGGATGTCGTCGATCAGCAGCACATCCACGTTTCGATACGTGGTCTTGAAGCTGGTGCCTTCGTCATCGCGGATCGAGTTGATGAAGTCGTTAGTGAACTCTTCGGAGTTGACGTAACGTACGCGGATTCCGCTGTAGAGGCGGCGGGCATAATGGCCGATCGCGTGAAGAAGGTGCGTCTTGCCGAGCCCGGAGTCGCCGTAGATGAACAGCGGGTTGTATGCCTTGGCAGGGGCCTCGGCTACGGCAACAGCGGCCGCGTGGGCAAAGCGGTTCGAGGAACCGATCACGAAAGTGTCGAAGATGTACTTCGGGTTCAGCCGGCCGAATTCATGCGAGGTACTCGGCGGTGTCGGCTGGGGCTTCGGCTCCGCGGCAAGATCCGGCATCGCGGAAAGTTCGACGGCGGGTTCCGGCTCTTCGTGGATGGGCACCAGATCGGTGTCGACGTCGATCGCGCAACGGATGTCATCCGAAAAAACGCTGCGAAGGGCGTCGTCCAGGGCGTCCTTGACCTGCGTCTGCAGGACCTCGCGGGTGAGCTCGTTGGGAACGGCTACCAGAAGCGTCGAGCCGATGAGGCCTTGGGCCTGGGCGAGGATGACGAAACCGCGCTGGCGGGGTGTGACCCGGTCGTCCTGCTCCAGAAGGCTCAGCACCCTGCGCCAGGAACTTCCGACAGTATTGGCGTGGTTGGCTTCGTCTACTGTCATCAATCAGTTCCTAAATACTTGCTTGCCGGCGTCGCTGGCAGCCGAAGTGTCTCCGACTGGCGATGTTTCCGGGGTTAATCCACAGAGTTATGCACAGCGGGTGGACAATGGGCTACTGAGCCACTCTAGGGGATGGAATCGCTAGAAGATAGCTGGGAAGTTGCTTGTGGATAATTACACCGTTGTGGTTCTGATTTCGGCCTTGTGAGCCACTTCATCCACAGGCTGTGCAGCATCCTTTGGCACAGCTGTGGATAGCTGCAGGAATGGCTCCCGGTTTGACTGGGGGTGCCTTTTTGCCCTAACGTTGTGAAGTCCTTTGTGTCCGCTTTTGTGATCAGTTGCATCGACGTACGTTTATCGTGCGGCAGGCAACGGCGGCAGGCACATACAAAACTTAGCGTCGGCCAGTTCTTCCCCTTTTGATCGGGTGGGCGCACCTTTGATCCACTGGAGTAACTAACGTGAGCAAGCGGACTTTTCAGCCGAATAACCGCCGTCGGGCCAAGAAGCACGGCTTCCGCCTTCGTATGCGCACCCGTGCCGGCCGCGCCATCCTGGCTGCACGTCGCGGCAAGGGCCGCGTCGAACTGTCGGCGTAAATAACTGACTTGTCGGTAAGGGACTTTTTGCGGGTTCGACGGTGCTAGCCACCCCTAACCGTCTGCGGACGTCTACCGACTTTTCAACAACTGTACGTTCCGGCGTCCGCAATGGACGCCGGAACTTAGTGTTATATACGGCCCCTATCGGGGCCGCGGAGCCGAGTCGAATCGGCTTCATTGTCTCCAAAGCCGTCGGGAACGCCGTGACCAGGAACCTCGTTAAGAGGAGACTGAGAGAAGCAGGCGCACTGTCCTTGCACACGCATGGAACGGGCCTGGCGGTCGTGGTCCGGGCGTTGCCCGCAGCTGCATCTGCCAGCTGGGAGCAACTGCTCTCGGACTACAACGCCGCATTGGCAGTGACGACGAAGCGACTGGGTGGATCCGTTCCACGCAGCGCTTCGCCAGACCACAACGGCACCACAAGGGAAGGGACACCGCGTGCATGACATAAGCACCGCCGTCGTTCCTTCCTCAGTTGACCCCTCTGGTTTTGGCGACCCCGCTGGCAAGATTCCCCATGGGAGCCTGTTGGCAGCGGTTGGCAAGTTCATGTGGGACCTGCCCCGAAATATCCTGATTCTCCTGCTGAAGACATACCGCAAGGTCATCTCGCCCCTGTACGGCCAGGTTTGCCGGTTCTTTCCGTCCTGCTCGGCATATGCCCTGGAAGCGGTGACGGTGCACGGCGCCGTAAAGGGTAGCTGGCTCGCAGCCAAGAGGCTCGCCAAATGCCATCCTTGGAATGCCGGTGGAGTGGACCATGTCCCCGCCGGCCATCGTCATTGGCCCGATGGCCAGACGCCCACAATTGTTGTACTGAACAACCCGGACCAGTTCCTGGTTGTTCAGGCTGATGAAGAAGGCCGCACTGCGGCCTAACGAATAGGGATATCGTATGGACTTCTTTGGAACGATCATGTTTCCGTTCAAGTGGCTGGTGTCAGTCATCATGGTTGGCTTCCATGACGGGTTGAGCTTCCTTGGCATGCCCGCCGCCAACGGCTGGACGTGGACCCTCTCCATCATCGGGCTCGTGCTGGTGATCCGTGCCGCCCTGATTCCCGTCTTCGTCAAGCAGATCAAGGCGCAGCGCGGCATGCAGCTGCTGCAGCCCGACTTGAAGAAGCTGCAGACCAAATACAAGGGCAAGACCGATCAGCTCTCCCGCCAGGCTATGGCGCAGGAGCAGATGGCCCTGTACAAGAAGCATGGCACCAACCCGTTCTCCGCATGTTTGCCCATGCTGATCCAGATGCCGTTCTTCTTCGCCCTGTTCCAGGTGCTGTCTGGTATCTCGACCGCCAAGAATGCGGGCGAGGGCATTGGGGCGCTGAGCCACGAACAGGTCATCGAGTTCGATCAGTCGAGCATCTTTGGTGCGCCGCTGTCTGCATCGTTGCTCCACGGTGGGGTACCTGGTACGGAAGTTGCCGTCTGGACCCTCTCCATCATCATGATCCTCGCCATGACAGCCTCGCAGTTCATCACGCAGAAGCAGATCATGGCCAAGAACATGTCCGAAGAAGCATTGGCCAGCCCGTTCATGCGCCAGCAGAAGATGATGCTCTACATCCTGCCGCTCGTGTTCGGTATCGGTGGTATCAACTTCCCCATCGGTGTCCTGATCTACTGGACCACCACCAACCTCTGGACCATGGGTCAGCAATTCTTCGTTATCCGCCGCATGCCCACTCCGGGCTCGCCTGCCGCCAGGGCACTGGAAGAGCGCCGCGCCGCGAAGGGCCTGCCGCCGCTGCTGGGTGGCAAGAAGAAGGACGACGACGACGCCGAGGCTGCCGCGGCTGCCGCTGCGGCCGAAATCAGGGCTCAGCGCGTCCAGCCACAACGTAAGAACAGGAAGAAGAAGTAATGTCTGCTGAGAGCACTGAAGATGTAACTGCCGCCGAGACTGAGGAGCAGGACGACACGCAGGAAGAGTCGTTGTCCAAGACGGCCAGCCGCCTCGAAGAGGAAGGCGACATTGCTGCCGACTACCTCGAGGAACTTCTTGATATCGCTGACATTGATGGCGACATTGACATTGAGGTCCGGAACGGCCGTACCTACATCTCCATCGGAACTGACGAAGAGTCCACTGCCCTGGACAGCCTGGTAGGTCGGGACGGCGAAGTCCTCGAAGCCCTGCAGGAACTGACTCGTCTGTCCGTCCTTTCGGCGACTGAAAGCCGGTCCCGCTTGGTATTGGACATCAACGGTTACCGCAAGGAACGTGCCGGGGTACTTCAGCAGATCGCCGAGGACGCCGTTGCCAAGGTCAAGGAATCCGGCGGGACCGTTGCACTGGAGCCAATGAGCGCCTATGAGCGCAAGATAGTTCACGATGCTGTCGCTAATCTCGGATTCGTCTCCGAATCCGAGGGCGAGGGCGCTGGCCGCCACATCGTGGTCTCGGCTGACTAGCGGCTCATGGTTGAAATTACGGCAACTGAACTGCAGGCAGCAGAGAAGATCTTTGGGGATCGCCTGGATCTCGCCAAGCGCTATGTAGAACATCTGGCCACGTCCGGAACTGAACGTGGGCTGATCGGTCCTCGTGAGATCCCGCGCTTGTGGAGCCGCCACGTCCTGAACTGTGCAGTCATCGAGTCAGCCATTGCCATGGACAGCCACGTGGCAGACGTCGGATCCGGTGCCGGGCTTCCTGGCCTGTGCCTTGCAATTGCCCGCCCAGACCTTGAACTGACCCTGATTGAACCTCTGGAGCGTCGAGTCATCTGGCTTCAGGAAGTCGTGGACGACCTCGGCCTGGACAATGTGACAATCATGCGAACCCGCGCTGAACTGGCTGTGGGATTGGTGGATGCGGACGTCGTTACGGCACGGGCAGTTTCCGCTCTTTCCAACCTGGCTGGGCTTACTATCCCCCTGCTGAATGGCAAGGGGGAGGTTGTCGCGATCAAGGGTCGCAGCGCTGCCGAAGAAATTGAGAAGGCCAAGAAGGTCATCCGTAAACTTGGCGGCGTGGAAACGTCCGTTGTGGTTTGTGGACAGGAGCTTTTGGAGGAACCCACCACCGTGGTGAGGATCATCGTCAACAAGCCCGGAAAGACGGGTTAGTCACCGCCCGGTTTCCCGCGTGTCGGCGGCTGAGCAGTTAGGCTAGAGAACGGCAGCAAGCGCCGAATGAGAGTGAGAGTGTGACCAGTGGGCAGTAGCGAAACCTCCACGCAACGGATCCCCCCCTTTATGTCCCTGGGGTCCGCGCGGGCCATGGCCACACCCTCGGCGTCACTTCAATCCGCCATTGTGCGAACGAATTCAGTTGATAATGCTGCCGTTTCACGTGAAACGCTGACGGATGAGGTTCACAACGTGATGGACTCCATCGATGATTCGAGCCCTATCGCTCGCCAACTGGCCAACGAAACACGCCGACGCGAGCGGCTGATTGGACGTGAACTCCCTAAACCTGACCGGACCCGGATTTTCACGGTCTCCAATCAGAAGGGTGGCGTTGGCAAGACGACTACCACCGTCAACATTGCCGCTGCTCTGGCGTCTGCAGGACTCAACGTCCTGGTCATTGACATTGATCCCCAGGGAAATGCCTCTACAGCCCTGGGCATTGAGCATCACGCAGATGTGGACAGCATCTACGACGTCCTGATCAACGACCTTCCGCTGAAAGATGTAGTGGCTCCGTGCCCTGACATTCCCAACCTCATCTGCGCCCCAGCGACGATCCACCTGGCCGGCGCGGAAATCGAGTTGGTTTCATTGGTGGCTCGTGAACAGAGGCTTCGCCGCGCCATAGACGTCTACTCAAAAGAGCGGGAGAAAAACGGTGAGGGACGTTTGGACTTCATCTTTATCGACTGCCCACCCAGCCTGGGTCTGTTGACTGTCAATGCATTCTGCGCCGCCAGCGAAGTTCTCATTCCCATCCAGTGCGAGTACTACGCCCTGGAGGGCTTGAGCCAACTCCTGAAGAATATTGAGATGATCCAGAAGCACCTCAACGCTGACCTGGTGGTTTCGACTATTCTCCTGACCATGTATGACGGCCGAACCAACCTCGCGGCACAGGTTGCGTCTGAGGTCCGCCAACATTTCCCCGAGCAGGTTCTGAGCGCCGTGGTCCCCCGCTCGGTACGTATCTCTGAAGCGCCGAGCTACCAACAGACTGTCATGACCTATGATCCTTCATCGAGCGGCGCGTTGTCCTACATGGAAGCCGCTGCCGAAATCGCTGAACGCTAGAATTCTTGAAACACTGCAACAGCCTGGGCGGGTCCGCACTCGGCAATTCCATCGGAGGGATGAATCAATGAGCGAAAAGCGAAGGGGCCTCGGCAGGGGTCTTGGGGCTCTCATTCCTAGCTCACCCGCGGGTGCCCAGGGAAACGGCGCTGCGCCCTCCCGCCCAGTGGACCTGTTCTTTCCGGAAGCGCGTAAGACAGCAGAGCCGCTGGAAGCGCCCGATGCTACGGCTCCCACAGCTACTGCCGACTCCGGGATGTCGAGCGTAGCTAGTGGTTCTCCTACCGGCGCTGCGAAGGAAGCATCCCCATCCGGCGAGGCGAAGCCCGCCGCGTCCAAGCCAGCTACAAAGCGCTCTTCGTCTGCTTCGGTGAAGACGGCTGATGCGGGGACGAGTTCGACGGCGTCTTCCGCCCCTGCTGCTCGCACTGCAGCTACTCCGCCCGAGGTGGAGTTGGTTGAGGTTCCAGGAGCGAGGTTCGCTGAAATACCGGTGACGGACATTCATCCCAACCGTAAGCAGCCTCGATCTGTCTTCGATGAAGACGACATGGCCGAGCTGGTCCACTCCGTCAAGGAAATCGGTGTCCTCCAGCCAATTGTTGTACGTACTTCAACCGAAAAGGGTGGAGAACCGTACGAACTGGTCATGGGTGAGCGCCGTTGGCGTGCAGTTCAGGCCGCTGGGCTGGAAACAATCCCGGCGATCGTTCGTGACACCACTGACGACGACCTTCTTCGAGACGCGTTGCTGGAGAACCTGCACCGTAGCCAGTTGAACCCGTTGGAAGAGGCTGCCGCCTACCAGCAGCTCCTGGAAGACTTCGGAACTACCCATGAGCAACTGGCCGACCGCATCGGTCGCTCCCGTCCTCAGGTATCGAATACGCTGCGACTTTTGAAGCTTCCGCCGTTGGTGCAGCGCCGTGTGGCAGCCAGCGTCTTGTCAGCCGGCCACGCCCGTGCTCTCTTGGCGTTGCCTGACGCGGCCGCCATGGAGCGTCTTGCACAGAAGATCGTTGCTGAAGGTATGTCTGTCCGGGCCACTGAAGAAGCCGTAGCTCTGTACCAAGACCCCACCGCGCCAGCCAAGAGTGCTATTCCCAAGCCCAACGCGAGGCACGAGCGCCTGGACTACCTGGCGTCCTCGCTTTCCGACCGCTTGGATACGAACGTGAAGATCACGTTGGGTGCTCGCAAGGGCCGCGTTAGCATCGAATTCGCGAGCGTAGAGGATCTCAATCGCATCATGGATGTTTTGGGACCGGGCTCTGAAGACTAGTTTTCCCGACCAACTGAATGGGGTTTGCCGTGTGGGCAGGCCCCATTTTTGTGCCCTGGAGCTTTGTGTTCCGAAGCGTCTTGTCCTTCCCAATGCGAAGTTGTTAGGTCTTCGGTAGGCGGGCTGCCCTTCCGAGTGCATGGTTTCACGTGAAACTATGTACTCCCAAGGCTTCAGAATGCCATTTTTTTGTGCGCTCTTATAGCGTTCGGTGTTGTGGATAAGAGGACACATCTCTTCTTGCTCCGGTAAGTCTGCCGCGCACGAGCCGCAATCGCTCCTGCGTGGCAACGGAGAAGGGAGTCCGTGTTCGATGGGTTCCGTTCATGAGCATATCTGCAAGTTGAACCAGCAGGGTTTAGAACCTCGTTTTGGCCTTCAAGCTACTGGAGTCGGAATCCGCGTGGAGGCAGATCGCCATAACAGCGCAGGCCGGTACCGAAGCTGCCTTACAGTGGCTTTTGAAAGGACGCCGCATCCCGCAGCACCCGACTGCCTGATGATGAGGGATGTTTCACGTGAAACTGGGATGTCACATACCCTCGAACAGCCTTCGCCTTGCAGGTACGTTTTACGCCTGGTTCCGACTCGTATGGCTGGACTTCTCCTTGTTGGGAGGAGGTTGCTTGAACTAGCCCGCTCCGCGCTAAAGGAAAGTGAGCGATTTGCTGTGGCGTGGGACGTTGAGTGTTCCACTCCGGCACGACCGGGAGAAGATCTAAAGCGGTCGCGCTTCTGACGCGGAGGTGTAGATACAGTCCGTGGTCTGGATTTCGTTGGAATGAGATTGAGCTCATGTCTCCGAGTAACTGAATGCACTACTTTGGCCTTTTGCAGTCTTTTCTCGTGGCACGGTGTCATTCCGATGCTCGCCTGGGTGCCGCATGGCCCGCTGGTCGTGGTTGTCGGTCCTTGTTTCACGTGAAACACTGCGAGGCGCGTAGCAGCCTCGCGACGGAAAGGAAGGGACATCGATTGTTTCACGTGAAACGCCCAGTTGTCTCAAGTGGACCGAAGGAACAGAGCATGAACTGGCGGATACGGAGAGTGCGACGAGGCAAGATTGAATTACAAGTCTGTAATTCGCGATGGTGTAGCGCGAACTCCCACTAGGGTCTGCCGACGAGCATCAAGCGTCGTACTCCCCATCACTCCAACGAGCGCCATACCAGGAAGGGAAGTCAGTCGGACTTTGGATGTGGGAGCTAGATCCGGGCCTATGAAACGGACCGGCCATGCCAAGGCCGGACGTACGTCCTAGGGGTGCTTATTGGTTGCGGGTATGGGAGCGATGGAGCGGCGTGAGATGCAACGGTTTAGTGGCGGCATCTTGAGTCCGATAGACCATTGTCCCAATATCTGGTGTTCGATCGGTTCGATCGGTTCGAGCATCGTAAACTGAACGTTCTCGTGTAGCGCGCTCGAGGGGTCCGAGCTGGGCGTTCCAGTTGTCGTGTAGATCTATGAAGTCATCACGACACTGGCGCCCACTCCACAAGTAACCTCCCTATTCCCTCCTGCTAACGCCCTGGGACCTGCACAACATCGCCCGAGGCCTTGCCGCCACCCTTTATCGTATTGGCCCAGCGAACTGACTACGCAGATGGACCGCCAATTCTGCGGACCTTGAACTGAGGAGAACGCCAATGTTCAATGCGGCCGGAAGGACAACTGGGACAAGAGGTCTTAGGCTCCGTCAGGGAGAAGCCTCCCCCCGTTTGCGGTCTTCGACGCAGATGCCTTTCCAGCCATAGTCCGTGAACTTCCCACAGTAGCCACTGAGGCTCGAGGGTCGGCACGATGTCCATCCGAGCTCATCGACTACCTAAGCTTTTCGCCCATCCAAGATCTTCGCACACCCAAATTCTTCGAACACAGTGGCAATGGCCTATGCGGACCACGCGGCTTGTTCCAAGTCGTCGTCGACCTTGAGACGCAGTGCCACGTTGGAAGACGGCGTCATGGCATCCTGGCGCTCAGCAGCGATGAGTTCCGTCGTGCGACCCACAGCCCTTGCTTGGTGCGCGATCCACACCCAATTATCCAGGGGCAATTACACGTACCACCGAACCTCGTGGGTGAGCGAGGCATCACGGCTGGTCTGTTGGGAATTGAATGGATTTGACATTGGCTGCCTGATAGATCTGATGTTGTACGTTTGCCTTGATATTCCGTCTCGGTAATCGCCGTTAGCCTTAAAGGTCTGGCTCGGCCGACCGGTCACCCGGCTTCGTGGATGGCCTCCTGAAAGGACGTGCCGGACCCTCGTCGAGGACGAACGGCAGACACTGTCTGTTTCACGTGAAACATTATGCACTGTCAACTGCATAGCGCGGCGGGCGGAAGCTGACATCGAGATGCATGGGACTACACCTAGTTGGGCGGTGGATAAGCCTGTGGATAACTTTGGGGATAAGTCTGTCCCTTGCTAAGGAGTGCCTGTTTCCAGAAGTTTCCAAGTTGCACAAATTAAGAGACGCGTGCACCGCGATCCGTCCTGGAAGATTCGACGCGTGTTTCACGTGAAACGCTCCGGCAGGGAAAGGGGCGTATTTCATGTCACATGATCCCAAAACACTTTGATTTGCGGGAATTTGGCGCGTACGCGAACCGAAGGCGACACGGAGACCCTCACCAGATCCGGAGTAGTCAGACGGAGATGAATCGGGGTGGCGAAGATCAGCACAATGAAGAGCTGTGGAATCGATATGTTGAAGGCCAACTGGCCGGTGGATAAGCCTGTGGATAACTTTGTGAATAACGTGAGCCAGTCTCCGGGTCTGCGTGCCACTGCTGGCTTCCCGGGATCGCTCAGATTGGAGCGACCCTCGATGCGCCGGCGTCTAGTCCATAACTGCGAAGTCGACTGCCGTGCAAGGGCAACAGCATGTTCAATGCCGAAGGCCGTCTGGGGCTCGTCACGGTGGTGTATTAGGTTCGCCGGTGAACCGCGGTTCATGCAGGAAGGTACTGAGGGCCGGTCAGAGCCAGGTTTCGACTCCGACTCCGGCTTCTTTGATCGGATGTTTCGTCCCCAGGGACTGGGTCGAGCTCTATGCCGAAAATTTCTAACTGTCCTTCTGGGGCCATCGCTGGGCGGGCAACGGTAGCAGCGTACTGCAAGTTGCTGTACGCATTTCCCCAAATGGTCGGGACGAGGAGCGCATCGTGTACGAGTCAACGGCCTCCCTATGGTCGTCCCCTACTGGGCGCTAACGTAAGTGGCGTTTGCGGGCGGTATGGTCAGCGGCGTCGTCCTTGAGATTGTAAGGCTTCTGTCGGAGTAGACTGCCTTCCGCCTAGGAAGTCCTCTGCAGGGGCCCATCCATCTTGTGAACGTACAGCTAGACGGTCAGGTTACATACCATGGTGGCTCAGTACCACTGCTGTGTTTCACGTGAAACATTCGGATCGCCTGGGGTTTCCCCGCAGAGCACTTCTTTGGAAGGCTTGGGTTCCGATATCAATCTCTTGCCGTCGAGCGTGATCGAGTGCTGGGTGGTTCCCGCTTCGACAGTTGATAGGACATTCCGTGGCGGCAACCTTTCCAATAGGCTGCCGCTCCTTCATCTTCCCAAGGTGCGTCGACGGTAGGTGGAGGGAGTCATCTCGAGCTCAGTAGAAAGCTGTCCGCCCACGCACGTCGCAGGAAGAACTCTCGACTTGTAGGTCATGCTTCCATGGCCAGGCCAGATGAGGTTCTTGCTATTGCCGGGCAGGGGCTCAGGAAAGCGCCAGTCGGTACTCCTGGAGGTCTGCGCGCCGCAGTAATCAAGTCCCACTGTCCCGTACGCGGGCCTGAGTCGCACTTGGTTCCAACCGCCCCGTCTGGGCCGTGTGGGAGTATGTACGGCCTCACTGGTGTCACCAGCACGCACAATGCATTGTTTGCATGTTCGCGCAGGAGCCGTTCCTACAAACAATGGAGCTGCCAGGTGCCAGTCAAGATGTTTCACGTGAAACGGATGTTCAGGACTGGAGAGCTCGTTGCTCTGAACAGGTTGGGGCCCCGCCTGCCGGGTCCATGGAACAATCGTGGAGTTCTCAATGGCAGACGAGTCGAGCCGAGCCCCACACCGAGCTGTGTCCTTCAGGCGCCAAATGCAGCCTGGGGTCGAATGCCCGTTACGCATTGAACTCCGACGAAGGAATTCGCGCATTGGACACGAGTGTTGAAATACCGGTCCACCTTAAGTCGAATCCCACACCAGTTCTAGTCCCCAGGAAGACGGCAGGGGCGGCTCTTTTGACCCCCGCAAGGGCCTAGCGAGTCGAGGGAGCGTTCGCACTGCCCTATGGTCCATGATCAAGGTTGGAGTGAACTATTGGGCTGTCAGACCGTAGAGCGTACCGTATTGAAGCGTGATGACCGTTCTCAGGCGTAGCCCATACCTTCCGGTGTATTCCTGGCAGGCGGAGCACAATTAGCTAGGTCCGCCAAGGAGCGCAAATTGACAAGGACAACAGCTCAGACGATGTTCGCGAGAGATTGGTGCGCATGCACTGAGTCCTTCCGAGGCAGATTCTCGAAGCGGGTACCTTCATGAAGTCGATCATCGCAGTCGTCTATTGCATTTGGTTGGGACAGCAGCAAAGGGGGCAAGCGAGCAGGGCGGTGAGCCCACTAAGGTCAAGTGGAGCGTACCCAGGGTTTGCCGACCCCTTGCGTCATTGCCATTTGTGAAGCTGCCTAGTGCTCACTGCCTATGTTTCCTGCAACAGTCCTTCTCCTTGGCTTCACAGCGTGTTTGTCTCCCAAGATGACATTCTTCACCACTGCACGTAGATGTTTCACGTGAAACACCGCAAGACTCCCTCGGTGCGAGCAGGCGGCAGTGTGTTGTCCGAATTTGTAGGCAGCGCCGAGATGGTTTGGGGGCTCGAAGTTGGGCCGAGGCGAAGCCGTTTCACGTGAAACATCTCGAGCGCCCTGTCGTAGACCCGAGGAGCTCAGCGACCAGAAGTGCACTTGTTTGCGTCCGGCATGCTCCATGGAACGTGAGCCGCAAAACCAGCGACCTTGAAAACTTGACTGCATCCCTCCACTGCGGAACGAACGACACGAAGGAGAAAAGAGGGAAACATCTGCGAAATGTCCCCTACTAGGCCGCTTGAGACTCCTGGGTGTTGCTTGACATGACAGGTAAGGGCATCGAGGCTCAGAGCCGGGTGTTATCAAGAGCCAGGCGGTTCGGAAGTTGCAGATCCAAATGATGCTGTCGATCCGCAGGGTTATGTACGGGCTTGTTCGACAATTTGCCACCGGAAACCTATCGGCGTTGGTGAAACTATTCGGCGAACCCGGACATTGGCATCAGATGATATCGGAGCGGCGCGACTGATGCCCTGCAACGACCGCAACTTCGCCGGCGGACTGAGAATGAGTGTGCGTATACCGCGTCGGCGCTGCTGTTTGCTGTATCCGGTTGAACATGGCCCCGAGATAGGCGCCCAATCATTGGTCATCGCTAGGCAGGACCAAAATTCTCCACGGCCCTGTCTGCAGAGCACTTCAGGATCTGAGAGAGGGACGGGCGGGTGGGGTGGGGATGTGAGAGAGGATCCGGCGGGTGGGGTGGGGATGTGAGAGAGGATCCGGCGGGTGGGGTGGGGATGTGAGAGAGTGACGGGCGGGCCGGGTGGGGATGTGAGAGAGGATCCGGCGGGAGGGGTGGGGATCTGAGAGAGGGTGCGTGTTCGGCTACCCCAGGTAAGGGGAACACGCATTGAGGAGTTCGGCGGACGCACAGGGCGTTTGGCGCAATCACACTGATAGAAACAAACGCTAGGGGGTGCAAATTCGCCAAATGCAAAAAACCGGCGACTCCCACTCCTTCAGGAGGGACAGCCGCCGGCTTTTCACTGACTAACTAAGGAGAACCTAGGACAAGACGTCTGCGAATTCCTTTTCGAAGAACTGCTTTGGCTTGGCGCCGATGACCGTGCTCTTCACTTCTCCCCCGCTGAAGAGGTACACAGCCGGAATGGACGTGATGCCGTACTCGGCCGCGATGGCAGGGTTGTCGTCGACGTTGAGTTTCACGACGTCAACTTTCTCGCCGTATTCAACGGAGATCTCGTCGAGGATCGGGCCGAGCTTGCGGCAGGGTCCGCACCACTCTGCCCAGAAGTCCACGATGACCGGCTTCTCGGAAGCCAGGACATCCGTGCTGAAGCTTGCGTCAGTTACGTCTTTAGCGTTGCTCATAACTTTTCCCTTCGTATGGTTGCTGGTCTGGTGAAGCTCAGGAATGCAGGTCTGCGAGGTAGTGCTCCACATCGAGGGCAGCCACACAACCGGAACCCGAGGCCGTGATGGCCTGGCGGTAGGTGGGATCAATGACGTCGCCTGCGGCGAACACACCCTTGATGTTGGTACGGGAAGTCCGGCCCTCTACGGCAATCGTTCCTTCGGGGGTCAGATCAACTTTGCCCTTTACGAGTTCCGTGCGGGGATCGTTGCCGATGGCCACGAAGACGCCGGTGACGTCGAGTTCAGATTCGGTACCGTCAACCAGGTTCTTGAGCTTGAGGCCCGCTACCTTGTCATCGCCGAGAACGTCCTCAACAGCAGTGTTCCAAATGAAGTTGATCTTCTCGTGCGCCTGGGCGCGGTCGCCCATGATCTTGGAAGCCTTGAGGGTGTCGCGACGGTGGACCACTGTGACGGACTTGGCGAACTTGGTAAGGAAGAGGGCTTCTTCCATGGCGGAGTCGCCACCACCGATGACGGCGATGTCCTGATCCTTGAAGAAGAAACCGTCGCAGGTTGCACACCAGCTAACACCGTGGCCCGACAAGCGCTTTTCGTTCTTAAGTCCAAGCTCGCGGTAGGCCGAACCGGTGGACAGGATGATGGCCTTCGCCTGGAAGGTCTCCCCCGTGCCGATGGTGACCGACTTGATGTCGCCGTCGAGGTTCAGTTCGGTGACATCCTCGAAGAGAATCTCTGTGCCGAAGCGGGCTGCCTGTTTCTCGAAGTTTTCCATGAGATCTGGACCCATGATGCCGTCGGGGAACCCCGGGTAGTTTTCGACGTCCGTGGTGTTCATCAACTCGCCACCAGCAGTGACGGAGCCGGCAATGAGCAGAGGCTTCATGTTGGCGCGGGCGGTGTAAACGGCGGCTGTGTAACCGGCGGGGCCTGAACCGACGATGATGACGTCACGCACCTGCGATGCGCTGTTTTCTGCAATGCTCACGTGGCGTGAACCTCTTCCTTAGTCGATGCTGCGGCTTTCGGGGCAGCCACCTGACTCAACCCCTTCAACGGTCCAAATATTCCGTTGGATTTGGAGGGCCTAAAACCCACCATCATTCAGGGTACCGTCTGGAGGCGTGGCGAATCGAAGCGGGGACGCCGGATGACTGATGGCCACATCAGTCACAAAGACAGGCCCACATGCGAAAACCAGGTAGCAGCAGGTGTCGTTTTGGCGGCTCAAAACGCGCTCAACTGCTACCTAGTTGGGTAAGCGCAGAGAAACGGAACTACTGGACCGTGACCTCGGCCAAGCGCAGACCAAATCCGAACTGGGTCTTGGGAGCAGCAAGCTTAGGCAGCGTCTTGATGACCACGATGACGTACTGGGTCTGCGTGGGAGCAGCCAGCGGCATTGTCAGGTCCGGAGACGTGAAGCTGTTGGTGCCGACGAGCTTGGCGCCGTCCATTGCGGGACGATCGTTGGTGTAGACGCTGATGCTTCCACCCGAGCCGCCCAATTGGTTCAGCACCACTGACTTGACCTCTGTGGGCTGCTTGAGCTTCACGACCAAGGGCATCTCACCCGAGAGTCCACCCCAGTTGGCGGAAGCGAACTCCATGTCGGACCAGTAACTGGCCGGGTTCCCATCAAATGCTTTGGGAAGGTCCTTATCGAAGGATGCAGCGAAGGGGAAGTCGCCAAGGCGCGTAATGCCATCGATGGCCGGAGGCGTTGCCGGAGCAGCGGTCTCACTGGGCGTCGGCTTTTCGGACTCGGTGCCCGTTGCCTGCGAGGAAGTCGTTGTTTTGTCTGATGCCTTCGGAGCGCCGCTGGGCAGGAGGCTTCCCAGGTTGGTGACCGCCAGGACAAGTCCAACGATCAACACTGCTGCCAGCAGACCGCCGACGAGCCAACGCAGGGACCGCGGCTCGCGTTCCGGGGTTTCGTCCTCGTAGACCTCTTCATCTTCGTAATCTTCTGTGGCAGCGGCCGACGCCGGGAAGCTGGTAGGAGCACGATCGTAACCAGGATCTGAGCTACCTCCAGCGGCTTGAGCCGCCCCGCCGGCAGCGAGGCCGTAGTCCTCCTCAGACCAGAGGGAAACCTTTGGTTCCCCGGCAGACTCGCGAGTCGGTGCGGGCTGCGGGTTCACGGGTTGTGAAGCCACAGGCTGTGAAGTGACTGCTTGGGTAGGCGGCTGAACCGGGGCAACGGGTGTAGTAGCAGGCGAAGCTCCGGACGACGGCGACTGTACGGCCTGCGTCCGCGGCTGGGCTTCTGTACTAGCAGCGGCAGCAGAAGTACCGCCAGCACCGGAAGCTCCATTCGCGGCAGCCCCGGCGTCGTGGTTCTTGGATCCGGCGTTCTTCAGAGCGGCAGCGGCAGCAACTCCTGCTGCCCCGGCGCCAGCCGCAGCAGCAGCGAGCTTTCCGGCGAGACCACCCTTGGCCGACGACGGGCTGGATGAAGGCATGGGCGGAACGTTACCGGCAGGTGTGGCCGTCGCTTCGCGGGCAGCATCCGATTCCGATTGGATGGGGTAGCCATTTTCGTCGTACTGGATGTACTCGGCTTCGTGCTCGTCGTCTTCGTAGAGGCCGTCATAGGTTTCGGGCTCGTAGGTGCGGGCCTGGCCGAAGATCTCGCTGCCGAGGGTTTCCGTGAAGAACGGTTCCACGTACGGCGGGTGGGTGGCCACCACGAGATCAAGAAGATCCGGCGCAGTGCTGTGGTTGGTGATCAAGTAGGTGGTGTTGTCGCTGACTCCGAGGTCCAGGATCTGGACATGGCCAGGGCGCTCCCCCGTGGCGACTTCGCGGGCGCTCTGTGCTACCTGCTCGGCATTTCCGGGACCGGCAACGAGGATGCTGACGGGGCGGTTGAGGACCTGGTCCACGCCGTCGAGCACCAGATCTTGGTCATGCGAGGTCAATACGGTGGCCGTGACCTTATAGCGGCCGCCAAGCACTGATCCGACGTCGATCGGGTGGGACACGTGTTCCTCCTAGGCTGTCCGGGAGCTGCGGGTCCTGCACGCGGTCCGCCCGGCGAGCCGGTGGTACCGCTTTTGCAACTACCTGTATTCATTTCTAGCCTAGCCGATTGGCGCCCGCCGCCCATGTTGACGGCACCGGTTCACTTCTTCCGCTTCTGCCTGGTGTGCTGTCCAGCTTCCCCGTTGGCGGGAAAGTAGGGATTGTGGCCAGGATCGCCTTGGTAGGTTCGCCTGCCCGGCAACGGGACCTGCGGGTGGAACCTTCCGCCCTTGGCCGTGCTCGGTACGTCCTCATCGGGCAGATAGGTCGTGTGCGGTTCTTCAGAGTCGGATGGGCCGGAAAAGTCTGAAGTTTTGGTTGGAGCCTCGACGGCGGGCTCCGGTTCGAGTGCCGGGCCGGCTCTGAAGGAGGCAGCATCGAACTCGCCCGAGATGCGCGGAATCAAACCGGTATCATCCGAGACTGTGGCGCGTGCCGCCGTCGTGGGTTCAGCAGCGGCCCCTGCCATGGCCGGTGCGCCGCGGCCAAAGCGGCCCATCAGCGGGCGCATGAGATCGCGAAGCTCGGTGACGTGGAAGACGCGAAGCAGGAGCAGGTAGGCCACCAGCATGACGGGCCCGACGACGACCACGGTCACCAAGGCTGCCGGCCGGCTGCTCCACGCGAAACCGTCGGCACGGTAGGCGCCGAGGAGCCACAGCGCCAGCGCACCCGCAATCGCCGAACCAAGGCCCGCGTAGCCCATCCGGATGTAGGAATTGGCGATCCGCGGACCGTCGAGGTGACCGAGCATGCGTCGCAGGAACACGACGCTGATCACCACGGACAGGATGTTGCCCAAGGTGTAGAGAACCGCGATCGCATAGATGATCTGGCCTACGGGAAGGAACTGGATGAAGAAGGCGCCCACCACATAAACGACGGCGAGCAACAGCTGCACGTAGAGGGGTGTGCGGGCGTCCTCGTTGGCGTAAAACACGCGCGACATCATGAAGTTTGCGCTCATGAACGGCGTGCTCAACGCCAGGATGGTGAGCGTCTGGGCCAGCATGACGCCGTCCTGGGGCTTCCCGCCGGAGAAGAACATGCCCAGCGGGCCAGCCAGCGCGAACAGTGCCAGGGCTCCAAAAACTGTCGCGACAGCCATGGTTCGCAGTCCATGGGAGAGCGCGTCACGCAGTTCGGCCTTGTTGCCATCCTGGGACGCCCGCGTCATGCGGTTAAAGAGGACAGTGGCCAGCGACAGGGCGATGATCGAGTGCGGCAATAGGTAGAGCTGGCTCGCAACTTCAAGGACGGCGTTACCTGGGAGAGTGGAGGCCGCCGTGGTCTGGCCTGAATTGTCCAGCCGGAGCCGTTCGGCGCCGGGAATCGTTGCAATTTTCATGACGTACAGGAACGCCAACTGTCCGACGGCGGCAGTCAGCAGCGTCCATACGCTCAGCTTGGCTGCCTGGCCCAGTCCAACGCCGCGCCATCCGAAGCGTGGCCGCAGGCCCAGTTTCAGCCTCAGGACGGGAATCATCAGGATGGCGGTTTGGGCGATCACGCCGAACGTGGAGAACCCGGCAATCAGGAATGTCTGGGTTGGTCCCCAATTATCGAGTGTGTGGGGATTCGTGTAGTTGGCACCCAGGATCCAAATGAACATGCCCAGGCCTGCGATGGCCACCACGTTGTTCAGGATGGGAGCCCACATGGCCGGGCCAAAGGCGCCATGCGCGTTCAGGACCTGTGTAAGAAGGGCGTAAAGGCCGTAGAAGAAGATCTGTGGAAGGCACCAGAACGCGAAAGTGACAGCCAGGGCCTTCTGCTGTTCCGAGTAGCCCTGCGTCGTTAAGTCGATAACGACGGGCGCGGCCAGTGTGACAAGGGCCGTCAGTCCCAGCAGGACCAGAACAGCGAGGGTCAGGAGCCGGCTGATGTAATCGGCGCCGCTGTCCGCACCCTTGCTGGCCTTAATGATCTGCGGCACCAGGACGGCGTTGAACACGCCGCCAGCCACCAACAGGAAGATCAGGTTGGGAAGGTTGTTCGCGTTGATGAACGTGTCATTGACCGTTGAACCCAGGCCGAGTGCAGCGCCGAGCATCCACGTTTTGGCGAAGCCAAGGAACCGGGAAACCAACGTTCCGGCCGCCATGATGGCGCTGGAACGTGCTTCTCCGGATTGAACGGACTGGGTAGTTTTGGCTTCAGACATCGCCTTTATCGTCCCATGCACCCGGGTCAGAGGTGTTCGGGAAGCACTTCCCGTGCCAAATCGGCGATGCGCCGTTCATTCGGGAAGGACAATTTGCGCGCCAATTCCTGGATCGGAACCCATGCGGCGTCCACGGCCTCCTGGTCCGGGTCATTCTCGATGGTGAGCTCGCCGCCGGTGGCCTGGAGCAGGAAATGGTGCACGGTCTTGTGGACCCGATGGCCGCTTACGGTGAACCAGTAGTCGATGCTGCCCAGGGGCGCCAGGATGTTGCCCTCGATGCCGGTTTCCTCGGCGATCTCACGGACGGCAGCTTCCTCGTTGTTCTCCCGACCTTCCGGATGGCCCTTGGGCAGGCACCATTCAAGCCGGCCACCCCTATTAAGGCGGGCGATGATCGCGACCCGGAGTTCGCCGTCGGACGTGTCCACAACGACACCGCCTGCCGACACTTCCTCCACAGTGGGAAGCGAGGCCTGGACCGGGTGCTGCGGGGCAGGCGCGACGTGGGCGCCGATTGCCGACGGCAACGGTGCGTTCGTCCTCCTGCCAGGAGCGCTCGGGATCGGATTGGCCATGAAGTCCACTCTAACGACTCTTGCCCTCGAGTGATGACCGGGACATGGCCGCAAGATGGACTGCAGGAGACACGCGTTATGGGTCCGCTGGTTTTCGGATGCAACTCTGGCCCAATGCTGCGGAAAAATCTGCCAAGCTTAAGGAACTATGGCGCACGTATTGGACAGCTCTTCAGTTAACTTCACCATCGATCCGGTGGTACTCGATCTCGGGCAGCGCTTTGTCGATGCCGGCTTCGAGCTGTCTTTGGTTGGTGGACCGGTGCGCGACCTTTTCCTGGGGAGGACGTCCCCGGACCTGGACTTCACCACAGACGCGACGCCCGAGCAGACGATCTCCGTCATCAAGAAGTGGGCGGACAACTTTTGGGAAATAGGACGGGCCTTCGGCACGATCGGGATGAAGAAGAACGGCTTCCAGATCGAAGTCACTACCTACCGCGCCGAGGCCTACGATCCCGACTCCCGCAAGCCCGTAGTCGCCTTTGGCAACTCCCTGACGGAGGACCTGCTCCGCCGCGACTTCACCATCAACGCCATGGCCTTGCGCCTGCCGAGCCTGGAGCTGGTGGACCCTTTCGGTGGCGTCCGGGACCTCCACGCCTCCGAACTCGCCACTCCCGGTGCGCCTGAGGCCTCCTTCTCCGATGATCCGCTGCGCATGATGCGTGCAGCGCGTTTCGCGTCCCAGTTGGGCGTGTCGGTTCACGACGACGTGCGGCTCGCCATGTCCCAGATGGCCGACCGCATCAAGATCATCTCCGCCGAGCGCGTTCGTGACGAACTGGTCAAGCTGATTAATGGCGCGCACCCGCGCGTGGGCATCGATCTCCTGGTGGACACCGGGCTGGCCGAGTTTGTCCTCCCCGAGGTATCCGCGCTTCGCCTGGAAGCCGATGAACACCACCGCCACAAGGACGTTTATCAGCACTCCCTGCAGGTCCTCGAACAAGCTGCTTCACTGGAAACCGGCGCCGACGGTCCCGTACCAGGTCCGGACTTTGTGCTTCGCTTCGCCGCGCTAATGCACGACGTCGGCAAGCCGGCTACGCGCCGGTTCGAACCGGGCGGCGCGGTGAGCTTCAGGCATCACGACGTTGTGGGTGCGAAGCTGACGGCCAAGCGAATGAAGGCGTTGCGCTTCGACAACGAGTCGATCAAAGCCGTGTCCCGCCTGGTCGAATTGC
Organism: Paenarthrobacter sp. 10L420; assembly: GCF_056395385.1. NCBI lineage: Bacteria > Bacillati > Actinomycetota > Actinomycetes > Micrococcales > Micrococcaceae > Paenarthrobacter > Paenarthrobacter sp. 10L420. The sequence goes on along the minus strand of NZ_JBFTJK010000003.1, from coordinate 190,400 downwards.
ACATGCGGTTCTACGGCTATGGAGACGCTGGCTGGACGGATTCTGCCGTCCGCCGCTACGTGACCGATGCCGGTCCGCTGCTGGAACGACTGCATCGGCTCACCCGATCCGATGTCACCACGCGTAACCAACGCAAGGCCGACCGCTTGTCCTTCGCCTACGATGACCTTGAGCACCGAATCTCGGCCCTCTTGGAGCAGGAATCGTTGGCGGCTGTTCGGCCTGACCTCGACGGCGCGCAAATCATGGCGCTTCTGGGGCTAAAGCCAGGTCCTGTCGTCGGGCGGGCCTACAAGTTCCTTCTGGAAGAACGGATGGAACACGGACCGCTGTCCCCGGAGGAAGCCGAGAAGAAGCTCTTGGCGTGGTGGGAAGCGCAACCCGAGTCCGCCGTCGTCGAACCTTCAACCGAAACTGCCGAAGAAACCAAGGAGTCCTCATGAACGCCGCGATCTCCCCGCGTCCGCAACTTTGGATCCTTCGCCACGGCGAGACGGAATGGTCCAAGAGCGGCCAGTACACAGGCCTGACTGACCTTCCCTTGACCGTCGAGGGTGAGCAGCAGGCTGTTGAAGCACGCAAAGTCCTTGAGGGCATCGATTTTGACCTCGTTCTGACCTCTCCATTGCGTCGCGCCCGCCGCACGGCTGAACTGGCAGGTTTTCCCGATGCTGTCCACGAGCCGCTGGCGGTGGAATGGAACTACGGAGACTACGAGGGCGTCAGCTCCGACCTCATCCGCAAGGACAATCCGGACTACCTCATCTGGACGGACGGCGTGCCCAACGGCGAAACGCTGGACGAAGTGGCCGCCCGCGCTGACAAGATCATTGGACGTGTCCTGGAATCGGGCATGGACAATGTCCTTGTAGTGGCACACGGGCATTTCTCCCGTATTCTCACAGCGCGGTGGCTGGAAATGGACGCCAAGGAAGGCCGCCACTTCATTCTTGGAACTGCCAAGGTTTGCACGCTTGGATGGGATAAGCGGACGCCGGCGATTGTCCGTTGGGGACTCTGAAACGCGAATTTAGAAAAACTTTGGCTAAATAGCGAATTGCGCTGGCCAAGACTCCTATTCATGGGGTAGCTTATATCTTGTTCCCAGAGCGACCCGCCGGGAACGAGGCGCGCATTACTCCGATTAATCAGTCGGAACGTAATGCCACAGCGGAAAAGGAGGTTGGGAAAAATGATTACTTTGACTAGCGGATGGAATGTGACCGTCACTGCTACCCCGGCCTCTTGCGCTGATCGACGCCCTTTTTCGAAGCATTTTTCGAAGCGCTGACCACTCCCTGAACCACCGGACCGGCTCCAACGCCGGCGGTCTTCATGGCCACCCGTCAAGGGTGGCATTCTGAGCAGTCAGTTGTAGGCGCAGACCCACGCAACAAGCCGCGGGTGCGCAGTTTCCCCAAAGTTCGGAACCAGCTTCTTGTTGGGGACGACTGCAGGAAGCACACGCAATTGTGCACGATCACTCGCTGCTCCCGTATAGGTCTGCCCACTCCCCTTATTATCGTCGGGCTATTTGCGCGCGCTTTTATGCCTTGATTTCTCCTGAACTCAATTGGCTTTATTTGTTGTGCCCAATTCCGGCCATTTCCTGCAATGAAAGGAGGTGAACCATATGCCTAAGCGCCCCAAGGACCTGCGCTTCTACAAGAGCAGCGATGCTCCCAAGGAACGTACGCTTTTCAACGACCAGTTGCTCAAGCAAGGTCGTGAAGACGTCTTCGTCGTCCTGCACCAGATGGGACTCATCCGTTGATGCCCTTCAGCCCTTTCGAAGGAGTTTCCGGTGCCGCAGATGCATGCTGAACCCCAGGAAGCCCACGCGGCTACGCGTGGGCTTCCCCCTTTTAGCGGTCTGCTCTGGTGGCGATAGTTAAGCTGCCTGACTGTAAGCTCGATTTATGCAGGAGACGAAGCCGCACCGGCAGCGAAAACGTGCCCGCTTTGTGGTTCCAAGCCGCAGCGACTCCCTGCTTCGTAACTTCACGGAGGTTGTAGGTGGGCCCTTGGGCCGCCACTCGGCCCCAGGACAGATCTCCCCCGCACCGTTCACGGTAGAACGCGTCCTCGTTATCCTCACCGTGATCGCTGCTTTGCTGGCGGTGCTGGCGAAGGACTATTGCCGGGTCAACGGCTGGGAGACACCAACACAGTTTTACGCCACGTGCTACTCCGACTTCCCCGAGCTCTTCCGCAACCGCGGCTTGGGCGATGGCGTGTTCCCCTTCTTCACGCAAGGCAGCTTGTTTGAGTACCCGGTCCTCATGGGGATCGTCGCAGGACTGACCGCACTGCTGGTGCCTGGCCAAGGGGTGAGTAGCGAACGCATTCTGGGTTACTTCGACGTCAACGCAACGCTGATCGTTGCCGTATGGATAATTACCGTCCTCCTGACCGCCCGAATGAACAAGCGCCGCCCCTGGGATGCCGCCATGGTGGCCCTGGCCCCGGGAATCGTCCTTGCGGGGTTCATTAACTGGGACATGTGGGCGGTGGCTCTGCTCGCACTAGCCATGTACTTCTTCTCCCGCGACAAGCTGGTCCTGGCGGGAATCTGCATCGGGCTGGGAACGGCCACCAAGCTGTACCCCGTCCTCATTCTGGGTGCCATTTTGGTGTTGGCCCTGCGCAGTGGCCGTTTGAGGGCCTTCTTCATGACAGCCGCCGCGGCCGCTGCGTCATGGCTGGCCGTCAACCTTCCCATCGCGGCAATGAACCCTTCGGGCTGGCGCTACTTCTTTGAGTTCACCCAGGAACGGCCCGCCGGATATAGCTCGCCCTGGTTCGCGTTCAACCTCGTGGCTGATCGGCTTCAATGGAGCCAACTCAACGCCGCCACGATCAACTCGCTCGCGCTGAACCTGTTCGTCATCGCCTGCGTTCTGATCGGTGCCCTGGCTTTGTCGGCGCCCAGGCGCCCGCGCCTCGCCCAGTTGGCCTTCCTGATTGTGGCCGCGTTCATCCTCACCAACAAGGTGTACTCGCCCCAGTTCGTCATCTGGCTCATTCCCCTACTTGCACTCGCGAGACCGCGCTGGCGGGACTTCCTGGTCTGGCAGGCCGCCGAAGGTCTGCACTGGGCCGCCATCTGGATGTACCTGGGCCAAGCGACCAGCGGTGGGTCCGTGCAGCACAACATAGACATGTCCTACTACGTCCTGGCCGTGGCCCTGCACATGGTTGCAACGGCGTACCTGATGGCAAGGGTGGTGATGGATATCTGGGATCCATCACAGGATCCCCTACGTGCTTTGGGCGAAGACGATCCGCATGGCGGGCCTTTCGAGGGCACCAAGGATTGGCTCAGGGTTAACGTTCTCCACCCGTCCACGTCGGTTCTCCCCTGGCGTTCAAGGGTTGAGCCAGCCGAGCCTGAAGCACCCCGGCAGTTGGAGGTGGGTAGCGATGGCTGATGTCGCCGTCGTCGGTTCGGGTCCGAATGGTCTTGCCGCGGCAGTGACCATGGCCCGCGCAGGGCTTGAAGTACATCTGTACGAGGCCGCCGATGCCATCGGAGGCGGAACGCGGACAAGCGAGTTGATCAAGCCGGGTTATCTGTACGATGTATGCTCCGCGGTGCATCCAATGGCAGTGGCATCTCCTTTCTTCAAGGAGTTCAACCTTTCGCAGCGCATTGAGCTGCGCGTGCCCGAAGTCCAGCACGGCACACCGCTGGACGTGGGTGGGGCGGCACTCGCTTACCAGTCCTTGGAACGGACATCCATGGAACTGGGGGTGGATGGTCCAGCGTACCGTCGGCTGATTGCGCCGCTTCTTGCGCGCGTCAATGGGGTGGTGGACTTTACGTCGAACCAGTTGCTCCGTGTGCCCAAGGATCCGCTTGCGGCTGTGTTGTTTGGCCTCGCGACCCTGGACCAAGGAACACCGTTCTGGGGACGGCGCTTCCGTGAGGAGGCTGCTCCGGCCTTGCTGACCGGCGTGATGTCCCACGCTTTGGGCTCTCAGCCGGCGCTCAGTTCGACCGGTGCCGGACTCATGCTTGCCGTCCTGGCCCACGCCGGCGGATGGGTAGTGCCCGTGGGCGGATCCGCAGCAATTGCAGGTGCGATGGCCGAGGACCTCATTGCCCACGGCGGAACCATCCACACCGGTGAGCGCGTGGATTCTTTCGATCAGGTCAGGCCGGCAAAGGCGATCCTGCTGGATGTTGCACCCCCGACGCTCGCACGTCTGGGTGGCGCTGAGATACCCGACAACTATCGTCGGGCTCTGGATGCATTCCGCTTCGGGAATGCAGCCTGCAAAGTGGACTACATCCTGTCCGAACCCGTTCCCTGGCTGGCCTCTGGCCTGAGGCGGGCGGGGACGGTTCATGTGGGCGGTTCGCGAATGGCCATGGCCGAATCCGAGAACCTCGTGGACATGGGCAAACACCCAACGGAGCCCTACGTGCTGGTTTCCCAGCCGTCCCTTGTGGACCCGTCGCGGGCGCCGGCGGGACGACACATCCTGTGGACGTATTGCCATGTGCCAGCTAACTCTGATGTGGACATGGCTGAGGCTGTCACCGCACGGATTGAGCGATACGCGCCAGGCTTCCGGGACGTGGTGGTTGCCTCGAAGACCACGACGGCGGCCGAACTGGCCGCTTACAACGAAAACTACGTGGGGGGTGACTTCAGCGCGGGTCTGTTGGATTTGCGGGGCCTCGTGCAGAGGCCAGTGGTGTCCAACGTGCCGTGGCGTACCCCAATGCAGGGCGTCTATTTGTGTTCTTCATCCACCCCACCCGGGCCTGGCGTTACGGGAATGCCCGGGTACCATGCGGCGAAACATGCCCTCAAGGACATATTCCAGATGCCGGTACCCGGGCTTGGCCTGACTGTGGGTTAAGCCAGGCTGCTGTTTAGTTCGCGGCCGTGAAGCGTGCGCGGCGGTGAGCCGGGCTTTCGATTTCATCCAGCATTGCAACGGCGTAGTCCTGCGAGGAGATGCTGGTTCCGGCGGGGGAATCCTTAGCCACGTTGTATTCGCCGGTACGCTCGCCGGGCTGGATAACCGGAGCGGGGGCAAGGACCGTCCAGTCGACGTCCTCGGGAGTCTGCTTGACGGCCTCCAGTGCCTTCGCGGCGGTGGTGGCTTCCGCTTTGTATGCCTCGGGGAAGTCCGGGGAGTCGAGGAGCCGGACGCCGTCTACCTCGAGGGTGCCTGCACCGCCAACGATCATGAGGCGGGTTCCTTCGGCGTTGCTGTAAGCAGTGGCCATGGCATCGAGCCACTCTCCGTGATCCCCGCCGGTGCGGCTGGGACCCGTAGCCAGCACAACGACGTCGTGGTCCTTTGCAATGGAGGCAAAGACCTCAGCGTCGCCCAAATCGGCAACCTGGGCAGTTGCGCCGGCGATCTCGGCGCCCTTGCGGGAGATAGCCGTCACTTCATGGCCGCGGTTGATGGATTCATTGACGATTTCAGTGCCGACCATACCCGTGGCGCCGTAGACTGCGATTTTCATGACTCTCCTTTGGGTTGCTATCCTTGCGATAACACGAAGGTATCTATTGGATACTGATAGCTTCAAAGGAACTGAGTTACCTCATGGATACTAATGCCCTGCCAGGAAACGTCCTGGATCCAAATTGCCCCTCCCGCGTGATCTTCCAAAGAATCGGCGACAAGTGGGCGTCTTTGGTAATCCAAGTCCTCGGTGATGGGCCCGTGCGGTTCTCGGAGCTGCGCAAGATGGTCAACGTTGTCACGCCGAAGGTCCTGACGCAGACCCTGCGTGCCCTGGAACGCGATGGGCTCATTACGCGGACCGTCCACGCTCAGGTGCCGCCGCGAGTGGATTACGAACTTACTCCAATGGGCGAATCCCTCCTGCAACCCCTCACACTTTTGCGTCAGTGGGCCGAGAGCCACGTGCCTACGATTCTCGAAGCCCGCGACGCCTACGATGACGCGCAGGATGAAGCTCTCCTCGGCTCCCCCCAAGTAAGTCGCAGCTGAGCGCGTTCTGAGCACGCAAAACGCGCTCAACTGCGACCTAATTGGGCAGGGCGGACGGGAGTACGGCGCGGCTGATTCGTCCATCCCGCATGGTTGCGACGGAGTCAGTCAGAGGGAGAAACTCGGTGTCGTGCGTAACCATCACAGTAGCCGTGGAGAATTCGTCCGTTATCCGGCGCAATAACCTGACGATCGATTCGCTGCGTTCGTGGTCCAGTGCTGCGGTAGGTTCGTCCACCAGCAATACGGTGGGGCTGCCCATGAGGGCCCTCGCGATGTTCACCCTCTGACGCTGCCCCCCGGATAGCTGGTGTGGCCTCTTGTTTGCCGATGCGCCCAAACCCACAATCTCCAATAGTTCATGTGCTTTGCCAAGGGCCTCGCGGACAGCTTTGCCACGAAGATGGTCCCGGATCAGCAACTGCTCGACGGCGGTCAGCGACGGAAGAAGATTTGGCTGCTGGAAGATGATGCCGACTTTGTCGCGCCGCAGGGCCGTGCGTTCGGCCTCCTTTAGCGCGGAAACGTCCTGCCCGTTGATGAGGACGAGTCCGGAGGTGGGCTTCACGAGCGTGGCCGCAACAGCCAGGAGTGAGGACTTGCCGGAACCGGACGGACCCACCAAAGAGAGGAACTCCCCGCGTCCAACTGCAAGGCCTACGGCATCCAAGGCTCTGAGAGTGGAGTCGCCGTCGGGGTAGTCCAGAGTGATGTTGATGAGATTCAATGCATGCGTCATGATTTATGCCTTCCTAGGAATGCTCAAGATCTAGTTGCCGCCGAGGGCAAATAGTGGATCTACTTTGGTGACATTGCGGACCGCGAGGACAGCACCGCCGAGGCCCAGGACGATGACGCCGACAACTGGCACCAAGGTGGTCAAAGGCGTGACGAGGAAGGGCGCCGCGGTGGCCGCGAGAAGTCCGCCCGCCAGACCTAACAAACCGCCACATGCGGCGCCCGCCAGCAGTACGATCGCCGCCTGAGCCAAGGCGTCACGCAGGACATACCCGGAAGAGCCGCCGAGGGCTTTCAGGACCGCAATGTCACGCGTCCGCTGCACTGTCCACACCGTAAGGAAGGCCACGATCACCAAGGCAGAGGTTCCGTAAAGAAATGCCTGCATCAGCATGAGCGAGCCGTTCTCACTCTTGTAGGAGGCGAGAGCCTGGAAAGAGCCGACTGGATCCATGCTTACCGTTCCAGCCGCAGCGTTGGCGGCATCAACGCTGACGGAGGCACCGGCGTCGTAATTTATGGCCAGGACCGTGGCGGTGCCCTGGGGAGCGTGGGCGATGTTTCGCCAGGTGTCCAGCGTGGTCCACACGACGCCGGTGTGCGAGTACCACTGGTCCTGCACAACTTCTGAAACAGTCAGCTCCGTACCACCGACCCGGACGCGGCTGCCAGCCTCAAGCGTCAGTTCCTTCGCAAGGGTTTCGCCGACGACGACCGTCCCGTCCTGAACAGGGGCAGGAGCCGTCGAACCGCCAAAAACTGCCACATTTGCCGTGCCTTTAGGAGCGCCATCCCCGGCCAAGGATTGGAAGCGGGTTTGGCTAATGCCCACCGCCTGTGCCGATGACACGCCGGGTTGTTCCCGCCAGGCCTCGAGCTGGGCAGTGGAAACCTCAGACTCGGTGTAGGAGGCCTTCGGCTCCCCGCCCGCCGGTGTGCCGAAGACGATCTGCTGTGCGGGCAATGATTCAATGGCCGACGTCGACTGGTTTCCGAGTCCGGCAGTAAGCCCCGAAAGCATGACCAGCAGCAGGGTAATAAGGGCCACAACACTCCCCATGAGTGCGAAGCGGCCCTTGGCGAAGCGGATGTCGCGTATGGCGAGAAACATCAGAATCCTTTGCTTGGATGCGGGCTTGGTCCCGTCTGAATCCACTCTTCCGGCCAATGGATCCGGGCACATCGGGAGCCCGATGGATTCGCGCACATCAAGGGGTTGAACCGGCCATCATCCGATTGGTTGATTCCTGCTTCACGACGCGGAATTTTTCAGGGAGCGGCGCAAGGCCGGGGATAGGCTGGGACGCATGCAGGAGACTCCTACGGGCACCGCCACAATCCTCCGTGTGCTGCGGATAAGTCTCCATGTGGGCTTCGCGGCGCTGCTGTTGGTGGCAGTGGTGCGGCTCCTGGCAGGCACTGCGGGCAGTCCGTCGCCGGTGGCGGTCATTGCTGGACTGGGACTGTCAGCCGCCTTGGCCCTGGTGTATCTCGTGGGAACCATCCTTGAGAAACGCCACGCTGGCAATGCCTCCCGCTTCGATCCGACACCCTACTCCGGCTGGTGGCTTGCTGCCGTGATGGTCTTGTGGCTGTTGCTGCTCCTGGTCAGCAGTGATTTCGCATGGGTTGCCTTCCCACTCTTCTTCCTCCAATTGCACGTACTCCCCCGGCGCCTGGCCTTGCCGGCAATCGTCGTGAGCACCGCTTTGCTGATTGGTGCCCTGTGGTTCCACAGCAGGGGCGCGGCCGACGACGGTCTGGAGCTTGCGATGGTCCTGGGACCCATGTTTGGAGCTGGCTTTGCCGTGGTCACCGGGCTGGCATACCGTGCCTTGTTCCTGGAAGCCGAGAATCAACGCGTTGTTGCTGACGATCTCCGACGAACACGGGCAGAATTGGCCAAAACCCAGCACGACGCCGGGGTCCTGGCTGAGCGCGAACGGCTGGCCCGGGAAATACATGACACTTTGGCGCAGGGGTTCTCCAGCATCGTCTTGATGGGCAGGTCTGCGGGGAAAGCCTTGGACGAGGGGGACGTGAAGGCCGCGAACGAACGATTGAGGATAGTTCAGGACACCGCTTCGGCCAACCTTGCCGAGGCCCGGAGTTTTGTCCGTGATCTCCGGCCACCTGCTTTGGAGGAGTCCAATCTGGTGGACACGTTGCGCAGGCTTTGCGAGAAGACCGAGACCGAAGCAGCCGCCCGGGGAACCGCACTGCGCTGCCGCTTCGAACTTGTGGGCACCCCCTTGGACTTGCCCAATACGTACCAGACCACCCTGCTTCGGGCCGCCCAGGCCTCCCTGGCAAACGTGTGGGCCCACGCCCGCGCGAGTGCCGTCGTCGTGACCTTGTCCTTCCTCGGCTCGGAAGTAACCCTGGACATTTTTGACGACGGCGTGGGTTTTGAACCGTCGAAGGCGGCTGGCAATGCCCGCGGGGACGGCACCGGCGTCGGACTTCAGGGCCTTCGCGAACGGTTGGCGACGCTGGAAGGCAGCTTGGATATAGAGTCGGCGCCTGGCGAGGGAACGGTGGTTGCCCTTCGGGTGCCGCTGCCTGCCGGGAATGGTGCGGCATGAGTGAGATCCGCATCCTCCTGGTGGACGACCATCCTGTTGTGCGGGCCGGCCTCCGGGCAATGCTCGCCGATTTTCCTGGTATCAGCGTTGTGGCCGAGGCGGCGGACGGTGATGCGGCGCTGGCAGAACTGGGTAGGTTGAACACTCTGGGTGAGCCCGTGGACCTGGTGCTGATGGACCTGCAAATGGGTAACGGTATGGACGGCGTGACGGCAACAGGCAGGATCAAAGCCGGCGAGGCCGGGACTCCCCCGCCGCCTGTCCTTATCCTCACCACTTACGACACGGACGCTGACATCCTCGCCGCTGTCGAGGCCGGTGCCAGCGGCTATATGTTGAAGGACGCCCCGCCTGAGCAGATCCAGCAAGCTGTGGTGTCCGCTGCCGCTGGTCACACCGCGCTGGCACCGGAGGTGGCAGCCCGGCTCATGGGCAGGATCCGGAATCCCTCCCCTGCATTGAGCCCCAGGGAAGTCCAGTTGCTGGAACTCCTGGCCACTGGGATGGGCAACCGCGCCATGGCGAAGCAGTTGTTCATTTCCGAGGCAACAGTGAAGACGCACTTGGTGCACATCTACTCCAAGCTCGGCGTGGACAACCGAACGGCGGCGATTGCCGTGGCGGCGCAACGCAGGATCATTCGCCAGCGTTAAAAGTCATTTTCGGTGGACCCGGGGGTGGGACGGGTCCGGGGTGTGGGCGCGACAAGAAAGTGTCAGTGGAACGGGGCATAATGTCGCAAATGGGGAAAATGAAAACACGGAATCTTGTTCTTGGCTTGGTGGCGCTGGTGATGGCCGGTTCGCTGACCGCCTGCGATGACGGCCGCGCGGGTGCCGAGGGTGCGGCGAAGCAGTTGGCCTCCTCGCTTGCCGCGCTCGACGTCGGTTCGCTCACCGTGGAGGGCAAGGACAGCTCCGCGGCCAACGATCAACTCAAAGCGGTGTTTGAGGGACTCGGCGCCAAGCCATCGGTTCAGTCAGGTGACGTGAAGCTCGACGGCGAGACAGCCACCTTCCCTTTGAACTACAGCTGGAACATCGGCTCGGCCAAATGGGAGTACAGCTCCGAAGCTACGTTGAAAAAGTCCGGCGACAAGTGGGCTGTTCAATGGAATCCCCAGCTCCTTGCGCCCGAACTTTCGGATGACGAGACCCTCTCCGTTAAGACTGTTCCTGCCCAGCGCGGACAGATCCTCGGCGCAGGGGATGCCCCCATTGTGGAAGACCGCCCTGTTTTCCGCGTTGGTATCGACAAGACCAAGCTTGCCGCTGATCAGGCGGATGCGTCCGCCCGGGCAATGGCTGCTTTGCTCGGCCTTGATGTTGAAGAGTACGCCAAGCAGGTGGCAGCCTCGGGTCCGCAAGCTTTCGTGGAAGGCATCGTCCTCCGTGCCTACACCCCCGAAATTACCGAAGCAAAGATCACTGCCATTCCGGGTGGCGCGAGCATCCTGGATTCCATGGCGTTGGCACCAACACGCACTTTCGCCCGGGCGCTCCTGGGAAGTGTCGGCCAGGCCAGTGCGGAGCAGATCGAAAAGTCCAATGGGGCCCTGAGGGCCGGGGACGCGACAGGAACCGGCGGCCTTCAACAGAAATACGATTCTCTGCTCCGCGGAAAGGACGGCGTGGAGGTAGTCGCCAAGCAGGAAGCGAAGTCGGAAGGCGAGACCCCGGCAACAAAAGTGTTCTTCTCGTCCCTTCCTGTGCCTGGAACAACCCTCAAGACCACGCTTGACCTGAAGCTGCAGCAACTGGCTGAAGAAACGCTTGCCGGAGTAGGGCCTGCGTCCGCCATTGTGGCGCTGAAGCCTTCTACTGGAGCTGTCCTGGCGGCCGCATCCGGTCCGGGCAGCAACGGCTACAACACGGCGATGCTTGGCCAATATGCGCCGGGCTCCACGTTCAAGATCGTCGATTCCCTGGCGCTCTTCCGCGACGGCGCCACGCCTGATTCCAAGGTGGAATGTACGCCGACCCTGACGGTTGACGGCAGGACCTTCAAGAACTCCGAGGGCTACCCGGAAAGCTCCTTGGGCTCTGTTACGCTGCGGGACGCTTTTGCCCACTCCTGCAATACCGCTTTCATCAATGCCCGTGACACCGTCAGCCAGGACCAGCTCGAGTCTGCCGCGATGGCATTGGGCGTGGCCGTGGAAGCGCCCAAGCTGGGAGCCGACGCCTTCCTCGGTTCCGTCCCCGGAGCGGCAGAGGGAACCGAGCACGCGGCATCCATGATCGGCCAGGGGAAGGTGCTCTTCTCCCCGCTGTCTGCGGCGATCATGGCAGCCTCTGTTGGCAACGGCGCTCCGGTGTCGCCTCAACTCGTGCTGAACCCTGAGGCCCAGAACTCCAGCGCCACAGCCACGCCCACGGAAAGCGGCAGCGCGCCGCCGTCGTCCGCTTCCGCCAGCACGGCGCCCGCATCACCGCCCTCAACCAAGCCGATCACCAAGGAAGAAGCCGCTGCACTGTCGGACATGATGCGGGCAGTGGTGACCTCCGGGCACGCAGGATTCCTCGCCCAGGTACCGGGAGCGCCTGTCGGGGCAAAAACGGGAACTGCCGAGTTCGGCAATGACGACCCGCCCAAAACGCATGCCTGGATTGTTGCCGTCCATGGAGACCTGGCAGTTGCAGTATTCGTGGAAGACGGCGGGCTGGGTGCGACCACCAGCGGGCCGTTGTTGAAGTCGTTCCTCACCGCCGCCGGCTAAATCGGGAGAAGCTATGCAAAGCAGCACACAGTGCGTTGTGGTTGGTGGAGGACCGGCCGGGATTGTGCTGGGCTTGCTGCTTGCCAGGGCCGGAGTCGAAGTCACTGTGCTGGAGAAGCACGCCGACTTCCTGAGGGACTTCCGTGGCGATACCGTGCATGCTTCCACCATTCGCCTGCTCGATGAGCTGGGGCTGGGCGAAGGTTTCCGGCAGCTGCCGCAGAGCAAGCTCGGCAATTTCCAACTGCCTGCCGGGACCGGGAATTCAGTGATCCTCGCTGATTTCGGGCTCCTCAAGGAGCCGTACAACTACGTGGCCATGGTGCCCCAGTGGGACTTGCTGAACTTTCTGGTGGAGGCAGCCAAGCAGGAACCCACCTTCACACTTCGGATGAACACTGAGGCGACAGAGCTGCTCCGCGATGGGTCCGGCGCCGTGACGGGCGTGGCCTACAGAACCCGGGATCCCCTGACGGGCGAAACCGTGAGGACGGGCGAAGTGAACGCTTCATTGACGGTGGCATGTGACGGTCGTAGTTCCGTACTTCGTTCACGGGCAGGTTTGATCCCACGCGAATTTCCGGTGCCGTTCGATACCTGGTGGTTCCGGCTTCCGAGGAATGCGGACGAGAGGAAAGCCGTGGCGTCGATTGCGCCCAGCTTCGGGACCTCGGACGTGCTGCTGAGTTTGACCCGCAAGGACTTTTATCAGATCGCCTACCTTGCGGCGAAAGGACTGGATCCGCAGTTGCGGGCCGAAGGCGTAGAGGCGTTTCGCGCACGCATCGCCAGATTGCGGCCAGATCTTGCCGACCGCGTGGACAACATTGGCTCCATGGATGATCTCCACCTGTTGGACGTGAAGCTCAACCGCATCTCCGAGTGGCACAAGCCAGGCCTCTTGCTCGTTGGCGATGCTGCGCACGCGATGTCCCCCGCCGGCGGCGTGGGGATCAACCTGGCGGTGCAGGACGCCGTCGCAGCGGCCCGGATCATTGCTTCCCCGCTCCTGAGCAAAACGCTCGACGACGATCACCTCGCCGCCGTCCAGAAGCGGCGGTGGGCCCCAACCGTGATTGTGCAGACGTTTCAGCGGGTGCTGCATCGCGTGATCTTCGCACAGGTCATGGCGGGCAAGCAGCCAAAGCCGCCCAAGCTGTTGCTCTTTGTGCTCCGTAATTTTCCCAGCTTCCGGAAGTTGCCTGCACGGATGATTGCCTTCGGCCCACGACCCGAGCATGCACCGCAGTTTGCCCGGCGAATGCCTGACGCTTAGCCCGCTTGGGCACCCCGGCCAAGTTCCGCCGTCGAGCCTTAACACCTGACCGTGGGAAGATTGGGCGGTGGCCCATATTGACGTTTCCGGCATCGACTACTTACTCTCCGACGGCACCCAGCTGCTCAACGGCGTGACTTTCAAGGTGCCTGACGGCACCAAGACCGCGTTGATTGGACCCAACGGAACCGGCAAAACGACGCTGTTCAAGATCATTTCCGGCGACCTCACGCCCGACGAAGGCGTCGTGGGCAAATCCGGAAACATGGGCATCATGCGGCAGTTCGTGGGGCAAGTCCGGGATGAATCAACGGTCCGGGATCTGCTGGTTTCGACGGCCCAAGCCGGTCTCGCGGCAGCTGCCAAGGCTGTAGAAGACGCCGAGCTCGCCATGATGGAGCACGATGACGAACCCACCCAGATGAAGTACGCCCAAGCGATCGTGGATTGGGGAGACGCCGGAGGTTACGACGTCGAGACGGTCTGGGACGAAGTGTGCATGGCGGCTTTGGGAATTTCCTTCGACAAGGCACAGTTCCGACGTGCCTCCACGCTGTCCGGTGGCGAGCAGAAGCGACTCGTCTTGGAAGCCCTCTTTGCAGGTCCGGATGAACTCCTGCTCCTGGACGAGCCGGATAACTACCTTGACGTCCCCGGTAAGCGTTGGCTGGAGTCCAAGCTCAACGAGTCCAAGAAGACCGTGCTGTTCATCAGCCACGATCGCGAGCTGCTCAACAACGCCGCCGGACGAATAGTGACGCTGGAACCCGGCATCAACGGCGCCGGAGCCTGGATCCACGGCGGCGGTTTCGGCTCCTATGTAGAGGCACGCGCCGATAGGAACGCCCGATTCGAGGAACTCCGCAAGCGGTGGGACGAGGAGCACGTGAAGCTCAAGGAACTCGTCAACATGTACAAGAACAAGGCCGCGTTCCGGTCTGACATGGCAAACAGGTACCAGGCAGCACAGACCCGTCTTGCCAAGTTCCTGGAAGCTGGACCACCCGAAGCCCTGCCCATTGAGCAGAACGTGAAGATGCGCCTCAAAGGTGGGCGGACAGCCAAGCGCGCCGTCGTGGCCGAGAAGCTTGAACTGACCGGGCTCATGAAGCCGTTCTCCACCGAAATCTGGTTCGGCGACCGTGTGGGCGTACTCGGTTCCAACGGTTCCGGAAAGAGTCATTTCCTGCGCTTGCTCGCTACCGGTGGCACCGACCCCGAGCGGGAGCACTTGCCGGTGTCGGACGTTGTCATTGCTGAAGTGCCGCATGAAGGAACTGTGAAATTGGGCGCCCGAATCCGGCCCGGATTCTTCGCTCAGACGCACGTCCGTCCTGATCTGCTGGGCCGGACCTTGTTGGAGATCCTGCACCGCGGCGATGAACACCGATCCGGCCTGCCCCGCGAAGCTGCGGCAGGTGCTCTGGACTCCTACGGATTGGCCGGCCAATCGGAGCAAAAGTACGAGTCCCTGTCCGGTGGCCAGCAGGCGCGGTTCCAGATCCTCCTGCTGCAGCTGTCGGGAGCCACGCTTTTGCTCCTTGACGAGCCTACCGACAACCTGGACCTGCACTCCGGCGAAGCCCTGGAGCGTGCCATCGATGCTTTCGAGGGAACGGTCCTGGCCGTCACCCATGACCGCTGGTTCGCCAAGTCCTTTGATCGGTTCCTGATTTTCGGCTCAGATGGCAAGGTCTACGAGTCCGAGGAACCCGTCTGGGATGAGAAGCGCGTGGAGCGCGCCCGCTAGTCCCCACGTTCTCTCACATCGTTGCCCTTTTGGCCGGATGCTCTCTCACTTTCCTGACGCAAGGGAGAGAACATCCGGGTTTGAGGGGTGGGATGTGGGAGAGCATCGGCATTTAAGTGTCCGGATGTGAGAGAGCATCCGTGAGCAAATGATCACGCTGGATGATTAAGTGAGCGCGAGCCTGATACCGTTGAATCATGGGAACTGCTGATCGCCACCGGCTCATTGGCGAGCTGCTGCGCAAACGCGAAGAAGTATCAGTGGACGAGCTGGTAGCCGCTACCGGAGCCTCGGGCGCCACAGTCCGCCGTGATCTCGAGATTCTTGCTGCCAATGGAGTACTGAAGCGGATCCACGGCGGCGTCCGCAGTCTGGTAGCGCGAGGTGACAACCCCGGCTATGGGCAGCGAGAACTGGAAGACCACGAGGCAAAGCTCAAGATCGCAGCGGCTGTTGACGCACTGTTGAAGGACCGCGAGCATGTGTGGTTGGACAGCGGATCCACCGCCACGGAGATTGCGCGGCGACTGGGCCAGCGTGAACTCACAGTGATGCCGATGTCATTGCACGGCGTCGAGGCGCTGACCAACGCCAAGGAAGGCCGCCGGCCGCAGCTCATACTCCCGGGAGGAAGCCTCATTCCAGGCGAACAGTCTTTCCGCGGGCCCATGACCGAAGCGAATATCCGCTCGTTGCGGTTCGACACCGCCGTGGTGACGCCCTGTGCCCTCAATCTCAAGGATGGACTGCTGGCCCATGACCTGGACGACGCCGCGGTGAAGCGCGCCGGCCTGGAATCGGCGTCGCGGGTGATCGTTGCCTCTTCCGGCAGTAAGTGGAATGCCAGCGCGGTAGCACTGGTTGCTGCGATGGACACTGTGGACATCATCGTCACGGACCTCAAGCCATCCTCCGAAGATCTTGCCTGGCTCGACAAACTCTCTGTGGAAGTTGTGATTGCATGACCACCAGCACAAAAAGCACCACCAATGTCAACGCCGCGGCGGTGGCGACGTTCCTGATCTTCGCCATGAACGGCTTGGTGTTTGCCAGCTGGGCGGCACGCATCCCCGCTGTCACTGAGGCTCTCAGCCTGACCTCCGGTCAAATGGGCACCCTGCTGCTTTGCACCGCCGTCGGGTCCTTGATGGCGTTGCCATCCGCAGGTTGGGTGGTTGGCCGAATCGGTACCGCCGGAACGGTTCGTCTTGCGGGCATCGTGGCGGGGGCGGCAGGTGCGGCGATCGCCTTCTCCCTCATGGCTGCATCGGTTCCGGCCACAGCGATCGCCCTCTTCTTCTTTGGCATCGGCATCGGCCTGTGGGACGTGGCCCAGAACATCGAAGGGGCCGACGTCGAACACCGGCTCAAGCGGACCATCATGCCCCAGTTTCACGCAGCGTTCAGCGGCGGGGCTTTTGTAGGCGCTTTGATCGGGGCGGGGCTCTCCCAACTTGGTGTTGGCCTCCCTGAGCATCTGCTCGTGATCGCTGGACTTGCTGTCCTCCTCGCGCTGACCGTGCCGCGCTACTTCCTGCCGCACGAAGCCGCAGTGACTGAAACGCTCGACGACGGCGCGCCGGCTCCCAAGGGACCCACGGCTTGGCGGGACGGCCGGACCCTGCTCATCGGTGTGGTGGTTTTGGGTGCGACCCTCACGGAGGGCGCCGGGAATGACTGGATTGCCAAGGCTGCAGTTGATGGACTCGGTACCTCCGAAGCGACCGGCGCCCTGCTCTTCGCGCTCTTCGTTGCTGCCATGACAGGGATGCGCTTCCTAGGCGGAAAGGTCATCGACAGGTTCGGCCGCGTCGCTGTCCTGCGGGCCAGTATGGCAGCGGCCGCGCTGGGCCTGGCGTTGTTCGTCTTTGCCGGCAACGTGGTGCTGGCCGGCCTTGGTGCTGCTCTTTGGGGCGTTGGTGCGGCCTTGGCCTTCCCCATGGGCATGTCCGCTGCGGCCGACGACCCTAAGCACGCAGCCGCACGGGTTTCTGTGGTCTCAACGATTGGCTATGTCGCGTTCCTGGCTGGCCCTCCGCTTCTGGGTTACCTTGGCGACCAAACTGGAATTCACATGGCACTCCTGGCGATCGGGGTACCTATTCTTGTTGCCCTGCTTCTTGCTGGCGTTGCGAGGCCCCTGCGCGCCAAATAATTCCGCGGCCAGCAGTTTCATTCTCCTGGACGCATATTTTGGAGAACGGCCACCACAACAGCAGAACCACGCCGGCGGCAAGGCAAGCGCCACCCAAGACATCACTTAACCAGTGAGCCGACAGGTAGGTTCTGCTGATCATCATCGCGAGTATGCCAAGAACGGCCACCACCTTCGCCCACTGCCGGCCAATCAGCAACGCCAACACGACGAGAAACGCGGTTGTGGCAGAAACATGCCCCGAAGGGTATGAACCGGTATCCGAGAGGACCGTTGCGCCTTGCGGCCTTTCGCGGCCGACAACGGCCTTGGTCAGTTGCGTGAGCCCCAGGGCAGAAAGTCCTGACAGTGCAGTGAACATAGCAGCCTTGGGATGCCGCCAGATGAGCAGTGCGACCACCAAAACAAGGTGCAACACCAGCATCCCTACATAGCCAACCGCGTTGAGCACTACGTTTACTCCGTCCCAGAATGGGGCGTGCAGGGTGAAGATATAGGCCTGCCATGTTGTATCGATTCTGTTGAGGGCGGGTTCTCCCTGACCGGCCACAAGCATGGCTCCCGGGACCGCGAATGCGCAGAGCAAGAACAAGGCTGGGGCGACGATCTGCCAGCCGGGCCTTCGACGCGGACGCAGGACTCGGAGCATGCACCTCATCGTAGTCAGGGAAAGTTTGGATGGAGCATCTGAACGTCACGGGAATGCCGCAGGCTCGTGCGGCCAAGCTCGCGCTACTGTGGTGGCATGCGAGGTTTCCTGGGCAAAGGGCCCAAGCACGTGGCAAGGTTCGATCATTTCCTTGTCAGGGCGGTTTCGCGCCAGCCTCACGGTGAACATGATGATCTCTTCCGGCGGCTCTCCGCAGCGGCCACCAAGGGGAAGCTCTGGTTCGGTATCGCGGGAATCATGGCGAGTGTTCCAGGAAAGCCGCGCAGGGCAGCCCTGCACGGACTCCTTGCCTTGGGCGTTGCCTCCGGCGTCACCAACGTCATCTTCAAGACGGCACTCCCCAGGACGCGACCCCTGCCCGAGCATTTGCCGGTCTTCAGATTCGTGCATCCACAGCCCGTTAGTTCGTCAATGCCGTCTGGCCACTCGGCTTCTGCCGTGGCTTTTACCGTGGGAGCGGGGATGGTCTCTCCCGTCCTGGGTGCCGTACTCGCGCCCCTCGCGGCAGGCGTGGCCTACTCCCGTGTGCACACAGGCGCCCACTGGCCATCAGACGTGGTGTTTGGTTCTGCTCTTGGAGCGGGTGCTGCACTGCTGACGCGTAAATGGTGGCCGGCCAAGCCCGCCGAGCCCAAACCCCGCCGAACGCCGGCAGATGCTCCAGCGATTGTCGACGGCGAGGGGCTGAGCATCGCCGTCAACGTCCTCGGCGGTTCGTACTCTCAGGAAACCGGCGAACTCTTGAAGGATGTATTCCCTAAGGCGCATATTCATGAAATCGCTGAGGGCGAGGATGTAGCCGCGGAAGTTGAAGCAGCAGCTAGCCGGCCGGGCACCATAGCGCTTGGCGTGTGGGGTGGTGACGGGACGGTAGGCACTGCGGCGGCTGCCGCCGTCGAGCATTCCCTGCCTCTGCTGGTATTGCCCGGGGGCACCCTTAACCACTTTGCGCGTGATCTTGGGACCAGTTCGATTGACGACGCAATCGAGGCTGTCACGCAAGGTCAGGCCGCGTTGGTGGATTTCGGGCATGTTGCCGTACATCGCGGTTTGCCTGACAACCCTGAGGCCAGTGAGATCGCCATGCTGAATACGGCCAGTGTGGGTGTTTATCCGAACCTCGTACGCCGTAGGGAGAGACTGCAGCCTGCCATGGGCAAGCCCCTGGCCAGTCTGGTGGCATCGCTGCGAACGTTCGGCGTGAACTCGCCCACGACGCTCACCGTTAACGGCGTGAGGCACAAGCTATGGATCCTGTACCTGGGCCGAGGACGGTACTACCCCAGCGACCATGCCCCACTTCGACGCCCCGTGCTGGACGACGGCGTCTTCGACGTCCGCATGATCACGGCGGATGAACCATTTGCCCGTGCCCGACTGCTGTGGGCCGTGGTCACGGGTACCGTTGCCGCTTCCAAAGTCACGCATCTGACCGAGGCAACCACCGTGACCATTGAGGCGATCGGAGAACCGTTGGTCCTTGCCGTGGACGGTGAGCCTAAGCCAGGGGTGCGCAGTGCCGTCTTCACTGTCAAGAGGCGCGAGCTCCGTGTGTACTGCCCACTGCCGGTGGACCCAGGATCCTAGATCCTAGGGTCATCCGGGAGGACTACCCTGACTGGACCCTGAATCATCCCTGAGACAGGCGATTTCCGCACCCTCTGTGACTAGCGTGGTTAGTACAGTCAACAACTCATCTGCACGCACACGTGCTCCGAGGAGGGAACGCTTCCATGATCGAAGCAAAAGGCCTGACGAAGGTCTACGGCGAGAAAACCGCCGTCGGCGGTGTCAGTTTCACTGTCCAAGCCGGCCGGGTGACGGGCTTCCTGGGCCCGAACGGTGCCGGCAAGTCCACCACTATGCGCATGATCATGGGGCTGGATACTCCCACTGCGGGTTCGGTGACCGTGAACGGTGAGCCGTTCGCCAAGCATCTTGCGCCGCTGCGTGAAATCGGTGCGCTCCTGGATGCCAAGGCAGTCCACACGAGCCGCACGGCGTACAACCACCTGCTCGCCATGGCCGCGACCCACAGCATCCCCAAGAGCCGGGTGCGGGAGGTCATCGAGATGACCGGGCTGGGAGAAGTCGCCAAGAAGAAGGTGAAGGGTTTCTCGCTCGGAATGGGCCAGCGCCTCGGCATTGCGGCAGCGCTCCTGGGCGATCCACAGACCATCATCCTGGACGAACCCGTCAACGGCCTGGATCCGGAAGGCGTGGTCTGGGTTCGGAACCTGGTGAAGTACCTCGCTTCCGAGGGCCGCACCGTATTCCTGTCCAGCCACCTCATGAGTGAGATGGCGTTGACGGCAGACCATCTGATCGTGATTGGCCGCGGCAAGATCATTGCGGACGCACCCATCGCAGAGATCATCACCGGCAAGGGCCAGGCCCGCACCCGCGTCCGCACGGACCAGCCGGAGCGGCTCATGCAACTGCTCGCCGGCACGGGCGTTTCCGTTGAGGTCCACGAACGTGAGCTGCTGGAAGTTTCGGGCCTGGATCCTCGCGGGATCGCCCGGACTGCCCTGGACAACCAGGTCATGGTCTACGAGCTGACCCCGCTCCAGGCAAGTCTCGAGGAGGCGTACATGGAGTTGACCAAAGACGAGGTGGAATACCACTCGCACATCACCGCCGGGGCCTCTGTTCCCGTTCGGGCCGGAGGGAAGTAGACATGAGCACCACCACTTTGGACCGCAAGTCCATGCGTAATTCCGTCGGTCCCGGACCGGCGTTCCATCGCGTACTGAACTCCGAGTTCATCAAGTTCCGCACTTTGTTATCCACGCTGATTCTCCTGGCTTCCACAGCCTTGGTCATGGTTGGCTTCGCAGCACTTTCGGCCTGGGGAACGGGACAGTTCGCCGAGCGGGCCGGGAGGGATCCCCAAGCGGCCGCAGCCCTTGCCGCCCAGGGTGGAGACATCGCAGTTACTATCCCGACGTCGGGCATCGCCTTCGCGCAGCTCATCCTCGGTTCCTTGGGCGTTCTGCTGATGAGCTCCGAGTTCACCACGGGGATGGCGCGCTCCACCTTTGCTGCAGTCCCGAAGCGGCTCTCGCCGTTCCTGGCCAAGCTGATCGTTGTGATGGTCAGTGCCTTCCTCTTGACTGCGGTATCCATCTTCATTGCGGGTCTCGTGGCGCTCCCGATCGTGAACAACTACGATCTCAAGCTGGATCTCAGTAGCTCGCAGTCGGTCAAGCTTTTGCTGGTCAACAGCATTTACGTGGCAGCCGTAGCAGCGATTGGTATGTCCCTTGGAACCATCGTCCGCAACTCGGCCGGAGGCATCATGAGCCTGGTGGGTCTGTTCTTTGTGGCCCCGATTGCTTTCCAGCTCATTCCCGGCGACTTCTTCGTGGAGGCCCGCAAGTACCTTCCGGGCAACACCATCAATGCGATGACCGCCGTCGAGCATGTTCCGGACACGCTGGAAGTCTGGCAGGCCGCCCTGGTTCTCGGCGCGTGGGTTGTAGTGCCCGTTGCCCTGGCAATGGTCCTGTTGAAGAAGCGGGATGTCTAGGACGTCTAGGCTCAATCCATGAGTGAAGCTCCACAGGTGAAGGACGCGCCGGCTGCTACAGCCGACGCGTCCTTCGCTGAAATTGCCCAGCGCCGCCGGGGCCGTATCCGTCGGTACTTTTTCGAGCGTCCCCGTGCGATGGATGCCGTAGTTGTCCTTTGCTACGTGCTTTTGGCCTTGCCCACGATCATCGCCTCGATCATCGCGGGCAAGTGGCTCGTCGTCGGGCTCTTGCTGCTGATCGCCACTGTGCTGATATTCCGGCGGCGCTACCCGCTTCAGGTGGTTGCCGCCGTCGCGGTTCTTGAAGTCCTGGCAACCGTGCTGAATCCGTGGGGCTCAAACGTGTCTGCGGGCCTGTGGTTCGCCCTCTACGCGGTGGCGACAACCCGGAAGCGGCCAATTTCGCTGGTGGTGTTTGGCGCAGCGAGTCTGCCACTGAGTCTGCTGTACCTTTTCATGTGGACAAGTCCCAGCACGATGAACAATCTGCAGGAAGTCCCGGAGAACTTCCACCTCATCAACAACATCGCCACTGCTGTAACCATCATGTTGTCCAACCTGCTGGCCACGGGCATTGGTATCTCGGTCCGCCAGCGGCGTGAGCATGAGGCCGAGATCGCCGCATGGGCGGCGCGGACAACCCAGTTGGGCAAGATCACGGAGCGTAACAGGATCGCGCGGGAAATGCACGACGTCGTGGCTCACTCCCTGACGGTAATGATCAGTTTGTCGGACGGTGCGGCAGTCGTGGTCAAGAAGGACCCCGATCGCGCCGGCGACGTCCTGGGTGAACTGTCCCGAACGGGTAGGGCGGCACTTGCGGATATGCGTCGGGTGCTTGGCGTCCTGCGCGACGATTCCGGCCGCCCGGCGCCACTGACGCCGCTCGAGTCGGGGCTGAACCTGGCCAAGCTGCTGGATGGATTCCGTACGGCCGGCCTGCCGTTGCACTACGCGCACACCGGGCCTGCGCTTCCCGGCGATCCTGCTTTCGAGCTCACCGTTTACCGGATTGTGCAGGAATCGTTGACCAATGTCCTCCGTTATGGCCGGTCTCTTAGCCGCGTGGACGTGCAGGTAGCCCGCGACGGCGATCTGGTGACCATTGACGTGCTCGACGACGGCCGCGGAACCCGGGAGGGTGGCGAGTCAATGGACAGCCTGGGAACACGGCAGGGCATTGCCGGAATGCGTGAACGGGCGGGAATCTATGCTGGAATCGTTAGTGCCGGTCCGAGCAAAAGGGGAGGCTGGGCGGTCCACGCCGAGCTGCACTGGAACGGCGAAAAGGGGGAATAGTGGTAGAGAACGGCGTCATCAAGATCCTGCTGGTGGATGACCAGCCACTGCTGCGGATGGGCTTTCGACTCATCCTTGAAGGTGAAGAGAACTTCCATGTAGTGGGCGAGGCATCGGACGGAAACGAGGCTGTCCGGCAGGTGCAGGAGCTGCAGCCGGACGTGGTGCTTATGGACGTCCGAATGCCCACCATGGATGGCATAGAAGCCACGCGCCGCATTTCGGACTCCGGTTCCGAAGCCCGGGTCATCATCCTCACCACGTTTGACCTTGACGAATACGCCTTCTCGGGACTGCAAGCGGGCGCTTCAGCATTTCTGCTCAAGGATGTGGCCCCGCTTGAACTCGTTCACGCTGTGCGACTTGTGGCCAGTGGCGACGCCGTCGTGGCGCCCCGCGTAACGCAGAGGCTGTTGGAGACGTACGTACGCGGCGGCAGCGTACCCGGCCAATCGCCCAGCCCACATCGCGATCCGTTGTTGGACGATCTCACGCCGCGCGAAACCGAGATCCTCACGACCATCGCCGAGGGGCTGTCCAACGCGGAGATCGCCCACAAGTTCTTCCTGTCCGAGGCCACTGTTAAGACCCATGTACGCCGCATCCTCAGCAAGCTGCAATTGAGGGATCGTGTGCAAGTGGTGGTGTACGCGTACGAGACCGGACTTGTTGTACCGAGCAACCCGGACTACTAACCCCCGGCGCATGTAGCGTGCAACATATGCATTAACAAATGTTTTTAATGACCATATGCGTCGAAATTGTGTTACCTTCGTCACTACAGACGCCCTTCTTGGCACCCTCAGTCCGGATGTCCTCAGGCGTACCGTTCGCATCTGTCATTAACCGGAGACACCACATGGAACCTTCAGCACCCCTGCAATTGGACCATCTACCTGATGCTCCCGCTTCTCCCGGCTCGTCCACCGCCGCCGAAACCGGCCTGCGCCGAACGATGGGTCCGCGCCACCTCATCATGATCGCGATGGGAGGTGTTATCGGATCGGGCCTGTTCCTCAGTTCCGGATACACGATTTCGCAAGCAGGTCCCCTGGGCGCCGTCCTTGCATATCTGATGGGGGCCTTCGTGGTCTACCTTGTGATGGCTTGCCTCGGTGAACTGGCCATTGCCTACCCGGTTTCAGGCGCCTTCCACATTTATGCTGCACGATCCATTGGTCCCGCCACGGGCTTCGCCACAGCCTGGCTCTATTGGCTTTGCTGGGCAGTTGCCATCGGGTCCGAATTCACGGCGTCGGGCCTGCTCATGCAGCGGTGGTTCCCCGGCGTGGACGTGTGGGTCTGGTGCGTGGTGTTCGCAGCAATCCTCTTCGGACTCAATGCCATTTCCTCCAGGTTCTTCGGAGAATCCGAGTTCTGGTTCTCCATCGTCAAGGTGGGTGCGATCATCGCGCTGATCGTGTTTGGTGGAGCCGCGCTCTTTGGATTCCAACCGCTCTCGGGATCCGGCAACCACCCCTTCCTTTTTGAGAACTTCAACACCTCAGGCGGACTCTTTCCCAATGGCTTCTCCGGGGTCCTTGTTACGGCCCTGGCAGTCTTCTATGCCTTCTCCGGCTCTGAACTCATCGGCGTCGCTGCTGGAGAAACTACCGATCCCGCGCGGAACATTCCCAAAGCCATGCGCAGCACTGTAATTCGTCTCCTGATCTTCTTCGTCGGTGCCATTGCCGTCATCGCCGCCACCGTTCCTTTCGATCAGGTGGGCTTGGATGAGAGCCCGTTCGTTACCGTGTTCTCCTCCGTTGGCATCCCCTACGCGGCGGACATCATGAACTTCGTCATCATCACGGCACTGTTGTCTGCCGGAAACAGCGGACTGTTCTCCTGTGCCCGCATGCTGTACTCGCTATCCGATGAGGGGCACGCGCCAAAGGCACTGAAGCGACTGACGAAGCGCGGGATTCCCCTTGTTGCCCTTTCTGTCAGCATGCTTGGTGGGCTGGCATCGCTGATCAGCAGCGTGGTTGCCCCCGAAACGGTGTACCTTGCCCTTGTTTCCGTGGCGGGATTCGCGGTGGTAGGGGTATGGATGTCAATCACGGCATCCCACTTCTTTCATCGCCGGGCATTTATCCGAAACGGCGGGCAGGTGGCCGATCTTGCCTACAAGGCCCCGTTCTTCCCGTTGGTTCCCATCCTGGCATTCACGCTTTGCCTGGTCTCACTGATAGGCATTGCCTTCGATCCAAACCAGGTTGCTGCCCTTTACTTCGGTATTCCGTTCGTGGCCGCCTGCTACATCTACTTCCACTTCAGGCATGGACGCGCGGCGGTTAAGCAGATCGCCTGATCAATCCAGCACGGGGCTTCACGGCCGGACTTCAGAGAGAGTCCGGCCGTGAAGCCGTTTGTCGTCCTGACCAAGGGCCCCTGATTCTTGCCCCTGACACGGGCGTGTGAGAATGGCGTGAGCGCTTGGCGGAAGGAGCGGGATTTCTTGGAGGTGTCACCGGAGGCGTCGTCGTTGGCGCAGGGGCTTCGTCTCGTTCGGTTGGTTATTGACCGCGAAAAGCAGGGCCGTCAGCTCCTTGGCGTATCCCAGCTCGCGGCTGAGCTGGACATGGAGCAGAGCCGGGTCTCGCGACTGGCCCAGGAACTGTGCGACTTGGGGCTGCTGGAGCGGCTGGAGCGCGGACCTTTCCGTGCGGGACCCCGGTTCTTCAGCCTGGCCGCCTCCCTTAATGTTGGCTGGGTGCGTGATTCCCGGGCAGAACTGGAAGAGTTGGTCTCGGCCCTGGGGCTTAGGTCCCGGCTGTCAGTGCGCGATGGTGTCAAGGTTCTGCTGCTGCGTTCCTCCACCAACAACTCGGTCCTGGGCGGATTCGCGAAGCCGGGAATGGTCACGCCTGTGTGGTGTACGGGTTCCGGGCGGGCATTGCTATGGGACCACTCCCGTAACGAGCTTGAAGCCCTGCTCAAGGATGTCAACTTCATTGGAGTTGGGGGGCCTGCTGCAGCGCATTCCGAGGCGGAAGTCGACGCCCTCATGGAGCGCGACAGGCCCCGGGGATTTGTTTTGGCGGCCGAGGAGTTCGAACACGGTGTGTGGGAACTGGGCGTACCTGTTCGGGATTCTTCAGGCGCCATCATTGCTGCGCTCAGTGTCCTGGGTACGCTTTCCGATCTTGAGAGGGCCGCGCCGGAACTGGCCCCGCTGCTGCATTCGGCAGCCCACCGGCTCGGTTCCGCATCCGGGACTCCCGGTTCCGCAACGGGGAACTGAGGTCAGGGCGGCTATTGAGGCCGTCCACCCACCATGGACTCCAGCCATCCCTGCCAGGAGTGGAGCGCGACGGCGTACGTTTCGCGGTGAGGTTCAATGCGGGACTTCGGGCCAACTATCTGCAGGGCCGCAGCAACCTCCCCTTTGAAGTCGCGTATAGGCGCAGCCAGTGAGTAGAGTCCGGGCTCAGCTTCTTCGTCCACGATCGAGTAACCGCGTTCGCGAGCATCATTGAGCCGCGCCAGGAAGTCCTCCACGGAGGAAGGCGTATTGGGTCCATGCTTCACGAACTCAACAGACTCGAAGATCTTGCGAACTTCATCGTCCGGGGCGTCCCACAGAAGTGCTTGGCCCGCGTCACTGCAATATGCAGGATAGGGACGTCCAAGCCACGATCCCACGAGGTTGGCGCTGGCAGGCACTTGTTCACCGATGGTGACCGTGCTGTTGCCGCTGAGGACGCCAAGAAAGCATGCCTCGTTGGTTTCAGAAGCGAGACCCTCAAGCGCAGTTAGCCCGTCCGTCTTCAGCCGTTGTTCAGCGACCAGTTGGGCGTCCGTCAGGATAGTCCAGCCCAAGCTGTATTTCCTCTGATCCCTGCGGGCCAGGAAACCCTCCTGCAAGGCACCCTTGAGACTCCGCGATACTTGGCTGCGGTCCTTATCCAGGTCGGCCGCGACGTCGGCGACCGTACCGCCGTCGTTTCCTTGCGCGTGACGGGCACCGACCGCAAGGATGGCCATCATGCCCCGGCCCATGCTTGAGGTCTTTGACATGGATTGATTCTAGCTAGTGGATGGCGAAAACCCTGGCCGGAAAGCCACTGCCTTCCAGGGGTTTGGCCCAGGTAGCAACCAGGACGGCGCCTGCCTCGGGCACGTTGTCCAGAGTGGCAAGGAGTTCAATCTGCCACTTATCGCGGGCCAGGACGTAAGTTTCCAGGCTGAAGTCCTGTTGGGAAGTGGCGACGCCGGGATCAGTGTCCGTTTGTTCGTGGCCGACCGCAGCCACGGCACGGTTCTCGAACAGGTATTCCAGAACCTCGCGTGACCAGCCTGGAGTGTGGCTGATACCGGCTTGGTCCTTGTTCGCCATGGCCTGGGCATCGGGCCATCGCCGGCTCCAACCAGTGCGGAGCGCCACAAACGAACCTGGCAAAATGTGCCCGTTCCTCGCCTCCCAGCCCTGAACGTCGGCGAGTGTTGGAGTGGCATCTTCATCGTTGTGGACACGGTCACTGATATCCAGGACGACCAACGGCAACAGCATTTGTTCCACGGGTATCTCGTCAAGCGTTCGGCCGCCCCGGACAAAGTGCGACGGCGGATCCACGTGGGTGCCCCACTGGCCAACTATCGAGTACCGGTGGGCGGTAAAGCCGTCCCCCTTTTCCATGTCAAAGAGGGCTTCGCGGGACTCATCCGGAAAGGCAGCAAAATGGGGCTGACCCGGATGGAACGCGTGCGTCAGATCGGTGTACGTCCTGCCTTCGAGCAGGGGCGCGAGCTGCTGCCATAACTGGGAATTCATCAGGCTACCCTGCTTTCAATGGCGGGAGCATGGACGCTGCTGGAGACACTCAGTGGCCCGGAGACTTCGATGACGGGAACTTCCCACGGGTGGATGTCCACGATCCGCTGGACGAGCTCATGAACGGCCTGGTCAGAGAGCGAGTCATCGAAGTATGTGGTGAACACGAATGTCGGCGAGATGGTCCTCTGCCCCACGCTTCCCAACGTGGGATTGGCACCTTCCGCGACGGTAAAGCCCTCGAACCCTGCCGAGGACTCGAAGACGTGGTGGTAATTACCGAAGCCACCCAGCTCCGGCGTTGCAGTGAGCGCTTGCAGCAGCGAGGCGATGCCTGGGTCAGACTCTAGGGCCCCCAGATCGCCACTGGCCAGTTGGGTCATCGTGTCCAGCGGGATGGGCCAGTGGATGCGGAGCTTTCGCACGGCTTTAAGTTCAATGTTCATGGGGCAATGCCTTCCGTGGATGTGCTTACTGGGAGCAATCGTGGCACAAGGTGACGAGCATTACAAGCATATAGAAATGTTTATATTGCACACACTGTTCGCGAGTCCTTAGCCCGCAGCTTTCACAGCTCCCCCATGGGTTTGGCATGTACAAGGCACAGCCCCTGTGGGTTTGATGGACCCATGACCTCCCCGCAGCCCCATCCAGACCACGATCGCGGCCTTGAATTCGATCTCTCCACTCTCCTTAGCCGCCGGCGCACATTGGGCGTCCTGTTCGGCGCCGGGACGGCAGCAGCCCTGGCTGCTTGTACGCCGGGTTCCGGAGGTGGCAGCGCATCGCCGTCGTCGTCTTCCAGCGCTGCTGCCGCTACCGGAACAGAAAGCACGACGGCGGCCGGAACGCCTTCCGCCACCAGTACCGTGACGCGTGCACTCGCTGAATGCGGAGTAGAGATCCCCGAGGAAACACTCGGCCCCTACCCCGGCGATGGTTCCAATGGGCCGAATGTGCTCGAAGCATCGGGAGTGGTCCGCAAGGACATCACCTCAAGCTTCGGTAGCTCCACCTCGAAGGCCACCGGTGTCCCACTGACTTTCACGCTAACTCTGCTGGACAACGCCAACGGGTGCTCGCCGCTGGCGGGCGCAGCGGTCTATGCATGGCACTGTGACCAGAATGGAAAGTATTCCCTGTACGACTCGGGGCTGAAGAACGAGAACTACCTCCGGGGCGTCCAGGAAGCCGACAGCAACGGCCAGGTCACTTTCACCACCATCTATCCCGGCGCCTACAGTGGCCGGTGGCCTCATATTCACTTTGAGGTATTTGAATCCATGAGCAACACGTCTGCGGCTGGGCAGGTGTTGGCAGTTTCCCAGATTGCCCTGACGGAGGCGGCCTGCAAGGACGTCTACGCCTCGGCGGGATATGAATCGAGTGGCCGGAACTTCGCAAAGAGCACCCTGGCAGACGACAACGTCTTTGGTGACGATGGAGGCATATATCAGCTGGCCACCATGTCTGGTTCGGTCCAGGGAGGTTACACAGCCGCGCTGAACGTCACGGTCTGACGCGAGGAGGTCGAAGCGCGCGGCTAGACTCGGGGGCATGCCTTCGAATGCCTCCGCAGCAGTTGACCACGTCCAGGACCTCGGTGCGTATGTTTCGGCGTCGCCGTCCAGCTTCCATGCAGTGCACGAGGCCGCTCGCCGGCTGAATAGCGCTGGCTTCAGCTCACTGGATGAACTGCAGCCGTGGGAAGGTGGCGCGGGTAACTTCTACGTCATCCGCGATGGCGCCCTGATCGCATGGGTTACTCCCCAAAATGCTGGTCCCACCACAGGCTTCAATATCCTGGGCGCCCACACGGACTCCCCCTCCTTCAAACTGAAGCCGAAGCCCACCACTGGCAAGTTCGGTTGGCTGCAAGCAGGAGTCGAGGTGTACGGCGGGCCTCTCCTTAACTCCTGGCTGGACCGCGAGCTGCAACTGGCCGGCCGCTTGGTGCTACGCGACGGCACGCACCACTTGACTGCAACCGGCCCGCTCCTGCGCTTCCCGCAACTGGCTATCCACTTGGACCGTGCGGTCAATGACAGTGGCCTCCTTCTGTCCAAGCAGCAGCACATGAACCCGATTTTCGGGCTGGGCGAGCCGGCCAACGAGGATCTCTTAGGCCTGCTTGCCGGTCGAATCGAGGGCATCACCGTTGATCCGGCAGATATCGGGGGTTACGACGTCGTGGTGGCGGACACGCAGGCACCCGCGGTTTTCGGCGCAAAGGGTGAGTTCTTCGCCTCCGGCCGCTTGGACAACCTTTCTTCGACCCACGCTGGCTTGGTGGCATTGATAGAACATGCGAAAGCGGGCGCTCAGGACGGCCCCATCGCTGTCCTCGCCGCGTTCGACCATGAAGAGATCGGTTCCAACTCGCGCTCGGGCGCCTGCGGACCCATCCTTGAGGACATCCTGACCCGAATCTCTGACGGTCTTGGCGCCTCGGGGAGCCAGCGGCGTCAGTCCCTGGCAGCGTCGTTCTGTCTCTCTGCCGATGCCGGCCACGCCGTCCACCCGAACTACGCTGAGCGGCATGATCCCGTAAACCGTCCCGTACTCAACGGTGGGCCGCTGTTGAAGATCAACGCCAACCAGCGCTACGCCACCGACGCGACGGGAGCTGCGCTGTGGGCGCGTATGTGCAAGGACGCTAATGTGCCGTATCAGGAATATGTCTCCAACAACGACCTTCCGTGCGGTTCCACCATCGGTCCACTGACCGCGACGCGGCTGGGCATCAGGACAGTTGATGTCGGCATCCCCCTGCTGTCCATGCATTCGGCACGGGAGTTGTGCGGCGTCGAGGACCCGCTCCGTTTGGCTTCTGTGGCGGAACTGTTCTTCCGGACCCAGGTCTAAGTTCCCGCATGGAGGCTAAAAAGCCTCAAAGACTCATTTCAATGGCGTTTCTAAAGTTTCCTATAGGAAACTTTCGATGCTTATTATCATACTTTTTGTGCATGCTTCCTTTTTTGAGAACCGCAAAATGTGCACCCGCACAGGATTTTTGCCCTGCCCGGATGGCTACTGTGGAAAAGCCATGTGGCCCGCTGCACATCAACTCGGGCACTCTCCAAAGACACTAAGGACGGCGCCGACCCATGCACGCTGACCAACAGCTCTCAAAGTCCCTGAAACCACGACACCTCTCCATGATCGCCATTGCCGGCGTGATTGGTGCTGGGCTGTTTGTGGGCTCCGGTGCCGCAATCCAACAGGCTGGGCCGGGCATCCTCGTCGCCTATTTGGCTGCTGGCCTGGTGGTTATCCTCGTCATGAGGATGCTTGGCGAGATGGCCGCGGCCAACCCGGAGACAGGCTCCTTCTCCACCTATGCAGACAAGGCGCTGGGCCGCTGGGCCGGATTCAGTATCGGCTGGCTCTACGCGTGGTTCTGGATCATCGTGCTCGGCATCGAGGCCACCGCCGGCGCTGCCATCATGCATCGCTGGGTTCCAGGCGTCGACCAATGGGTTTGGGCACTGGTTCTCATGGTGCTTCTGACGCTGACGAATCTTGGCTCGGTGAAGTCGTACGGCGAGTTCGAATTCTGGTTCGCATCCATCAAGGTGGCCGCAATCGTCATCTTCCTGCTCGCAGGCATTGCAGCGATCCTTGGCCTGATCCCGGGCGTTTCCGCGCCGGGCGTCGCCAACCTCCTGGATCAGGGCGGCTTCATGCCCAACGGTCCGGGCGCTGTCCTGGCCGGCATCCTCGTGGTGGTCTTCTCGTTCTTCGGTGCCGAGATTGCCACCATCGCCGCTGGTGAATCCGAAAATCCTGTGGACGCCGTCAAGAAGGCCGTGAAGTCCACGGTATGGCGCATTCTTATCTTCTACATCGGCTCCATTGCCATTGTGGTCACGCTCCTGCCGTGGAACAGCGCTTCAGTTGCCAAGAGCCCGTACGTTGCCGTGATCGAGCTCTACGGAATCCCGGGTGCCGGCACCATCATGGACATCGTGGTCCTCACATCGGTTCTTTCCTGCCTGAACTCGGGTCTGTACACAGCAAGCCGCATGCTTTTCTCGCTCTCGCAGCGTGGCGACGCCCCCAAATCCTGGATGAAGATTTCCAAGCGCGGCGTGCCTGCGGCGGCAGTACTGGCCTCCACCGTGGTCGGGTTCATCACGGTTGGCCTGAACTACGTTGCTCCGGACACCGTGTTCCTGTTCCTTGTCAATACGTCCGGTGCCATCGCCTTGTTTGTGTGGCTGGTCATCGCCAGCTCACAGCTCATCCTTCGCCGCCGAATGGGCGCGGCCGCCAAGGACCTCGATCTCAAGATGTGGTTCTTCCCGTACCTCACGTGGATGGCGATTGGAAGCATCATCGCGCTCATCATCGGCATGGTGATCCTTGAATCCACACGAGAATCGCTCTTCCTCTCGCTTGCTCTGGCTGCGGTTGTCGTCGCCATCGGCGTATTCCGATACCGCAAGCGCGGGACGCAGTCCGCTCCGGTGGGTGATGGGGAAGCCGAGCGTGTGACGTTGGGTTCCGGTCCGGCGTCGTAAGCGTCCTTTCGTCCGGGCAGCCGCCGTCAGCGTTCGACGGCGGCTGCCCCGTTTGTGGTTAAGGCACCTCAACGGGGAGGTACTGGATGGGCCCGGGGCATTGTGCGCCGGTGGTGTCCGGAACACCCGGTATCGCAGGGATGTCGAAGATGGCGTCCCGCTGGCGTTTGCCTGTCTCCTTGACCACAACGCGGACCCTGGCCACCACGCCCGGAGTGGAGGTTGACTGCCCGGCGGGTAGGTACGGAGGCTCCTGAGGGACGAGCCAGCGGCCATCCGTCTGCTGCTGGAGGGGCCGCGGTGTGCAGCCGTCTCCGAAACATGCCTGGACGCGGCTTGGCGTCGACGCTATCTTCAGCTCGATCGGCGTGGCGCTCCCAATGGCTGGGCACACGCGCGACTTGTCCACCGCGAACCACACCAGTCCGCCGATCGCGGCCACGAGAATGACGGCCGCAACCCAAATCAGCCGGGGCTTCATGGCAAGTAGCCTACGCCTGGGTGCGCCGCCGGGAACTTAGCGTCCCACCGGGAACGGAGCGTCGGGCGGTATGGGCTACTGGGCCAAGCCGATAACGAGGTTGATGGTGACTGCCAGGATAACGGTGCCGAACAGGTAGGACAGCAGACTGTGTTTCAAGGCCTCAAGCCGGATCCTATGGTTGCTCAGGTTGGTGTCTGAGACCTGATACGTCATGCCCAGGCTGGTGGCCAGGTAAGCGAAATCCGTGTATTGCGGTGGGCGATCCTGGTTAAAGCTGATGCCGCCAACTCCACCACCGGCGTCGGCGTCAGGGCTGTAGTAGAGCTCCGCATAGCGCAGGGTGAAGAGCGTTTGGACCAGCGTCCAGGACAGGGCTACGCATGCAAGGGACAGTGCGGCCGAGTAAAAGCGCGTGTCCGATCCTTCGGTGTGCGAGTTGACGATGACCGCGACCGCGGCTGCGATGCTGGCCAGGTTTGCGATGAGGATCAGAAGGTCGGTGGCCCCACGGGACGGGTCCTCGGAGGTCGCGTGGTGCTGCGTTTCGGCGGGATCCATCCGCGCTATCACCAGCCACACCCACGCAACATAGATCAGCGCGGCCGTTGCCCAGCCCACGGCCGGGGCATCAACCCAGCTGCCTGCGAAGCCTGTGACCACGAAGGCTGCGGCGCCCGCTGCCACCATGACAACGAAGCGCAACCGGCTGCGCCTGACTCGGACATTGTTCATGGCCACCTAGTCACCGACGCCGGTGCTGCTGCGCTTCTTGTCGGCCTGAAGGATGCCATCCCGTACGCCCGAACGGACCACGAAATAGAGGGCGTAGAGGAAGATCGCTGCGAAAACGACTGTCAGGACCAGGGAGTTGAGTGCATCCATGCCCCCACCCTAGCTCGGGTTCCCCTTTTGATCCGGGACGCAGGAATCTACGGAATGGGCATCCTCGTGTTAGTGTCTTTGTCGCTGTTACGGAGAAAAACGAAACACTGTTTCTTCGAATCACCCTGCGCGGGTGGCGGAATGGCAGACGCGCTAGCTTGAGGTGCTAGTCCTCGAAAGGGGGTGGGGGTTCAAGTCCCCCTCCGCGCACAGGAGACCCCTGGAAGATCGCTGATCTTCCAGGGGTTTTGTCGTTTCAAGCGGGCGCCAGCTTCCTGCAGAGCCGGGGTTATCCACATACGGCAACTGGCAGGTTTCGGTCCGCGACCCCACCGAATAGCTTTGAGTGCAGGAGATGCACTAAGATATTGAAGTCTGTGTTGCGCCCTCCTTCCGAGTCTTCGGCGGGGGAGCGAGCCACAGCATCGCAAATGAACCTCCTGTTACGGAAATACCGTAACCGCTTAGCCCAAAGGAGGTGGGTTCACATATGCGTCCTTACGAATTGATGGTAATCATCGACCCCGAGGTCGAAGAGCGTACCGTAGAGCCGTCGCTTCAGAAGTTCCTCAATGTCATCACCACCGATGGTGGAACCATCGAGAAGGTTGACATCTGGGGCCGTCGCCGTCTGGCATACGACATCAAGAAGAAGTCCGAAGGTATCTACGCAGTGGTGAACTTCACCGCTGAGCCGGCTACCGCCAAGGAACTTGACCGCCAGCTGTCTCTTAACGAGACGATCATGCGCACCAAGATCATCCGCCCCGAAGACCAGAAGGTCGTTGCTGAGTAATCAGCCCCTTCCAGATCTTTACACCGCAGGAACGAACAAGGAGGCAGTAGATGGCAGGCGAAACCACTATTACGGTCATCGGTAATCTCACCAATGACCCGGAGCTGCGGTTCACCCCGTCTGGCTCAGCAGTAGCGAACTTCACCATCGCTTCTACTCCCCGGACCTTTGACCGCCAGTCGAATGAGTGGAAGGACGGGGAAACCCTGTTCCTCCGCGCTTCTGTCTGGCGCGAAGCAGCCGAGAACGTGGCCGAGTCCCTCACCAAGGGCATGCGCGTCATTGTCTCCGGCCGTTTGAAGAGCCGTTCTTACGAAACCAAAGAAGGCGAGAAGCGCACCGTTATCGAGCTTGAGGTCGATGAAATCGGCCCCAGCTTGCGTTACGCAAACGCCAAAGTCAACCGTACCCAGCGCTCCGGTGGCCAGTTCGGCGCCGGAAACGGTGGCCAGGGTGGCTTCGGTGGCGGTAACGCCGGTGGCTTTGGAGGAGGTGCAGCAGCTGGTGCAAGCCAGGGCGGCAACTCCGGTGGAAACTGGGGCGGCAACCAGCCCGCACAGCAGGATGACCCTTGGGCTACGCCCGGTGTCAGCAATGCAGGCGGCTGGGGCAACGGCCCGGATTCCGAACCTCCCTTCTAAACACCAAGAAAAAGTCCGACGCCGGAACCCGCCGGGACTGCCGCAAGGCATCCGGGCGATTACCGCCGTCGAACACCACCATCCCGTGGATCAATATCCACGGGCTCCATAGAAAAGGAGCTCCACGATGGCTAAGGCTGAACTCCGTAAGCCCAAACCAAAGTCCAACCCCTTGAAGGCCGCTGACATCACCGTCATCGACTACAAGGACGTAGCACTGCTGCGCAAGTTCATCTCCGACCGCGGAAAGATCCGCGCTCGTCGCGTTACTGGCGTTACCGTTCAGGAACAGCGCAAGATCGCCCAGGCAATCAAGAACGCCCGCGAAGTTGCTCTGCTGCCTTACTCCGGCGCTGGCCGCGGCTAAGGGAAGGGATTAACTAACATGGCAAAGCTCATTCTGACCCACGAAGTAACCGGTCTCGGTGCTGCTGGCGACGTTGTCGAGGTCAAGGACGGTTACGCACGTAACTTCCTGCTGCCCCGCGGCTTCGCTCTGACTTGGACCAAGGGTGGCGAGAAGCAGGTTGAGTCCATCAAGGCTGCCCGCGCTGCTCGTGCCCACGCTTCTGTTGAAGCTGCACAGGCACAGGCTCAGGCTCTGTCCTCCAAGAAGGTCAAGCTCGAGGTGAAGGCCGGCGAGTCCGGTCGTCTCTTCGGCACCGTCAAGCCTGCTGATGTCGCTGCTGCTGTTGAGGCCGCTGGCCTCGGCGCCATCGACAAGCGCAACGTTGAACTGCCGAACCACATCAAGTCTGTCGGTTCGTACCAGGCCAACGTTCGCCTGCACGAGGATGTTTCCGCTGTTATCGACCTCGAGGTCGTTGCAGGGAAGTAGTCTCTGACTGCTAAGAAGGACCCCCGTCACCGGTTTTCGGTGGTGGGGGTCCTTTTGCTTATGAGGACGCCGTGTGGAGCTCCGACATGACGTGTTGGTAGCCCGTCCGGATCATCTCTGCGAGGACCTCACGGTCCACGTCGTCCAGCCTATTGATGTATAAACATGCGGCTCCGGTTTTGTGCTTGCCCAACTCCGGAAGCAGGCGGTCGGTATCGGGACCGTACGTGAGGCCGTAGAGCGCCAGGTTCGCCTTGCGCGGTGAGAATCCGACGGCGGCGGAGTCACCTTCCCGTCCGCTCTCGTATTTGTAGTGGTAGCTGCCAAATCCCACGATGGTGGGCCCCCACATAACACCTTCCTCGCCGGTGATCTCCTGCATCATCCTCCGCAGTTCCAACCCATCGGCGCGCCGGCCTGGATGCTCCACGGAGGACAGGAATTCATCCACGGACACGTCCGTGGGGTGGGTCTTGTTCTCTGCCATGCTCGTAGTTTTGCAGACGGACGACGGGTCGGCCACCCAGTGATAGCCTGCAGCGGTGACTTCAGAATCCTTGCGCATCCGCCCCTTCCACCAAGTTGACGTCTTCTCAGCCCAGCCATATCGCGGTAACCCGCTGGCAGTAGTAGTTGACGCAGAGGGACTGAGCAGCGAGGCGATGCAGCACTTTGCTAATTGGACCAACCTCTCCGAGACCACCTTCCTTCTCCCTCCAACAGATCCGCGTGCGGACTACCGTGTGCGCATCTTCACGGGCAGCGAGGAGTTCCCGTTCGCTGGGCACCCAACCCTCGGCTCCGCACACACCTGGCTGCAGGCGGGGGGAGAGCCCAAGGAAGACGGCGTCGTGGTGCAGGAATGTGGCGCAGGTTTGGTCCGGGTGAAGCACGACGCCGGTCGGCTGGCTTTTGCTGCACCACCACTGACCCGCTTCGAGCCGGTGGATGCCGATGTTCGTTCCCAGCTGGCGGCCGGTCTTAGGCTGCTGGAGGACTCCTTGCTGGACGCATCATGGCTGGTGAACGGCCCTGAGTGGGTTGGTGTCCTGCTTG
Organism: Paenarthrobacter sp. 10L420; assembly: GCF_056395385.1. NCBI lineage: Bacteria > Bacillati > Actinomycetota > Actinomycetes > Micrococcales > Micrococcaceae > Paenarthrobacter > Paenarthrobacter sp. 10L420. The sequence continues at coordinate 153,691 of NZ_JBFTJK010000003.1, read as the reverse complement.
AGTCCGCCGAACAGGTCCTGGCGATCGAGCCGGATCTGGTGGCCATGGGTGATCTCAAGGTCGGGGTGATCGGCCCGCACGAGCCCGGTTCCGACGTCGACTTTGAAGTGCGGACGTTCATTCCAGGCGACGCGATGGTGGAAGATCCCGTGACCGGCAGTTTCAATGCCGGTGCAGCGCAGTGGCTGATCGGCAGCGGCCGGGCTCCTGAAGAATACGTGGCGGCGCAGGGCACTGCCTTGGGCAGGGCGGGTCGTATCCATGTGAAGGCTGAGGACGGTGACATCTGGGTCGGAGGGGCATCTGTTACTTGCATCCAGGGCACTGTCCTGTTGTAGCTCAACCGGCCCGGGGGATTGGCGTCCCCTTCGGCAAGCGTTTAGCGTGAGACTTATGTCAGCATCCGATGCTTCCGCGAAGGCCAACGGCAACCCTTTGCTTGTCCTGGGCAAGATCACGTCCATCCTGGACGCCTTTTCCCTATCGAAGCCGGTGCTGCAGCTGAGCGACATTCGCGAGTACACAGGGATGCCGACATCCACGGTGCAGCGTCTCGTCACCAACCTGACGTCCCAAGGATTCCTGGACCGGGAGGGCGACGCTTACCGCATTGGCATGCGGATGGCCTATTGGGCAGCTCCAGCCACCCGTGGCATGGAGGTGGTGGACATCCTGAGCCCGCTACTCAAGACGTTGCGCGATACTACCGGTGAGACTGCGTGCTTCTTCAAAGCCGAACAGCACTACCGCGTGTGCGTCGCTATGGCAGATACCCGTCACGCGCTCCGCCGCGAGATGCACCTTGGCAAGATCATTCCGCTCCACGCAGGTTCGGCGGGGAGGGTCCTGCTCGCTTGGTCTCCTGAATTGATGGAGTCTGTTCTTCGCGACCCGTTGGAGCCCATTACGGACTACACGATCACCAGCTCAGAGGAATTAGAGATCGCGGTCAAGAAGACGCGGGCCGATGGCTTTGCGATCTCTGTAGGGGAGCGGGAAGATGGTGCGTCCGGGCTCTCGGCGCCGGTGTTCGATTCAGCTGCTGCCCTCGTGGGCGCGGTCACCATCAGCGGCCCTACGCTGCGGATGCCACTGGAAACGTGCCAAGCGTGGGTGGAACCTTTGCTCGCGACCGCGGAACATATGACCAGACTCATTGGTGGGCGGTTCCCGGGGGAGTCGTAGGGGATATTAAGAGCTAACGGGTAGTAACCAAACGGGCGCACACGCAAGGAGCACATTATGGATTCTGCACGAACTTTTGAATCGATCACCATTATTTTCAATCCCAACAGCACGGGCAATGCGCCCGAACTGGCCGAGCAATTACAGGTCAAGCTGAAGGACATGCTGCCCTACGCGCCAGAGATTACCCTGCAGCCCACTGAACACGCTGGACATGCTGTGGAGTTGGCCCGGACGGCGGCAGCAAAGGGAGGCGACGTCCTTGTTGTCTCCGTGAGCGGTGATGGTGGCTATAACGAGGTTGTCAACGGCGTGATGCAGGCCGGAAACCCGCAAGCGGTGTGTGCGGTCATGGCCGCGGGCAACGCCAACGATCACCGTCGGATCACGGGAACCAAGCCACTGGAAGAGGCTATTGCTGAGGGACACGTCCGGAAAATTGACCTCCTGAGCATTCACACTGGCCAAAAAGAAGGCGAGCCGTTGGAGTATGCGCATTCCTATATCGGATTCGGCCTCACACCTGTTGTGGCCACCGAGCTCGAAAAGGGCAGCAAGGGAGCCCTGACTGAGATGGTTTCGGTCATCAAGACCTTCTCGAAATTCGAGCCCTTCGGCATCCGCACCTCCGAGGGCAAACGCAGGAAATTCGACAGCCTGGTTTTCGCCAACATCCCCGAAATGGCCAAGTACGCCACGCTCAGTGAGGCCGACGATCACCCCTCGGACGGGAAATTTGAGGTCATCATCTTTCCGCACATGCCCAAATGGCGAGTGCTCCTGACTGCCCTCCGAGCAACCACGCAGGGTCTGGGCGATCAGCCGAGCGTGAGCAGCTACGAATTCACTACACTCAAACCCCTGCCATACCAGATGGACGGTGAAGTGAAGACGGTGGAAGCCAATGTGAAAGTCAGGGTGGAATGCGCTCCGGCCGCTCTGGCGACAGTGGGCTAAATCCAGTCTCTCTGGCAGCGTCCGGGTAGGTTGTCTGAATTTCCCTGGCCGGATCATTGAGAACCACGTCACGTTTCCGTATGCAGGCCCACATAGTATGTGTCCGCCCCTCACTGTTTGTCTGGTGCACACAGGCAGGGCCGGATCAATCGTGGGAAATCCTGTGAGGAATTTACCTAGTCCGTGAGAGAGGCGACAACACTTGGTGTCCATCAGTCCTTCACCGGAGTTGCCACGGGAATCCGCCAACTACAGACCTGGTGAGCCGCTGAGGTCATGGATCAGCGGTGAGCCCATGGTCCCGATCGATGCACAACTGATAATTGCTGCTTCGCTTGCCCTCCCATCCCTTCGACGACTGATCAACGGCGACAAGCTTGAGGATCAGGACCTAATAGCCTTCGGCAGACTCAATTCGAACTGTGTACTTCGCTGGTATGAACCGGTTGTGAGCCTGATCAATGATCCCCAGATACCGCCCGAAGTGATTAGCGTCCTAAAGGCATCCGTACATGGACTGGAGTCCTAGGCCAAGTGTCTGAAAAGCTTCCAAACAATTTTCGACAGTGCTGGCCTTTTCCGAGGAGCGTCCAGTGTCCATAATTTCGGAGGGGAAAATGAAACGTCTATTGAAAACCCGAACGACGACCGTCCTTCTGGGAGCAGTTCTTCTCGGCGGTGCCGGAATCGGAGTTGCCAGCGCAACATCCCAGCCGACGGCCAAGCCCCAGGCAGTGCCCCAAGCGCCCGCTGCCGTGTTAAGTGACGCCGCCTTCGAGAAAAATGCCGCCGGCCAAACGTATGGGCTTCCAACTGAGGTCGATGGGGTTTCCGTTGAACCGGACCTGATTCGGGCATATGCAACCAACGATCGCATTGGGTATGTCAAGAACAACGAACGAAAAGTAGCAACTGGCGATCCATCGCTGTTCAAGTCGCCGGAAGAGGCATTGCATTGGCAGGCAAACCGGGCCAAGGGTCCGATGAGTATCCCGGTTTACGACCTCGACGGCGTCACCGTCGTAGGTGAGTTCGTCTTCTCGGAGGGGACCGTCACTTCGAGTACTGACAAATAGAAATGCCCTAATGAACGGCCCCACCACAGGCCGCTGTCACGAAGTCGTAGATACGCCCGCGCAACTCATTTGGTGCTGCAATTTTCAGTACGCCATCACGTGCACCCACCGAAATCCTTAGCGGCAACAGCGTTCCCACCTTGTCCTCGGCCACCGCATGCGGGTCGCAACGCGCGGGACGGATCGTCAAGGGCACCTCTTTCGGGCCGGCGCCGGACGATGTCGCGAGGTCGCGGGGCCAGGGATCCGCGGGCGATTCGGCCAGCAGGGTGGTTCCGTCGATGGAGTTAATCGTGAGCTTTTGTGGCGACTGACCGGGAGTGCCCGCAGGGGTAATGACAAGACGCACGACGGCGGTTCGACCATCTCGGGCCACCTCAAGATCGGAGTCCAAGACGATGGCAGCTACGGCGGCAGCGTCGGCTGCCAAGCACAGCTCGTCGGCGTTCCGGGGCAGGACGTTGAACGGATCCTGCGCCTCAACCGAGGTTTCTGCGGATCCCTTGGCTGGTTCCGAATATTCAACGACGGCCTTGAGGGGTTGAGTAGGCGACTGCCCGCAATGCGGCGCAGGCAGGTTGGCAGGAAGGCTCTTGGGCTGCCGAGGCGGTAGCTCCAGGGCGCCGTCTGTTGGCTCCCAGATGATGTCCTTCTCAAACAACGTGGACTTCAGCCGCGCACCGCTGACGGTAACGGTAGTGTCTGCGGTGTTGGTGAGCTGTATGAGGATGGCTTGTTTGCCGTATTGGTCCCGGGATTGATTAACCTCTACGGAGATGGGCTGTGCTTCGGAGTTGGTGGGCTGTTCTTGGCGGGGGGAACCGTCACATGCTGCAAGGGGCAGGGTGGAAAGCAAGGCTACGCCTGCCGCCCAATAGCGCCACTCCCTGCTGACCATGGCAACAGTGTAGGCGGCCTATGGCGAAGAATTTATAAGCATGCTTAGCTTAGCCCCACCACAGATGCCGAAGGCACATAGAAGGGAACTCCATGTCCACCGTTACGCAGCTGTTCAAGTCTTCTGCCGCCGACGTCTGGAATGTCATCGCTGACGGTTGGCTTTACTCCGGGTGGGTGGTGGGTGCATCAAGAATTCGTGCTGTGGACGACCAGTGGCCACAGGTCGGATCCAAGCTCCATCACTCCGTGGGATCGTGGCCGCTCCTCCTCAACGACAGCACGAGTGTCACCGCCGTCGAGCCTGGCCGGAGCCTGGAACTCCTGGCCCGTGGCTGGCCCGTAGGTGAAGCAAAGGTCCGCATCACCTTGGAGGACCTGGGTGGCAACCAGTGCCGGGTGTCCATGGCCGAAGACGCGATCCGGGGCCCCGGCAAGGTGGTGCCAAAGGTACTTAGGGATCCAATGATTACCGTCCGCAACCGCGAAACTCTGCGGCGGCTGGAGCTGATGGCGGCCGGCGGAGCGGGGAAGCCTAGCTTCTAAACGGCCGGGGAGGGGATGACCCAGTCAAAGGCTGCAGCCCGGGAGCGGGCGCCTTGGGCTGCCTTTGAACGGTTGGGTTCGCCCAGCTCTGCCAGCAGCTTTTCGGACAGGACCACCAGTTGGCCAAAGACATCCGGTGTCAGCCATTCGGGACGTGTCGCAAACAGGATGTCCTCGCTGGAAGTGTTGCCGCTGGCGCCGGGTGCGAAGGGGCAACCGCCCAGACCGCCCAAAGCGCCGTCCACCATTGCTGCGCCCGCTTGGATTGCCGCGAGCGTGTTGGCCACGCCCAAGCCCCAGGTGTCGTGCCCGTGATAGACGATCCGGCGGGCAGGAGATTCATCCCGCACACGCATGATCAGGCTGGACACCTGGGCAGGAACGGCCTGCCCCAAGGTGTCGCAGATGACGATGTCCGTGGTGCCTTCGGCCCGCGGATCGTTGGCGATAGCCAGGATGCGCTCCTCCGGAACGTAGCCTTCGAAAGGACAGGTGAAGGACGTCGCGATGCACAACTGAATCTGGCCATTCACTGCACGCGCGTACTCAATGGCCTCAGGCAAAGCGGCCAGGCTCTCGTCCGTGGTCCGGCCGATGTTCGCCTTGTTGTGTGAATCCGAAGCAGACAGGCAGTACTGGAAATTCCGCGCGCCTGCAGCTGATGCCTTGGCAACGTGGCCAGGTGTCGCTACCCAGATCCAGCACTTTTCGAGTTCCTCGGGCGTGAGGGCCTGGACCACTTCCAGAGTGTTGGCCATGGTGGGGACGAGGTCCGCGCGCGCCATGGATCCGAGCTCGATCGCTGGGACGCCCAGGCGCAGCAGCTCACGGACTGTTTCGATCTTTTGCTCCGTTGGCAGGAGTTTTCCGGTGAGCTGCAGCCCGTCCCGCAGAGTGACGTCCCTCAGGATGATGCTGCCCAAGGTGTTTCCAAGCGTTGTGGCGTCGGTGCTTTCAAAGCCGTTCATGGTCGGAGAGCCTCCTCGCGGCCGGAAGCCGCATTGATTTGCGCTGCATCCATGTGAAGGAGCCCGCCAAGGATTTCTTCAGTGTTTTCGCCGAGATCCGGTCCCAGGTTGCGGATGGGCAGGGACTGCTCCCCAATCACGGGAACGATGCCCGGGAAACCTACTCCTGGGAGGATCTCCTCGCCAGTGGAAACGTCGAACTTCTGGATCATGTTGCGGGCCGCATACTGGCTGTCCGTGCTGATGTCCGCGGCGGTGTAGATGGGACCAGCTGGAACTCCTGCGTCCTCCAAGGCTGCCAATGCTTCAGAGGCGGTCAGCTGGCCGGTCCACTCGCCGATTGCTTGGTCCAGTTCCTCGCGGCTCGCCCAGCGCCCGGCATTTGTCTGCAGCGCTGGGTCCTCCGCCAAGTCCGGCCGGCCGATGGTCTGCATGTACCGCTGGAAAATCGAGTCGCCATTGCCGGCGACCACAATGCTGGCACCGTCCTTACACACGTACGCATTCGAGGGCGCAATACCCTCCATCCGGCCGCCCACGCGCTGCCGGTCCACGCCGTAAGCCTGATAGTCAGGAATCAGCGATTCCATCATGGAAAACATCGCTTCGTTCAGCGCGACGTCGATGATGCGCTCGGCGAGGGGAACAGCGCCAGCCGAGCTTCGGCGTCGTGCTTCACGTTGGTACAGGCTCATCATGGAGCCGAAGGCGGCGTAAAGCCCCGCGATCGAGTCTCCGATGGAGACGCCCACGCGCACCGGAGCGCGGTCCGGATCCCCCACCAGATTGCGGAAACCGCTAAAGGCCTCGGCGACGGCGGCAAACCCCGGCCGCTCGGACAGGGGCCCGGTCTGTCCAAAGGCAGAGATGCGGGTGACGATGAGGTCCGGATTGGCTTCGTTGAGGACTTCCGGTCCGAGGCCCCACTTCTCCAGCGTTCCGGGGCGGAAGTTCTCAAGCAGGATGTCCGACTTGGCAACCAAGGCCAGGACAGCCTGCTTGCCGGCCTCGGTGCGGAGGTCCAGGACCACGGACTTCTTGTTGCGGTTCAGCGTGCGGTAGAGCATGGAGGTGTTGCCCTTGTGGAGGCGCCAGTTGCGGAGCTCGTCGCCGGTGCCTGGACGCTCGACCTTTATGACTTCGGCGCCGAAATCGGCCAGCAGCCTGCCAGCCGTGGGAGCGGCAATGTAATTGCCGAGTTCGAGGACTCGGACGCCGTCCAGCGGGGCGATTGTTTCGTGTGTCATGGTCTTCTCTCGTGCGTGCTTTGGTGATGGGACGGTCGACGGGCGTTCAGAACAGCAGGCTCATGGGCAGGATGAGCAGGATCGCGACCACGGAGGCGACTGACACTCCCACCGTGACCGATTTCAATGCACCCCTCACACTCTGGCCCAAAAGGGACTGCAGGAGCCAGAACGTGTTGCTGGTGACGTGAACCATGAAGAGCGAGCCGGCGCCGGCGGCGAGGGCCAGCAGCACGGGATCAAGTCCAATCGCGGGCGCGATGGGTGCCAGCAGCCCGGCTGCCGTAATGGCGGACAGGGTGACGGAGCCGACGGCGATGTGCAGCACTGCGGCGATGGCCCAGACCACCAGTAAGGGGGCTACGGTGCTCGCTGAGAAGAAGCCACCAAGGATGTCGCCGAGACCAGCGGCCTTTACGGTGGCCGCCAGGGATCCGCCCACGCCGGTGAGGATCAGGATCTGGCCGCTTTCCTTGAAACCGACGGCGATGGCCTCTTCAACTTTTTTCTGGCCAATGGATGCACGGGTTACAAGGCACGTGCCGATCAGCCCGATGAGAAGAGCGATGACGGGTTCGCCAAGCAGCTGGAGCCAAGGGAGATCGATCTTGAAAATCTGGAGGATGGCGCCCGCGCCGATGAGGATCAGTGAAGTCAGGAGCGGGGCAAACAGCATGATCAGCGGTTTCTCTTTGCTCTCGCGTTCGGCAACAACCACTGCGCCCTTGATTGGCTGGGTGTTGGCGCCGGCGCCGCCGTTGCTGGCGGTATCTGTTCCGGGGAGGGAGCCGCTTGTGGCTTCCTCGCCCTCGCTGTCTTCCTCCGCCACGAAGGTGTGGTCCTCGTCCTTGGCTTCATTCCAGAAACCGCGGCGGAAGAGGAACGTCATGATGGCAATGGAAATGACGATGGTGGGAATCACCAGCAGCAGGCCGAAGAGCAACATTTTGCCGAGCGGGACGTTGAGGAGGCCGGCCAAAGCCAGCGAAGCCACACCGGGCACGGTAAAGACAATGCCGCATTCCAGTGCGATAGCCATGGCGGTTGCCATGCGTGCCGTTCCCAGTTTTCCGATTTTGGGAGCCAGCTTACGGGCAAGCGGGGCTGAGATAACCAGGAGGACATCCAGGAAGATGGACTGGAGGAGCGTGCCTATCGCCAGACCCATCGTGTATGGCAGGCGTTTTGGGCCGAAGGTCTTGAGGAGATGTTCCACGAGGCGCCGGATAGCCCCGCTCTGATTGAGGATGGAGCCCATTAAAACGCCGAAAGCGATGAGCAGGCCAACATCGACCATGATCTCGCCGAAGCCGGACGTGATGGTCTTGACGGTCTCTTCGACACCGAGGCCGACGGCCAGGCCTAAATACACGGAGGCGATGACCAGCGAAATGACAGGGTTGACTCTGAAGCGGACGATCAGCACGACGGCGGCCAGGACCGCTACAGCTGTGTTGATCAGAACAGCAATGTCTGACATGGGGAATCCGATCGTTGGGCCTTCCACTTTGAAGGCTTGGAATTGATGCGCGCCGCGTGAGACAGGCCACATCACTAATCCCATATTATGAGTTTGAACTCATATTGCAAGCCCCTGCGACAAATTAGACTGGCCCAATGCCTCTCCTTATACGTCCCGCCAGCGAGGATGACGTGCTTGGTATCACGGAAGTAGAGCTCACCGCCGGGCGAACATCCCTGGCCGCTGCCGGCAAGTTCGGAGAAGGAATCACAGCCGCGATCATGGATTTGCATCGGCTGGTCCTGGTGGCTGAAGCGCCACCGGACATGCCCCGGGATGGAGGTTCCGCCGTCGTGGGTTGGTCCAAAACGCACTATTGGGACGATTCCGACGGACACGCGCCGGCTGGCCATTACCTCGGCGGAATCACTGTTGCTCCGCATTTTCGTCGCCAAGGGGTGGCGGCAGCGCTGACGGAGGCGAGGCTGGAGTGGATCTGGGAGCGGGCGGATACGGCGTGGTACGTGGTCAATTCCCGTAATCAGGCGTCGCTCGCCCTCCACCAGCGCTGGGGCTTTGAGGAGGTGGCCCGCGGCCCCGGATTTCACACGGTAACGTTCGACGGCGGTGAGGGACTGCTGCTCAAGGCGTCGCGTCCGAAGGCCTAAGAAGGGCGACGCGGGCGATTTCAGTGCCTGGCCTTCGTGATGCAGGTCTGACGGCTTAGCATGGTCCCCAGGTACACCGACTGGGGGAGTGTGTAATGGGGCCACTGGAATCGACTCAAGCCAGCATGACTGGCGCGGCATCAGCCCGAACAGCGGCGGGAGGCGATTCCCCCTTAGGCTCAGGCTCCCGTGCGGCTTTGCGGGCCAAACGACGGCGCCCTTCCCGCCTGAGGAAACTGGACCTGGCCATCATCCTGGTCCTGATCATCCTCCTAGCCGTTTCCGCTACTCCCTGGCCGTCCGCCATGTTAATTCGCAGCGTTTTTGAACGCGGAGCTCAGTCCACTATCGATGAGATGACGCCGTATGTCCCGGACACTCCTTTGCAGGAGCGCTCCGGTGTCGTTTACAAGCCCGGCTCCGCCTTTAACGTTTTCAGCCCTGCGGGGACCACTTCTCCGCTCCCCACCATCGTCTGGATTCACGGCGGCGCGTGGATCTCCGGGGCTCAAGGCGATGTGGAACCATATCTTCGGATTCTTGCCGCTGAGGGATACACGACCATTGGGATGAGCTACCCGATCGCACCGGAGGCCGTCTATCCCACGGCAGTACGGGACATCAACGATGCCCTTGCTTATATCAAGGCGCACGCTATTGAATTGAATGTGGACACCACGCGGATTGTCCTGGCCGGCGATTCTGCAGGAGCGCAGTTGGCCAGCCAAATGACCACTCTCACTGTTAATCCCGAGTACGCCAACCTGATGGGGATCAAACCCGCGCTCCAGAAATCGGACCTTGCCGCCACCATCCTGCATTGCGGAGTCTACGATCTCCGGGCGATGGCGGACCTCAATGGCCTGGTTGCGTGGGGCTTCAAAACCTCGCTGTGGGCATATACGGGAACTAAGGACTGGTCCTCCACATATGCGGGCAGCACCATGTCCACCATCGATTTCGTGACCAAGGATTTCCCGCCGACCTTCATCAGTGGCGGCAACGGCGATGGTCTGACGTGGCTTCAGTCGGTTCCCTACAGCAATCGCCTGAAGGAAGCGGGTGTTCCGGTGACCGAATTGTTTTGGGCTGCGGATCACGACCCCGAGCTGCCGCATGAGTACCAGTTCCACTTGAACTTCCCCGAGGCGCGCGATGCGAGGGACAAGACCTTCGACTTCCTGTCCACGTATGCCTCCAAGTCGAAGTGAGGGAAAGGCCGTGGAACACTCGGAAGAACATATCGAGGCCGGAGCCTTCTCCCTGCCGGAAGCCATGACCGGCAGGGCAAGCCCTGCGAAGGCCGCAGTTGGTGACGGGCCTGTCTTTGCCTACATTGCCAGCCTTCCGCAGCCTCAGCGTGGCGTCGCCGAAGCCATTGATGCGCTGGCGGCCAAGACACTACCGGGGCTCCAGCGCTCCGTGAAATGGGGCATGGCGTATTACGGCGTCGGCGACGGCTGGTGCTTCAGCTGCGGTGGCTTCGCTGGCCACGTCAAACTCATGTTTATCAATGGCGTGACACTCCAGCCCGTGCCGCCGGTGACGCCTGTGGGAATGGGCAAAGCGACGCGGGGTGTGGAGCTCGAATCCGTTGACGACATCGACGAAGACCAAATTGCGACCTGGATGAAACAGGTCACGGTCGTCCCGGGTGTTGGAGGAAAGAAGCGCTGACCGTGTGGGAATAGTTTGTGATGCTCCCCCGTTCACTCATTTAGATGCATATGCATGTATGCTGGGAATGAACGAGCAACAGGAGAATGCCATGGAAACCCGCCGCATCACAGTCCTTTCCGCCGGACTCGGCGTCCCGTCGTCGAGCCGTCTGCTGGCCGACCAGTTGGCGGCCTCCGCCGAGCGGCAGCTGCGGGCGGCAGGCTACGAAGCGAGGATCGACGTCGTCGAACTTCGAGACCTGGCCGTGGACATCGCCAACAACTTCGTCACCGGTTACGCCGCTCCGCGCCTCGCAGAGGTGATTGCCGGCGTCGAGGATTCCGACGGTATCATCGCCGTCAGCCCTGTTTTCAGCGCGTCCTACAGTGGCCTCTTCAAGTCCTTCATCGACGTCCTGGACCCCAAGTCCCTCGACGGCAAGGCCGTACTGCTTGGCGCCACCGGCGGTACCGACCGCCACCAGATGGTCCTGGACTACGCCATGCGTCCACTGTTCAGCTACCTGCGGACTCGGGTTGCGTCTACCGGCGTCTTCGCCGGGCCCCAGGACTGGGGAAACGACGACGGCGGCTCGCCCCTGTCGGCCCGCGTAGACCGGGCTGCCGGTGAACTCGTGCAACTGCTCAGCGGCCCCCAGCCTGGGCGCAAGGCCCCAACCTTGGAGTCACTGCCATTCGAACAGCTGCTGGCCGGTATTTCAGCTGGCAGGTAATCCAATGTCATTGGAGTCGTGGAAGTAGGCGCATTGCCACTCCTGTGTCTTTCGCGCCTGGCGACTCGACGTAAGGGACCACGGGGGATAAACGCGGAAACCACGCTTCCCACCGGTGCCGCCGACGGAAACTATGCCGTGGCTGATCAGGGCTGACAGTGGAAACACGAAGTGACCGGACTTCGCCCCTTTCCTTACTGAGATCACCAGGGTGTCCGAGTCGTCGGCGGAAGGGTGGTCCGCGGGGAAAGGTTCCGTGCCTCCGTCGGCCGATCGCCGCCACACAGCCACGAACAGACCCACCTTCGTCGGCGTGAGCTTGCCGACCCGGAACCGAATGGACGCCCTGCCACTGATGGCGATAGCGGCTCCGTACTCTGCGTTGTCGGCCTCGGGGGTGGGTTGGGAGCACTCCCTCCCCAGCAGTTTGATGAGCCGCTGTGCTTCGACCAGCTCCGGAGGGATCATCCGTTCAGTATGCATGGATGCACCAACATTTCGAATTTCGACTTTTAGTCGCGCTCAGTCGTCCAGGAGCTCGATGAATTCACGGGCCTGTTTGATGGTGATGTCCGAGTGGCGTGTCAGGGCCAGAGCTGCACCCTCCACATCACCGCTCTTTGCCAGGGTCCGGATTCGTCCGTAGATCTCGTCGTTGAGCATGTTGCTGCTCACCTCGCGCGTCACATCGCCCTTGCTGACGATCGCCCGGTACCGATACGGGAAGCGCTCGGGCTCGTCGTCGTCGTCCGACAAGAGATCCTTGGGCTGCGCCTCTGGCGTGAAGGGCTGCGGGTGGGCGGCCAGAGCGCCGACGGCGTCGCGCGACGCCCGTAGCCCCTCACCAGTGGCCTGCAGATACAGTTTGATCGCTGCCATGCCCTGACCCTGGGCAATGAGCGAGTAGAGCCGCCTGTGCTGTTCCTCATTCAGCTTCGCCGCGGATTCTTTGGCCAGCTGAACCGGATCCTTGGGGGAGTTGGCTGCAGCTACATCAGCCTTTGTCTCGGCCGAACGCTTGCTAAAGGAACGCATCAGCAGCAATACGCCCGCAATGACCGCGATCAAAATCACGAGCGGGACAAACAAGGAATCCATGGCGTCGTCAGAGCCGATCTACGTAGTTCTTAGCAGTGAGTAAGTCTGAATGGGTGGCCTGGCGGAAGACCTTGATGGCTTCTATCTTGCGCCCGCCACGGACCAGGTTCTGCAACTCAAAGGCGAGCTGCGGATTCAGCTGTCCATTGGGGAGCACCGCAGGCTGGTGCCCCGCTGGTGTACCTGCCGTCCTGGCGATTTGGGCCTGATGAGCGGCCCGGCTTTGCTCTGTCTGCTGGGTGTGCTGGGCCTCGTTCTGGCTTGGCTTGGTGGAAGCCTCGATCTTGGCCCTGGCAGCAAGTGCAGCCTGAACTTGCGAGGCTTGGTGCGCTGCGGAACGGGCCGCAAGTTCGTGTTGATAGCGCTCGGCATCAGAAAGGCCTGTATCGCGCGGTTTGAAGGCCGCTGAAAGCGCCCACAGCAGGCCCACGAGGACAATTAGCGGAAGGGCAATCATCAGCACGTCACCAAAGTTCATCCCCATGCTTAGAGCTTATGCCAGAACTTGGTTATCCACAGCACATTCCAGTCTCGGCATAGACTTCTGAGAGGGCAGTGTCAAATTAAGGCCTGCTTTGTAAGATGCATCACATTTGCGGCATGTTTAGCATGGATTTGAGGCCCTGATGACCAACCAGATCAGCTGGGTCTGTGGATGGTTTTCCACCAAAACTTTCTTTGCTCCACAGCCTGTGATGAATGTTTCCGCAGGTCAGACCGTAGTTACTGCAAAAAGAATTTCTCTATCCACAGGGTAACGCACAGACTGTGCACAACGTGGGGATGGTATTCCACAGGTTATCCACATGTGCACTTGACGGCGGACTTTGCGCCCGGACTGCACACCGCTAACGTGGCTCGGGTACCTGTTTCAGTATGGAATTTGCCCTCTCAGTGACCTTCAAGCAGCCGCGCGCAAACATGCTTGGGGAGACTTCTGTGGATAAGTTGTGGAAATTGGGGAAAGCCGAAAATTGTCGGACCCCCATGGATATAACAGGAGCACTCGGCTGGTCCGGAGGCTCGGGCAATCCATCCCAGGTTCACCTGCGCTTTACGCACCACTGAGGGATTAACTCTCTGCAGCGGTACACAAATGGAGGACGGCTTTGTCAGTTACGCACTTGGACTCAATCGAGGGCACACGCGCTTCGGACTCGAGCCGGAAACCTCCGCAGGATATCCCCGCTGAGCAGTCAGTCTTGGGCGGCATGATGTTGTCCAAGGATGCCATTGCCGATGTCGTGGAAATCGTCCGTGGTCATGACTTCTACCGTCCGGCTCACGAGACGATTTACGAGTCCATCATTGATCTCTATGGCCGCGGCGAACCTGCCGACGCTGTAACGGTTTCCGATGAACTGACCAAGCGAGGTGAGATCAACAGGATCGGCGGACCTGCCTACCTGCACGAGCTCATCCAAACTGTGCCTACGGCAGCCAACGCCGGCTACTACGCCGAGATCGTGGCAGAGCGCGCAGTGTTGCGCCGCCTCGTGAACGCAGGCACCAAGATTGTCCAGATGGGCTATGGCCAGGACGGCGAGGTGGAAGACCTCGTCAACCAGGCACAGGCCGAAGTCTATGCGGTTGCAGAAAAGCGCACTGCCGAAGACTACGTGGCGTTGAAGGACGTCATGGAGTCCACCGTGGACGAGATTGAAGCTTCCGGGCACCGCGGCGAGGGCATGGTTGGCGTTCCCACCGGATTCTACGAACTCGACGAGCTGACCCACGGCCTCCACCCCGGCCAGATGATTGTTATCGCTGCCCGTCCTGCTGTCGGTAAGTCCACATTCGCGCTGGACTTCGCCCGCTCCGCCGCCATCAAGAACAATCTGGCCACGGTCATGTTCTCCCTGGAAATGGGCCGGAACGAGATCGCCATGCGTTTGCTTTCGGCGGAGGCAACCATCGGGCTGCAGGACCTTCGTAAGGGCACCATCAAGGACGAGCAATGGTCCAAGATTGCCACCACGATGGGCCGCATGAACGACGCCCCGCTTTTCATCGATGACAGCCCCAACATGTCACTCATGGAAATCAGGGCAAAGTGCCGCCGGCTGAAGCAGCAGCATGACCTCAAGCTCGTGATCCTGGACTACCTCCAGCTGATGAGCTCCGGTAAAAAGGTTGAGTCCCGCCAGCAGGAAGTCTCCGAGTTCTCGCGTGCCCTCAAGCTGCTCGCCAAGGAACTTCAGGTTCCCGTCATTGCACTGTCACAGCTGAACCGTGGTTCCGAGCAGCGCCAGGACAAGCGTCCCATGGTGTCCGACCTCCGTGAATCGGGTTCCATCGAGCAGGACGCCGACATGGTCATCCTGCTCCACCGTGAAGACGTGTACGACAAAGAATCGCCGCGAGCCGGCGAGGCTGACATCCTCATCGCCAAGCACCGTAACGGTCCCACCAAAGACATTGTTGTCGCGTTCCAGGGCCACTACTCGCGCTTCGCGAACATGGCCGGCGATTCTGGTGGTGGGGGCGGGTTCTAACCCTTCAGCCTCAGGGCCCGGCCTACGCGAACGGGGGAGGGCCAACGATTTCGATGCCGCCATTTACCCGACCGGATTCTCGAATCCGGTCGAAGTCCACCGCCTGAGCCTCGTCTTCCGTGCGAAGAGGTTCGCTGGCGCCGTCGTAAAACGCCTGCGAGCTGCCGGGTGTGTGGAGGCATAAAACGCGGGTTCCGTCCTGAAGAACTTTGAACGCGTGTGGCACGCCGCGGGGCGCAATGGTCACTCCGCCGGCGGCGACGCGATGCTCCTCACCGTCCATGTTCATCAGGATCTCTCCGGCCAAGATGTACATGGTCTCGTCAGAGTCTGGATGCGTATGCATCGGCGTCACCTTATTGAGGGACATTTCGTCTTCAAAGAGGAGGAACGCCCCTGCTGTCTCGTCAGCCGTCGCTTTCCAAGTATGGATGCCGCCACCGAAGAACCAGCGCTTGGCCCCTTCTCCGGGCTGTCGGATGATTGCCGATGCTGCCTTCTTCGTCTCCATGGTGCTCGCCTCAATGCGTTGTAGGAAGACTTTATGAGACGTATGTCTCATGACAAGACTCATGTACCATGAGGGGTATGTCAAGAGCCTACGTTGACGTTGGGCGGACCGGTCAAAAGCGTCGCACCCTGGAGGCGCTCCTCGCGGCAGCCCGTACCCTGATCGCGTCCGGCGTTTCTCCCACTGTGGATGAGGCCGCTCAAGCGGCGGGCATCCCACGAAGCACCGCCTACAGGTATTTCTCCGGACAGCGGGAGCTTCTGGCTGCCGCCCATCCTGAAACTGCACGAACATCACTGCTTCCGGCCTCTCCTCCCGAGGGTGTCGCGGAGCGATTGGACGCAGTGGTAGTGGAGTTCCTTCGGATTATTGTTGAAACCGAAGCCCAGCAACGCACCATGTTGCGGCTTTCGCTTGAGCAGTCAAACGGAGCAGGCAACAGCCTTCCCCTCCGGCAGGGCAGGGCAATTGGCTGGATCACCGAAGCGCTTGCCCCACTGCAAAGGACAATGACGGACCGGGACATCCATCAATTGGTCCTGGCGATACGCAGCGCCATCGGCATTGAGTCCCTCGTCTGGCTAATCGACGTCGGCGGGCTTAGTCGTGTGGAAGCCGTCGCCTCAATGAGGTGGACGGCAGGGGCCCTGTTGTCCCATGCGCTCTCCGGCGGGCTCCCGGTCCGCGTATAGACCTGCACTTGATTTAGTGGGGTGTTTTCATCAGGGCTTCGGCTGTTCAAGGCCGGGGAAGCACCAGCAGGTACCCAGTGGGGAGCGCGCTGCTCCAGCGTCGCGGCTCCCGGACCACGAACTGCGTCGCCAGCTGCTCAGGGGTCAGCAGGCTGTTGGGTGCAGGCGAAGGCCCCCACTGCCCACTCCCGTAGGGATAGAGCGGATCCTGCACACGAATTCCCGTGACGGAGAAGTCCGGGAACTGGGAGGGATCCCCGAGTGACTCGAATCCGCTCATCACCCAGGCGTGGCGGCCACTCCACATGACCAGGCCGACAGGGCGGCCTGTAGTGGCCATGGCCCGTGCCGCAGTTCGTACTGCTTCCCCATAGTTAGGGATGCTGACGACTTCGTAGGGTCCCATTCCGACGGCGGTCAGTACTGCTGCCCAGCCAAAGGGGTTCGCCCCGTTGAAGGAGTCGGACGATCGCATTCGCGCCATCTCCCACAGCTCGGACTGCTGGGCACGGCCAGCCCACGTACCGCCTCCGGTATCGTCGACGAGGTTATGCGCGATTTGGATGCTCGCTGCGACGCACCAATCAAAGGTGTACTGCGGTACGAAGTCGCCTTCTTGGTACAGGTTGAGGGAATACGTCTGAGGCACCGCTGCAGGCGTTGGAACTGGAGCAGGTGTCGAAATCGGAGTAGGGGCTGTTGTCTGAGGGGGCCCCTGAGCTGGACCGGCGACACCGCCGGCCACTGGCTGGGCTGTGGAAGATGATGTCTGTTGATTCGGGGCGGCCTCGTCTACACCTATCGGGGACGAACAGGCCGAGAGAAGGGTGGCAAAGGCGACGAACCAAGCCAGGAGACGGGCACGGGCACCGGTCATGATCCAGTTTAGCGCTCGGCCCTCCACCACCTGAAGGCAGCCTTTTCCACCATTGGACGGGCGCTACACCACGCTAAATGCGACGGAGCGTGGAGTATGGGCGACTTGGGAGGGTTCCTGCCACCCACGGCCGAACCGACGGTTCCAGCGGAATTTGCCCTCGGCCGTCGCGAATAATCAGCACCACCGCGCCTATCGCGGCGGCAAGGGAAGCCAGACCCAGCATGATTAAGACAACAGCAAAAGCCAGAGACATCTCCATGCACCTCTAGGCTTAATTTTACCGGTGTTCGTGCCTGAGGTGATGGGGTTTCAGCTAGTTGCCGGCCGCCTTGAGCAAATGATCCGGCAGCCGATTCCCCGGAGCCCGGCCTCGGATTTCCAACAACTCGCGGGCGTGGGCATGCAACTTCTTGTCCTCTTCGGACACAGGAACCCACTCAGGAATGGGCACCGCCGTTCCCGTTTCGTCCCGGGCCACCATCACGGTGAGGCAGTACGTTGTCAAGTTCATCTCGCGGGTTTTCGGATCACCGGATCGGACGTGGACAGCGATGTGCATCCCCTTTGCGCCCGTGTAAACGAGACGAGCTTCTACTTCCACCACATGGCCGATCAACAACGGACGGTAGAAGCGCACGCCGCCTGAGAACACTGCCACGGTGTCCTTGCCGCAGTATCGCGAGGCGCAAACGTAGGCGGCTTCGTCGATCCATTTCATGACGATGCCGCCGTGGACCTTGCCGCCCCAGTTCACATCAGTGGGGGCCGCCATGAACCGCAGGATGACGCGCTCGGCGGTCCCGGCGTCGGTATATTCCTGGGCGTTCATCGCATTGACGATCTGTTCACGAACTTCAATGCGCGCAAGCGCGTGATCCCTTTGCTCGATTTCTTCCGGGGTGGAGGGCTCGAATTGCGGCACGGGAATCGGTTTGCCGTCAGGTCCGACGGCCACGAAAATCACCATGCACTGGCTGTGCATCGTCTCCGGTCCGCCCTTGGGGTCACGGGAACTGACCACAGTGTGGATGTGCATAGAGGAGCGACCCGTGTAGACGATGGTGGAAGTTACCTCCACCATGTCGCCGCTGTTCACCGGATCGGTGAAGTGAATGTTGCCCACGTAGGCGGTGACACAATAGGACTTGGCCCAGCCCACCGCGGCGGCATACGCGGCCTTGTCCACCCACTCAAGGACTGTGCCGGCGTCGACCGAGCCGCTGTGTCCAATGTCCATTGGAGCTGCAAGGAAGCGGAGGGTCACGGAATTGCCGGCTGTCTCACTCATGCTGGAAGTTTACTGTCGGCATGTTTCTGTTACGCGAGTAAGTCTGGACCCGCTGTCCAGGTGACCGGACGACCGCTGCCTACCCGCGCTGGATTCCCAAGGTTGCGATGAGATCCTCATGCAGGTCGAACCATGCCCGATGGAATGAATCACGGTCGGTCGCAGTGAACCAAGCTGTGTCCGTCCGGGCGTGCTCTAGCGCATCCATCAGCCGCCGGGAGTAGCCCGCGAATCGTGGCAATAATCCCGCCAGACGTTCTTCCAACGGACTCCAGGAAGCCAACGCCTCCTCCAAGATCCCGGCGGCAGCTGTGCCAGCTACCTGCTGCAGTTGGATGGCGCTGCAGGCACTGACAACGGTCAGATTGAGGTTCACGAATTCGTCGTGCACGACCATCACCAGCGGCCGGGCATCTTCACGCTCCAGCTCAGCTGCGAGGAGTCGTTCATTCTCGACCCGCCCCAGGTTGGAAAGTGCCCATCCGCTGCTACCCGCAAAGGAAGTGCGGGAAACGAAACCGAGCACGCCGGCGTCGATGAGTTCGGATTCGACCAGGCTGTGATCCCGGTTGAATCGATCCGCGACGGCTTGGGTTTCGGCGAACCCGAGGAGACGGACGGCGTGGAGTGTAAACAACAAGTCGCCGGTCATTCGGCTGATTCCGCAACGGCAGCACAGGCAATTGTGCCCAAGGAGCCGTTGACCGTCAGGGAAGTTCCGTCCGCGAGCAACGTCATAACGTCGCGAACACCTACCACGGCAGGTATGCCGAACTCACGGGCGACGATGGCGGCGTGGGACAACATTCCGCCAGTCTGAGTGACAACTGCCGCAGCCATTCCGAAAAGTGGCGTCCACGCGGGGTCCGTGGTGCGGCACACCAAGACATCGCCAAGCTGGAAACGGCTGAAGTCATCTGGCCCAGCGATGATTCGCGCCGTGCCATGGGCGGTCCCTGCACTCGCCGCGCTTCCGGTCAGTGTTACGGCCATCGTCACCGCCCACCCGCCGGGTTGGGTCGATCCGAAAGCCGGTCCAGTCGTTGTTGTGCGGCCTGGGCGGAGCGGAGCCCGAGGCTCTCTGCAATTTGCGGCCACGTGAGGCCTTCTGCCCGCGCAAGAAACAGAAGCGCGGTTTCGACGGCGTCCATCTCGCCACGAGCGGCGGCAACCAGCGCGAGAGCGGCACGTAGATCCGCCACCTCGACGGGGGCGGGATTGGCATCTTCGCCCTGACCGGAACCCCGGGATCGCCACAGGACGTGCTGGATCAGGTCCATGGCGGAAGGAGGCTGAGCCGGGGCGAGCCACGGCCGGGCATTCAGGTCCGAACCACCTCTGTCCATGAGCAACCGGACGGCGCTGGTTTCCTGCTCCGCTTCGTCAGCGTCCTGGGAGCCTCCGACGTTTTCCATGTGCTGCTCCTTCGCTTCTTCGACCCCAAGCATGGAATACCAACATAATGTTGTCAACATGCTGTTGATGCGGCCCTTCTAAGCACAGTCGGCGTTGGACTTGATACACAAATGAGAATCAATATCATTTAACTCATGCCTCATCATCCCATCCTTATTTCCCCTGTCCCAGCCACCTCGAAACGCCGGTTCCCCGCCAAGCCGCTTGCCGCCGTCGGGCTTTCCGCCCTCCTACTGACCGCGTGCGGAGCCCCTGGAGGGTCAGCCGGCAATGGCCCAGAGCCCGCCGCTTCCAGCAGCGAGAAGTCCAGTCCGAAAGAGGCGGGCGCGCCAACTCCGCGTCTGGTTTACACGCACGACGCCGGTATTGGAGTCCTGGACGCCACCACCCTCAAGCCTGTGGGAGGAGCGGAGCTGTCCGGTTTCAACCGACTGAATCCAGCTGGAGACGGACGCCACGTGTTTGTATCCACGGGAGACTCGTTCCGCCTGTTCGACGCAGGTGCCTGGACCGAGCCGCACGGTGACCACAGTCATCACTACGTCGCGGAGCCCAAGCTGACCGAACTGGCGTTCGAAGCGGACAAGTCCGGTCACGTGGTTCGTCATGCCGGTAAGACGGTCCTGTTCAGTGACGGATCAGGCAAGGTTGAGAGCTTCAAGTCGTCCTCATTGGGTGCTTCGATCGAGGATGGTGCCCTGCCCGCAACCGACGTCTACACAACGCCGGAAGCGCATCACGGTGTGGCAGCCGAACTTGAAGACGGCAAGTTGCTGGTGACGCTCGGAAATGAGCAAAGCCGCTCCGGAATCGCCATCCTCTCCGCAGGTAAGGGCCAAGAGCGTCAGGAAATCGTCCGCAATGAGGACTGCCCTGGCGTCCATGGTGAGGCTGTTGCTGCCGGAGAAGCTGTGGTGGTCGGTTGCGAGAATGGCATGCTGATTTACAAGGATGGCGTGATTACCAAGGTGGCCAGCCCCGATGCATACGGACGTCTGGGTAATCAGGCGGGTTCCGAGAAGTCGCCCGTAATCCTGGGGGATTACAAAGTGGACAAGGCGGCTGAGCTGGAACGTCCAACCCGTATTTCGCTGGTCAACACTGAGACCGCGACCCTTCAACTTGTGGATATTGGAACCAGCTACTCCTTTCGCTCGCTGGGCCGCGGACCTGCCGGTGAAGCGCTGGTGCTCGGAACTGATGGTTCCTTGCGTGTCCTCGACCCGATTTCAGGCTCTGTGACCTCGACGATCCCGGTAGTCGCCGCTTGGGAAGAATCCACAACGTGGCAGGACCCGCGTCCCACGCTGTTTGTCCAAGGCTCGACGGCGTTCGTCACCGAACCTGCGACGAGCACCATTCACGCGGTGGACTTGAAGACGGGCAAAGTGAAGAAGTCGGCTGCGCTGGAGCATGTCCCGAATGAACTGACTGGTGTAGAAGGCTAAACGCTCTCTCACTTCCAGCGGCTTAAAGCCGGATGTTCTATCACTTTCCTGACGAAAGGGAGAGAGCATCCGGCTCAATGGGCTGGTATGTGAGGGAACGTCTGGGGTTAGGAGGGCGCTTACGCGAGGACGCGGAGCTTGGATCCCTGCTTGGCGAAGAGTGCGTTGTCGGCGGAGAGCTTGCCGGCACCAGCAAGAGCGAGGGCCAGGGCGGCGCCGGCGAAGAGCAGAACCAGCTCGTATCCACCATTGGCGACGAAGACGCCAGCCGGTGCGTGAACCAGGAACAGTGCGCCGAGCATGTCAATGGCGAGGAGGGCTGCGAAGACCCTGGTCAGGAGCCCGATAATCAGCGCGATACCTCCCACGAGTTCAAGGGTTGCAACCACTGGGGCTACCGCGGAAGCGCCGGGGACACCCATCTGCGCGAAGGAGGCCTGCGTTCCGGCGATGGTGAATTCGTTGAACTTCTGCCAACCGTGCGCGGCGAAGAGAAAACCTGCAATAACGCGCAGGACGGTCAGGGCTGTGGTGCTCAGGCTGGACTTGTTCATAGCTTCAACCTTTGCCCAGATAAGTTGAAGAGTCAACCAATTAAGAAGTTCCGTGACTTTTCCCACGTGGCCTTGCTTGTAGCCATGGCTGCAGAAGGCGCGTCGTGATCGGCAGGAAGATGTACGTCATCAACGGCGTCAGGATGACGATATTCAGGAGCACTTGGAACACCAGCGGCCACCCCTGCGTCAGGGGGTGCAGCAGGAAATTAGCCAACAGACTGAGTGGGAAGAAAGGCAGGAAGATGCTGATAGCTTGCTTCCAACGAGGCGGCACAACGGTTTCGGGGACGACCACAGAGGCGTCACCGGGCTGTGAAAACCAGCCCTCGATTCCTGTGCGCCGTTCAACGCGGGTGGTCTCCATCATTTCCCGGGCGCTATCAATCCACCACCGTCGCTCTTCAGACTGCTCCCATCCGTGCAGCGTTTCAGCATCAGCGAAGCGGTAGAGCATGTGCCATTCGTTTGAGCCAGCGCCATTCCGGACCCAACCCGACCCCAGATATCCGGGCCACTCCCGTGCCAGTTCCTGGCCGGCGTGTGCCCAGGCGTTTGCTTGTCGGGTGTACCCCGGAAGGATGGTGCGGGCAACGGAAACTGTAACGGGATGCTTGTGTGACACGGCCCCAAATTTACCCGCCCCCGAGAAGACTAGGCTTGTTTAGTGCCTCAAACCACAACCATCACCACTCGTTCGAATGCCCGCGAGATTCTGCATCTGGCAGTGCCCGCGTTCGGTGCGCTGATAGCCGAGCCGCTGTTCCTGCTGGCCGACTCCGCCATCGTTGGCCACCTTGGCGTCGATCAGCTCGCAGGTGTGGGCCTGGCATCCACGATCATGCACACCGCAGTGGGACTTATGGTCTTCCTGGCATATTCGACGACGCCGGCGGTTGCCCGCGCGATCGGTGACGGTAAGTTGGCGAAAGCTTTGGCGGCAGGGCGCGACGGCGTGTGGCTGGCTTTGGTGCTGGGCATTTCGCTCGCTGTGGTCGGCTTCGTCGCTGCCGAACCTCTTGTAGGCCTGATGGGCGCCACCGGCGATGTGCGTGGGTTCGCGGTCGATTATCTGCGCTGGTCGATGCCCGGGCTCGCCGCGATGCTCCTGATATTCGCGGGCACTGGCGTGCTCCGTGGTCTTCAGGACACTCGGACTCCTCTGGTGGTTGCAACTGCAGGTTTCGCACTGAACATCGGGCTGAACTGGTTTCTCGTGTACGGCTTGCATCTCTCAGTTACTGGTTCGGCGATCGGCACCAGCATTGCCCAATGGGCCATGGCCGCAGTGTATCTGGTGATGGTCGGGCGGAATGCACGGCAACACGACGTGTCCTTCAAGCCCGACTGGCACGGCATCCGGGCCATGACCAAGGTTGGCTCGTGGCTGATGCTGCGCACGCTCAGCCTCCGCCTCGCCATCCTCGCCACGGTCCTCGTGGTCACAGCCCAGGGCGCAGTGAACCTCGCCGCGCACCAGTTGGCGATGACCATTTTCTCCTTCCTCGCCTTCGCTTTGGACGCCCTCGCCATCGCCGCGCAAGCCTTGATCGGCAAGGAACTGGGTGCGAGAAATGCTGGCCGCGTCCGGGAACTCACGCGGACCATGATCCGATGGGGTCTCGGTTTTGGGGTGGTCACCGGGCTGCTGCTGGCGTTGGTTGCTCCTTGGGCCGGCTACCTCTTCACCTCTGATGCCGGTGTCCGGGAGGCTTTGACCCTGGCCCTCTGGGTCCTCGCCGTCGGACAGCCGTTGGCCGGCTACGTGTTTGTCCTCGACGGAGTTCTCATCGGTGCTGGCGACGCGCGCTATCTGGCGATTGCCGGCGTCGTAAATCTTGGGGTCTATCTGCCGCTGCTTGCGGCCGTCCACATCGTCAGGCCCGACGGCGCGGCGGGGCTGGTGTGGTTGTGGGTCGTCTTTGCGCTGGGCTACATGCTGGCCCGCGGGGTCACGTTGGGGTTGCGTGCGCGCACTGATAAATGGATGGTGCTGGGTTCGCACTAAACTGGACGCGTGACTCTCCCAGCGAATTCTGCCCAGACACCGTCTGCCTCCGTGGCCGAGCTCTGGAAACCCGTGCTGATCCGCGCTGCGGTTGCACTGGTATTTGGCCTTGTCACGATCTTCTGGGGATCGCCTTCTGTGCAGGTCCTCGCGTGGGCTATCGGCCTCTATCTGCTGGGGACGGCAGGCGCTTTGTGGATGTCCCGCGTTCTGCCGGCGGCTGTTCCGGTGGTGGTCGCTGCAGGCGGTGTGGTGGCTTTGGTCACTCAGTCCGACGCCGGCGTCGCGCTTTCCGCCGCCGCAGCGCTACTAGTACTTGGCGTCTTTGAACTAGTTCATGGACTGCGGAATCGCGACTCGTTGACCCGTGACTGGCTTGTTTCCGGCGTTATCGCTGTGGGTACGGCAGTGGCATTGCCGTTCTTCATTTCGCTCGGGGCGCACGCACTTTTGGGGGTCGCTGGCGGCGGTGCGATCCTTTCCGGAGTGTTGTGGATGCTCTCCGGACTCACCCTCCGGCATGACGTTCGGTCGGGGACTCAGACCACTGCGCCGGGTGCTTCCCCCGAGGCCGTAAACTAGTAGCTGGACGTTCTACTCGCTGTAGAACTTTTGCAACCGGCGGGGAGCCGAACAGGCCCGCCATCATTGGAGGAATGACCGTGGCAGACCAGACACCAAGAGAGCCGCGAAAGATGCGGACCTCGGTCAAGGGACCCCTCATGTTCTCCGCGTTCTTCGCAGTATTGGCATTTGTTGCGGTGCTGATCTTCGCCTCAGGTGGCAGCGCACGCACTCCCCGGTTCGACCTCGCGTTCACCGGCGCCGGTATCGCGTTCATCGTGAGCCTCGTAGTGGCTGCGATGCTTTCCATGAGCCACAAGGAAAACGCCGAGCACCTGGGCAAGGGCTCGGGCGTCAATCTCAGTTCAAAGCGCCCAGGGCACGGCGGCTCCGCAGCCCCCGGTTCGGCTGCTGACGAGCCGGAAACGCCCGACGGCGGCCACTAACCTTCCAGCGTCTCCTCACTTTGGTGGGGAGGCGCTTTTTTGTGGGGAGGCGCGCTTTAACGTCCCGGCCTGCTGACACGCACGCCCGCGACCGCCACGAAAATTTGTCTGCGCCACCTCAATCCGGGTGGCACTCGTCCATTTATTGGGCGCTGAGTAATTTGCGTGGCGTGGGTGACACGCGCTTGGGTCTTCGGGGAAAGCCAGCGTTTACCGCGAGGAACGTCAGGAGCAAGCATCCGCTCATGAGCAAGCCTGCGTCCGGCAGGACGACGTCGTAAGTGAATCCGTCGATCTCACCCACCTGACGCTCAGGCTTGTTGTAGCCCCAAACCAGAAGCAGGGCGCCCGCCACAGCGAGAACGATATACACGGCCCAATTTCCCACCCACCAAAGGCTCAGTCGACGATTAAGGCGGAGGGGAAGACCCAGGGCCACGGCGAGGCCCATTGCAAAAATCGGCCCTGTCCGGCCAGTCGGGTGGCCGCACCCAGGCGGGGGGGGCTGCCCCTTGGCCTGAAATCGCCGATCCTGATTTGGTTGTTCCCCCATGTCAGCCATTATGCAGGGTTCTTACTCGCCTTCGGCAGCTTTCTCGGGCTATGCACTCTGCGGGATTGTGCGGCGACGCCACCGAAGAGGCAGTGCCGCGTTGACCAAGAGGAACGCTAGTAGGAACCACCCGCCGCAAAGTAAGCCGGGGTCCGGCGTAACGACGTCATAGGCGACTCCATCCAAGATGCCAACCTGTCGCTGGGTTTTGACGATGCCGGCGACCATGAGCCCTACCGCGACAGAAGCAATGGCAGTATGAGCGTGTCCGTTCCCAGCCCACCAGCGATTGAGGCGCGGAGCGAGACGAACTGGCAGACCCAGCACGATAACGGCAACGATGGCCAAAGTTGGAATTATCACGCCGCCCAACAGAAACCCGACGATCCCCGCCAAACCGTCATAATCGCTGGTTAAGGACACTTGGATCATGACCCAAGTGGGGGCCAATAGTGCTAACGCAATTCCCAACTGACCGAAATTCGTCATGCCCGCTGTCCCATACCGCTCTTTGGGGAGGGCGGCGAGCGTTAACGGCGGTGGGGTCGGCCCTGGTACTTGGTACTGCCAGCTCGCGTCCTGAAATCGAGACTGCAGGGTAACCGGGTAGCGCGGCGGTCCGGCGTTGATACTGCCTTCGTTAGTGTCACTCGATGTCCCCATCCTGCAATTATGCAGGCCTCTTACTCGCCCTCAGCAGCTTTCCTTGCCCGATATGCCGCGACGTGGGCTCGGTTGGCGCAGTTGCCTGTGTCGCAATAGAGCTTGGAGCGGTTGCGGCTGAGGTCAAGGACCACGGCGTCGCAATCGTCGGCGGCGCACACGCGCATGCGATCCATTTCCTGGCTGCGGATCACGTCAATGATTGCCATGGCAGCTTCTGTGCCCATGCGGTCGGCCAAGGGTGCTTCCGGGGTTGTGGCGTGGAGATGCCAGTCCCAGTGATCGTGCTTGACGAGCTGCGGGAGTGCCTTGGCGTCAACCAGCAGTTTGTTCACAGTCTTTGCGGCGGTGTCCTCATCGGCGGACCACAGTGATGCCAATTCGCTCCGGAGGCGCTTGATACTGCGCAATTCCGCTTCGTCATGAGTCCTCGAACCGGAAAATTCTTCGGCCGCCAGAAACGCGTCGAGATCCTCCACGGACGTCAGGGAATCCTCGCCGTTGGCCGCTGTGTTGACGAGATTTACGACGCTGCGAAGTGCAATCTCGGTGTCAGGCGCAAAATGCACTTTGACTCCTTACATGTTTCGGGAGTACTGTCATGACCATAAGCCCACTTTACTCCTGACAGGAGGCTGCTGTGTCAGCTACAAAGACGAAGGCTGATGCAAAAGGTTTCCTGGCCTCAGGAGTCGGCATCGCTCTATTTTCCTCAGCGGTTTTCGGCACGTCGGGCTCCTTCGCTAAATCCATGCTGGAAACCGGCTGGTCACCTGGCGCTGCCGTTGCCGTGCGACTCACCGGTGCCGCACTGATTCTGGCGATTCCCGGCGTCGTAGTTCTCCGCGGCCGCTGGCACCAGCTTAGGGACAACTGGCTGACTATCCTGCTGTTCGGGCTCATCGGAGTCGCCGGCTGTCAGCTGTTCTACTTCAATGCGGTGGCCCGGCTGTCCGTAGGTGTCGCACTGCTGCTCGAATACCTGGCTCCGGTGATGATCGTGCTGTGGCTTTGGATCGCCAGCCGACGCTGTCCCCGGGCCCTCACCGCTGCCGGCGCACTGCTTTCGCTGGGCGGACTGGTCCTTGTCCTGGACCTGACCGGTGCTGTGAAGGTGGACTTCATCGGCGTCCTCTGGGGCATGGCTGCAGCAGTATGCCTGGTGATCTACTTCTTCATCACAGCCAAGGAAAATGACACTCTTCCTCCACTGGTGCTCGCCTCGGGCGGGCTTCTGGTGGGCGCGTTGGTCATGTGGCTGGTGGGTGCCTTGGGGCTGATTCCCATGACTTTCAGCACCGCTGATACCACCCTTGGACCATGGACAATACCGTGGTGGGTATCCGCCGTGGGACTAGTAATCCTTGCGACCGTCCTCGCTTACGTTTCAGGGATCATGGCGGCGCGCAGCCTGGGGTCCAAAGTGGCGTCATTCGTTTCGCTGACAGAGGTGCTGTTCGCCGTGATCTGGGCCTGGCTGCTGTTGGGCGAACTGCCGGGTCCCATCCAGTTGGTGGGCGGACTGCTGATTGTGGGCGGTGTGGTCCTGGTCCGCGTGGACGAATTGCGCGGCGACCGCAAGGCAGCCCGAACCGCTGAAGAGGCCGTGCGCGCCAGGGTCCTGGATCACGCGAACGACGTCGAACCTGTCCCCTCGGGGCCTGTCGCCAAGGTCCCACGGGACTAAAGGGCGACTGCAAGTTTTGATCCTGGAAAAGCGAAAACCCCGAACGCCTTTGCGTCCGGGGTTTTCCCAACTGTCTTAGTTGGAAGCCTGCTGCTGCTGCTCAGCGTTCTTCTGAGCGCGGTCGCCGGCTTCGCGAAGGGCGTCGGCAACCTTCTTCAGGTTGGAAGCGTGCTGGCTGTCCCACTCGCCGCGGAACTTGTCAGCGTCCGGGCCCTTCCAGTCGGTGCCGTCAAGGGCACCCTTGAGCTGTGAACGCTGCTGCTCGATGTTCTCGGCACCAGCCTTCAGCTTGTTACCGAGCTGACGAAGCTGATCAACATCTGCACCCCAAATAGCCATGAGATTCTCCTTCATTTGTTCGGACCCGAGCTCTTCGGCATCCCCAGCGGCCTCCGGCTCATCCGGAAGATCCAATAGCTAAAACCTATCGTGGGATTCCAAAGAGCGTCGATGGGCACCCCTCCCCATGCAGCACTGCCCATAGTTAGCATGGGGTTATGTGCCGGAATATCAGGACTCTCCATAACTTCGAACCACACGCTACGTCGGCAGAAGTGGAGGCCGCCGCGCTGCAATATGTGCGCAAGATCAGCGGGTCCACCAAGCCGTCCAAGGCCAATGAGGAGGCTTTCGCTGATGCCGTCCACGAGATCGCCCACATCACTCAGCACTTGCTGGATTCGTTGGTGAGCCATGCCCCCGCGAAGAATCGTGACGAGGAAGCCGCCAAGGCAAAGGCCCGGGCTGCTGTCCGCTTTGGGACGGCTTAGCGGGTACAACCCTGCAAAGTGAATAGCAGCACATGACGTTCCGGGAACCCGGAACGTCATGTGCTGCTAGGTAGTTGGCGCTACTTCCCGAACGAGCGCAGCCGCAGGGAGTTCGCCACAACAAGCACGGAGCTCGCTGCCATTGCTGCGCCCGCGATCATCGGATTCAGCAGTCCAAGAGCTGCCACCGGGATACCAATCGCGTTGTAGAAGAAGGCCCAGAACAGATTGGTCTTGATAGTGGAGAGCGTCTTGCGGGACAGCTCAATGGCCTGGACGAGCTGACCCAGATCGCTGCCCATTACCGTAAGGTCCGAGGCTTCGATCGCGACATCCGTGCCCGATCCCATCGCAATGCCAAGATCGGACTGCGCCAACGCTGCGGCGTCGTTCACGCCGTCGCCGGCCATAGCCACAGTTGCACCGGAGTCCTGAAGCTTACGCACCGCGTCCACTTTGCCTTCGGGCAAGATACCAGCGAACACGTCATCAGGAGAAATCCCGACGGCGGCAGCTACCTGGGCGGCCACGGCAGCGTTATCACCCGTCAGTAGCATCGGACGAATTCCCAGGTCCTTCAGCCGCTGGATCGCAGCAGCCGAGCCGGGCTTGATGGTATCGCTCAGGCTGACGATGCCCGCAGCTTGTCCGTCCACCGCAACCCAAATTGCGGTGGCACCGCTGTTCTCCTGGGCTGCGAGTTCGTCCCGTTGGCTCGAATCGAGGGCAATGCCGTTCTCCTCAAGCCAGCCTGAGCGCCCAACGACAATCGTTTTTGCGGTGCCGTCTAGGGACACGGTTCCCCGGACTCCGCCGCCAGGAGCGGAACTGAAGTCATCCACGCCCGGAAAGGTACCGGCGTCGGGCATTGCTTCCTTGGCCGCTGCTGCAATCGCGTGGGCGATGGGGTGCTCCGATGCCGACTCAACCGCACCGGCAAGCGTCAGAACTGCGGCCGGTGAGTGGCCGTTGAGGGCGACCGTATGATCCATGGCCAGCTTTCCGCTGGTCACAGTGCCGGTCTTGTCCAACAGGATAGTGTCCACGTGGCGGGTGTCCTCGAGCACCTGCGGGCCCTTGATGAGGATGCCCAGCTGGGCGCCGCGGCCCGTTCCGGTCAGCAGGCCCACAGGAGTTGCGAGGCCCAAGGCGCAAGGGCAGGCGATCACGAGGACAGCAACCGCAGCGGTAAACGCCGCGTTGAGGTCGCCCGAGAAGAACAGCCACAACAGGAACGTCACCAACGCAAGCACCAGCACGATCGGCACGAACACCGCGCTGATCCTGTCCGCCAGACGTGCGATCGGCGCTTTTCCGGTCTGCGCCTGGCTGACCAAACGGCCCATCTGCGCCAGGGTGGTGTCGGACCCAACCCGTGTGGCTCGTACCAACAGACGGCCAGAGGTGTTGATGGTGGCGCCTGTGACCTGACTGCCCGGACCGACTTCGACCGGAACTGATTCGCCGGTAACGAGAGAGGCGTCGACGGCGGACGCGCCGTCAATGACCACACCATCCGTCGCGATCTTCTCACCAGGGCGGACCACAATGACGTCATCTACCAGGAGTTCTTCTGCAGGTATTTTCTGCTCCCGGCCGTCCACCAAAATCGTGGCATCCTTGGCGCCAAGATTCAGCAGGGCTTTCAAAGCGTCGCCTGCCTTGGCCTTCGCATTCGCTTCCAAATACCGGCCTAAAAGCAGGAACGTGGTGACAACCGCGGCGACTTCGAAATACAGGCCACCGCCGGACATACTTTCCATGCCGGGATGCTCAGTCATCCGGGGATCCGCGAACAACTGCCAGGCGGAGTAGAGGTAAGCCGCGATCACCCCGATGGAAACGAGCGTGTCCATGGTGGATGCGAAATGCCGGGCGTTGATAGCAGCGGCCCTATGGAACGGCCACGCAGCCCAGCTGACTACCGGCAGCGCCAGCGCACCCACAATCCAGCCCCAGTTTGTGAACTGCAGGGCGGGCACCATCGAAATGGCGAAGGCGGGGATGGTCAGTATGGCTGCCGTGATCAGGCGTGGGCGGAGTGTTGACGCGGCCGGGCCGTGGGACATGTGATCTGCGTGGTCGGCGTGATTCTCGTGCCTGGTGTGTTCGGCCGGCTCGGGGTGGTCGGTGTGCTCGGCTGGCGCGGAACCGCCGGCGCCATGCTCTGCATGCTCGCTCGTGCCTCGCTTAGACGCATGCTGCCGCACGCCTCCGGCGGTTCCGCTGTGGGCGTGAACGCTTCCGCCGTGGCCGCCTCCGCCGGGCACACCCAGCGTTGTCTGTTCCGGTGTCATCGTGCCGTGATGGGTGGACGTATTTTGGTGGTCCTCGTGGGCCGAGGGGTCATTCGTGAGCTCCGTGGGGGTGAGTCCGACGGGGTTCGCGCCGTAATCGTGGCGCTCGCGGGTGTGGGGGGCCGGGGGTTGGCGGACTTTGGCTTTGTAGCCCGTGGCATTGACCGTGTCCACGATTTGTTGGTCCGTTACTGTGGCCGGAACGGTCACATGGGCTGATTCCAAGGGCAGGTTGACGCTGGCTTCAACGCCTTCAAGCTTGCCGAGCTTCCGCTCAACTCGATTGACGCATGAGGCGCAGGTCATGCCCTCTATGTCCAGTTCGATGACCCGGGTTTCGGACTGATTGAAGGTCTCCTGGTTACTCAAGAGGTCTCCTAGGCTTCGTTGGCTACCACCAGGTAGCCAGCTTCAGCAACGGCCTCGCCTATTTCTGAAGGCGAGAGCTGGTTCGTGGATTTGATGGTCACGGTGGACAGTCCGCCGGGGTTGAGGTCCACTGAGACCTCTTCCACGCCGTTAAGTGCTTCGAGTTCCTCGCTCACGCTTGAAACACAGTGGCCGCAGGTCATGCCGGAAACGTTGACGTTTGTCTGGATGGTCTGGCTCATGATGCGCTCCTTTGTAGTGAGTTGAATGGTGTGGTGTGTGGTGGCGGAGTTACCGCAGCAGGCGCCCGATGGCATCGGTGGCCTCCTTCACTTTGGCGTCGATCTGTTCGGCGCGGGCTTCCGGGTTGGGCTCGGAGGCAGCGCCAACCACACAGTGGCCGATGTGCTCCTCGACGAGCCCAAGGCTGACGGCGTGCAGGGCTTTCGTGGCAGCAGCTACCTGCGTGAGGATGTCGATGCAGTACTTGTCCTCTTCCACCATGCGCGCGATGCCGCGGACCTGCCCCTCAATGCGTTTCAGGCGGCGCAGGTATGCATCCTTGTTGCTCGTATAACCGTGCGGCGCGGCGTGCTCCAGATCCACTTCAATGGTCGGGAAGTCACCGCCCGGCTGACTAATACTCAGGTCTGCATTGCTCATGCATTGAATGTATACCCCTTGGGGGTATCAAATCAAGTACCCCCCAGGGGTATCTCGCTAGTTGTTGCCAAGGAGCGCGAAGCAAGCCGGCGATCACGTAGTCTTTGCTTTGGCGGAAGGAGAATGCCGCTGAATCCGCTTTTCTCAACGGAGGACACGTGAAAACCTCACCGCTCGCCATAAATCTCGATCCGGCCGCCTTTTTCCGCGCCAAGCTGCAGTGCGAGATCGACGTCATGGAAGTGGCCGAATCGGAGCCCGGTTCCCTCGTTGTGGTGGACACACGCAGGCAGTCCTCATGGGACCACGGGCATATTCCCGACGCGGTACATATTCCGACTGCGCAGATTCCGGCGATGGCTGCTGGCTTGATCCCGGCGGGTTCAAAAGTAGTGGTCTACTCATGGGGTCCGGGATGCAACGGCAGCACCTTCGCGGCGCTCGCATTCGCCGAGCTGGGATATTCCGTGAAGGAAATGATAGGCGGCATCGAGTACTGGATCAGGAATGGCCTCCCAGTCGAGACTGCTTCCGGAGTCAGCTCGCAGAAGCCCGATCCACTGGTCACAGCTCACAAGTACGGGGACGGCTTGAAGGATTCTGCCCAAGACATCGCCCGAACCTCGGGCCGGTGATGTGAGGAACTTCGGCCGTCAGGCTTTCTTCAGTTCCTGGGCGAGCATCACGAGGATTCCGCTGGGGCCTCGGAGGTACGTGAGTTTGTAGACGTCGCCGTAGGTCGCCACGCCGCGAAGCGGATGGAATCCGTGCTTTGCAGCTACGTCGAGGGCCTTATCGATATCGTCGACCGAAAAGGCCACGCGGTGCATGCCAATGTCGTTGGGGCGCGTGGGGTCAGACTCGATCGCTTCCGGGTGGATGTATTCAAAGAGCTCAAGGCGACCCTGACCGTCCGGAGTTTGTAGCATCGCGATCTTGGCATGGTTTCCATCAAGTCCTACAGCCATATCGGCCCACTCGCCGCTGATCGTGTCACGGCCAATGACCGTAAGACCGAGGTCGGTGAAAAAGGCGATTGCTGCTTCGATATCGCGAACAGCGATACCGACATTCTCAAATTTGATGGCCATGCGTTGAAAGCTACCAAGGTCTGGCGATTGGCTCCAGTGATGGGGCGGCGCCGCCTGTTCATCCAGGTGACGGCTCGACTTCCGGTTCCCGTAGCTTGGCTCACGTAATTTGGCCGGTGCCCCCAAAGCCAAACCGATCTCTGGAGCCTGACATGTCACTCACCCAACGTGCCCTGGGCGTAGCCACCGCCTTGGTCCTCAGCGCCATCCCTGCATTGCCAGCGCAAGCGGCCCCGAGCGTAGACGCCAGTGATTCCTCCTTCACCTTCGGCGTGATCGGGGATGTTCCGTACGGTCCCGCCCAAGTCGAACGCTTTCCGCAGATGGTCACCGAACTGAACAACCAGGACGAGCTGAAGTTCGTCACGCATCTGGGCGACATCAAGGCAGGATCCGCTCAATGCACGGACGAGTACTTCGCCGCTATCAAGACGCAGTTTGACCGTTTCGAAGCTCCGCTCATCTACACGCCCGGCGACAACGAATGGGTGGACTGCCACCGAGTCAACAATGGCGCCTACAACCCGCTGGAGCGGCTCGACACCTTGCGCGAAATGTTCTTCAACACTCCGGGAAAGACCCTGGGTGGCAACATGCCGGTCAAGTCCGCCGCGGAGCAGGGGCTGCCCGAAAATGTGACATTCAGCAAGGAGCGGGTCGCCTTCTCCGTCATCAACGTCCAGGGTTCCAACAATTCGCTCGCGCCCTGGTCAGGTCTCGGTGAGACCGTGCCCAATGAAGCTCAACTTGCGGAGGTCCAGGCAAGGACAGCAGCGGATGTCGCCCAGTTGCAGCGAACATTTGCAGATGCCAGGAAGGCCGACTCGCGCGCCGTCGTGATCATGACCCAAGCCGACATGTTCGACCCGTTCATGCTCTCGCAGGGTGCCGAGGCGAACCCGGAGCTCGTGAGCGGCTTCCGCCCGATCGTCGAGGCAATTGCTGCCGGGTCCGCGTCCTACGGCGGCCCCGTCTACATCTTCAACGGCGACAGCCACGTCTACAACGACGATGCACCGTTGACCGCGGGCTCGCCGTGGCTGGGCATCTACGGCGTGGACGCTGCAGAGAACATCCGCCGCGTGACCGTTGAAGGTGCAGCAACGTCCAACGAGTGGCTGCGTGTGACGGTTGCTCCCAACAGTTCTCGGGGCAGCGATGTTCTGAGCTGGCAGCGCGTTCCCTACGCGTCCTGAACCACGCAAGAAGGCTCGACGTCGGCACTCACCCGGGTGCCGACGTCGGGGCCTTCTATTCGGTCTCGGCTTCCTTCAGAACCAGCGCGGTCCCCTGGAACGCCCGCAGTTCGAGGAAGAAGCTGCCGAGATCATCCACTTGCCCCACGTTTTCGCCACTGAAGAGATCGTGGACGCTGGCGCCGGGGACAAGATGCGAGGACTGGATGCTGCCGGCGATGTCCTGGTCGGAGAAGTTCAGGACGGTGACTTCAAGCTCGCCGCTGCCGAGTTGGTTGACCAGGACGAGCAGCCCGCGGTTGGAAACATCGGGCACGTCCAGCAAAGTGCTGGTTGCGATCCCTGATTGTTCCCTTACTTTCAGGATCTGCTGCAGTCGCCGGGCGTAGGAGCCTGGATCGTTGAGCTGTTCAGGCAGCGGACCGTAAAGACTGGTAGCGCGTGGCATCCCGGCCAAGGACGTCTTGGCATCGGGGCTCGTCCCCATGAGGTCGTGTGCTCCGCGGTTGATCCAGCGGGTGTCGCCCTGCGAAGTGAGCTCACGTACGGTGGCGCGGTCCAGGGCTGTGATGCCGGTGAGGTCCCAGCCGGAAAGGGCGAAGACTCCGGGCTGCAGCGCGTTGTACATGGACAGGAGCACGTGGGCGTCAAGGACCTGGGACTCTTGCTCCTTGGTGATGGCGGCGGGGTTCTTGACGCCCAGGGCCGCCATGATGAAGCTGACGGTGGTGCAGGCGATGCCATTGGTTGTGAAGACCGCGTTGTACGGGCCATTCTCGCCCGTGAGGCGTTCCCGCAGGGTGTTCTGAACTTTCTCGGCAACCTCGGCACCGGTCAGCTCTTCGCCGGCAAGCTCGAAGATGTCCTCCCGGTGGCCAGCGGCAAAGTGGAGCAGTTCGTAGGTCAATTCATCGTGGTTCTGCAGCGCGTGCACCAGGGAGGCCTGGTCCACGCCGATCTCCATGGCAAGCCGAAGGGTAAGCCGCAGGAACTCGGTATCACCGGTGACCAGCGCGTAGTGGTAGGCGGGCCTGGTGATGAAGTCGTAGGACAAATCCGGGCCCGATTCGGACTGAGTCTTGATGTCGTCAATGGTGAGGTTGAGTTCCTGAAAAGAGAACCCACCCACC
The DNA here is from genome assembly GCF_056395385.1 of Paenarthrobacter sp. 10L420. NCBI lineage: Bacteria > Bacillati > Actinomycetota > Actinomycetes > Micrococcales > Micrococcaceae > Paenarthrobacter > Paenarthrobacter sp. 10L420. The sequence continues at coordinate 118,474 of NZ_JBFTJK010000003.1, read as the reverse complement.
TTGCGGATCATGGAGCCAATGAGCTGGTTCGCTGCCTCGGACAAGGGGTGGCCTTCCGACCAGCCCGGCTGCTCCTCAGCGCTCTTCTCCACGCCGAGGAACCCGTTGGCATCCAGCCGCAGGGCGCCGGTGCCCAGGTCCAGGAGGGAGTGCAGCGCATCGCCCACCACCAAACGCATCCCGGCGAAGGTTGGGTCCAACCAGTTGATGGACGGCTGTCCGGCCTTGAAGTAGTGCAGATATACCCAGCGACGGGTTTTGCCGGTGGTATCCACGATCGGCCTGGTGGCGCTCCAGTTGGTCTCCTTGACCCCGGGCTCGTAGAAGATCACCCGTTGGAGCCTGCCGATGATGTACCCGGCCTTTTGCAGGGCCTGCTCCGCGTCGGGACTGATGTTCACTGAGTCTTCGCCCTCTGGAACATCAGGCAGCAGGTGCCAGTCTTCCTCGGGGATGTCCACCATGTGGTAGATGCCCGGGTAGTCGCGGAAGTTCATCTCGGCAAGACGGAAATCCGCGCCCTTGCCCGTGTGCCCGGGCACGATGTCGTCGATGACCGTCCCCTCATGATCTGCGGCGACTTCGCACATCCGGCGGAACTCTTCTTCGGTGCCGAACGCGGGATCGATCGCCATGCTGATGCGGTCAAAGTGACCATCTACGCTAGGCGTTTGGGACCAACCGCTGATGCCTCCGGCCAGCTTGACGGGTCCGGTGTGGAGTCCACGGATGCCGATCTCCCGGAACGCTTTCCATAGCCCCGGATCTCCCAACGCGGACAGGAATGACTGGCCCTCGCGGGTGATGAAGGAGAGAGGGTAGGCCGTGAACCACACGGGTGCGCGCTCCACAGCCGCCCTGGGATTTGGCCGGGCGTAGGCGTTCTGCCACATACTCGCCTGCCCTGAGAGTTGCCGTGCCATGGTGTTCGCGTCGCCGAGCATCGACTGGTTCCGAAGCCAGTCCACATACGTTGGGTTGCGCCCGTCGAATTCCAAGGAGGGGCGGGCTGCGAAGAATTGCCGCCTGCGCGCTATTGGACGCAGGGCTTTCGGGCGGGCCGGATAGAACTGTTCGTCGAAAGTAATTTCCGCCGGCTCGGATACTGCAGTGTCATCGGCCTCCGCGCCATTCGTAGGCTCTGCACCGTTCACACCCTCTGCAGGCTCAGCGCCGTCCGTGGGCTTAACGCCGTCCGGTTTCGAACCGTTGGCCGGCGTATCCTGCCCCCCGGAATCTCCTGCGAGGCTTCGGTTCTCTGACACGTTCTCGCTGGCTATGGGCTCCCGCACAGTTTTCTCCTTTACGCGGTCGCCGCTTTCGCGCCGACCTTCCGAGGGGTCGTTCAAGAGGTCGCGTACTCCGGCTTCCCGGAGTCTTCATGCTAAGCACCGGAGTACACCATTTGTCGACCCATGACTGACCTGTGGGTTGCCGAACCACCCGAAAGGCTCGACGACGGCCCTCAGGTGAGTGCCGGCGTCGAGCCTTGGCGGTTGCTTTGGTCAGCCCTGGTGCAGTGCTTCCTGCCGGCGCTCCTCCAGGGCATTGCGGACACGCTCCACGTCCCGCGGGTAGCAGAAGTAGAGGGCGGTGAGGACTGCCGCATTGACCAGCATGAGGATCACCAGGGTCCAGAGGAACACGGCCTGGATTCCGAGGCTTGAGGCCAGTGCGCCCGCTCCGAGGGAGAAGACGGCCCACCCGATGGTCTCGAAAACGGTCAGGAAGATGGCGAAGGCCTGGCCGCGAAGTTCCGGCAGGACGACGGCCGCGACGATCGGACGGTTGGCGGGCGGATTGGCTCCTTGGGCGAAGCCGATCAAGGCCCAGAACGCGCTGTAGATGCCGATGTTGTCGTAGTCGAATTGGGTGGCGAAGAATGCGACGGCGGCGAAGAGAACCTGGGCGCCCTGCAGGTAGGCAACCCGGCCGCGATCGGGAAGCACCCGGTCCAGGAGGGCGACGAGCCAGCCACCACCCGCGGTTCCGGCAAAGTAGCCAAGCCCAAAGGGCACCAGGACGATGGCCGCGACAGCGTTGGTGAACCCCCGTTCCACCACGAGGAACTGGATACCGAAGATCGCGATGAGGAGGTGCCCGGACAGCAACCGCGAGAGCATCATGATGGAGAAGCTCGGAATCCGGAACAGCGAGGCCACGGAGCGAACAGTGACTTTCGGGGCGAGTCGTTCGCGGCCGCTGAGGTCTGCGAGCTGCTTCTCGGAAGCGCCAACTCCCGGGTCCTTCAGGAGCAGTGCCACAAGCAAGCCGGCCAGGAGGCAGATGCCACCGATGGTCCACATCCCGAAGCGCCAGCCGTCAGTAATGCCCGTAAACAAGGCGATGAGCGGGGCAATGAAGGAGCTGATAAGGCTCATGAATCCGTAGAAGTAGCCCGCAGCCTTGCCCCGCTGGCTGTCATCGAAGGAGTCCGCGATGATGGCGTTGGCGATCGGGCTTCCACCGATGATCGATGCCGACATCAGCGTGTTGAGGATCAACAGTTGAACGAAGTCCTGGGAAAAACCTGCCGCTATACCAAAGACGCCACCGGCCAGGGTAGTGGCGATCAGCGCTTTCCGTCGGCCGATCTTTCCGGCAAGCCAGGCCCACGCCGGACCGGCAGGGACAGCAATGATTTTGCCGAGTGCGGCCAGCAGGCCAAGGTGGCTGCTCTGCAGTTTCAGGGCCGCCGCAATGGTCGGGAAGAGGGTGGCACTGAGGCCGGCTTCCGTATGGTCCACGACGGTAACGCCGGTGAGGACAGCGAGGTTTCGCCAGCGGTGGGGGACTTTGCTGGCCTGGGCTGCTCCTTCTGCTGGAGCTTCCGTGGCGAGGGCGGGGCTGGGTTGGGTGGTCATGGGCTGTAGGTCCTGTCTACATTGTCAGGCTGGGTTGGGGATGTGTCACTGGCTTGGAGTTACGCCGTGGGGACGGCAGCCAGTTCCTCGGCAATGGACCCGAGGGCGCTCGAGGGAACCGGGATGACGGCTGCGAACTGGTAGAGGCTGAGCTGGGCGGGGATGTTTACCAACTCAGTGCTGATGAGGTCGGGGAGGTACCTCTCCACGGCTTCGCGGCCGCGGACGTCCTGGAGCAGTTCCAGAAGGGGCAGTGCCAGGGCCGCCCCGCCGTCGCCGAAGCTGTCGATCGGAGGCAGGGGTTCCAAGGCGAGCCGCGCCCTGTCCGCTTGCTGGGCGGCGAGCAGGTGCTGGGCTGTGGGTTCGGAATCGAAGGGAATTCCGAGCCGCTGGAACTGGCTTTCCGGTGCATCGTTGGCGTGCATGAGTTTGGCCATTGTTTTCAGAAGGCGCAGTTCCAACTCGTCATCGATGATCGGGTTCGTTTGGTGTGGGTCGTTTTCCACGTCGAACAGGAGGGATCCGTGGACCCACGAGTTCATCATGGAGGTGGTCTGGAGTAGCATTGTCCGCAGCCCCTTGGTGAAGCTGAACGCTTCCGCAGGTTCCCACTGCGCGAGTTCGGCCGTTGAGAACCGGGACCGCATGTGGGTGGGCATCAGCGTGTAATCCTCCAGAGGAGCGTTGGAAGGATCGACGGCGGCACGCATGTAAACGTAGCGGCCGTCAGTGACGTTGACGTGGCCACCGTGAATACCGAACAGGGCCGCCTCGCGTACTTCGCTGTCATCCTGCAGCACGGCGGCAAGGTCCTGGCCCTGCATATCCTGCGTAGGTTCGACGCCGAAGAAGCGCAGCATGGTGGGTGCGATGTCGATGGTCTGGGCAAGAGCTCCACGCCGGGTGTCCTTGCCGCCGGTGCGCGGGTCCCACAGGAACATGGGCAGGTGAACCAGCTCGTTGAACCATGGCTGAACAGACTTGGCCCACCAACCGTGCTCCCCCAGGAGGAAGCCGTGGTCCGTGTTCACCAGGAGGAGGGTGTCTTCCCAGAGGTTGTACTGATCCATGGCATCCAGAACCCGTCCGAGCGACTTGTCGCACATCGAGACCAAAGCGGCATATTCGTAGCGGGCGTGCTCCACCTGATCCTGAGGCTCGGTGACCTTCTGATATCCAGGCCAATCGAATTCGGGGCCATCGTAATCATGCTCGTACAAGGCCTTGTATTTGCTGTGGGTGAAGAAGGGCTCATGTGGATCGAAAAGCTCGATCTGGAGCATCCACTTGTCTGCTTCATGGTTCGTATCGATGAAGTGCAGGCCGGCGTCGACAGTTTTGGTCTGGGAGTGGTCAGCCTCGGTGGGCATGTAACTGCGGTTGATGAGGTCCTGACGCTTCATCCCGGCACGCCAGTCCTGGCTTCCGCCGGAAGGATTTACTACACCCTTCCAAGGGTCGCCTTCCTGGCCACGGAAGAACTCCCAGGTTGTGTAACGCGGGTGATAGGTGGCGCCTCCGTCCTCCCAGTAGTGCGGGTGGTCTGACACGAGATGCGTGTGCACTCCTGCCTTTCCGAGCATCTCCGGCATGGAATCGTCGAACGGTTCCAGTGGCCCCCAACTGCGGTGCAGGAAATTGTGGCGGCCCGTGTGCATCTCGCGGCGGGCTGGCATGCAGGGCATCGAACCGGCATAAAAATTGTCGAACGTGGCTGTCTTTGCTGCGAGGCGGGCAAAGTTGGGGGCGTCTACGAACGTGTCCGCGGCGTACGGGGAGAGCATGTGCCTGTTGAGGCTATCGAACATGAGAATGATGGCCTTCATGGTCGCAGCTCCGCCGGTACTGCGGTGAGCGAGCGGGACGACAGCTGTCCATCCAGGAGCTCCTTGCGCAGGCTGATGAGTCCAGCCACGTGGGCGTCGATGGCGCTCGCGCCCATGAGGTGCAGGCGCTCTCCCACGGATTCGGCCAGCTCCGTGTCAAAGGCGATGGTGGGAGCCCATTGTTCCCTGCGGTCGCGGTTGCGGTAGCGGGCGATTTCGTCCTGGCGGGTCTGGATTTCGACGTCCAGAATCTGGAGGAGTTGCTCGGCGCTCATGAAACCGGCAAAGGACAATCGCGCGGCGAGTTCGGGGTCCTGGAAACGGCTGGCCGGGTGGTACGGGCCGGTGAGCCAATCGAGGAACACCGTGGCTCCTTCATCAGTGACGCGGTAGGTCTTTGCGTCCTGTGCGCCGGGCCGTGGGTCCACGCTATGGGTCACCCAACCCTGACTCTCCATGCTCCCGAGCGCGCGGTAGACCTGGCTCATCTGCGTATTTGAGCGCAGGAAGCGGCCGTGGGTGTCCAGGAACTTCTTGATGTCGTAGCCCGTGCTCGGGTGCTCCAGCAGGACTCCAAGAAGGATGTGTTCGAGCTTCATTGTTCTCTCCATTGGCGGGTCATTGCGTGATGCGGATCACGTCTTCTAAGAAAAGAATGACACAAGTGGAATGGTGAGTCAATGACACAAGTGGAATGCTTTTGGTTGCCTAGGCGCCAAGGCAAGTTCCGGCGTCGAACCTTAACGCCGAAGCCTGTGTACACAAGGAGGGCGGGAGGCGAAGCTTAAGGGGCACGTGCACCCAGGGGGAGTTCCGAATGTACAAAGCGCCGAACAAGGCAGTCACGGACAGCCGGCTCGATCACGCATTCTTCGTTCTCGGGGGAGCTGCTGCCGCATGGCTGGCGTTCCTGTTGGTGGGGGAGAGCTTCCACTTGGGATGGGGCCAGGTGTGGTTCTCCTTTGTGTTCTGGGCCTTCCTGGCCTACCTGTTGCTGCCTCGCCTTCACCGGATCCTGACCACCATTTACGTTCCCGGCTACTTCATCGGCCGCGCCCGAACCAGTGACGGACTGCTCGGTGACCCGGTGAACGTGGCGCTCATGGGCACCGAGCCGCAGATCCACGCGATCATGAGGGCTGCCGGGTGGACCATTGCCGACGACGTGACCTTCGCCAGCAGCCGGCGCATCGTGAGCTCGACACTTTTGAGGCAGAGCTACACCCAGGCGCCCGTCAGCCCCTTGTACCTCTTTGACCGTCAGCAGGACTTCGCCTACCAGCAGGAAGTGGACAGCAACCCCGGCAAACGCCACCACGTCCGCTTTTGGCGCTGCCCCGAGGGTTGGATGCTGCCCGGCGGGCACAAGGTGGACTGGCTCGCCGCCGGCACTTACGATCGAAGCGTTGGCTTCTCACTCTTCACCCTGCAGATCACGCACAAGATCGAGCAGAATACGGATGTGGAGCGGGACCACATCGTGCGGACGGTGTCTGAGGCTGAGCCTGCCGTAACCGTGCGTGTCATCAAGGACTTTTCCACCGGATATCACTCGCGCAATGGCGGAGGGGACTCGATCTCCACAGACGGCGATCTGCCCATCATCGACGCCCGCCGTGTGCCCGTCCCCGCCGACCAACCAGCCAGCCAGACGGACAGCCGCGACCGCCGTCCCGCACCCACCATGACCGGCGCATTCCTCGTGGTCATCCGTGCCTTGGCGGCGCTGGCTTTGGCCATCACGTTGCTCACCTCGGGCGGCGACATCACCATCGAGGACGCCAACCTTGACCCGCAAACCACGACGGCGGCAATCGTCACCATAGCTGCGATCGTCCTGGTCTTCGGGCTCGGCGAGGTATTCCTTGCCTGGCGGATATTCCTCGGCAGCAACGGCGCCCGCGTGATTGCGATGGGACTCAGCTCCATCTCGATCGTGGTCCAAGCCATCGATGCCTCCACGGGGACCACCAATCTCACGCTTGAGGCAGGCCTGTCCGGCTTGGCCACGGACATCCTGGTGCTCCTGGCCCTGTCCAGCCAACGGGCCAGGATCTATGCCAAGCGCCAGCGGGTGCCGGCCGTCCCGCCGTCGGTTGTTCGCCGGGTGGCTTCCTGACCTTCTTTCGGCCCGGGGGTCCCGTGGCGCGCCGAGAAATGCGGCGTGTCGGCGGGCTGTTAGCGTCAAAGTGGGTGAGGAAGCAACGGGCCTCGCGCTAGAAATCCTCGGGAACCAATGAGTAGCCTGCTCCCACGGGATACGCCTCGAGATCCGCTTGGCTCAGAACGGCGCCGATGCACTCCGCTGAACCTGCGACAAATACAGATCTGGCGTAGATGTCGTTCCCCACGAACCATGCGCCGTCGTCGGGCAACCATGTCATCGCGAGCCTGTTGGGCGGCGAGTCGATGGGGTCAAGGGCAAGATTGAGTGTCCCATGGCGGACACGCATCACCCGGCCAAGGCCCGCTGTCACTGTTGGCGACCGGACCACCTCATCCTTGAGACCGCTGTATCCCTCCCAGGCAAGGAAACTGGCGTCCTCTGAAGACGTATGCCTTGAAAGGACTGCAAGCAGAGGCCGCGCCACGTGCTCATCAATGGTGCCCATGCTCGGTTCAAAGTACGGCCCCAGATTGGGTGACGCTGCTGCGACTACGTCGTTCCATTGAGTTTCTGAGTTAACCGGCATGGCGTGGCCAGCGATGTCGGACCAACGGAGCCATTTGCCACCCGGAGCCAGGACGGGGTTCAGTACACGGATCACGTGGGCGAAGCTTTGAGGTATCAGGGATGCCAGCGAGCCCAGGCGATGGCTCGACACTTCTCGAAGATAGGTATCGAGGGCTTGGCTCATGCTCGGCGTCGTCACGAGCCCATCCTGTCATCATGCGACCAGCAACGGGCCTCCTAGCAACGCTTGCGCCTCGTCCACAGGCCCACGTAGCCTCGCGTAGATGAGCGATGACACAAAGCCCACCTTGGACCGGAACAGCCGAGCGGACAAATACGGGAGCTCGGCATTGCTCCCAGTTGGAATCGTCTTCCTCGTTGTCGCCGTGATCATGGCGATCATAGTCAACCCTGCCTGGATCGCATTCCTAGGCATGGGCATCACTTTCCTCATCCTCGGGATCCAAAATCGCCGGAAGAACAAGAGCGAAACTCCCGCACCCTAGCCCAGGAGAACGCTGACGCCGCGCAAATTCACTGGAGTCACAGAAACGGGCTAGCGACGCCTGGATACAGGTGTCGCCAGCCCGAAACTGTGGCGCAAACGAAAATGGGTGTCGCGGCCTGGGAGCCTACGCAGTAACAGCCAGGGCGTCGATCTCCACCAGCATGACCTCGTGCGGGAGGTCCACAAACACGGTGGTGCGGCTCGGCAGCAATCCGCTGGGCACGTTCTCGCGGATGAACTCCCCGTAAACCTCGTTCATCGCGGCAAAGTCATCACGGGTAGTGAGGTACACGCGGAACATGATGACGTCTTCAACAGAGGAACCGCCAGCTTCGAGGATGGCCTTCACGTTCTCCAGCGTGCGACGTGTCTGGACGCGAACGTCGCCCTCGCCGATGTACTGGTTGGTGGCGGGATCCATGGGGCCCTGGCCGGAGACCTGGAACATCCCGCCCTTTTTGATGCCTTGGGAAAATACGTGTGCCGGGGCGGGGGCGTTTTCGGTCAGTACTACGTTCTTTTCACTCATGCTGAGTTCCTTTCGTGGCTGATCCAGCCGAGGTCATTCGAGATGGCCTCGGTGCTGGCTTTGAGGTCGGGCAGCAGCTCCAGCAAGCCTTCATAGCTGAGCATCACTACCGGTACCGAACAAGAGGCTGCGGCAACAACGGCGCCGCTGGCGTCGCGGATGGGGGCCGCGATGCAGTGCACGAAGGCCTCGTGCTCAGCGTTGTCGTGGGCCCAGCCCTGTTCCTTGACCTGCTCGAGTTCGGCCAGCAGGGCCTCCGGCGAGGTCAGGGTGTTCTCGGTAATTTTCACGTAGTCCAGCCCCGCGGCGATCTTTTCCTGCCGGCTGCGCGGCATGTCGGCGAGGAGGACCTTGGACACAGCGGCCGAGTGCAGCGATGCAGTCAGGCCGATGCGCGAGTACATGCGGACGGGGTGGTGCGACTCGAACTTGTCGATGTACACCACCTCATTCCCTTCAAATGCCGCGAGGTGCACTGTGTGCCCGGTGCGGCCATTCAGCTCGGCCAGGTGCGGATGGGCGACCTTGCGGATGTCCCTCTGCTCAAGGGCCAGCGATGACAGTTCGAACAGTTTGGAACCCAGCATGAACCGCTGCTCTTCGTCCCGCACCACAAACCGCTTCTCCTCCATGGCGTGCAGGAGCCGCATCACAGTGGTTTTGTGCACGGATGCTTTGGACGAGAGTTCGTCAAGGGTGGCGGGCTTCGCAGCGAGTTCGGCGAGCAGGTCGATGGCCCGCATGAGGCTCTGGCTCAAAATGTCACGCTCCGGTTCTGGTGTTGAAATGTCCCTCTTCAACATGGATGGCAGTCCAGTCCTCTTCCGAAGAATCGAGGATGGCCGCGAGCTCCACGGCGTCAGGCAGCGGCCCGCGGTCGCCGTGGACGGTCAGGGTACAGGCAGCCGCGACGTGGCCGCGACGGAGGCTCGCCTTCTGGTCCAGCCCAAACAGCATGCCGCTGAGGTAACCGGCGGCGAACGAGTCACCCGCGCCAACAGGCTCGACGACGGCGACGGACAGTGCGGGCACCTCTTCCCGGGTGCCACTCTGGTCCAGGGAGATCGCGCTGATCGCCTCGTTCTTGATGACCAGCACCTGAGGGTCCGGCATTAGACGACGGAGTTCGGCTTCGTCGGTGGTGCCAAAGGCGTGCTCGGCTTCGTCTTTTCCAACCAGCACGACGTCGGCCATGTTGGCCAGGCGCTGCAGGACCGAACGATCCTGGCCCGCCCACAGGGCTTCGCGCCAATTGACGTCGAAGCTGACGATGCGCCCGTTCCGCGGCTCGGTCAGCATGGCCTCCAGGAGAGACAGGCACTCGGCGGACAGGGCAGCGGTGATGCCACTCAGGTGGATGAGGGCTGCATTTTCCAGCAGTGACGAAACAGCGGGATTGGAAAGCAATGGGCGTCCCATGGCCGACGCCGCAGAACCTTGCCGATAGTACAGAACTGAGCTGCCGCCGTCGGGGTCTGATTCCTGGGCGGGGACCTTCACGTAGAGGCCGGTGGGCCGGGACTCGTCCACCTCGACGCCGGATACTCCCACTCCGTGCGCTCGGAGCTCGTCGAGAATGCGTGTGCCGAAGCCATCGTGGCCAACTCGGCTGATCCAATGCGTGTCCAAGCCCATGGCCGCGAGTCCCATGGCGACATTGGACTCAGCGCCACCAATTCCGCAGTGGAGTTCGGTGGCGAGGTGAAGGGGAACGGCCTGAACAGGGGTAAGCATGGCCATTGTTTCGCCAACGCATACTGCTGAAAGCATCGTTCTCCCACTGGTTCGTGCGCCTCTGCGCGGCCTTGACTCTTGATCCGCCACCATGTTAGACATATCACCATCAGGTTTGCAACCAGCGTTGCAAAATACGCAACGCTACGCCGAAGGGAATGAACCCGTGAACACTTCCGAAGCCATTTCGGCACACGCCGTGGCCGGCCTTGCAGACCGTCAGCTCGATTGGCGGCACAAGGCCATTCCGGCCACCGCCAACGGGATCACGCACGCCGAATTCCTCGCGGCCAAGCACACGCTGGCCGATCTGCAGACGCCGCTGCTCACGCTTGATAGCGCCGCGCTCCAGGCCAACGCCGACCACCTGGCCGATTGGTGCAAGGAACACGGCGTGCTTTTGGCGCCACACGGCAAGACGACGATGTCTCCCCAGCTCTGGACCGAGCAGCTCAACCGCGGAGCCTGGGGTATCACCCTCGCGAACTTCGCGCAGCTTCGGGTGGCCCGCGAGTTCGGCGTCCGGAACCTGCAGCTAGCCAACAGCCTCACGGACCCACACGCCATCGAATGGGTGGCGGGAACGTCCACTGCCGATGCGCCGATCCTGTCGTGGGTGGACTCGCTGGGAACCGTGGAGGTCATCAACCGCGTCCTCGCCGGGAGCGATGCCGTGCTGGATGTGCTCGTAGAGCTCGGAGCCCATGGTGGCCGGACCGGAGCCCGGGGCGTTGACGCTGCCATGGCGGTGGCCCGCGCGGTTGCTGCTTCACCGAATCTGCGGTTGGTAGGTGTCAGCGGCTACGAAGGCTCGCTCGCGCACACAGCCGACGACGCCGGACTGGGTGCCGTCCGCGGCTACCTCGCCCAGATGCGGCTGCTTCACGAGGAACTGCTCGCCGGGGGTTTCTACGATTCCAGCGAAGTGATCATCACCGCCGGTGGCAGCGCCTACTTCGATGACGTCGTCACCGTCCTCTCGCCCTGCATCAGCACAGGGGCCGAAATGGGAGATCCCAGCGTGGACCTCATGATCCGCAGCGGCGCCTACATCATTCACGACGACGGGTTCTACCGCGGAATCTCGCCTTTCTCCCGCGAAGGTGATCAGCCGTTCCGGGCGGGAATGCACGCTTGGGCGAGGGTCGTATCGCAAACGGAGCCGGGCTTGGCCATCCTCGACGCCGGCAAACGCGACCTCCCGTTCGACGAAGGACTTCCGGAGCCGCAGCTCATCGGTCCCGTGCTCGGCGGAGCGATGGAATCACTGCGTGGAGCCGAAATCACGTCGGTCAACGATCAGCACTGCTTCATGACCTACGATCCCGACACCACCAGCGTCCAACCCGGCGATGTGATCCGCCTGGGCCTGTCCCATCCCTGCACAGCCTTCGATAAGTGGACCGTCATCCCGGTGCTCTCGTCCGCCGAAAACACAGGCAACCAGGCCGTCGTCGACCTTATCCATACCTTCTTCTAGGACCCCTGCCATGAAGACCCTTATCAGCAACGCCACCCTGGTGGATGGAACCGGAGCGGACCGCCGCACGGCGGATGTCCTGCTGGACGGTGCGGTGATTGCCGCCGTCGTCGACGCCGGTTCCCTCACCGCTGGTTCCCTCACTGCAGCCTCAACCGGCGCGGACCGCGTTATCGATGCCACTGGTTTGGTCCTGAGTCCTGGGTTCATCGATATGCACGCGCATTCTGACCTGCAACTGCTTGTTAACAGGCAGCACTACGCGAAGCTCAGCCAAGGCGTCACCACGGAACTTTTGGGCCAGGATGGTCTCTCTTACGCACCAGTGGATGATGCCACGCTTGCAGGTGTCCGGGAGAAGATCGCTGGTTGGAACGATAACCCGGCGGACTTCGACTGGGACTGGCGGACCGTGGGGGAGTACCTGGACCGGTTGGATAGTGAGGTCACCGATGCGAACGGCACCACAGGCCGCATCGCCACCAACGCAGCCTACCTGGTTCCTCAAGGAACCGTCCGGGCCATGGTGATGGGCTTCGCCGAAGGTGACCCGACGCCGGAGCAACAGCAGCAGATGCAGGACGTCATCCGGTTGGCCATGGAGGAGGGCGCCGTCGGAATGTCCTCCGGCCTGACCTACACGCCGGGCATGTACGCGCAGACCGAAGAACTCGCTGGCCTCTGCAGGACTGTGGGGGAGCTGGGCGGCTTCTACGCACCCCATCACCGCTCGTACGGCAAGGGTGCGCTGGGTGCGTATGCGGAGATGATCGGGCTGAGCCGGGACACAGGCTGTGCCCTGCACCTCTCCCACGCCACGATGAACTTCGCCGAGAACAAGGGGCGGGCAGGGGAGCTCCTGGAACTCATCGATGAAGCCCTGGAGCAAGGTGTGGACATCACCCTGGACACCTACCCCTACCTCCCCGGCGCCACCACGCTCTCCGCGATCCTGCCCAGCTGGGCATCGTCCGGCGGAACGGAAGCGACGCTTGCCCGCCTGGCAGATCCCGAGTCCCGCGCCCGCATCAGGGAAGCCGTTGAGATCTACGGATCCGACGGCTGCCACGGGGTAGTTGCCGAGTGGGACACCCTTGAAATCAGTGGCGTCCAGAACCCGGCGCTCGCAGGACTCGTGGGCAAAACCATCAAGGACATCGCCGCCGAGAGCAACGAAGAGCCGTTCGATGTTTTCGCCCGCATCCTCACCGAAGACCGCCTCGGCACCGGCATCCTGCAGCACGTGGGGCACGAGGAAAACGTCCAGGCCATCATGAAACACCGCACGCACACCGGCGGAAGCGATGGCCTCCTGGTCGGCGCCAAGCCGCACCCCCGTGCCTGGGGAACCTTCCCGCGCTACCTCGGCCACTACTCTCGCGATCTCGGATTGCTCAGCCTCGAGGAAACCGTTCATCACCTGAGTGGGCGTCCGGCCGCACGACTCAAGCTCCACAACAGGGGACTGGTCCGCGAAGGCTACGCGGCCGACGTCGTGCTCTTCGATCCGGACACCATCCGCGACGAAGCCACTTTTGAGAATCCCCGCCAACCCGCCAGCGGCATCCATTACGTCTTCGTCAACGGCGAAGCAGCGATCGACGGCGGCCAGCCCACCGGTGCGCGCGCCGGCCGTGCGCTGCGTCGAAGCCGTGACGGACTTAGCCGAGAAGGAAAGCAGCACCACCCATGACTCCTGAAGAATTCATCCAGCAGCTTGAAGCCGACCGCACCCTGGCCGTGGTCCGCGCACCGTCCATTACGGACGCCGCGGATCTCTGCCGGGCATTGGCCGACGGCGGCATCCGCAGTGTGGAACTGACGTTCACTACCCCGGATGCGCTCAAGCACGTCAAGCGTGCGGCAGAAACTGCCGCAGACCATGGTGCCGCCGTCGGAATTGGTACGGTCCTGACCGCAGACCAAGCCCGCGCAGCGATCGATGCCGGTGCTAAGTTCCTGGTGACACCGGGCATCCGGCCGGAAGTTGCAGCCGTCGCCGTGGCCGCCGGCATACCCTTCAGCCTTGGCGCCATGACGCCCACCGAAGTGGCACAGGCACTTGACCTTGGGTCCGGCGTCGTCAAGATTTTCCCTGCCCGGCAACTCGGACCTGCGTATCTGAAGGACCTGCAGGGCCCCTACCCAGGCATCCGTTTGTTGCCTTCGGGAGGCATCGACGCTTCCAACGCAAAGAGCTACCTCGACGCCGGTGCTGTCGCAGTCTGCTGCGGCACCAGCGTGGTCCCGCCCGCAGCGGTCGCTGCAGGCAACTGGGCAGACATCGCGGCCCGTGCCGCCGCGTTTACCGGCACCCTCAAGTAGGACTCACCCAGAAAGAATCCCCATGAATGAATTTCTCGAATGGCTGCGGCACGACACCGCCGGCCTGCTCCTCCTGGCAGGCGCGGGCATCGCCCTCCTGCTGTTCCTGATCATCAAGGTCAAGCTCGAACCGTTCATCGCCCTGGTGGGAACCGGCGTGATCGTGGCTTTGGTGGGTGGGGTCTCGGTTGAAGCGTTGGTCGGCTCGGCCACCAAGAGCAGTGATGCCCTGATTGAGAAGGGCTTCGCCGGTATCCTTGGCCACATCACCGTGATCATCGGCCTCGGTACTGTGCTCGGTGCCATCCTCGAACGGTCTGGTGGTGCGGAAGTGCTGCTCGGCAGGCTGGTCAAGATCTTCGGCGAAAAGGGCACCCCGCTCGCCATGGGTATCACCGGCTTTGTGCTGGGTATCCCGGTGTTCTTCGATATCGGCATCTTCGTCCTGGCCCCGTTGGTTTACGTCGCTGCTATTCGCGGCGGCAAGTCGCTGGCACTGTACGCACTTCCGTTGCTGGCCGGCCTCTCCGTGACACACGCCTTCCTGCCTCCGCACCCCGGACCCGTTGCTGCCGCAGGCCTGTTCCATGTGGACCTTGGCTGGATCATCCTCATGGGCCTCATCTGCGGCATCCCGGCCTGGTTCGCCTCCGGTATTTTGTGGGGCACGTGGATCGGCAAGCGCGTGATGGTGAATGTTCCCGAGGACCGCATCGTTGCTGAGGCCGAGGAAGCGCGTGGCCACGAGCCGTCCATCGGACTGGTGCTGCTGGCCATCGGCCTGCCCATGATCCTCATCCTTGGCGGCACGTTCGGCAACATCTTTGCGCCTCCCGGTGTTTTCCGAGACATACTCCAGTTCTTCGGCAACCCGGCAATCGCACTGACCGTCGCCGTGCTGCTGGCCATGTGGCTCCTGGGCATCCGGCGCGGCATGAGCTCCGCCGAACTCAGCGAAATCACGGGTTCATCGCTTCGTCCCGTAGGCATGATCCTGCTGGTTGTTGGCGCCGGCGCGTTCTTTGGCGCAGTTCTCTCGGCTACCGGTGTTGGCAAGGCTGTGGCGGACTCGCTGGCCCAGGCCGGCCTGCCGATCATCCTCTCCGCCTTCGTGATCAGCGCGGGTATGCGCATTGCGCAGGGCTCCGCAACCGTGGCGATCGTAACCACCGGCGGCATCCTGGCCCCGAGTTTGGCCTCGGGTTACTCCCAGCCGCAGCTCGCCCTGATCGTGGTGGCGATCTCCTCCGGCTCCATCATCGCCAGCCACGTCAACGATGGCGGCTTCTGGATCATCTCCAAGTACTTCAACATGTCAGTCAAGGACACTCTGAAGACCTGGACCGTTCTGGAGACAGTGTTGTCGATCGTGGGCTTCGCAATGGCGGCGCTGCTGTACACGTTCGTGAGGTGACCTTTCGGCACCCAAGCCGGGTGCCGGCGTCGTGCGCTTGTCCCCATGAGAGTGCAGCTTAAACAAAGAGCTCCGGAGTGCGTTATTGGGGGATACGCACTCCGGAGCGGTCTTTGAGCAGGTGCTTCCGCTTCCTGCAGTAATCACTCTACGTTGGGCGGGACGGCATTGCCACCACCTCGAATAAGTACTTTCGCTTTAGTTTTTACGGGCAGCTTCCTGGGGCTTTTTCTGCGGCACGATCAGCACCGGCCGGCGTTGGTGGTGGCTCAGCCATGCCGCGACTGAGCCGTTCAAAGCCTCGGATATACGGTGTCCCAGACCCGGTTCCGGCGTTCCGACAATAATCATCGAGGCGTGAATGTCCTCGGCGAGTCGGCCCAGGGCGCGGGCAGGATCTCCAGCGAGCAACCGCAGAGTCCAATCCGCTGAGCCGCCATCCATGGCTTCGCCGATGACCTTGCCCAGATCACTGCGGACAGCTGCGACCTCCTCGTCATCCTTCTCCGGATGAAGCGACATTCGGTGTGTCTCCCGCGCCGGGTCCCATTCCACGAGGTAACTGGCCTCGTCCACGTAGGCACAAACCAGCGGTACGCCGAGTTGCTCAGCCAGCGTCCGGGCTGTTTGCAGCACCTCCACGTGCTGGTCGGGCAAGACGCCGACAACCAAAGGAATCCGTCCGCTGAAATTCTCCGCAGCCATACCTTATTGTTGCGCCGCGACGTGTCCTTGAACAGGCTGTCTGCTCACCCAAGTAAGTCGCAGCTGAGCGCGTTTTGAGGGCTCAGAACGCGCTCAACTGCGACTTACTTGGGTGGGGACGGTTTGTTCCACGTCAGCCGCACCTTGAAGTTGGATGCCGTGCTGGCCGATGCAATGAAAGCTCCGGCCTCGGCGTGGAGGTCTATGCCGAACTCAACGCTGACCTCATCGGGCCGGTTCTCCAGACTCAACAGTTCATCGATCACGCCCTGGACTGCGGGTCGGACATGCTCGAGGGCCCGCTGGAACGTCTGTTGGGCTCTCGCGAAGACGCCGGAATGATCCCCCGCGTGATCGCCGCCCCGGGTCACGATGCTCCCGGCTGTGCTCGCGACTTCCACAACTACCGTGCCGCCGTCGTCGGTGGTGAACTCAACCAGCCGGCTCATGGCGACGTTCCGGCCTTGGCAGCTGGTCCCGCTACAGTGGCTGGCCGAACGCGCCGCGCCATCACGACGAACACCACGCCCACCGCGCAAAGAAGCATCAGATGCAGAAGCAACGGCAGCGCCTGCGACATGTACCAGCTCTCCATGAACACGCCTTTCCCTTGGATCCAGATGATCGGTTGCAGCACGGTGGGCAGCAGCAGGAGCCACGCAAACGTTCGCAGTTCCGGGTGCTTCAAGGCCAGGATGCCCGCCCAAAGTCCGAAGGCGGCCAGGATAAAACTGGCCACGACGGCGGTCACTTCCACGGTGTAGTTAAGGCCGGCAAGCCCAAAGATCGCCCCGGAAAGCACGACGCCGGTCATCGCAACACGCGCTGGTACGGTCCGCTCGGGCAGTCCGGCGACCATGAGCAGCACATAACCGAGCGGTGCCAGAAGTCCGTACAGGATCCGGAGCACGATGTCGCCGCCGTTGTCCTGCCAGTAAGTCTCGTCGAACCACATGAAGAACACCACGATGCACGCCCCCATGGCGCCCGCCACAGCCAAGGCGACACCGCCCCACGCGAGCGGTGTCCAAGCGAGTGCTGGTTGCGGCGGTTTCGCGGATGGAGTGCTCGACGCCGGAGCTTGGCTGGGTGCCGGGGCTTTGGTAGGTGCCGGGACCCGCGTTGTGAGGGCTGCCGTTGGCCGCCGGGGCTCTGGAGACAGGTCCGCAGCCGTATATGAACCCTGCTGCTCCTTTTCCGGGGAAGGCTGCTTTGCCGGCTCCGGTTCCGGTGGATTCGCCTTCTCGATCTCAGCCCTGGCAGCGCTCGCGAGTCCGTCGGGGTCGGCCGCGTCCGGGTCCAGCGTCGCAAGTTCAGCCGCCACATCCACCACGGCTCCCCACGAGCCCAAAGACGAGTGGTAGCGCAGTTCACCCTGAAGGTCCGAGATGCGTTGACGGCGTTCGCAGTCCTGCCGGCGGCTTGCTGCTTGCGGGAACTCCGGATCCTCCTGCACCAGGGCAAAGCCGTCCGCCGCGGCCAGCCAATCGCCGGCCTCTTCAGCGGCGAGTGCCTCACGGTAGGTGCGGGACATGTCCAGCCGATGCTGTGCGCTCTCCCTTAGCGCCGTGGCGTCACGGTAGCCGGGTTCCAAGGTCAGGAGGTCATCGAACAGCTCAACAGCTTGTTCGAAGCGTCGTGCCCTTAATTCCGCCGATGCCTGGACGTAAAGGGCTCGCAGTTGGGCTCGCTTCATGGCCTGGTCGGCGTTCGCTTGTGCCGCCTTCGCGGCAGCGCCGTCTCCCGCGCCGGAGCTTCCCGGGGCCTGCAGCGGGACGGACGTTTGCCCGCTCAAGATGGGTGGCGCCGTCGGGACTGCAGCTTGACCGGCTTGCCCGCCCAAGGTGGGTGCCGCCGTCGAACGCGCTTCCGAAACGGTTGCGCGTGGCGTGCCGCGCAGCGTGAAGAGTTGAGTGGAGCCGCCCCGGACGTAAAGGGCCGGCGTGACCCACTCGAGTGTGCCGTCCGGGCTGGCCATAACCGAGATCCGGCCGACGCGTGCTGCCTCGTCCACCGTTCGGCCATTGGCGATTGCGGCGTAGAAGCCGTGGGCGAAGGCGATGGCCGCGGAGTCACTGATGGCGAACTGCATTGCCGCGACGGCGCCTATCCCGCTCCTGACCAAGGACGAAGCGGTACCGGAAAAGAGGTCCGATTGGCCCATCTCTCCGGAGGAACACGAGTTCAACACCACGAGTCGCGGGCGTGGTGCGGCAACGCTGAGCAAGGCCATGAGCCGCACGGCGCGGACCATGGCGGCCCTGCCGTCGGGTCCGACGAGAGCGATCCTGCCTTCGTCGGTCCGGGAATCGTAATCGCCGTGGCCCACGAAATGGACCACATGCCATGGGCCGGCGAGCAGCAGGGACTGAACGTCGTCCCAGGTTCCGCTTCTGGACCACACGAGTTCCACGCGTCCCTCGGCTACAGGACCAGCCAATGCCCTGCTCAGGTGGTCCTTTTCGGCATCAACGTCGAGGGTAGGAAGGTCCCGGGGCGAAGCGACGATGCCCAGGATCCGCAGCGGGGGAGCCACGTCCAAGGGGTTCTGGTTGTAGTCGGGGGCGGGGATATGCCGTAACAGGGGTTCCGTTTGGCACAGGTACGTTTCGGTTTCGGGGTCGAAGAGGGTCTCCCACGGCATGGTTGCCAATTCCGGCGCGGCAAGCCGCAGGACCACCCTGAGTTGCTGGCCAGCGTGTTGGGCCGCGCCAAGGCTGGCCCGGTACGTGCCGTAGACCTCGCGCGTGAACAAGGCCTGGAACAATTGCTGGCCTACTTCGCGGACTGCCATCTCGGCCACGGGCATAGTGCGCCGGGCGGCCACTGCGGAGGCAAGGACGGTGGCTTCAAGTTGGGGAAGCCGGTCCAGGATGCTGTCAACGTCCAGAGTGAACATCCCCGAAGCGTGGCCTCCCGCCGGAGCACGGACCACGTGCACCGTGTATTCGCCGCGTGCAGAGCCGGTATCGATCTCCAGCTCGATGTCACAGTCCATCGCGGATCCCTTGTGCGAGCGGGCGTCGGCACGGGTTCTTGAAACCTGCGCGCCAGCGTCCTAGGTACAGATTGGCCCTTCGCCCGATTCCCCACAAGACCCTGATAGCCGAGGCCGTGATGGAGCAACCCTTGTAGGGCAGCCCTTGTAGACGACCCGACCCCGGCCTACGGTTAATCCGAAGGAAGGTGGTCTGCGATGGAAATCTTCATGTGGTGGCTGGACCTGCACTTGGACAGCAAGGAGTGGCTGCGCGAAAACCTGCGTGCCGAGGAACTTCCGTTGCAGGTCCTGCAGCATATCGCCGAGGCTGGCGGGCCTCATACAGACAAGGTCAGTGGGGTGCTGACGTTGCAGGATTGGGACTTCATTGAGACGCAGTCGGAGTTCGTGGACTAAGCGTTCGTGGACTAGGGCGGGGCTTGCCAGGTTTACTTCTGCTCTAAAGGTTCTTCGTGGAGGGCATTCTGGAATTGGCTGACCATTTCCTGGCGGAAGGCATCGAAATCTCCTGCCAGAGCTAGCTCAGCTAATTTTTCGTGCTCAACAGCGATATCGTGCAGGTCGCTATAGGTACGGTGATCGACCGCCAGGTACAGGCGCAGCTTGTTCTCCCACCCGTTCCACATGTTTTGCAGGGCGGTGTTCCCCGAAAATTCGTAGAAGAGCCTGTGGAAACGAAGGTGGGCGTCAATGCTGCCGGGGATGTCGTTGGTGTCGGTGGCCCGGTACAGTTCCTCGATGGTCTGCTTGAGCCGGAGCCGCTCGGGACCCCGCAGGGTGGGGGCTGAAAGCTCGGCAGCATAGGGTTCAACGAGTACCCGGATCGATGCGATCTCAGCGACGTCGCGGGCACTGACTTCCACAACGAAGGACCCCCGGAAGGGGATCTTGACCACCAGCCCTTCCTCCTCCAGTTTGGTCAGCGCCTCACGGAGCGGGGACCGACTGATACCGAGGTCAGCGGCGATGTGCGTCTCGCGCAGTTGTTCCCCCGGAGGCACAGTTCCGTTCAGGATGGCGGTGCGGAGCACGCGGTAGACACCATCCGGCGTCGTCATCCGCTGTTCCTGCCACGTGAACTTGCGGTCCATGTGCCACCTCCCTGTCGATTGTCGATTATACCGGCCTAGCTCGTCCTGAACCGCTCAGGGCGTACGAATTCCAGGCCGTCGAGCGACTGTTTTCCGAGCGCTTCGTACGCGGCGATGTGGCCGAAACCCGTGGCGTTTTTGAATCCGCCTCCGGAGAAGCCTGTGGCGCCGTAGATCCTGCTTGACCTGCCGAGCCAGCCCAACAGCGGGTTCCGGTCCTCGGTGTAGAGGTCCGGGAAGGCGTCGGAGCGGATGATGCTGGGAACCAGGCCGGGCAAGAATTCGGTGACGGTTTCCAAAGTGTCGGCAATTTCGGCTGTTGAGAGCTCCCTGGGGAAAGCGTCGGGGTCAGTCGTCACCGTGCCCCGGCCGTCCAGCGTGGCTTTGACCGTAACGCCGTCCACGGCCGGCGCCCCGTACATGGCGCGGTCTTCGTACATGCGGCTGAATGTGGGGAACTTCTCCGGGGTGAACTGGGCTGCATCGCGGGCAACGAACCAGCTCAGGAAAATCCTGCGGGTTTCCGTCTGTGCCTTCAAGTAGTCAGGCATGAGCCGCTGGGACCAACCCCCCGAGGCGACGATGACGTTCTCGAAGGTCCAGGTGCTTTCCCCCGAGGTGACGACAACGCCGTCGGTGGTTTCCCGGATGCCGGTTACAGGAGTGTTGTTAAGGACCGTTGCCCCGTTTGCCTGTGCTGCGGCAATGGCGGCGGTTACTGCCCGGTCGGTCCGTAGGACCCCGGCGTTGGGGTCGAACACCGCGGAGTCGTCGGCCCGGAGGTTGTGCTGGGGGTAGCGTTCAGCCATTTCCTCACGGCTCAGGAGTTGGTGGGCAGCCCCATTGGTCCGGGCAGTTTCCAGGACGCTGCGGAGGTACGGCCCATCGGTGGTGCCGATGGAGAGTCCGCCACAGCGTGTGAGGATGTCCTGTCCGGTTTCTGCCTCGAGTTCCGCCCAGAGATCCCGTGAGCGCTCCAGGATGGGGTAGTGCGCCGGGCTGCCACGATAAATCATGCGGAACAGCCGGGTGTCCCCGCCTACAGCGCTGCGTCCATGGGCCGGAGTGTGTGCTTCGAAGCCGACCACGGAATCGGAAAGACGGGAGGCCTGCCAAAGTGCCATGCTTCCGATGCTGCCCAAGCCGATGACGGCGAGTTTTCCGTCCATGTTTAGAGCACCTCGATAACTTCATTCATGAACAGCAGGGTGTCTGCTGTTGGGCGGGTGAAGCCCATGCTTCTGTGACTGATGGTTTGCATGTGGGGAGTACGTCTCCTAGTTGAGCTTGGCTTCGGTGATGGCACCGGATTCGAGGCCCCAGTTCGAGAGGGACTTCTTGTACTCCGGGCTGTTCAGGACGGACTGGACGGCGGCCTGGAGGGCGGGGGTCAGGGGAGAGCCCTTCTTCAGGCCGATAGCCGTCACGTCGCTGGAGCCGACGTTGACCTGGGGCGTCAGAATGGTGAACGATTTGGGCTGCTGCTTCTCGGCCCAGGCGAGGGAAGTTGTGTCGTAGAGGATGCCATCGATGCGCCTGGACGCTAGCTGGGTCAGCGCGTCCTGGACGTTGGGCAGGGTCACGGCGTTGATGGCTGGCTGTCCCTTCGAAGTGCAGGTCTGTTCCGAGAGGGCCGGAAGGCGCTTGAGTTGGCCTGTTGAGCCGGCTGTGACGGCTATGTTTTTGCCGCACAGGGTTTCGTTGGTGAGTTTCAACGGATTTCCAGCGCTGACGGCCACTGAGTTGCCGGCTTTGAAGTAGTCGATCATGTCCAGGACCTTCAGCCGCTCCGGTGTTGGTGCCATGGTGGTGACCGTGAAGTCGTAGCGGCCACCGTCAATGCCCGGAATGATGGTGTCGAAGACGGTGTTCTCGAACTTCAGCTTCAGGCCGAGCTTCTTGGCTATCAGGCGGGCAATGTCCGGATTCAGGCCGATCGGCGTCGAGTTGTCCTCTGCGAGGAACGTCGTCGGCGGGTAGTGCAGGTCCATCGCCACCGTCAGTTCGCCCTTGTCCTTATAAGACGCGGGCAACAAGCTCACAGCTTTTTGGTCAGGTTGGACGCCCTCGGAGATGTCGGCCGTTTTGGGATCTGTTGGGGAGGTGCTTGTTGCCCCGCCACAGCCGGTGAGGGCCACCAGGATTGCAAACCCTGCGGCTGCAGCCTGGATCCTGCTTATGGTCTTCATGACGTACCTCCGGGGGCGTTTCAAATGAAGGTTTTTGGATGGTGCATTATTCGTGAAGTCCGGCGAGCCTGCTGCCGAATCTGGCCAGGAGGGACGTCTTGGTGGAATCCTTTCGCTCTTCCCACTGATCAGCAAGGCCGAAAAGCCGATACATGCCGTGAACACCCAACCAGCGGATGGGTTCCGGTTCCCATTTCCGTGCGCGGTAGCCAACCCAGGGGAGTGTGGTCCGTTCCGTTTCCCGTTCGAAAGCCAATTCCGCGAGTGTTCGGCCGCCCACGTAGGCGGCTGTAACACCGTGTCCGGCATAGCCGGTGGACGATCCGATTCCGGCGGCCTGGTCCCAGTGCACGCCGCCGTTCCAGTCACGCGTAACGCCCAGGACTCCGGACCACGCGTGGTCCACTTCGAGGTGGATACCCGGGAAGAAGGACCGAAGCTTTGTGGAGATCAGGTCAACCGTGGACTGGGCTGTGGCACCGGAGCCGCCTGTGCCGGAGCCGTAGCGGTAGGGCCTTCCCCTGCCACCAATCGCGATGCGGCCGTCCGCGGTTCGCTGCGAATAGATGAATGTGTGGGCGGAATCGCTAAGGCACTGAAGCCCGTTCCAGCCGATCTGCTGCCAGGCCTCCTCTGACAGCGGTTTGGTCACGATCATGGAGGAGTTGATCGGGATCAAGGACCTGCTACCAAGCAGCTGCCCTGAATACCCTTCCGTGCAGATGAACTTCTTGGCCGCCGTGACCTGTCCGTTGGCCAGGGTCAGGGTCTTGCCGTCAATGCTGTTTACGCGGCTGTTTTCGTAGATCCCCACCCCCATGAACGTCAGGGTGTCCGCGAGGCCATAGACAAGTTTCGCCGGATGAATCCGGGCGCAGGGCTTGTAGAAGAGCCCGCCGTGGACTGTGGAGATGTTGATCTTGCTCTGGAACTCGTCCCGGTCGAGCAGGCGGACATCGTCTTCGGTCAACCCATACTTCCAGTCGGCGTCACGCCTGGCTACCAGCCGGCCAAGCCCCGCCCTGGTGTGGGCAGCGACGAGTGCGCCACCCTTGTGCTGATCCGCGTCGATCCCCTCGGCTTGAAGGATGTTAAGGACGGAGTCGACGCCGGTCACGAACTCCTGCTGCAATGCCCGGCTGGCGTCCAGCCCACCTTCGGATGCGCGCGCAAAAGTGGCCCGGTTTCCCGGGGGCATCGCCGAAAGCCACCCGCCGTTTCGCCCGGAGGCTCCGTAGCCGATTTGTTCAGCCTCAAAAACCGCAACCGAGAGTGAAGGCTCGAGCTTCTTGGCGAAGTATGCCGCCCAGAGGCCTGTGTAGCCACCGCCTATGATGGCCAGATCCACGGACCCCTGGCCTGCGAAGCGCGGGAACGTTGGCCGGTTTTCCGCGAGTCCTGCCATCCAGAAGCCGAGGTCTCCGTTTCGGGGTGTTGCTGTGAGGGCTTTCATCGTTGTCCTACTTTGTGGGGAGTTGGTGTTCCAAGCGGTGTGGTGTTCAGGCGGCCGTGTAGCCGCCGTCGACGGGCAGTACCGCGCCGGTGATATAGGACGATTCCGGGGACGCCATGAAAAGTATGGCGTCGGCGATTTCTTCGGGAGTGGCCAGGCGCCGGAGCGGGATCTGGCCCTCGCGTTCTGCCCGGTAAGCCTCGGGATCGGGCCTGCGCTGGAACGAGGCCTCGATGACCGGGGTGACGGTCAGCCCGGGCGCGACGACGTTGACGCGGATACTGCGTGAGGCCCACTCGATTGCGGCGCCCTTGGCGAGCATGATGAGGCCGCCCTTGGCCGCGGAGTAAAGGACTTCATCAGGCTTGCCAACCATGCCCAGTCGTGAACTGACCAGGACGAACGAGCCTCCCGTGGCAGGCATCAACGGTGCAAAATGCTTCATCATCAGGAAGGCGCTGAGGAGGTTGCTGTGGAGCACGTTCTTGGCGTCTTCATACGCCATCTCCGTCAGCGGACCGCTTACCTGCAGGCCATGGTTAAGGACGACGACGTCCACGGTGCCGAACGCTTCGGCAGCCTGGTGGGCGAGGCCTTCGACGAAAGCCTCGTCATTGAGATCCCCGGGGACGTACACGTCACCAGATTCGACGCTGTCGAGTTGGTCCCTGCGGCCGGTGAGCAGCAGTCGGGCGCCTTCGCGCCGGAAGTGGGAACTCACTGCTTCCCCGATTCCGCTGCTGGCGCCGGTTATGACGGCAGTGGTCTTATCAAGTCTCATAGTGGTCAGTCCTTGTACGGTTTGTTTCTGCGGGTTGCCGGTCTGGGGTTGCGGGCTGGGGCCCGGACATGCCGTCCCCCACGAATCAGCTGAGGAATCCGCGGGCATCCACCCGCCACCGCTCCAGCGATGTGCCGGTGCTGTCAGTGACGATGTACTCCTCGAAATTGACCACAACCGGGCAAACGTGGTTCGGCACGATCGGGAGAACCGTGCCGACGCCCGGGTGGAAATCGCCGGCCGGCAGGGGGAGGAACCCGTGGTACTCGTTGAGCTTGGAGAGAACGGCCGACGTACCGGGGACAGCGCCATAGCCAATCTGGGGGCTGCCTTCCCGGCTTAATGCTTTGGTTCCTACATCGAGAATGACCTGATCGGGAACCCAGTCGCTGACCACCGTGCCAGCGACAAACAGGGCAATCTGATCTTCCGTGCAGGCTCCGAGCCGAGTGTTGTTCAAGTCATTGAACACGTACTCGCCGGGCCTGATCTCAGTGATCACGTTGCTCGTAGCGTACTCAATGGTGGGTGTTGAGCCAGCGCTGACGACGTCTGCGCTGATGCCCACCGCGCTGAAGCTGCGCACCGCCGTGGTGAGCGCGGCTTCCTGGTCCATCGCTGCACGCTGGCGGGCGTCCGGGCTGGAGCTTCCATGCCCTGGATAAGTGAAGACGCCCACCGGCACCAGTCCCCGCCTTCGGGCGGCGGCGGCGAGCTCGCCGGCAAACTCGGGTGGTGCACCGGAACGACGTGCTCCGCAGTCCACCTCAATCACAACCTGGAGCCGTTCGGCTTCAGATCCCATCGCATCAGCAAGGGCATCGATCGCCGCGAAATTGTCGACGCCGACCCCCAGCCGGGTGGTTACGGCAAGTTTGCGGATGCGCAGGCCTTTCGTTCCCGAAGGCCAGATTGGGTAGGCGATGAAGATATCGTCGAAGCCCGCTGCGGCGAAGATTTCGGCCTCACCAACATTGCCTGCGGTGATTCCCACAGCTCCGGCCTTGACCTGGCGACGAGCGATCTCAACGCATTTATGCGTCTTTACGTGCGGCCTGACGTTAACGTCCTGCCGGGCGGCGAAGGCCTGCATGCGATCGATGTTGTCCTGCATAACGTCGACCAGCACGATCGGCGCCGGGGTGTCGACCCGCTCGACCAGGGCGTTGAGTGCTCCTTGGATACGGTTCACGCTGTTCTCCTCATGAATTTGCCGCCAACATATCCGCGCCTAAGCGGCTGTGCAGATCATCTGGATCTCTACAGGAGTGTTGGCCGGCAGCCCGGCGACGCCGATTGCGGTCCGGGCGTGCCGTCCGTTCTCCCCCAACACTTCGATGAGCAATTCGCTGGCCGCGTTGGCGACCCGCGATTGCAGGCCGAGGTCCGGTGTGCTGGCCACGAACACCAGCATCTGCACGATCCGGACCCGGTCCAGGTCTCCAACCGCCTGCACAGCCGCCGCGAGGCAATTGAGCGCGGCATGGCGGGCGAGCTCCCGCGCTGTCTCCAGCCCCAGGTCCCGGCCCACGATGCCTTGGCCCAGCAGCACACCGTCCTTGTAAGGCAGTTGGCCGGCGATGTGGATACTGGAACCCACGGCGCGGTGGTCCACGTAATAAGGGCTGTCAGCGAGGGTTGGAAGCTCCAGGCCAAGGGCCCGAAGCCGATCCAAGGCCGAGCCCGCCGTAGTGACGCTCATCTGTCATCAGGTCTTTCTTACGAAGCAGCGGAACGTGGCAGGCCGAAGAGGACGGGGAGCTCGGCGATGTCGGTGATCCGCTCGTAGCCGAGCCAGTGCTCGTCATGCTCGAAGCCACGGTCCACATACACCTTGTTCTTGATGCCCATGATGGCTGCGGACCGAAGGTCGTACATCGGGCTCGCAGAGACGTGCACAATCTCGTCGGGCGTGACGCCAAGCTTGTCGAACATGTATTCAAACGCTCCGAGGCGGGGCTTGTACATGCCCATCTGCTCGGCGCTGATGACGGTTGCGAAGGGAGCTTGGAGGTTTTCCGAAAGTCGCTCAGCATGCGCGGTGTCGCTGTTGGTAATGATGACCAGGGGGACTGCCTCGGCCAGGCGATTCAGGGCCTCGGTCACACCTGGGTACGGGCCCCACGTGGGGACAATTTCGTAGACTGCCCTTGCATCGGCCTCCCGGTACTCAAGGCCGAGCCTGCGCGAGGCGCGTTCCATGGAGTTGGCGATGATCTGGTGGAAGGGCTTGTAATCGCCCATGCACTCATCGATCCGATATGCCTTGGTGGCCTGCAGGTATGCATCGGCGAGCTCTGCGGGCAGGCGTTCGCCCAAGACCTCACGGGTCGCGTCGGCGATAGCGAACTTGATCAGCGTTCCGTTCATGTCGAACGTTACGAACTTCGGCTTGATGTCGAATGCCATTTTTTCCTCCAGTTTGGATTTTATCTTCGTCGATTGTCGACGAGGCTTCATTGGGGAAGTACCGTCGATTGTCGACAATACTCGCGGTGGTTGTAGATTGTCAACGGTTCTTTGTCGATTCCGTGGTTGCTACTGGGCTTCGAGCATGGAGTCCCGCAGCCGCGACTGGACCAACGCCAGTCCTGCATACGCCGCTCCTTGGGCCACCGAGAGCCCGACGACTTGCGGCACCACCGTGATTCCAGGGACTACCGGAAGGCTTTGCGCCAGCCGCCTGCGTGCCTCAGGAAGGACTTCGTCCACGAGCGGGCTCAGGCGGCCCACGAAATATACGGACTCGGGATCAAGCGTCACGGCAACGGCCCCGACGGCGGCGACCATCGCCGTCGTGAATGCCTCCATCACTTCCGCGCGGGACGCCGCATCCTTCGGTTGGGACCAGAGCGCTTGGACGTCATCCAGGTCCAGTCCTCGTCCTCTGGCGAAGTGGAGGAGTCCCTTGGTGCTTAACAGTCCCTCCAATGTCTCGTTGCCAACACCGGAGAAGAGAACCTCACCAAGGTGTCCGAAAGCCGAAGTCCGCCCCTTGGCGATTTCATGATCAGCGCAACTGGCGAAGCTCAGCTCCGTACTCAGCATGAAGAGGACAGCGTTTCCTATGCTCGCGTCATCTTTCAGGATCCCTCGGAGGGAGGCGCTGGCATCGCTCTCAAGCACCACGGGAGCATTCAATCGACCTTCAAAGGTCTTCTGAAGAATTGTCGAATCCGTCCGGACACGGCCAGGAAGGGCGGCGACGATTTGGCGCAATGGCCCCTCGGCGGAATCGCTGGTATCTACAACCAAGTCCAGCAACCACTCGGCAATGGCTTCTTCATCGCCGCCCTCCAAGCTGGGCACGATCACGTGCCTGACCTCGCGGCCCCGCAGGTCCGTCACCAGGACGCAAGTGGTCCGTGCTCCGAACGAGATGCCCACAACATGCCCCGCCGTGCCGGGCACATCCAGATAGGTGGAGGGCCGGCCACGGCGCGCAACCGAGTTGACTCCCTGTTCGACGACGAGACCGTCGTAACGAAGCTCATCCACCTTCCGGGATACCGTGGCCTGGCTTAATCGCGTCAATTCGATGAGCCTGGTACGCGTCAAGGGCGCCTCTGACAGGACAGCATCAAGAACCCAAGCCTTGGTGTGGTCCCTTGCCATGGGATTGGTACGCATAGCACAACCTTAATGAGATATCAGAGCGAAGCCGGGACGTGGCTGCGCAAGTGCTAGCGGATCTTGGCTTCAGTAATAGCTGATTCACCCAGTCCCCAGTAGTCCAGGGACTTCTTGTATTCCGGGGTTTCCAGAACGGACTGGATAGCGGCCTGGAGTGCCGGGGTCAGGGGTGATCCCTTCTTCAGGCCCATGGCGACATTGGTGTCCGTGCGGGTATCCATGCGCGGCTGCAAGGTGGTGAAGTGGTTGGGCTGCTGATCGTTGGCCCACGCCAGAGCACTGGCATCGTAAAAGACAGCGTCGATCCGCTTGGAGTCCAGCTGCGTCAGGGCTTCCTGGACGTTGGGCAGGGTGGTGGCGTTGATCGCCGGCTTGCCCTGGGAGGTGCAGGTCCACTCCGAGACGTTGGGCAGGTGCTTCAGTTGCTGTGTTGAGCCCTTGGTCACGCCCACGTTCTTGCCACAGAGCGTGTCATTGGTCAGATTGAGCGGGTTGCCCTTCGCTACGGCTACAGCGGAGCCTCCCTTGAGGTAGTTGATCATGTCCAGCACCTTCAGCCGCTCGGCTGTAGCGGACATGGTGGTGGCGGTGAAGTCGTAGCGGCCGCCGTCGATGCCGGGAATGATCGTGTCGAACGCCGTGTTCTCGAACTTCAACTTCAGGCCCAGCTTCTTTGCCACCAAACGGGCAAGGTCCGGGTTCACGCCAATGGGGGTTGTGTTGTCCTCGGCAAGGAACGTCATCGGCGGGGAGCTGAGGTCCATCGCGACCGTCAACTCACCCTTGTCCTTGATGGCCTTCGGCAGCAACGCCACCGCGGCGGCGTCCGGTTGGACACCCTCTGAGATGTCACGGGTGTTCTGCGTCTTGGGGATTTCTGTCGCCTGGCTGCCCGTTGCGGCGCCACCGCAGGCGCTCAGGGCCAACAGGACAGCGAGCCCCGCGGCTGCTGTTTGAATCTTTTGTGTTGTCTTCATGGTGCAACCCTTCAAGTGATTTCAGCTGGTGTAATACACAGAGTGCTTTCACAGTGGAAGGCACAATCCCCAAGCATTTGGTGTCAGCACTGGGCCGACCTGTTTGTTGTTGCGCCTTAGCGCAGTGCCTTGAAGGCACGGCCCATTCCTTCCAGCAGGCGATCGGCGTCGTCACTGGAAAATGGCATTGGCGGACGCAGCTTCAGGACGTTGCCCTGGGCGCCGCAAGCCGAGATCAGGATCCGATCCTGCCGGAGGGCATTGACGATGCTGGCGGCGGCCTCCCCGTTGGGTGTGAGGGTGGATCGATCGGTGACGAGGTCGACGCCGATGAAGAAGCCGCTCCCGCGTACTTCTGCCACCTGGTCCAGATTCTGGGTAAGGTCCTTCAGGCCGGTGAGGATCTTTCCGCCAACCTTCAAAGCGTTCTCTATGAGTGATTCCTCCCGGATCACGTCCAGGACGGCCTGGGCTGCCGCTATGGCTACCGAATTTCCGCCGAAGGTGTTGAAGTAGCGGATATTCTTCCCGAACTCCTGCAGCAAATCGGGCTTGAAGATCGCTGCCGCTACTGGAATACCGTTACCCATGGGTTTGCCGATGGTCACGATGTCGGGGACGATTCCGTGGCGCTGGAAGCCCCACCACTCCTCACCTGTACGGCCGAATCCTGGCTGTACTTCGTCTGCGATGTAGAGGCCGCCCACAGCATGGATCTCTTCGATGATGGGGCGAAGGAAGCCTGTGGGACCGGCGAAGACACCGTCCGAGGAGAAGATGCTGTCAGCGATGAAAGCAGCCACTCCGATACCATGCCGGTGCAGGTCAGCGATGGCTGCGCGCACCTGGTCCCGCAGGTGATCCTCCAGCGAGCCTTGATCTGATGACGAGCCTTGATCCGATGAATAGCGCAGGGCGTCAGGGGCGTCGATAACCCGCACGTTCGGACCCAGGGGCACGCCCTTGCCCAAGGAAGGCGAGAACGAAGAGACCTCGGCAGTAAGGCCATGGTAGGCGCCGGCCGTGACGATGATGCCCTGCTGTCCGGTCGCATATTTTGCGACGCGCATCGCCAGGTCGTTGGCTTCTGAACCGGTGCACGTGAACATCACATGGCCAAGTTCGGCGGGGAACGTTGAAAGAAGCTGCTCCGAGTAATCCAGGATGGACTCCTGGACGTAGCGGGTGTTGGTGTTCAGCGTCTGCATCTGCTGGTGGACGGCCTCAATCACGCGTGGGTGGCCGTGCCCGACAGAAGGGACATTGTTGTAGACGTCGAGGTATTCATTGCCGTCGCGGTCAAACAATATGACGCCCTTGCCACGAACGATTTCCAGGGGCTCGTCGTAGAACAGCCTGTAGCTGGGCCCCAGGCTCTTGTCCCGGCGTCGAATACTCTTCTGGATCTGGTCCGGGAGCTCGTCCAGGCGGCTGGGATCGAAGCCGTTAACCATGGCCTTGGAGGGCGTGCGGATTGGGGAAGTGCCCATGTTTTCTCCTGGAAGCTAGGCGGTGGGGTTCATGGTGTGAAAGAAGGTTCTGGTGCCGGGGCTGCGGCAGTGGACGCGAGCCGGTCCCAGTCGGGCTTTGAGTGGGAGAGGAGATAGTCGCGTCTTTGCGGCAACTGGCTTGCGCGCCACCCTGTTATCAGGGCACGTAGCAGCAGGCGCGCTTGGGCTGAGACGATCAGTGCCTCTAACTCCTGCCCGGGAAGGGGGCGAACGCTCCGGTAGCCGTTCATGACGTGGAGTGCGTGCTCCCAGGGGCTGGCCGGGTCTGCCCCCAGCAGGTTTGCCATAGTGACGCTGATGTCGAAGATCACGGGGGTTCGTACGACGTCCCCGAAGTCGATAATCCCGGTCACATAATCGGGCCTGCTGGGGTTGACGAGGACGTTGTACGGACTGAAATCCCCGTGGATAACCTGGGAGGTCAGGGTGCCGAGGAGCGGAACCACTTTGTGGTCGAACTGATCGAAAATGTCCTCCGCGAGGGATCGTATTTCCTTCTCGTCGACATAGTCAAGAAGCGGGCGCATCCGGTGAAAATGCTTGAGGTCCCAGAGGAGCAAACGGTCCGCGCGAGGATGATCGAAGTCCTGCAAAGCAATCCCCATGCGGGCCAGGCTTGAGCCCACCAATCGAAGCTGGCCAGCCGACGCCTCGTGATTGGCCAGCAAATCGCCTGGCAGGAAGCGCATTACCCGCAGTACTCGATCAAAGGCTCCTGCAGGCTCCGGAATGAGGACTTGCGGCTCTCCGCCAAGGCTCCTGACAAGACGCTGGACCGGAAGTTCAGGGGCAGTCCGTTCCAAATGCTCCATGCAAGCCGTTTGGAGGTGGACGATCACCGGATCCTCATCGGAGGGTGAAATCTTCACCAGATACGTTTCGTCCCCGTCCCGGAGCCGGAAAGTCTCATCCTTTTCGGTGGGAATCCGGACCAGCGTTCCCTGAAGGCCGTAGAACTGTTCAAGCAGCTCCAGGACAGTCGGGTCGGCGAGGTGAGGATGCTCAGCCAGAAGTCCACTCTCTGATGCCACTGCTGCGATAAAAGCAGAATCGCTCATTTCACCCTTTCATCGAAGGAGAGCCAGCAACCGGTTTAGAGACCGAGGTGCTTGTTGATCTCGTCCAGGGACTTGACTGAGTTGTAGTCGTAGCCGCCAGTGATGGGGTCGTAGCCGCGGTCCAGTACCCAGAGGTTACGGAAGCCCATGTCGTGCATCGGGTGCATGTCGTACCGGGTGTGCGAGGCGATGTGCAGGAAGTCCTCCGGCTTGGCGTTCAGGGTATCGAGCATGTACTCGAAGGCCTGGTAGCGGGGCTTGTAGGCCTGGGCCTGCTCGGCGGTCAGGACGGCGTGGAAGTCAGCACCGAGCTTGGGGATGCTGATCTCCAGGAAGCTGTCGTCGGCATTGGACAGCGCCACAAGCTTGTAGTTGTCGCCCATGAGCTTCAGCGGCGCCGGCACGTCGTCGTGGGCGTCAAAGCCGCGTACAGCGTCAGCGAACTCTGCCCCTGCACCCGGGGTTGGCCCAATGCCAAAAAACTTGCTTACCCGGTCAAAGGAATTCTGCAGGATCTGCTCGTACGGCTTGTAGTCGCCAAGGACCTCGTCGAAGCGGTACCCGCGGAACACCTTCTTGAACGCAGGCCACTGCTCTTCAGGCAAACGGCCCGCGAGCAGCCGGCGGGTAGTGGCGTCAGTATCCCAGTTGATCAGTGTTCCGTAGATGTCAAAGGAGATGTACTTCGGGCGGGAGTCAGTTGTAGCCATGATGGGTCCCTTCGATGGAGGTGTTGGGAGAGGGGGCCTCGCTCGTTCTGGCGATTTCGTTCCGATGCGAGCGAGTAGAGGTTTTTGATTCACTATGAATCTAAATCCCAGACTGTCAATTGTCAACAATTTTCTTCAAGATTTGTTGAGGCTTCATCAGCCAACCGCCTGCCACCCGACGTCACACAACACGCCACATCCCAATCAAGCCAAGCGACGTCCTACCCTTGGATCGTGACTTTTTCCAAGATCTGCACCGCCGCCGCGAGCTCCCTCGCCGCCGCTGGTCTCCTGATTACCCTCGCCGCCTGTTCCACGCCGGCTGCCACCCAGCCAAGCACCGCGCCGTCCGCAACCTCGGCTTCCTCCAGCGCTGACGCCGGGCCCTGCACCGGTGTGAAGGTCATCGTCGATTCCGGCGCCCTGAAGCAGGCTGCCGCCGACAAGACTGTTTGCGTTGCCGTGGACGCGCCAACGACCGCTGCCAAGGTGCTCGATGAAGCCAAGGTGAAAACCGAGGGAACAAAGCAATACCCCACCGAACTGGTGTGCCGGGTCAATGGCGTGCCGGCCGCCGACTTCGACATCACCCACAAGGGCGGCACATACCGCGAAGAATGCGACAAGATGCCAGCGGGCTTTGCCTACTGGTCCATTTGGGTCAAGCCGGCCGCCGGCGACTGGGCCTACGCCCAGGAAGGCCTCGCCACCCAGCAGGTGAAGCCAGGAGAGAGCCTGGAACTGCTGTACACCATCGACGGCGCACCGGCCGCACCCAAGGCATGACCTTTCGACCCGCGCCGTTACGCGCTGCCGCGGCGCTCGCCGTCGTCTTCATAGCGGCGCGGGTCATCTATCGCATCCTTTTCAACGGAGCGGGCACCGTCGGGCCGGTGCTGCTGGAACTGCCGTCAGTGCGGCTGCCCGCCCCATACGCCCACGTGGTCTTCCTCGGACCCGTAACATCGCCTGGTCTGTGGGAGGCGGTTGTTTCAGCCCTGCCGATTGCCGGGATGATCCTTGCCTTCGGACTGCTCAACGCCTTCGTGGACGTGGCAAGGGGCTTCATGCGGCTGGCCCGCGGCGGCCCATTCCAAGGCATAGCCCGCACGCTTGTGGTGGCTTGGGCTGCGCTCCCCGCACTCGCCGACGCCGTTGCCTCCGTCCGCTTGGCCTTCCGGTTGCGGGGCGAACGCCTGGGGCCGAGAGCCCTTGTTCCGGTACTTGAGCGAACTCTTGAGCACGCCAGCCGGGTAGCCGCGGCCTTGGAATTGCGTGGCTTCGGGAGCAGGGCGGCGCACCAAGCCGGCAGCGATTCCGGCTTGCCCCTTGAGATCCGGGGCGCCCAATTCCGCATCGGCGACACGCGGCTGCAGGTCGAAAACTTCAAGCCAGGCCCCGGGACAATAACCGTTGTTACCGGGCCCACCGGCTCCGGAAAGTCCACCATCCTGCGGGGCGTTGCGGGACTCCTTTCACACGTCGACGGCGGAGAGCTTACCGGCACGGTCCGGGTCGCCAGAGTGGATCGTGCCGCCGTGCCGCCACGCGATACGGCCGGCGTCGTCGGCGTCGTCCTGCAAAACCCACGCGCCGCTTTCGCCAGCACCCGCGTCCGAGACGAAATCTCACTTTCGCTTGAACTGCGCGGCGTTGCAGCCGGCATCGCCCGGGCCCGCGCGGTGGAGGTCGCGGAGCGGATTGGAGTGTCGGCGCTCCTGGACCGGAACCTCAACTCTCTCTCGGCCGGCGAGGCAACGCTCGTGGCCATCGCCGCTGCCGTGGTGGAGCACCCGGCCCTGCTCCTGGTTGACGAGCCCCTTGCCGACCTCGACACCACAGCACGGGCCCTGGTCATCGCAGTACTCGACGCCCTCGCCCACGGATCGGGCATCTGCATCATTGTTGCTGAGCATCGGGCCGACCCGCTGTTACCCATCGCCGATTCCTGGTGGAGAATTTACGACGGCGGCTTGGTAGCAGGCGCCGCGCCAGCACCTGCACGTCCAGGTGGGATCCGTCCGACGCCGGCAGTGTCACCGGGGTTGGCACCGTCGCCGATGTCGGCAGTCGCACCGACATCGAAACCGCAGGACGCGCCGGTGTTGACCGCGACAAAGCTTGCGGTGCACCGCGACCGCAAGGCGCTCGTCAGCGACGCCTCACTGACCCTCCACCCTGGCGAAGTGGTCGCCTTAGTTGGGCCGAACGGGGCCGGCAAGTCCTCGCTCCTGGTAGCCCTTGCGCTCGGAGAAGGAACCGGCGGCACGGTGGAGGGCGGCCGCGTCGCCCTGGTTCCGGACGCCTCCGACGACCTTTTCACGAGGGACACGGTGGCTGCTGAGCTCCGGGCGGCAGATCGACGCGAAGCACGGGCACGGCGTAAATCAGACGGGAATGGCTCGGACAGGACCCTGTCAAAATCGGCAACATCCCGCCTGGTCCGATTGCGTGGTGAGGTTGGGATGCCGATAGGTCACGTGCATCCGCGGGACCTGTCGGCCGGAGAGCGCCGTATCCTCGCCATCGCGCTTCAGACTGCGGGCGACCCCCAAGTCCTCCTTATTGATGAGCCCACCCGCGGGCTCGATCCTGAGGCCCGGGCAGGAGTCTCGGCCGCCTTGCGCGCATTGGCGGACTCTGGCGCAGCAGTACTTATCGCCACGCATGACGTCGATTTCGCCCACGGCCTTGGCGCCCGGATTGTGCAGATGAACGACGGCGTGGCGCCAGCTGAGTCAGCACCAGCGGTCCATGCCAGCGAAGACCCGGCTGCCGGGACGCCCCTGGCCGCGATTCCGCCGGGTGCGACTCCCGCGGTTGTGGGGCGTGCTCTGCGCGCTAATTCCGAGGTTCGGGGCGTAGAGCAAGCCCCGCAACGCCACCTCCGCTTGCCGCGGGCCTTGGAGATCGCAATTCTCACGGCTGCCAACGTTTTGGCCCTCGGCGCGTTCTGCTGGCCGTTGCTCGCGGCGGCCCTACCCGAGGATGCCGCCGCGGCCGTACCTTTCGCAGCCCTGGCGATCGCACCTCTGGCCGTAGTGGCCGTCGTGGTCTCCGTCGATGGTTCCGTCCGCTCCGCGCATACGGTGGCGTTGCTGGGCGTCTTGGCTGCCGTCGGTTCGGCAGTTCGTGTGGCGAGTACCGGCGTCGGGGGCGTTGAAGCAGTGTTCATCCTGCTGATCCTGGCCGGCCGCGCCTTCGGTCCCCGCTTCGGCATGCTCCTCGGGGCGCTGACCATCGCCGTTTCCAGTGTCCTGTGGAGCGGTATCGGCCCTTGGTCGCCGTTCCAGATCTTCGCCTGCGCCTGGGTGGGGGCTGGGGCGGGCCTGTTGCCACGCCGGGTTCGAGGACGGGCTGAACTATGGATGCTTTGCGGCTACGGCGTGGTGTCGTCCTACGTTTTCGGCCTGCTGACCAATCTGTGGTTCTGGCCTTTCGCTGTCGGTGCCGGAACCGGCATTTCCTACGTGCCAGGCGCCCCACTGGGCACCAACCTCAGCAGCTTCCTGCTCTACTCCCTAGTGACCTCGACGGCGGGATGGGACACCCTGCGTGCCATCACCACCATCATCGGAATCGCCCTTGTGGGCCGGGCTATCCTCGCCGCCTTCAGGCGGGCGAAGCCGGTCTCCAGCCAGGACGGTCAAACCGCACGGGTTGAGGATGCTGGATCCAGGAAGACGGGCACAAAGAGTGCCCGCCCCCAACACCCCAAAGCCAAGGACCCGCACCAACTCACACCTTGAAGTACTTGGCCTCCGGGTGGTGGAACACGAAAGCATCCGTTGACTGCTCCGGGTGCAGCATCAGTTCATCGCTGAGGATCACGCCCATCCGTTCCGGTTTCAGCAACTCCGTGACCTTGCGGCGGTCCTCCATGTCCGGGCACGCCGGATATCCCAGCGAGAAGCGCGCCCCGCGGTAGTCGAGCTTGAAGTATCCGGCCTTGTCCTTCGGCTCTTCGGCTGCGAAACCCAGCTCGGAACGGATCCGCGCATGCCAGAATTCAGCCAGTGCTTCGGTCAGCTGCATGACCAGGCCATTGAGCTCGTAATAGTCGCGGTAGTGGTTTCCTGCGAACAGCTTGGACGTTACTTCTTCGATCTTCGAGCCCGCAGTGACCAGCTGGATCGGCAGGACGTCGATCTGGCCCGATTCCCGGGAACGCACGAAGTCGGCGAGGCACAAGTGCCGGTCCCGACGCTGGCGTGGGAAGTCGAAGCGTAGGCGCTCGGTGCCGATTGGACCGCCTGAGCCACCATCGGGGGCGAGCAGCCCGGGAGTGCCGAGGACGCCGTCGAGGTCCTCTCCATGGTGCAGCACCACCACCTGTTCGCCCTCGGACACCACCGGGAAATAGCCGTAGGCGACCGATGCATCGAGCATGCCCTCGGCGAGGATCCGGTCCAGCCAGTACCGCAGACGCGGCCGGCCTTCGAGTTCCACCAGTTCGTCGTAGGAGGCGCCGTCGTCGCCCCGCCCGGGCTTGAGTCCCCACTGGCCCATGAAGGTAGCGCGCTCATCGAGCAACGCAGCGTAGTCGTGCAATGCGACGCCGCGCACAATACGCGTGCCCCAGAACGGTGGAGCGGGCACAGGGTTTTCGGCGGTGACGTCGGATCGGCCGGGCATTGCCTCCGGTTCGGTGACCGTGAACTTCGGGCCACTCTTGTGGATCCGCTTCTTCAGTGGCGGGAGTCCCACCGCGTCCGGGTCAGCTCCGCGGGCCACCTGCACCAACGGTTCCATGAGAGCGAGGCCCTCAAAGGCGTCCTTGGCGTACCTGACGGTCCCTTCAAACTGCTCCGCCAGGTCCTGCTCCACGTAGGCACGGGTCAGGGCTGCACCGCCAAGAATAATGGGCCACTTTTTCGCCAGGCCCCGGGACTGGAGCTCGGCAAGGTTTTCCTTCATCACCACAGTGGACTTCACGAGCAGGCCAGACATGCCGATCACGTCGGCGTCATGCTCCTCCGCCGCGGCCATGATCTCGGCGATTCCCTGTTTGATGCCGATGTTGACCACTTTGTAGCCGTTGTTGGTGAGGATGATGTCCACCAGGTTCTTACCAATATCGTGCACATCGCCGCGCACGGTAGCGATCACCATGGTGCCCTTGCCGGAAGAGTCCGACTTCTCCATGTGCGGCTCGAGCAGTGCGACCGCGTTCTTCATCACCTCAGCGGATTGCAGCACGAAGGGAAGCTGCATCTCACCTGCGCCGAAGCGCTCGCCTACAACCTTCATGCCCTCCAGCAGTTGATCGTTGATGATGCCGAGCGGGGTCATGCCTTCACTGCGTGCGAGGTCGAGGTCCTCCTCAAGGCCCTTGCCTTCTCCGTCGATGATGCGCCGTTGCAGGCGTTCGCCGGTAGGCAGCGCCGCGAGTTCCGCGGCGCGCTGGTCCTTGAGCGCGGCAGTGTCGACGCCGGCGAAGAGGTCAAGCATGATGGCCAGGGGGTCATAGGTGACGTTGCCATCGGCGTCGTACTCGCGACGGTCCCAGACGAGGTCCAAGGCCACCTTGCGCTGTTCGTCCGGCAACGACGCGAGCGGGACGATCTTCGCGGCGTCGATGATACCGCTGGTCAGGCCTGCCTGCACGGCCTCGTGCAGGAACACCGAGTTCAACACCATGCGCGCGGCAGGGTTCAGGCCGAAGGACACGTTCGAGACGCCGAGGGTTGTCTGGATACCGGGGTACTTCGTGGTGATCTGGCGGATGGCCTCGATGGTTTCGATGGCGTCCCGGCGGGTTTCTTCCTGGCCCGTGGCTATGGGGAAGGTCAGGGCGTCCACGATGATGTCTTCAACCCGCAT
Organism: Paenarthrobacter sp. 10L420; assembly: GCF_056395385.1. NCBI lineage: Bacteria > Bacillati > Actinomycetota > Actinomycetes > Micrococcales > Micrococcaceae > Paenarthrobacter > Paenarthrobacter sp. 10L420. The sequence continues at coordinate 80,188 of NZ_JBFTJK010000003.1, read as the reverse complement.
CCCCCATTCGCCCACCAGGGCGTCTACGAGGCGGGAGGCGATGGCCACCTTGCCTTCGGTGGTGCGGGCCTGGCCTTGTTCGTCGATAGTCAGGGCAATCACGGCCGTTCCGTGTTCCTTAACAAGCGGCATGATGCGCGCAAAGCGGCTGTCCGGGCCGTCGCCGTCCTCGTAGTTGACGGAGTTGACCACCGGACGTCCGCCGATGTGTTCGAGTCCAGCCTGCAGCACAGGCGGCTCAGTGGAGTCGATGACCAACGGGAGGGTAGAGGCAGACGCGAAACGCGAGACGATCTCCTTGATGTCCGCGACGCCGTCGCGCCCCACGTAGTCGATGCAAACATCGAGCAGGTGCGCGCCGACCCGGACCTGCTCGCGGGCGATATCGACGCAGTCGTCCCAGCGCTCTTCCAGCATCGCTTGGCGGAACGCCTTGGAACCGTTGGCGTTGGTGCGCTCACCAATGGCCAGGTAAGCCGACTCCTGGTCGAACGGAACGTGGTGGTAGAGGGACGCGACGCCGGCCTCCCGCTCGGTGGGGACCCGGCCGCCGGCGCTTTTCGCGCCGCCGGTGAGGCTCCCGGCGTCGGGCGCGTTGCCGTTGGTACGGAAGGGCTCAAGACGTTCGACGACGGCGGCCATGTGCTCCGGCGTCGTACCGCAACAGCCGCCTACCAGGCCCAAGCCGAATTCACGCACGAACTGCTCGTGCGCAGTGGCGAGTTCCGTGGGGGAGAGCGGATAGTGTGCGCCGTTCGCGCCGAGGATCGGCAGCCCGGCGTTGGGCATGCAGGCGATAGCGACCGAGGACTGCTTGGAGAGGTGCCGCAGGTGCTCGCTCATCTCGTCCGGTCCGGTGGCGCAGTTCAGGCCGATGGCATCGACGCCCAACGGCTCCAAGGCGGTGAGTGCAGCGCCGATTTCGGAACCCATCAACATGGTTCCGGTGGTTTCCACCGTCACCTCCACGAAGATGGGGAGGCGGACGCCGCGGGAGACAATTGCCTGCTTACAGCCGTTCACGGCGGCTTTGGTCTGCAGGAGGTCCTGGCTCGTCTCGATGAGGAACGCGTCGGCTCCGCCGTCGATGAGGCCCTCGGCCTGCAAGGCAAAGGTCTTCTTGAGGTAGTCGTAGCTGGTGTGGCCGAGGCTGGGGAGCTTGGTGCCAGGGCCCATGGACCCCAGGACCCAGCGCATCCGTCCGTCTACGGTTTCCGCTGCCTCTGCGCGCTCGCGGGCGATCCGGGCCCCTTTATTCGCGAGTTCTTCGATGCGGTCGTCGATGCCGTAATCGGAGAGGTTGGACCAGTTCGCGCCGAAAGTGTTGGTTTCCACGGCGTCGATTCCCACCGCGAAGTACGCGTCATGAATGTCCGCGATGACATCCGGGCGCGTGTCGTTGAGGATCTCGTTGCAGCCTTCGAGGTTTTGGAAGTCGGCCTCGAGCGACAATTCCCGGTCCTGCAGCATGGTGCCCATCGCGCCGTCGGCAATGACGACGCGCTGGTTGACGGCGTCGAGGAGCGACTGGGAACGGGTGGGACGAGGGACGGAATCGATGTCCAGTGCAAAACGAGGCATATAAACAGAGTACGTGCGAGGCCGGACACAGTACGGAGTATTTCCATGTACTACTTCCATATGTGGATAACCGTGGTTGGCTTCAAACCAGCGCAGTTATCCACATAGCTCCAAGGAACCCGTTGCCACCCATGCGACCTGATGGTTCGATGGGGTTCATGGCTACCGCAGAAAGTTATGTCCTAGCGATCGGGACCAAGAAGGGTTTGTGGCTGGCAACCAGCCCGGACCGCAAAGAATGGTCCCTCTCCGGCCCGCACTTCCTGATGAGCGAGATCCCCAGCATCGGGATAGACACCCGGGACGGCAAAACCAGAATCATGGTGGGGGTGCGTTCGGAGCACTGGGGACCCACCGTTGCCCATTCCGATGACCTCGGTGCAACCTGGACCGAGCCCGAGCAGGGCGCCATCAAGTTCCCGGACGGCGCAGACGCTGCCTTGGAACGCATCTGGCAGATTTACCCCGACACCGAGTCCCGTCCTGGCGTAGTTTGGGCCGGGTGCGAACCGATTTCAGTGTGGAAATCCACCGACGGCGGCGAGCACTTCGAGCTGAACCGCGGACTGTGGGACCACCCCCACCGCAGCGAGTGGGGTGCAGGCTATGGCGGCGCGGCAGCCCACTCGATCGTGGTGGATCCGTCCGGCGAGAAGGTCCATGTTGCCATGAGTACGGGTGGCGTTTACAGATCGCTCGACGGCGGGACCTCCTGGGAGCCCCGCAACAAGGGAATCTCGGCCTACTTCATGCCCGATCCCAATCCCGAGTTCGGCCAGTGCGTTCACAAGATTGCTGCGGATGCCGCCGTCGAGGGCCGTTTGTACGCACAGAACCACCACGGTGTCTACCGCACGGACGATGACGGCGAGAACTGGAACTCGATTGCAGACGGACTGCCCGCGGACTTTGGTTTCGTGATGCTGACGCATCCGCGCCGCGAGGGGACAGCCTGGGTTATCCCACTGAAGGCCGACGGCGAACGCATTCCGCCGGACGGCAAGCTGAGTGTGCACCGCACAGAAGATGCCGGTGGAACGTGGAGAGAGCTTCACACTGGTTTGCCGGACCATGAATACAACGCTGTGCTTCGCGATGCCGCATCCGTGGACACTGCCGAACCGACAGGCGTGTACTTCGGAACCCGCGGCGGATCGGTGTACGCCAGCGCCGACGAGGGCGAGACCTTTACTGAGGTGGCCTCGCACTTGCCGGACGTGCTGTGCGTGCGTGGCGCCGTCGTGGTTGGAAATGGCAGTGGCGCGGAGCGGGAAGCATCAGCCAGCGCCCCGGTACCTGGTTAGGTCCGTTGTGGCTGACTTCACGGTGGTGTTGCCAGGTGTCCTGCAGCCTCTCGTCGGCGGACAGTCCTATCTGACTGCGTCCGCCGACGGGGCTGTGACCGTTGGACAGTTGCTGGACTCGGTAACCGGAGAATATCCGGTGCTGGCCAGGCGTTTGCGTGATGAAACCGGTGCCCTCCGCCGTTTCGTGAATATTTACGTGAACGGCGATGAGGTCCGGCGTCTGAAGGGTCTTGATACGGAAGTTGCGGCCGGCCAGGAGGTCTTGATAATCCAGTCCGTGGCCGGCGGCTAAGCGGGTGTTTGGGGTCAAGCCGGGGTTCAGGCGACGCGCCAAACACTGCATTCGTCGGTATTGATGGCTTTCCTCATCCCGGAGGCTTGGTCCATGATCCAGACGACGCCGATTCCCGGTGCGGTTTCCTGGACCCGTCCACGACGGATGACCACGTCATCGTAAGCGGGACCTACGGACATGCGGGCCTCGATCTCGTCTCCGCGGTGGAGCTGGCTGAGAGCGCGTATACGTGTTGTGTGAGTGGTGACTTCCTTCAGCATGGTGTCCTCCTGAACTGGAGCTGGTGCCTGCACTTGCCGGCTATTCCAGTGTGGCGGGGCATTGTTGCCGGAGTATTTCGGCGTGGTTAGGGTCCGGTTAGCATTCCGGGATGCTTGCGTTTCGGGTAAGGCCCGACGCCGGTACTCGCCACCGGCGGCAGGACTCGCCGTCGGTTGGCGCGCACCTCCAGAGACGCCTGCCGGCTCGGCTGTAGCCTGATCTCGGTTCTTGAGACTCACAGGGACCGCAGACTCCGTCCCCGGGAGATTCAATGGGTTTTTTGCGACGTGCGATCGCGGTGTCCACAGGCCTGGTGGTATTCGCCACCGGCCTGTTTTTCGTCCAGGCCCCTGCCAAGGCAGTGCCGGAACCCACACCCGATAGTCCGAACGTACGGTTCTTCGAGGGGACACCGCATTCGGAGCACGTCTTCGAGACGCCGCCCGGACAGGCGCCATCCAGCAGTGGCAAGATTACCGACGTCGAATCCCTTCTCGGCGCGGGCGCAGCAGCAACCGGTCCCAATGGCGATATCCGGGTCCGTTTGGTGACGGCCAAACTGGCCGATAACACCAACCCAATCTCCATGTCAGGGGCCGAGCAGACGGTCGCGGCCACCAGCAGCTACTGGAAAGCCATGACGGACAACAAGCTGTCCATGACTGTGGACAGCAAGGTCTCCGGGTTCCAATCCAAAGCCAAGTCGACTGACAGCTACAGCACCATCATGTCCATCATCACCAGCGAGTTGAAATGGACAGCCAGCCCCTACACGGCACTGGTGATCTTCATTCCGGCGTCCACGCTTTCCGGGAACGCCCTGGGCGTGGGCTACAGCAGTGGCAGCTACAGCGGGCGGGTGCTGATGCCGCAAATCAGCAACTTCTCCAACAACGTCATGAGCCATGAATTCGGGCACGTGATCGGACTGATGCACGCCGACGCGCTGCAGTGCAACAGCGGCGCGTCCGACGTCGGGGTGGATAGCACCGGGCGGTTCACGGATAGCTCCTGCTACATCCGAGAATACGGGGACACCACGGACCTCATGGGCGCGGCGCAGTACGCCCAGCCGGTGGTGAGCTCCAGCTTCTGGGACTACGCGGGGCTGGGCCGCGGCGACGAAATTCGGGATATCGGGGTGGCCACAGGCGTCAAAAGCTACACGCTGAAGCCGTGGGGAGGCACCGACGCGCAGAGGGCCATCAAGTTCACGGACCCCGTCAGCGGGGAAGCCTATTATTTGGAGCTGAGAGAGCCTGCGGGGTACGACAGTTATCTCGGGGAGCAGGGCAGGCCCCCTGGCAACAGGGGCGTCAAGATCGTCCAACGCGGCGGCGCCACGATCGCCTCGTCGCTGATTCTCATGCCATCCACCATCCCGTTCCAGGAACAGTACTACGCCAAGAACCACGCCTGGCAAGCCGGCAGCACCTTCACCACGTACACGGGCACCCAGGTCACGATCAACTCCGTCTCCACAACCTCGGCGACCGTCACCATCAACGCCGATCCCAAACTCAAGGCGCGCATGCGTTTCTCCGCCGGCGACTTTGACGGCGACAAACTGGCGGACGTCATCTCCCGGGAAGCTGACGGTTCCCTGCTGCTCTTCAGTGGCCTCCCGGGAAACCGGCTGGATGATCCGGTGCAGATCGGCTCGGGCTGGGGCATTTTCAACGCCGTCCTGGGAACGTCGGACTTCAATGGTGACGGCTTCGCGGACATCCTGGCCCGCACCAGCGACGGCGCACTCTGGCTGTATCCGGGCAACGGCAAGGGCGGATTCCTGACCCGGAGCCAGATCGGTTTTGGGTGGCAGGGCTTTACCCAATTGGTTGCGGCGGGGGACTTCAACGCGGATGGCCGGAGTGACCTGATTGCTGCCGGCTCTGATGGCCGCCTGTGGTTGTATCCAGGCAATGGCACGGGTGGTTTCCTCGCCCAAACGCAGATCGGCCAGGGCTGGGATTCCTTCAACAGCCTGGCGGCGTCAGGTTCATTCGGCGGCGGCGCCCCGGGTCTGCTTGCCCGGGCCAGCGACGGCACCCTCTATGTCTACCCCGGCGATGGCAAGGGCGGCTTCCTGCCGCGTGCCGCCGTCGGAACCGGTTGGAACGGGGTAGGTGACATCGTCGGCGGCCGGGACTTCACGGGCGACAAGCGCGTGGACGTCCTGACCGCAGCATCGGGCGGGGGCCTGACCCTCTATCCGGGTGACGGCAGTGGTTTCGCGGACCGGCTTGCGATCGGGACCGGCTGGAACCAGTTCGCTCAGGTGTGGGAAGCAGGCGATTTCGACGGCGATGCTGCCGCCGACATCCTGGCGCGCGCAACCGACGGCGCGTTGTGGCTTTACCCGGGCAATGGATCGGGCAGTTTCCTCCCGCGTGTTCAGGTTGGGTGGGGCTGGGGCCAGTTCACGTCGGTGTTGAGTGCGGGAGATTTCGACGGCGATTCGCACCCCGATCTTGTGGCCCGGGCTTCCGATGGGACACTGTGGCTTTACCCGACCGATGGCACGGGACAGTTCCTTGCCCGTCAACAGATCGGAACCGGATGGCAAGGCTTCGAGCAGTTGATGGCCCCGGGCGATTTCACGGGCGACGGAAAGCCGGACATCGTTGCCCAGTCCGGCGATGGTGTGCTGTGGGTCTACCCGGGCAATGGCTCCGGAGGGTTCCTTGCCCGCAAGCAGATCGGCACCGGGTGGGACATGTTCAACCTGGTCCTGCAGGCCGGTGACTTCAATGGCGACGGAAGGGAAGACCTCGTTGGCCGTTCCGGTGATGGCGGGCTCTGGCTCTACCCGGGGAACGGCGCTGGCGGCTTCCTTGCACGCTCCTACCTCGGTTCAGGGTGGAACATGTTCTCCAGCATCGCTGCTCTCGGTAACGGGTTTACGGGTACTGGCGACCCCTCTGTGGTAGGAGTCGCTGGGGACGGAACGCTGCTGATGTACTCCGGGACGGGCACGGGGAAGTTCAAGCCGGTGGCGCTGAACCCGCGGTAGGTAGTTCTGTGGTGGACAGGAAAAGCCCGGAATGTCAGAGGACATTCCGGGCTTTTCCGTTGCTGGCGCCCAGCAAGTGGGAGGAGCGCGGCGACTTACTTGTGCAAGCCGAGTTCCGCCGTCGGGACCTTTGCTGACTCGCGTGCGGTCATGGCCGACACCGCAGCGATCACGCAGATGACTGCGGTGAAGATGGAGATCTGGACCCAACCGCCAGGCTTGGTGCCGCCGAGGGCGGTGACGATGGTCGGAGCAAAGCCGGCCATGAGGAAGCCGAGCTGCGTACCGATTGCCAGACCGGAGAAGCGGACCTTGGTGCTGAACATTTCACCGTAGAAGGACGGCCACACGGCGTTGGCGGCTGCATACCCGAAGGAGAAGAACACCACGGAGACCAGGAACATGAGCGGGACGACTCCCGATTCCAAAGTCAGCAGGAACACCGGTGTCATGATGGCGCTGGCGATGGCGCCGTAAATGAAGACTGGCTTGCGGCCGATCTTGTCCGCGAGCATGCCGAACAGTGGCTGGGTACCGAGGGCCACAATGTTGGCTACTACAACGAGCCACAAGGTGATGGTGCCGCTGACGTGGGCCACGTCCTGGGCGTACTTGATGGCCAGGGTTCCAAATACGGTACTCACGGCGGCGATGAAGGCGCAGCACACCACGCGGAGGACGTCGCGCCAGTGCAGCTTGAGGAGATCGGCAATGGGCAGCTTGGCGATCTGGTTGTTCTTCTTGGCCTCGGCGAATGCCGGCGGCTCGTGCAGGGTGCGTCGGATGAAGAACGCCACGATCACTACTACGGCACTGAGCCAGAACGGGATGCGCCAGCCAATGCCGTATTTGATCTCGTCCGGGAGCGCGAGTACTGGAATGAAGACGAGCGCTGCCAAAATCTGGCCGCCTTGGGTGCCGGTCAGTGTCCAGGAGGTGAAGAACGAGCGGCGGTTGTCCGGAGCGTGCTCCAGCGTCATTGACGAGGCACCGGCCTGCTCACCGGCAGCCGAAAGACCTTGGGCAAGGCGGGCAAGTACCAGCAGGACGGGAGCCCACCAGCCAATGGTCTTGAAGTCCGGGAGGCAGCCGATCACGAAAGTCGCGGCACCCATCAGGACCAGCGTGAACATGAGGACCTTCTGCCGGCCGATCCTGTCGCCGAAGTGGCCCAGAATGACGGCGCCTACTGGTCGGGCAACGTAGGCGAAGCCGAACGTTGCGAAGGACATGATGGATGCGTTGGTGTCCGCGTCCGGGAAGAACACGTGCGGGAAAATCAGGGCTGCGGCGGAGCCGAAGATGAAGAAGTCGTAGTACTCCACTGCGCTTCCCAGGAAGCTGGCGAGTGCCGCCTTCTTGGGTGTTCCTGCTGGGGTAACTGTGCCTGGCGTCGCTGACGGCATTGTGTGGCTCATGGGTGTTCCTTCTGTGACGACGATGTCGCGGGTCTGGCTTCTGCGGGAAGACCAGAACGAGGTGCGGCTGGATCAATCCTAAAGTAACCACATGGTGAGAGCTACTTGTGCAATACAGCAATAGTGGCCGTGACTGGGGTCACTTGTCAAGACTTGTCCCCACTATCTAGAAATAGCTCTCACTATGTGAGAGCATCTAAGCATGAGTGTGAAAGAGGACACAAAGACCGACATGGTCGGCAAGGCCCTGGGCCTGTTGGTATTGCTCGGAAATGAGCCCAAGGGTGCGAGTGCCGCGGATCTGGCCAGGAGTGCGGGACTTCCGTTCAGCACAACGTACCGGCTGCTCGGCTCGCTGACGCGCGATGGATTCGTCGACTACGAGCCCGACGGCCGTCGATATCACCTGGGATTGCGGGTTTTCCAGCTGGGCCAGCGGGTGTCGAACCACCATGGCTTCGCAGCAACCGCCCTTCCTGTACTTCAGCGCGTCACCGAGAAGACCGAGGAGGCAACCATCCTCTCCGTGCGCGATGGCAACCATCATCTGACAGTCAATAAGGTGGACGGCCCCAAGACCTTCCGTGTCACCAGCGATCCCGGTCATTTGGGCGCGCTGCACACGACGTCCGTGGGTAAGGCGATTGTCGCTTTTGAGAACGACGCCGAACGCGAACGACTGCTCGAAGAGTTGCCTTTGGAGCCTCTCACTGAGCGCTCCATTACCGACCGGGCTGCATTCCGGGCGGAGATTGAGCAGGTGCGCCGGCAGGGCTACGCGGTGATGGATGAAGAAAACGAGATCGGCATGCGCGCCGTCGCGGTGCCGGTCCTCAATTCCCAGGGCCACGCCTTTGCATCTCTCGCCACGGCCGTGCCGGTTTTTCGTCTCACCATGGACGAACTCATCGCCCACGTACCCACGTTGCAGGAGGCCGCGGCTGAACTCGCGGCCCGCCTGCCCCAGCGCTAGCCCAACTGAGGGACAGGACATGTCGCTAGGAGCCCTCAGTGGGGCGTTATCTGCCCCCTAGTTGGGTGAGGTTGGCGGAAATGTTCGCGATAAGAACAAGCGTGCGGAATATGAACACTTGTAGTAATCTAAATAGCACCCGGCCTGGCGACGCCCGAAAAGCGCCAACAGCCCGGGGTGCTGAAGTCAAAGGAGCTTTAGGATGAGCAATCGAGCCGAGTCCGTTCTGGTGGGCCTCATAGGCGAAGGCGTCATGCCCTCGCTCACGCCACCCATGCACGAACGCGAAGCCGACGTGCAGGGCCTTCGCTTGCTGTACCGCCCCATCGACCTACTGGACCTGGCTTTGCCGGCCACCGCCGTCGGGGATCTCCTCACCGCAGCCCACCGCATGGGCTTCAATGGCCTGAACATCACGCACCCGTGCAAGCAGCTGGTGCTGGAGCATCTTGACGAAATTTCCGACGACGCCCGTCGCCTGGGTGCCGTCAATACAGTTCTGATTCAGGATGGTCGGTTTATCGGCCACAACACTGACTTCTCCGGCTTCGGTTCGGCGCTCGCCGACGGTCTGCCCGGGGCGAAGCTCGAGCACGTTGTCCAGCTGGGTGCTGGCGGTGCCGGGTCCGCCGTCGCCTACGCGTTGCTCAAAGCCGGGGTCGGCGTGCTGGACCTCGTGGACATGGACGCCACCCGTGCGGCCGATCGTGCCGAGGAACTGGGCGGATTTTTCCCGGCGGCCACAGTCACGCCCCGCACCCCAACTGACTTGCCGCAGATCATGCCGCTCGCGGACGGCCTAGTGCACTGCACCCCCATTGGTATGGCCGCTCATCCGGGACTGCCCCTGGACATCGACCTCCTGGAACCGCGCCACTGGGTTGCCGACATCGTCTACCGACCGATCGAGACACGGCTGGTCCGCGAGGCGCGCGCCAAGGGTTGCGACGTCCTCGACGGCGGCAGGATGGCAGTCGGTCAGGCGGCCGACGCTTTCCAGCTCTTCACCGGATGCGACGCCGATCGCGACCGCATGCGGGCACACTTCCTGGAACTGATCGCCGTGGAAGACGCCGCAGCCTCACTGGCCCCTGAGCTGACGAAGGCGGGTCACTGATGCGCACCGGAATCGCCACCGTATGCCTCTCCGGCACCCTGAAAGAGAAGATGCAGGCTTGCGCAATAGCGGGCTTTGACGGTATCGAAATCTTCGAGCACGACCTCGTCACCTCGCCGCTCAGCCCCGAGGATGTGCGGAAAATGGCCGCCGATCTCGGCCTGGGCCTGGACCTCTACCAGCCTTTCCGCGATTTCGACGGCGTCACTCCGGACCTGCTCAAGGCCAACCTTAAGCGGGCCGAGGCAAAGTTTAACGTGATGGAACGCCTGGGCATGGACACCATTCTGGTCTGCTCCAACGTGGCGACGGCAACAATCGACGACGACGAACTTCGTGCCTCCCAACTGGCAGAGCTTGCTGAACTGGCGGGGGACCACGGCGTCAAAGTTGCCTACGAAGCATTGGCCTGGGGGAAGTACGTCAACGATTACGAGCACGCGTATCGCTTGGTCGAGATGGTTGACCACCCCAACCTCGGCACGTGCCTGGACTCCTTCCACATCCTCTCCCGCGACTGGGACACTGCGCCGATCGAGAAGATCACCGCGGAGAAGATCTTCTTCGTCCAGGTTGCCGACGCACCCAAGCTCTCGATGGATGTGCTGTCCTGGAGCCGCCACTACCGCGTTTTCCCTGGCGAGGGTCAGTTCGAGCTTGCCAAGTTCATGGGCCACGTGGTCCGCGCCGGCTATACAGGTCCGGTTTCGCTGGAAGTTTTCAACGATGTCTTCCGCCAGTCGGACGTCGAACGGACAGCCGTGGACGCCATGCGTTCCCTGATCTGGCTCGAGGAGCAGAGCGCCAAGTGGCTCGAAAGCACCTCCGCGGATTCCGCAGCCGGCAACGGAAGCGCCTCCCGGCGTCGTTATCCCATGGAACTGGCCACCCTGCCAAAGGTGAACGAACCGGCCGGCTTCAACTTCGCCGAGGTCAAGGCCGACGACACCGCCCAGCTTGAGAAGCTCCTGGGCCAGCTCGGGTTCGAGTTCGAGGGCCGCCACCGCACCAAGGACGTCCAGCTTTGGACCATGGGCCAGGCGCGCGTGATCATCAACGAGCAAGCGGCACAGCACGCCGAACCGGCTATCGCCGCTTTGGGGTTCGACGTCGACTCTCCAGTGATTGCCTCTGCTCGCGCCCAACAACTCAAGGCGCCCGTGGTGGCACGCAAGGTCCAGGCTGACGAGGAAGTGTTCCAAGGCATCTCCGCCCCGGACTCCACCGAAATCTTCCTGTGCCAGGGCAGCCCGGACGGAACCGCTGCCTGGACTCACGAGTTCGGCGAGGGGCTGGAACACGTCTCCGGCGTGCAAAACGCCGTGATTGACCACGTAAATCTGGCCCAGCCGTGGCAGCACTTCGACGAAGCTGTCCTCTTCTACACCAGCGCCTTGGCCCTTGAACCGCAGCCGTTCGCCGAAGTCCCGAGCCCCAGCGGCTTGGTGCGCTCGCAGGTCATGGAGACCTCGGACGGCTCAGTCAGGCTGGTGCTGAACCTGGCACCGGCACAGCAGGCGCAGACTGCCCGCAAAACGTACCAAGAACACATCGCATTCGCCGTGGAGGACCTCGTGGGGGCAGCCCGGTCGGCCCGCGATCGGGGCCTCGAGTTCCTGCAGATCCCCGCCAACTACTACGAAGACCTGGACGCGCGGTTCGATCTGGAACCTGACTTCCTTGCCACCCTCAAGGAGCTCAATCTCCTGTACGACCGCGACGCCAACGGAGAATTCCTCCACTTCTACACCGCCACGGTTGGGAGCGTGTTCTTCGAAATGGTGGAACGCCGGGGCAACTACGACGGCTACGGAGCGCCCAACGCGCCGGTTCGCCACGCCGTCCAATACGACTCGCTCCACCGCATCTAGACCCATAACGAAGCCATCAACCGAAAGGAGCCGACTGTGCCACAAGAACAGACAGCAGAAGCGCTCGAATCCGAGGAACTCGTGCCTCCCGCTGAGCCGCACGCCGCCCATGATTCCAAGAAAGTGGAAACCCAAGCGGATCTCAGCGCTGAGATGAAGGGCATCGGCGACCGCTATGCGGAGGCGCTGAAGAACGGCAAGACGCCGGAGACCATGCCACGGCTGGACTACGCTCCGTACCGCAGCAGCATCCTGCGCCACCCGACCAAGAGCCTGCACCACGCGGACCCGGAGACGATCGAGCTCTACTCGCCCGCGTTCGGCCACCAGGACGTGCACGCGCTGGAATCCGACCTGACCATCCAGCACAACGGTGAGCCGCAGGGTGAACGCATCATTGTCGCTGGCCGCGTCCTTGATGGCGACGGCCGCCCGGTTGCGGGCCAGCTCGTGGAAATCTGGCAGGCCAACGCGTCCGGCCGCTACATCCACAAGCGCGACCAACACCCCGCACCGCTGGACCCGAACTTCACCGGCGTCGGGCGTTGCATCACCGGCGATGACGGCTCGTACAGCTTCACCACCATCAAGCCTGGCGCCTACCCGTGGAAGAACCACCTGAACGCCTGGCGCCCGGCGCACATCCACTTCTCCATGTTCGGCTCGGAGTTCACGCAGCGCATCGTCACCCAGATGTACTTTCCGGGCGACCAGCTGTTCCCGCTGGACCCGATTTACCAGTCGATCGTGGACCAGGACGCCCGCGACCGCCTGGTTGCAGAGTACGACCACGAGCTGACCAGCCCCGAATGGGCGCTCGGCTACAAGTGGGACATCATCCTGACCGGCTCCAAGCGGACCTGGACAGAGAACGAAGCATTCGGCGACGCCGGGGACGAGGAGTAAGCACATGAGCAAGCTGACACCCACACCGGGCCAAACCGTCGGACCCTTCTACGGCTACGCCCTCCCCTTTAACAAGGACAACGAACTCCTCGCCCCGGGCAGCCCGGGAAGCATCCGCCTCCAAGGCACGGTCTACGACGGCGCCGGCAACACGATCCCGGACGCCATCCTTGAAATTTGGCAGCTGGACTCCGAGGGCAACATCGTCCAGCGCACCGGCTCCCTGGTCCGCGATGGCTACACCTTCACCGGTTGGGGCCGCGGCTCCGTGGGAAACTCCGGCGTGTACACGTTCACCACCGTCAACCCCGGACCCACCTCGCCGGGTGCCGCCCCGTTCATCTCTGTGGCAGTTTTCGCCCGCGGCCTCATGAACCGCCTCTTCACGCGCATGTACCTCCCGGAAAACGAAGAAGCGCTGGGCAACGATCCCCTCCTGAGCTCCCTGGATCCGGAGCGTCGCAAGACCCTGATCGCCCGTCGCGACCCCGACGGCGGACTCACCTGGGACATCCGGCTGCAGGGCGGCGATGAGACCGTATTCCTGGATTTCCAGCAGGACGGTTCGCTGGAAACCAGCGTCAACGCGGACTCACCTGCAAGCGAAAACCGGCCATGACCGACGGCGACTTCGGCCTCCTAAGCCCGGTCTCGGCGTCGCGCGCTGTGGCGGCGCTGACGGGCGACCGTGCCGTGATCGCGGCGATCCTCGACGTCGAAGCCGCCTGGGCGGTTGTCCTCGAGGAGGCGGGACTCGTTCCTGCAGGATCCGGCGCAGTTGTGGCCGAAGCCGCCAATCCCGGTTCTTATGATGTTGCCGCAATCGCGGAACGCGCCCAAGGCGGGGGCAACCCGGTGATTCCGCTGCTCGGTGACCTGCGGGCCCGGGTGAAGTCCTTGGACGCGGGCGCGGCATCGGCCGTGCACACCTCGCTCACCAGCCAGGACGTCCTCGACTCCGCTCTCATGCTGCTCGCCAGCCGCACCATTTCCGCACTGCTGGCCGACGTGAAACGCACGACGACGGCGCTCGCCACCTTGGCGGAACAGCACGCGGACACGCTGTGCGTTGGCAGGAGCCTGACGCAGCACGCGCTTCCGTACACGTTCGGGCTCAAGGCTGCGCAGTGGTTCCACGGTGTGGCGGCTGCGGCTGCGCGGTTGGAATCCCTTGAGCTGCCCATCCAGTTTGGCGGGGCTGGCGGGACTTTGGCGTCGGCAACCAAACTGACTGCTTCCTCGCGGACCACCCCTTTTGATCTGGCCGATTCTTTGGCCTCAAAGCTTGGCCTCGCTACGGCTCCTGCTCCTTGGCACACCAACCGACTGGCCGTCACGTCCCTGGGCGATGGACTTGCTGCCCTGATTGATTCCTTCGGCAAGATCGCCGCTGACCTGCTGTTCCTGAGTCGGCCGGAAGTGGCCGAGCTTGGTGAACCATTGGCTGCCGGACGCGGGGTTTCCTCGGCAATGCCCCAGAAACAGAACCCCGTACTGTCCGTACTCATCCGCAGTGCGGCCCTGCAGGCACCCGGCCTCGCGTCGCAGCTTCATCTCGCGGCGGCCACCTTCAACGATGAGCGCCCGGACGGTGCCTGGCACAGTGAATGGTCGGCCCTGCGCCAGCTGCTCGCGTTGGCCTTGGGGTCCGCAGGTCACGTCCGCGAGCTCACGGAAGGCCTTCGTGTCTTCCCGGAAGCGATGCGCCGGAACCTCGAGCTCTCGGGGCCGTTGCTGCTCAGCGAAGGTGTGATGGCCGCCGTCGTGCCTCTCCTGGGCCCGGACGGAAAACAAAAGCTGCAGAACGTGGTCGATGAGACTCTCAAAGCGCCGGCCGCTGAGCAGGCGCGGATCTACACCAAACTACTTCGCGAGGCTGTCCCTGCGGACAAGCTTTCTGACGCGCAGCTCGAGGCATTGCTTGACCCCGCGAGCTACCTCGGAGAGGCCGCCGAGATCACGCGCCGGATCCTTGCCGCCTATTCGGGATTCACGGGCTCTGCCGCCTCCGACTCACCGACAACGAAGGGAGCCACCCGTGGCTAAGCCAACCGTCAAGGCTGTTCTGCTCTCCCCGCAGCGCGAACTGGGAACCAAGCCGCTCCTGGTGGTGGGACCGTCGCTGGGTACGTCCACTGTGCTCTGGACGGAAACCGCGGCCCTCCTTGGAGACGACTACGACGTCATCGGTTGGGACCTCCCCGGCCACGGCATCTCGCCAGCCGCCACCGAAGGTTTCGATATCGCGGAACTGGCGGACGCCGTCGTCGATCTCGTCGACTTTGTGAGTCCGGGCGCGAAGTTCCACTACGCGGGCGTCTCGCTGGGCGGGGCCACCGGCTTGCAGCTCGGCATCAAGCACGGCGACCGTCTCCGCAGCCTGTCTGTCCAGTGCAGCGGCGCCAAACTCGGCACGCCCGAGGGCTGGCTGGAGCGCGCCGAAACTGTGCGCAAACTGGGTACGCCCGTGATGATTCAGGGCTCCGCCGAACGCTGGTTTGCCGCTGGCTTCATGGACCGGCAGCCGGAAATCAGCAGCCGCCTCCTTCACGCCCTACGCGACGCCGACCGCTTCAGCTACTCGTTCTGCTGTGAAGCCCTCGCCGGATTCGACGTCCGCGAGCAGCTCGGCAGCATCACCGTTCCCACCCAGGCGATTGCCGGCGTCGAGGACGCTGTGGCGCCGCCGTCGCTGGCCGAAGCTGTTGTTTCCGGTATCACCGCGGGCGGCGGTACCGCTCAGGCGGTGGCGCTCGACGGCGTCGCGCACCTCGCGCCAGCGGAGGCGCCTGCAGTTGTGGCCGGGTTGATGCGGACCTTTATGAAGGAGAACGGACGATGACCTCTTTATCTCCCGAGCGGAATGGTGCCGTTCAGCCGAGCGCCACCGGACAGGACATCTACGACGCCGGCATGGCGGTACGCCGCGAAGTGCTCGGCGATGAGCATGTGGACCGCGCGAACGCCACCATGGACTCCTTCACCGAGGACTATCAGGACATGATCACCAGGATCGCCTGGGGTGGCATCTGGACGCGGCCCGGTCTTAGCCGGCAAATGCGCTCCGCCGTCACCCTCACGGCACTGGTGGCGCACGGTCACTGGGAGGAGCTCGCCATGCACATCCGGGCTGCCCTCAACAACGGGCTGAGCAGGGACGAGATCAAAGAAATCCTGCTGCAGACCGCAATTTATTGCAGTGTTCCCTCGGCCAATTCGGCCTTCAAGACGGCGCAGAAAGTATTCGCCGAGATCGACGCAGCTTCCACGCCCCCCGAACCCAACTAGGTCCCCACCGCCACCCAACTAGGGGACAGCACATGTCCCATTGAAGGCTCACAGCGACGTTTACTGTCCCCTAGTTGGGCAGAGAGAATCAAAGGAATCCCCATGAACCAGGCATACGTGTACGACGCCGTACGCACACCCTTTGGCAAGTTCGGCTCCGGTCTTGCTGCTGTCCGTCCCGATGACCTTGCTGCCCATGTGGTCCGCGAGTCCGTTCGCAGGGCTCCGGGGCTGGACGTTGAACGGATCGACGAGGTGGTCTTCGGCAACGCCAACGGCGCCGGCGAAGAAAACCGCAACGTGGCCCGGATGGCTACCCTGCTGGCAGGCTTGCCCGTGTCGATTCCCGGGACAACGGTCAATCGTCTGTGCGGCTCCTCCCTGGACGCAGCGATCATCGCTTCGCGCCAGATCAACGCCGGCGACGCCGACCTGATGTTGGTGGGCGGTGCAGAGTCCATGTCGCGTGCACCTTGGGTGCTGCCGAAGACGTCCAAGCCTTACCCGGCCGGGGACATGACGCTGGCATCCACCACGCTCGGCTGGCGTCTCGTGAACCCGGCCATGAACAAGGACTGGACCATCTCACTGGGCGAAGCCACCGAACGGCTGCGCGAGAAGTATGGGATCACCCGTGAACGCCAGGACCAGTTCGCTGCTGATTCGCACAACCTGGCCGATTCCGCATGGAACGACGGCTTCTACGACAACCTGGTGGCACCAGTTCCGGGGACAGACTTGGTCCGGGACGAGGGCATCCGGGCCGGTTCCACCGCAGAGAAGCTCGCCACGCTGAAGACCGTGTTCCGTGCCGAGGGTTCAGGGCCCGACGGCGGCACGGTCACCGCCGGTAACGCCTCGCCTTTGAATGATGGAGCTTCGGCTGCGTGGATCGGTTCGGAGGCTGCTTCTTCCATCCTGGGTCTCGAACCCCTGGCCCGCATCGCCGGCCGCGGCGCCCATGGCAACGATCCCCAGTTCTTCGGGTTCGCCCCGGTGGAGGCGGCGAACAAGGCCCTTGCGAAGGCGGGCATCGGCTGGGACCAGGTTGGCGCCGTCGAACTTAACGAGGCCTTCGCGGCGCAGTCGCTGGCGTGCGTTGACGCGTGGGGGATTGACCCCGGAATCGTGAACCAGCATGGCGGGGCAATTGCGATGGGTCACCCACTGGGTGCCTCCGGTACCCGCCTCCTCGGGACGCTTGCCCGTTCGCTGCAGGCCTCCGGACAGCGCTGGGGAGTCGCTGCGATCTGTATCGGGGTTGGACAGGGCTTGGCTGTCGTGCTGGAAAACGTCACTGCCGGCGCATCGGCTTAGAAGGGTAAAGAGTCATGTTGAATTTCATTGACACTGTTGGCGAAGCAGTCGCTGGTATCAAGGACGGTTCCACGGTGATGATCGGCGGCTTCGGCAATGCCGGGCAGCCATTCGAACTGATCGACGCCCTGATGGACTGCGGCGCGAAGGACCTCACGGTGGTGAACAACAATGCCGGCCAGGGCGATCAGGGCCTCGCGTTGCTGATCAAGGAAGGCAGGGTCCGCAAGATGATCTGTTCCTTCCCTCGGCAGTCCGATTCCTGGCACTTCGATGCCAAGTTCCATGCGGGTGAGATCGAGCTGGAACTCGTTCCGCAGGGCAACCTGGCTGAGCGCATCCGTGCCGCCGGCGCTGGGATTGGCGGGTTCTTCACACCTACCGGCTACGGCACCACGCTGGCCGAAGGCAAAGAAACGCGATTGTTGGACGGGAAGTGGCAGGTATTCGAAACGCCGATTCACGCCGATGTCGCACTGATCAAAGCACTCAAGGCGGACGGCAAGGGCAACCTCGTGTACCGCAAGACCGCCCGGAACTTCGGCCCCATCATGGCGGCGGCTGCCAAGCACACCATTGTGCAGGTCTCCGAGATCGTGCCCACCGGTTCGTTGGATCCGGAGAACGTGGTGACGCCGGGGATTTACGTCAACAGCGTGGTCCGGGTTGGTTCTGCAGAATTCGATGGGAAGGTGGCTTGATCATGAGCACTGCGACAAGTATCCAGACGTCCGAGAAGCCGTTGGGTCGCGACGAACTCGCCCAGTTGGTGGCACGCGACATCGCACCGGGTTCCTTCGTGAACCTGGGCATCGGCCAGCCAACGCTCGTGTCCAACTACCTCACCGAGGAACAGAACATCACACTCCATACGGAGAACGGGATGCTCGGGATGGGTCCCGCGGCTGAAGGCGACGAGATCGACGGTGACTTGATCAACGCTGGCAAGATCCCCGTCACCGAGCTGCCCGGAGCGTCGTACTTCCACCACGCCGATTCGTTCGCGATCATGCGCGGCGGTCACCTGGACATCTGCGTCCTCGGCGCCTTCCAGGTCTCCGCCACAGGCGACCTCGCCAACTGGCACACCGGCGCCCCGGACGCGATCCCCGCCGTCGGTGGCGCGATGGACCTGGCCACCGGTGCTAAGGACGTGTTCGTGATGATGACGCTCTTGACCCGCGAGGGAGCGTCCAAGCTCGTGGAACAGTGCACTTACCCGCTCACGGGCGTCGGCTGCGTCACCCGCGTGTACACGGACAAAGCTGTCTTCCTCACAGGGCCCGACGGCGTCACTGTGCGCGAGACGTTCGGCTGCACCTTCGAGGAAATCCAGGAGCTCGTTCCCCTGCCCCTGAAGCCCGGCGCCTAACACTCCTCTCGTTGCGAGCCTGCTCTGCGGATGCAGAGTAGGCCCCGCAACGCACCCTAGGATTGGTAACCATGACCGATTCCGCAGTTACCCCGCAGGCCAGCGACCAGTATGTTCAGTCGTTGGCCCGGGGGCTGGCCGTGATCCGGGCGTTCGACGCGAACAACCCGGTCATGACCCTCAGTGAGGTGGCAGCCCGCACTGACTTGACCCGCGCAACGGCACGCCGTTTTCTTCATACCCTTGTTGAGCTCGGCTACGTCCGCACGGACGGCAAGACCTTCGCCCTCACCGCCAAGGTGCTGCAGCTCGGCTATTCGTATCTGTCAGCGCTGTCCCTGCCTCAGCTGGCTCAGCCACATCTGGAGCAGTTGAGCCTGAAGCTGGGGGAGTCCACATCGGCGGCAGTCCTGGACGGTCCGGACATTTTCTACGTTGCCCGCGTCGCGACCCGCCGGATCATGAACGTGGGAATCACTGTGGGCACTCGCTTCCCTGCATACGCCACCTCCATGGGCCGTGTGCTGCTCGCCGGCCTGCCCCAGGCCAAGCTTGAGGCATACCTGGCCAACGTCGAACTCAAGCCCATCACGCCGCGGACGGTGGCCAGCGCGGCAAACTTGAGGGCCGCCGTCGAGCAGGTCCGTGCGCAAGGCTGGTGCCTGCTGGACCAGGAGCTGGAAATCGGGCTCATGTCTATCGCGGCGCCGGTCTGGAACCACAACAACGGCGACAATGTTGCGGCGATCAACGTGTCCCTTCAGGCCCAGGCGGTCGCGGCGGAGCCGGACCCGGACAAGTATCTCGAGTCAGTCCGGCAGGAAGTCGTCGCCACGGCCAACGCGATCTCGCAGGACGTGTCCGCGAAGCACTAAGTAGCTACTTACGGATCGCAGCCAACCGCGTCTCGAGAATCCGCCGAACCATGGAGTCCGGAACAGGGTTGTCAGCAGAGAACCGCAATGTCCCCGGCGACCACGAATAACCGCCCAGCTCCTCCGACATCTCCGGCAGGATCTGCCCGCTGAACGGGTACAGGGCAAGGTGCTTCTTGGTTTCGATCACACTTACGAAGCCCTTGCCGTCCACCAGCAAAGCAGGCATGCCGTAGCTGGTGCCTTCCTTGGCGTCCGGGGCAAGTTCACGCGCGATCGCAACTATCCGCTCGAGGATTTCCCGGTTACCCTCGCTGACGTTCTCCAGATATTCGGTGACGGTTCCCATACGAGACATGCTTCATTAAGGCCGCAGCAGAGGCCAGAGGTTTAGCCCTCAGGAATAACTGCGATGCCCTGGATTTCGATCAGGGCCTCTTTCTGCCACAGCCGGGTCACACCGATGCCCGCCATCGCCGGGTACTGAGTGCCAGCCATCTCACGCCAGATTCGTCCGATCTCGCGCCCGTTCGCCATGTAGTCGTCTACGTCTGTGAGGTAGATGGTGACGTTGACGAGGTCCTCCGGCTGTCCACCGGCTTCCCGCAACGTGGTCAGCACGTTGGAGAACGCCTGCGTGAACTGCTCCACAATGCCGCCGGGAACGATGTTCATGTTCTTGTCCAAGGCAGTCTGTCCACCCAGGAACACCGTGTTTCCGGCAAGCATGCCATGCGCAAAACCGGATGGCTTGGGGAGTGACTCCGGGTTGATTGTTTTGTGGCTCATGCTGTTCCTCCTTGTTGTGGCGACTGCAAAAACTTTTGAAATGCCTCTGTGCAGATCATTTCTGCCGTGCTACGTTGAGCATATGTGACGATCGTAAAAAAGTCGACACATTGAATCTCGAAGGAGCAGAACCCATGAAACTTGCCACCTTGCGCACCTCCGGCGGAAGTACGACGGCGGCACTCGCCACGGGTGCCGACACGTACGTTGCGCTGCCGGCCACCGACGTCGGCGCGCTCCTGGGACACCCGGAATGGCGCATGATCACCGAGAAGGCAATGGCGGACGGCGGACTCACCGTCATCGCAGCAACTGAAACTGACTTCGCCCCACTCCTTCCCCACGCCGGAAAAGTCATCTGTTGCGGGCTGAACTACGGGGACCACATCCAGGAAATGGGACGCGAACTTCCTGAATATCCGACCCTCTTCGCCAAATACGCGGACACGCTGATCGGAGCCGCAGACGCAGTAGAAGTCCATGGCAGTGGCCGCGTGGACTGGGAAGCCGAGTTGGCCGTCGTCGTGGGTTCTGAACTGTTTCGCGCTGACGAAGAGCAGGCCCGGGCGGCAATTGCCGGGTACACCGTTGCCAATGACGTCTCCATGCGTGACTGGCAGAACCGCACCCTGCAGTGGTTCCAGGGCAAGGCCTTCGACGCAACCACGCCAGTGGGCCCCGTGATGCTGACTGCGGACGAGGCAAGCGAAAGCTTCGAGGTCCGCGGCTACGTCAACGGTGAGCTCGTGCAGCAGGGAAACACCGGCACCCTGGTGTTCGGCCCCGCCCAGCTCCTGTCCTACATTTCCCAGTTCACCGTCTTGCGCCCCGGCGATCTCGTACTCACGGGCACGCCAGGGGGAGTCGGCATGGGTATGACCCCGCCGCGCTACCTCAAGGACGGCGACGTCCTCACCACCGAAATCGACGGCATCGGCCGCCTGGAAAACACGTTCCGAATCCACGCGCCGGTCGCGCCAATCCCCGCCAACGCCTAAATCCCACCGCCAAAAAGGAGAATCCCCATGAGCCAGACCACCACCGAATACCGCCTCGAAGGCGACAACTCCATCTACGCCGGCGCTGACGGCAAGGTTGTCCCCGTAGTGACCCGCGCGGGTGAGGAAGACACCAACACCGCCCAGTCCGGGGATTGCATCCGCGTCTCCGGAGTGAGCATCCAGCACACCCCGGCAACCAAGATCTGGTTCGGCCAGGTCTCCAACACCCCCGGGTACCGCTCCCTGCCGCACCACCACGGTGAAGCCGAAACCGGCGGCTACGTTCTTCGTGGCCACGGCCGCATCTACTTCGGCGAAAACTACTCAGAGTTCCTTGACATGAAGGCCGGCGACTGGGTCTTCGTGCCGCCGTTCATGCCTCACGTCGAAGCCAACATGTCCGTCACCGAAGAACTCGTGTGGCTGACGGCCCGCACCCCGGAGAACCTCGTGGTCAACCTCGACGACGTCCCCGACGAAACCCTCGCCGACTACCGCCGGGCGTAACCACCATGATCACTGGGACCCTTACCTCAGAGACCTTCCTCAAGGCCGTTGAACTGACGCCCACAACGGCCCAGGTTTTTGACGAAGCCTACGAGGCAACCACCCAATACGTTCCGTGGCCAAAAGCCTATGGCGGAGACATGGTGGCCCAAGCGGCAGCCGCCATGATGCTGTCCGTGGAGGCCGACAGGCAGCTCCACTCGATGCACAGCTACTTCATGCGCCCCGTGGACATCGGTGCCCATGTTCGCTATGAAGTAGAGCGCTTGCGCGACGGTCGCGGCTACTCCACCCGCAATGTCCGTGGTTTCCAGAATGGCAAGCCTGTATATGCCGCGATGGGTTCGTTCCAGGTTCCCGAAGATGGCCCGGACTTCCAGCCGGAGGCTCCTGCCGCCGTCGAGCCTGAATCCCTGCGCTCCGCAGCAGAGGCACTGGACGGGACAGAAGGCCCGGCCGCAGTCTATTGGTCTACGGGCCGTAGTTTCGACATGCGGCATATTCCGGGGCCGGTATACATCGAGCTTGAGGGTGGATCCATGCCGCAGCAGGCAATTTGGGTCAAGGCTTTCGACAGCCTCCCCGAGGACGCCAACCTCCACCGCACTGCCCTTGCCTACGTTTGCGACTACACCATCCTGGAGCCGCTACTCCGGGTCAACGGACTCAACTGGTCCACTCCCGGCCTCGCCACCGCAAGCCTTGACCACTCAATGTGGTTCCACCGCGATGGCCGCGCCGATGACTGGGTCCTCTATGCACAAGAGGCCATATCAGGCCAAAGCAACAGGGGCCTGGCCATGGGCCGCTTCTTCGACCGGCAAGGAAGGCTCCTCGCCACAGTCGCCCAAGAAGGCATGATCCGCGCCTGAACAGCTTTACCCCCACCACCATCCCCAGCTTCACTGACGCACCACTGAAAGGAACGGCCATGAGCATGACGCCATCGGCCCACGTGGACACGTTCACCCGCGACCACCTGCCGCCCGCCAACACCTGGCCGGCGCTCGAATTTACCCTGCCCGAACTCCACTACCCGGAGCGGCTGAACGCTGCCGCCGTGCTGATCGACAACGCGGTCGAGACGTACTGTCCGGACAGGCCAGCGCTTCGCACCCCGGATGGCACAGTCTGGTCTTATGGACAGTTGCAGCAGCACTCCAACCAGGTTGCCCAGGTCCTTACCGAAGACCTCGGAGTAGAGCCCGGAAACCGTGTGCTGCTCCGCGGCCCCAACAATCCATGGCTGGTTGCCGCCTGGCTAGGCGTGCTCAAGGCGGGCGCGGTAGTAGTTACTACGATGCCCATGCTGCGTTCCACTGAAGTGGCCACGCTGATCCAGCTCACCAAGCCCGTTGTCGCCATTTCCGATCACCGCTTCGTGGATGAGCTCGCGACGGCGGCAGGCGAGGACGTCACCGTCTTGAGCTACGGAGGACCCGACGACGGCGACCTCATTCAACGCTGCACGGCCAAGAGCGGGGAGTTCACGGCTGTGGACACGTCTGCAGACGACGTAGCCCTGCTGGGTCCAACGTCCGGGACCACCGGTGTGCCCAAGGTGACCATGCACTTCCACCGTGATGTCCTGGCGAATGCGGACACGTTTGCCCGCTACATCCTGCAGCCCACGGCTGATGATGTCTTCGCCGGCTCTCCTCCGCTTGCCTTCACCTTCGGGCTCGGCGGACTGGTGATCTTCCCGCTGCGGTTTGGCGCGTCGTCGCTCCTGACCGAGAAGGCCGGGCCTGTGGAACTGGCCGAGCACGCTTCGGCTGCTGGAGCCACCATCCTCTTCACCGCCCCCACTGCCTATCGGGCGATCCTGAAGGAAAAGCGCGGTGACTTGCTCCGTGGCCTCCGCGTTGCTGTCTCGGCGGGGGAGCACCTGTCCAAGGAGACGTGGGAAGCGGTCCGTGAAGCGACGGGCCTGAGGCTGGTCAATGGAATCGGCGCCACGGAGTTGCTTCACGTGTTCATTTCCGCGGCCGGAGACGACATCCGTCCAGGTACCACCGGGAAGGCTGTGCCGGGCTTCCGCGCAACCATTCTTGATCAGGACGGGAACGAGCTGGGCCCAGGCCAGTCCGGCCGGCTGGCCGTGATTGGGCCCACGGGTTGCCGTTACCTCGACGACGTACGCCAAAAGAACTACGTGGTGAAGGGCTGGAACGTCACGGGCGATACGTTCTCCATGGACGAGGACGGCTACTTCACGTACCAGGCCCGCTCGGACAACATGATCGTTTCCTCCGGCTACAACATCGGGGCACCCGAGGTGGAAACCGCCATCGACCAGCACCCGGACGTGGTGGAGAACGCGGTGATCGGCCGGCCTGATCCAGAGCGCGGGAGCATCGTGTGCGCGTTCATCGTCCTGCGTGAGGGCGTCATTGGCGACGCTGCGAAACGCAAGGAAATCCAGGACTTCGTGAAGCAGACCATCGCCCCGTACAAGTACCCGCGCGATGTCCGCTTCGTCACCGAGTTGCCCCGCAATCCGAGCGGAAAACTCCAGCACTTCAAGCTCCGCGATGGCCTCCTCCAGGAGAGTGCCACAGGCGAAGCAGAAACCCAACAACTTACCCCCGCCGGCCAAAGCCAGGCTTGAGAAGGAGCATGAGCATGAAGATCGCAATCGTTGGAGGCGGCCCGGGCGGCCTGTACTTCGCAGCACTGATGAAGCAGCTGGACCCGTCGCACGACATCACCCTCTGGGAACGCAACGCGGCCAGCGACACCTTTGGCTTCGGCGTCGTGTTTTCCGATGAGACCCTCGGGGGCATCGGAAACGCCGATCCCGTGGTGGCCGAATACATGAGCCGTCGGTTCGCGCGCTGGTCTGATATCGACATCCACTTCCGCGACCAGATGATCACCGTCGGCGGGCAGGGGTTCGCGGCCATGAGCCGCAAGGAACTGTTGGAACTGCTGCAGCGCCGCTGCATCGAACTGAACGTCGACGTCCGGTTCAGCACAATGGCCCCTGCCATTGAGGAACTCGAAGCAAACTATGACCTGGTGCTCGCCGCTGATGGAGTCAACTCGCAGATTCGTGCCAAGTATGCCGATGCGTTCGGCCCGGACCTGGACCCGCGGAGCAACAAGTTCATGTGGCTCGGTACGGACCAGGTATTCGAGGCCTTCAAGTTCTTCGTGAAGGAAACTGAGTGGGGTGTCATGCAGATCCACGGCTACCCGTACTCCGATGAGGGTTCGACGTTCATCGTGGAAATGCACCAGGACGTGTGGCAGGCTGCCGGCTTCGACGAGACCGCCAACGATGTCTTCCCTCCCGGGGTCTCCGACGAGAAGGCCGTTGCCAAAATCCGTGAAATCTTCGCGGAAGAACTGAACGGCTACGAGGTCCTCACCAACAACTCCAAGTGGATCAACTTCACCACGGTCCGCAACCAGAGCTGGCGCAAGGGCAACGTTGTCCTGCTCGGCGACGCCGCGCACACCGCGCATTTCTCCATCGGCTCGGGCACGAAACTGGCCATGGAAGACTCCCTTGCTCTGGCTGCATGCCTGCACGAGCATCCGGACGTGGACTCTGCTTTGGCAGCGTATGAAGCCGAGCGGCGCCCCGTGGTCGCCTCCACGCAGCGCGCCGCGCAGGCATCGCTGGAGTGGTTTGAGCGGATCGGCCAGTACAAGGACCAGGACCCGACCCAGTTCGCGTTCAACCTGCTGACCCGCAGCCGCCGCATCACCCAGGAAAACCTCCGTCTCCGCGACCCGGAGTTCGCCCACGCCGTGGACCGGAACTTCGCCGAATCCCAGGGCCTGGCCCAGGTCGCGCCGGCGATGTTCCAGCCATTCCGCATCGGGGAACTGGAGTTGAAGAACCGCATCATCGTCTCCCCGATGGACATGTACTCCGCCACCGACGGGATCCCCGGGGACTTCCACAAAGTCCACCTCGGCTCCAAAGCCCTCGGCGGCGCGGGCCTGGTCATGACCGAAATGGTCTGCGTGTCCGAAACCGGGCGCATCACCCCCGGCTGCAGCGGCCTGTACACCGATGAACAACGGGACAGCTGGAAGGAAATCGTGGGCTTTGTCCACGCCCGCTCCACCGCCAAGATCGGCGCCCAGTTGGGCCACTCCGGCCGGAAGGGCTCCACCAAGCTCATGTGGGAAGGCATCGACCAGCCCCTCGAATCGGGCAACTGGACCGCCGTCGGGCCTTCCGCACTGCCGTACAGCAACGAAAACCAGACTCCCGTGGAGCTGGATCACGAAGGGATGGATGCCATCAAGGCGGAGTTCGTCGCTTCCGCCGTCCGCGCGGATGAGGCAGGCTTTGACCTCCTCGAAATCCATGCCGCCCACGGCTACCTGCTGTCCTCCTTCCTCTCTCCGGTTTCCAACAAGCGCACCGACGAATACGGTGGCAACCTGGAGAACCGGCTGCGGTTCCCGCTGGAAGTATTCGACGCCGTCCGCGCGGCTTGGCCTGCGAACAAGCCGATCACGGTGCGTATCTCTGCGACGGACTGGATCGAAGGCGGCAACACGTCCGACGACTCGATCGAGATTGCCAAGGCGTTCGTGGCACACGGTGCTGCAGGCCTTGACGTATCCACCGGCCAGGTCGCCAAGGAAGAAAAACCTGCGTTCGGGCGCAGCTACCAAACCCCGTTCGCGGACCGCATCCGCCAGGAAGTCGCCGCCCCCGCCGGGGTGGCCGTGATCGCCGTCGGCGCCATCTCCAGCTACGACGACGTGAACTCGATCCTCCTCGCAGGACGTGCCGACCTGATCGCCCTGGGCCGTACACACCTTTACGATCCGCAATGGACTTTGCACGCCGCCGCTGAGCAGGAATACCACGGCCCCGGCGCCCAATGGATCCCGCAATTCCGCGCCGGCCGCCGCAAACCCCCAAGCGCCCGCACCGACGCCGTCCGCCCCCGCCTGTCCCTGCTGAAGGAACCCGACGCCGAGCAAACCACCACCCACCTCCGCTGGACTCCCGCGTCCGCCACTGCATCTGCGTTGGTGAAGTAGCCATGGCCGCCGCACCGCTTAATGACTGGAACGTGCCCAAGCGCACCACCGGCTTGGTGCTGATTTGCTGCTGGCTCGCCATCCTCGCTGAGGGTTACGACGTCGGCGTTCTGGGGGCAGTGCTTCCGGCGCTGGCCGAGTACAAGCAATGGAACCTCAGCCCGCTTGCCCTGGGTGGGCTGGGATCATATGCCTTGATCGGCATGCTTATTGGAGCCCTGTTCATCGGGACTCTCAGCGACCTCGTAGGCCGTAAGAAGATGCTGTTGGCTTCCATGGTCATCTTCACGATCACCCAGGCAGGTGCGGCCTGGGCTCCCACGCCCGAGCTGTTTGGCATCTTCCGCCTCATTGGGGGACTCGGCATGGGCGGCGTCATCCCCGTGGCCGCAGCCCTGACAATCGAGTACTCAGCTCCCAATAGGCGTTCCTACAACTACGGCCTCATGTATTCGGGCTACTCGCTGGGCATCGTTGCGGCCGCGCTTGCTGCGATGTTCGTGCTGCCGGTTGGTGGCTGGCGGGCGGTCATCGCTATTGGTGCCGCGCCGATTGTCCTGCTGCCCATCATTTGGAAGTTCCTCCCCGAATCGTTGGAGTACCTCGAGTCCAAGGGACGTAAGACGGAGGCCAAAGCCTTGGCTGCCAAGCTGGAGATCGCCGACTACCAGCCGGTTGCAACGGTGGCGCAGCCCGGTTCCCCGGCCGCCTCACACACCGCCGATCCGTGGTGGAAGACCATTACCACGATGTTCTCCAGGAAGTACCTGCGCTCCACGGTGTTCTTCTGGATCTCCCTGTTCTGCGGCCTGGTACTCGTCTACGGGCTCAACACCTGGCTGCCGAGCATCATGAAGAAGGCCGGTTACGATCTCGGCTCGTCCCTGACGTTCCTGTTGGTCTTCAGCTTGGCATCGGCCATCGGCGGCCTACTCCTGGGCCGTGCGGCAGACAAGTACGGCAAGAAGCTCATCTTGGTGGTGTTTTACATCCTGGGTGGCCTGGGCATCATGCTCCTCGTCTTCCCCAACACCATGGTGGTCAACCTGCTGTTCGTGGCCTTCGCAGGCATCGGTTCCATCTCCACGTCGCTGGTCCTCACGGGCTACATCGCAGATTACTACCCGGCCAAGGTGCGCGGTACCGCCACGGGTTGGGCCCTCAGCTTTGCCCGTCTGGGCGCGATCTCCGGACCACTGATCGGCGGTTGGATTGCAGGTTCCAAGCTGCCGTTCGAGGCCAACTTCGCGATCTTCGCGGGCATCGCAGTGGTGGCAGCAGCCGCCGTCGCAATGATTCCGAAGCCGCAACCCGAGGTGACAGTTGTTGCGCCCAGCGCGGGAGCCGACGTCGCGGATCCGGACGACGAGACCGCGGTAGTCAGCACCCACTAGGAGAATCATGGACGCGTTTCCTGAAGCGAGTGTTGAGCGGACGGTTGAGTGGGTAGACACCGATGCCTCCGGCCACCAACACAACTCGGCCATCCTCCGATGGGTGGAAGCCGCCGAGGCAGAGCTGTTCCGCTCCCTGGAGCTGCCGGACTACTTTCCCAACGCTCCTCGCGTCCAGCAGGTGATCAACTACAAGGCCAAGCTCTGGTTCGGCCAGCGCGTCACCGCCACGGTGAAAATCCACGCGCTCGGCCGGACCTCGCTGACCATGGCCTTCGAGGTCCGCGGCCACTCGCGTGAAGATGCTGGCGGAACGCCCGACGGCGTCACTCACCAGGGTGCATCGTCGGACGGCAGCGAGGTGGCCGCCTTCGGGACGGTCACCACGGTCCATGTCCCCAACGGCACCACCGCCGCGCAGCCTTGGCCGGAACATTTTGTCCGCGCTGTGCAGGCCGCCGAATAGCCTCGCGAGATGGCAGATAACCCCAATGTTGAGCCTTGGCATTGGGTTTAAATGCCATCTCGGCGGACGTGCCCCTACGGGACGAAGGCCTGCGCTAGCGTACCGTGCCCGCGGACGGTGATGTCGCCGTCGGCCGCGGAGACGAACAGTGACTGCCCCCTGGTGATGCTTCGCCCATGGGGAGCGGCGTTGGTAGCGGCCGTGATGTCACCGTCGAGGCAGACCAGGATGCGGGGTCCGTCGCCGGGCAGGATGACCTTGCCTTCTGCTGATCGGTTCGGGCGAGTGATGCTGAGGGCGAATTCCGGGACTGGAGGTCCGAACACGTGTGTCACCGCGTCGCCCGGCCCGGTGGAAACGTCGAAGCCCCAGGACGAGAAGTCAATGGCATGGAGCATGGACTCGATATCGATGTGCTTCGAGGTGAGGCCCAGCCGGAGGACGTTGTCCGAGTTGGCCATGATTTCCAGGCCAAATCCGCCAAGGTAGGCATGTGGAACGCCGTCGCCAAGAAAGACGAGCTGGCCAGGCTCGAGCTGGACACGGTTCAACACCAGGGAAACTACCGCGCCGACGTCGCCGGGGTACTGTTGTGCGAGTTCGACAACCGTCGCGCACGCTGCCCGGACGTCAGGGTCCGGATGAGACGCGGCCGAGGACGCAGAAATTCCGACCACAGCGTTGATGACTTCCGCGTCCAGGCCGACCATGGTTTCCAGCATCAGCTTGAGCCCGTCCTCAGCCCGTACGTCACTGAGCAGTGCCCTCACCGGTGACAACGGCCCCGCAATGGCGTCCAGGAGCCGCACTATCTCTTCAAGTGGCCGGAATCCGACGAGTCCCTCGAACGCGGTGATGGCATAGACCATTTCGGGCTTGTTGCTTCGATCCTTGAAGCTGCGCCGCGGATCTGACAGGGGCACTCCCCGGCTTTCTTCTTCGCGGTAGCCGCGCTCGGCCAGCTCCCGCGTCGGATGGACCTGGATGGAGAGTGGCTTTGCTGGCGCCAGGAGCTTGACCAGGTATGGCAAGCGTCCAAAGCCTGCCATTACCCTTTCTCCCAGGTGCCTGCGTTCATTCCGGCTGACGAATTCATCCAGCCCTTCCGCTCCTCCGGGCGCTTCGACGGTGGATGGACCTGTGGGATGCGCCCCCAGCCAGAGTTCGGCAAAGGGCTCCCCGTCAGGAGTCAGGTTGAGGAATTCGGGCATGGCCGCGATGGATCCCCAGTCATAGGAGCGCCGGGCGCCTGTCAGTAAATGCACGGGATGGTTCCTTTTCTTATGGTTTGTGGGCTCACTACGACGCGGTGTGAACCGAGGCCGTGTGCAGCAGCGCGTGAAGAGGGTGATCTGTCGGAAGGGTCGCCAGTTGTGCCACGCCGTCCAAGGGGCCTCCCAGAGGTGCAAGGATCTCGGCGTTTGGCCAGGCCTGTTCCAGTTTGCGTTGCAAGGGCAAGGCAACCCTTGGGTTTGACAGGATCTTTCCCACCCAGCTGATGGAGGGGTTGTCCGCCGGCGTCCAGCCGGTGTTGCGGAGGCTGGCGCCCACGGATAACGCCAGCTCATCGGTGGCATGATCAACGATCCGCGCCGAGACCTGGTCATGGTCGGAGAGATCAATGATGGTGCGGGCGTAGGAGGCTACGAACGAGATCCGCTCGGGCTTGGATTGGATCTCAATGTAGGCCGTCTCTACATCCGGGAAATCCTGCTGGACCACTTCGAGAATCGCGGTCGGATGTCCCCGTCCGTCGTGCGCCCGCATGGCGGCGTCCAGGCCTGCCCGCCCAATCCAGTACCCGCTTCCAGCGTCGCCCATGATGTTCCCCCAACCATCTACGCGCGAGTACCCGCCGGGTCCGGTCGCAAGGGTCACGACGCCGGTGCCGGCCGCCAGCGCTGCTCCACCGCGCTCGCCAAGGCAGCCGAGGTAGCCCGAGATGGAGTCGTGCGCCAAGCGGATCGCGGTGACGCCGAGGTCTTCGCAGGCCGCCAAAATGCTTCCGGCGTCAGCATTGGCGGGAGTCAGGCCGGAAAGCGCTGCAGCAACGTGAACTCCTTCCCCCGGCTGCCCTGTGAGGACTGAGCGGATGACGCGTTCGAGCTGGGGCATGAGAGGGCCATCGGTGAGGAGCGGGGGAAATTCGCGTTCCAGTTTTGTGGCTGTCCCGGCCAGTAGCCTGGCGCGGATGGAGGACTGACCGCCATCAATGGCGACGACGGTGGAGGGAGGGATCACAGGGATTGCTTTCGTTGGTCAGCTGTTCCCGGCGCCTGATGAAGCGCCGGGATTGACGGTGATTTTGAGGGTATTGATGCCGTTCAGGAGGAAGGCGCCAACATCGTGGAGCACCGGTTCCCGGCCGGGGCTGGATCCAAGTGCATGGCCATTGATGCTCGCCGAGGCGGACGGTGTCAGTCCGTGGAAGATCAGTTTGGTGCTTGGTTTCCCTGTGCTTCGCCAAGGAAAGTCCAGGCTGTACTCCCATCCACAATGCGCAATCCACTCCGCCGTTGCGCTGGCCAAGAGGCCTGCAGATGCTAAATCCTGGCGGATGGCTCCAGGACGTGACGTGGGGATCAGCTGGCCGGATACGCCGCGGGGTGCTGGTCCCGCAAGGAGGCGCATGTGCCAACCTGAAGTCAGGCTGCGGTGCAGGACGTCGGTTTTCAGCTCCGCATCGAAGTAATCTCTCATGACGGATCAGACAGCCAGGGCGGCGTTCGCGGGGAGCGGCGCCGTGGGCACTGCGCGCAGATCGTTTGCCGTCCTGAGGACGGCAGGCGAGATGAAGTCCAAAGGATCCACCACACTGGATCCGGTGGTTACCATGAACGTCCATTCCGAACCGGCAGGCAAGGTGACCAGTGCATGGTCGACCCGGGCATCTGGATCTACACGATCCACCTGGAGGGTGATGTCACGGGCCAGCGATGTTGCCTTCACGCTGATCGCGTAACCCCCTTTCACCGCCTTGACCGAGGCTTCCAACGGCTCAGGGTTGAGTCGAAGGCTGATGTCTTCCACGAACGTGTGGACAACGCGCTCCGGTCCGAGGCTGACCACCAAGGCTTCGTTGGAGGGGTCCTCGGGTGTCGACAAATCCTGCCGAACCGGCAGCGTGAGCACGGCGCGGGCGGGAACTTCCACCAGTTCTTCGTGTTCGTTCCGGACTGCACCATCGAGCGTCTGCAGGCAAAGGGTCAAGGGACCGCTCCAGGTCTCGTCCGTATCGTTCACCAAGGAGACCGCCAACTGGCCATCACGGTCTCCGAGGGAGATGATCCGTGGTGCGTACGCCAGTCGCAGGGCATGCCACAGGGGCTTGGGCCTTTCTTCCGAGTCCACTGCCGCCCAGGAGGTGACGGGCCAGCAGTCGTTGAGCTGCCACACGATGGCCCCTGCCGTGCGGGGCCACCATGAGCGGTAATGCTCAATCGCATATCGCACTGCGCGTGCCTGGTTGAGCTGGGTAGCCCAGTGCCAGTCCTGGAAGTCGGCGGGTATGCCCAGATGCCGCTCCAGGCCTCGATCCAGCTTTCCGTTGCCGTCGTCCGCTTTCTGATGGACCAGGAAATTCTGGTCCTCCTTCCCGTTGGCTGCATTAGCCAGCGGGCCGCCGTCGACTGCGTGCACAAAGTCGCTCAGAGTGCGCCAGGTCGGAGGGCCCTGGAACCCAAATTCGGAGCAGAACCTGGGAATCTCGCTCCGGTATTCGGAGTAGTCGATCCTGTTCCACACCTCCCACTGGTGATGCGTGCCGTGATCGGGATCGTTCGGGTGAATGTCCTCCGGCTTCTGGCCGGGGGAGTAGGGGCTGTTATCGCAGTAAGGGCGTGTGGGATCAAGCTCAGCAACGATCCCGCCGAGGAGTTCGTGGGCATAGAGATCACCCCAACTCCGTCCTCCCAGCTCTTCCTTCCAGCCCCAATCTTCGTGGCCCCAGACGTTTTCGTTTCCGCCGTTCCAGACCACCAGGGAAGGGTGGGAAGAGAGCCGAACCACGTTTTCGCGGGCCTCCGCCTCGATCTCCTCCCAGACCTGTGACTCCTCCGGGTAGGAAGCGCAGGCGAGCAGGAAATCCTGCCACACAAGAACGCCACGCTCATCGCAGGCCTCGTAGAAGTCTTCTGTTTCGTAGATCCCTCCACCCCACACGCGGAGCAGGTTCATGTTCGCTCCGAGGGCTTGATCCACTCGACGCTCGATCCGGTCACGCGTGATCCGGGTCAGCAAATGATCATCCGGGATCCAGTTGGCGCCCTTGACGAACACGGGTGTGCCGTTGACGCTGAGGGTGAAGGCCGTGCCAGTCTCGTCCTTGCTGGTATCGAGGTCCACGTTACGGAAACCGATCCGGCGTTCCCATGAATCAAGTTCGACGCCGCTGGATTCGTTCAGACGGACCTGTAGCTCGGCCAAGGGCTGATCACCGTAGCCAGCGGGCCACCACAACGGAGCATTGGGAACCTCCAGCCTCAGGACGGCGGAATCACTGCCAACTGGGACTGCTGCGGTGACTGCTTGCCCCAAAACGGTGGCTGACAAGGCAAGCTCACCCTCATGGCCAAGCCCGGAGCGCTCAATCAAGACCCGAAGCTCCACGGATCCTGTTCCATCGGGAGCTACAGTGACCAGCGGAGTAACCTGGGCTATCCGCGCCACGGACCAGCGCTCAATCCTGGCTTCTTTCCACAGCCCTGCTGTCCTCAGATCCGGACCCCAGTCCCAACCGAAGCTGCACGCCATTTTCCTGACGAAGTTGAATGGCACGGGGTGATACGCGCTGGGGCGGTCACCCAAGGCTGCACGAAGTTCCTCGGCGTAAGCGGTAGCGGAACGCAGCGTGACGGCCAGTGTTTTCCCTGTTCCATCAGCAGCGGATCTGGCATCGAACCTATACGAGCGGTGCATGTTCGCCGTGCGTCCCAGCTCGACGTCCCCGAGCTTGATGCTGCCGACCGTGTCCACGCCATCGAAAACGAGGTCGACGCGCTCGCCTTCCCCAGGAACGGGGAGCGTCAGTGGCAGCTCGTAGCACCAATCGACGTGGTGCATCCACTGCAGCTTCTTCTCATTTGAGTCCAGATAAGGATCCGGGATGAGTCCAGCCCGCAGTAGGTCCGTATGTACGGACCCGGGTACTAAGGCCGGCACGCGTGCAGGGATTTCAGCTGGTACCGGTCCAGCCACGGGAGCTACTGTCCAACCGTCATTCAATGGCGTCGAGATCATCTTCTTGGTCCTAGTTGTGTTCGAGAGTAGGAAGTTCTGCGGCTATTTCGTCCATATGTACCCACCGTTTGCTGAAGTGGTTGAAGCACACAGTGTTGTCTATGGCGTCACGATCCGGCGGAAGCTCGCTGGCAGCCACTTTGCCAACGCGTTCCGGATCCGGGGCAGCCTGGGCCAACAGCTGGGTGTAGGGGTGCTGTGGGTTGAGGATGACATCATCCGAGGGCCCGCGCTCCACCACCCTGCCCCTGTAAAGGACAAGGATTTCATCGGAGAAATGCCGGGCAGTGGCCAGATCATGGGTGATGTAGAGGACTGCGAGATTGTCTTCGCGCTGCAACCGTCCCAGCAGGTTCAATACGCCCAGGCGGATGGAGACGTCCAACATGGATACGGGCTCGTCGGCGATCAACACCTGGGCACCGGGTGCCAAAGCGCGGGCGATGGCAACCCGCTGGCGCTGACCACCGGAAAGCTCGTGTGGACGCTTGGCGGCGATCACTTCTGCGGGCGTCAGGTTCACGCGTTCGAGCATCTCCAGAACGCGGTGGTGTGTTTCAGCGGCCGTCCGTGTGCGCCCGTGGATCCTTAAGGGCCGGGCGATGTGGTGTTCGATCGAATGGAAGGGGTTCAGCGAGGCAAAGGGGTCCTGGAACACCATTTGCACGTGACGACGATAGACAGATCCGAGCACAGGGGTTTTATCATCCAACTGAACAGAGACCGAGCCGGATGTCGGTTTCTCCATCTGGGTCAGCAACTTGGCGATGGTTGACTTCCCCGATCCTGATTCCCCTACCAAGGCCACCGTTTTGCCTGGCAGCAAATCGAAGCTGACGCGGTCCACCGCCCGCAAGGACCGCCGTCGAAATCCCTCTCGAAGCGTGTATTCCTTGGTCAGGTTGGTCACGGAGACGGATGTCATGGCTGCTCCTCGAAGTCGTAGTTCCCGCCAAAGCCAGAGTCCTCGCCGGAACGGATGAACGCGCCCCGGCCGCCGCTGAGGCTGGGGAACGAGGCGAGAAGTTTGCGGGTGTAGGGATGGGACGCTGAGCGGTAGAGCGACTCCGCGCTGTCCAATTCCACAATCTCGCCCCGCAGCATCACGGCGATGCGATCACTGATTTCCAGAAGCAACGGCAGGTCATGCGTGATGAATACGACGGCGAAGTTCAGCTCCTCTTTCAGCCTCACGATCTCCCGCAGGATGTCCCGCTGGACCACCACATCAAGTGCGGTGGTGGGTTCGTCCATGATCATGACCTGCGGTTCCAGGAGCATGGCCATGGCGATCATGACGCGTTGCCGCATCCCTCCTGATAATTCATGCGGGTAGGAACGCAGGCGCTGGGGGTCTACACCCACGAGCCTGAGCACTTCGGCGCAGCGGGCCTGCCGTGCCGCCTTGCGGAGGCTCGGCTCGTGCGCACGGAGCGTATCGTCCAGTTGGTTGCCGACGGTGCGGACAGGGTTCAGCGCGTTCATGGCACCCTGGAAAACCATGGACAGTTTTGACCAGCGGAAGCGGCGCAGGGCCTCGTCCTCCAACTCCAGGAGGTCCACGTCGTGGCCGTCGCGGTCGTGGAAGGTGACTTCACCGGATGCGATACGGGCTGGGGGTTGGTGGAGGCGGTTGATGGCGTAGGCCAACGTGGTCTTACCGCAGCCGGATTCGCCAGCCAGGCCAAGGATCTCACCGCGGCCCAGCTCGAAGCTTGCGTTCTTGACAGCTGGCACTGGATGATCCGTCTCATAGACGACGCTCAGGTTCTTGACCGTTAGAACGGGTCCGCGGGTTGTGCGGACGGGCGCTTGCCCGAGTGCGAGGTCGGCGCTCATGAGGTCACAGCCTTCTTTTCGATCCGGGCAGCCTGCCGTGCGCGTTTCCGCACGAGCCGGACATTCTTGAGTTTCGGGTTGATGATCTCGTCTATGGAGAAGTTGATCAGCGAGAGTCCCATGCCGAAGAGGGCGATCATCAGCCCTGGCGGGAGGAACCACCACCACGCTCCCAACGGCAGGGCGAACCCGTTCTGCGCATAGAACAGCATGGTGCCGAGGGTGGACGAACTTGAGGCACCTAGTCCAAGGAACGACAATCCGGCTTCGCCGAGAATCGCCGCGATCACGGAGAACACGAACTGGGACGCGAGAACCGGCAGAAGGTTGGGCAGGATTTCGACGGCGATAACGCGCCACGCGCGCTCGCCGGAAACCCTCGACGCTGCAACGTAATCGCGATTCCTCACGGACAGGGTTTGTGCGCGAAGGACCCTGGCCGACGCGGCCCAACTGGTCAGGGCAAGGACCACTGCGATGGTCCATAATCCGCGGCTCTCGCGAGGCACGAAGCCGGAGATCACGATGACCAGCGGCAGGCCCGGGATCACCAGGAACACGTTGGAGAGCAGGGAGAAGACCTCATCTGCGAATCCACCGATGTAGGCGCCGTAGATGCCAAAGAACGCGGAGAGGACGGTTGCAAGAACACCTACCAGGAAGCCGATCTGGAGTGATCCGCGGGTTGCATGGGCAAGCTGAGCCAAGACGTCCTGCCCGGTTTGCGTGGTGCCTAGCCAGTGCTCGCCAGTGGGCCCACTGAGTCCTATGTTGCTGATGGCGGCGGGATCGCCCACCAACAAGGGGCCGATGGCACCGAAAACCATGATGGATCCGATGAGGGCCAGGCCTGTGATCAGCCACGGGGTTGGGGTGGGGAGCATGAGGCGCCAGGCCGGTTTGGGCCGTTGGCCGCGACCGCGGGCCATGGTGGCCAGTTCTTCCGTTGCGTTTGCCTGCCCTGATATGGACTGGATGTTGGTCATGTGGGTTGCGCTCCTTAGCCTTTGGCCCGTGTCCGGGGATCGACCAGGCTGTAGAGGAGGTCGACCAGGAGGTTCGCTGCGAGGACAGCGATGGTGATGTACAGGAACACGCCCTGCATGAGTGCGTAATCGTTGTTGGTCACTGCCGCCAGCAGCCGCGATCCGATTCCCGGGTATGAGAAGACCTGCTCGGTCACCACGGAGCCCGAGACGACGAACCCGAGCGAGATGGCAAAACCGGCAACGGACGGGAGAACCGCGTTACGGGCAGCGTAGTTACGCAGGATCCAGCGGTCCGGAAGTCCCTTGGCCCGGGCCGTGAGGACATAGTCCTCTGACAACGTCGAGACCATCATGTTGCGCATTCCCAACAGCCATCCTCCGAGGGATGCGATGACAATGGTCAGGGCAGGAAGGACTGCGTGTTCTATGGCCGAGAGGATGAAAGGGCCGTTCAATCCGGGGTCGAGGACCACGTTGTAGCCTCCTTGGCCCGGGAAGAGGCCGAGTCCACGGGAGAGGATGTACACCAGCACCAAGGCGAGCCAGAAGTAGGGGACGGCGGCAAGAAGCGTTGTCGCTGGAACCAAGGAGTCCAGCCACGTACCGGGCCTCCAGCCAACGAAGGCTCCGAGCAGGATTCCCAGGGTGGCGGCAATGATGGTGGAGACGCCTACCAGGATCACTGTCCACGGCATTGATGCTCCGATGACGTCCGTAACTTTAGCCGGGAAGTAGCTGATGGACACTCCGAGATCGCCCCGGAAGATGTTGCTCAGGTAAGACCAGTACTGCGCGAGGATGGGCTGCGAGTCATCACCACCCAGGAGGATGGCGTAGGACTGGCGCGTCTCAGCGGTGATGCTGCCTCCCCGCTGTTGGAGCTTGGCCAGCAGGATGTCCACGGGATTGCCTGGCAACATCCGGGGGATGATGAAGTTCAGGGTCAAGGCCGCCCAGAGAGCTGCGGCATAGAAGCCCAGTTTTCGGATGACGTAGTTCACTGTTTAGCCTTCAGCGGGCTTGAGGGACTTGAAGATTTGGGCAGCATCCAAGCGGGACCAGACTGCGGGGAAGGCATACATGTTCTCTTCGCTGGGCCAGCCAGTGAACTTGGCCTTGTTCCAGATGCTGGTGGTGCCTCCGGTTACCACGGGGATGTAAGGCATGTCCTTGAGGATGGCCGCCTGGATGATGTCAAACTGCTTCTGCCGTTCGGCTTTGTTGTCGAAACGGAGGTTCTTGACCGATTCCAGGGCTGCGTCGACTGCTGGGTTTGAGTACCGCGCGTAGTTCGTGCCTGCAGTTTGGCCCACTGGCGCCGAGGTGGCGGAGGAGAAGAAGTAGTTGTAGACGTAGTAAGGGTCTGCCGCTGGCCCTTGGTACAGCGAATCGATGGCCAGCTGGAACTTGCCCTTGCTGCGCTTGTCGGTCCACTCGTTCCAGGAAGACTGCGAAGCCTGGACGTCGATTCCAGCGGCTTTGGCCTGCTCGGAAATGGTCTGGATTGCGGTGATGTAGTCCGTCCATCCCGTCACGACCTCAACGGTCAGGCTGAGCTTCTGGCCGTTCTTTGCGTAGATTCCATCTGAGCCCTTGGCCCATCCGGCTGCCTCCAGGGTTTGTTGTGCCCCCTGGGTATCAGCTGTTTCGGGCGCAGTGGTGGGCTTCACCGCCGTCGAGATCCATTCAGCCTGGGTGTCGGTCAGGGCGAATGACGGCGAGATGGGTGACGCCGTGTTCTCGTAGGCCAGCTTGTTCAGCTGGGTGCGGTCGATGGCGAGGTAGAGGGCTTTCCGGACTGCCGGGTCTGTCTGCGGTCCTGTGCAGCCAAGGTCCGCGTTGGCGCAGGCGGCCAGGACCTGCTGGCTTTGGGCCACTGTTTGCTTCTCATACTTGGGGAAATTCTTGGACACGTTCTGAATGTCCGGAACAGGGCCGGTTTGCCAGTCGATGGTGCCTGAAGCGATGGCGTCAGCACCTGCGGTGTTGCCGGAAAGGGCGATGTATCGAACGTTCTTGACGGCCGGTTCGCCGCCCCAGTAGGTGGGGTTGGCCTTCAGCGTAAATGCCTGGGGCTTGAAGTCCGCCAACTGGTAGGCGCCAGTCCCTACCGGCTTTTCCACGACGTCGGTCTCGGGGTTGATCTTTGACCAGATGTGCTCGGGAACAATAACGGCCTGCGTGAGGATGTCCGGTCCTGTGACAAAGGCGGGGCTGTCCCACACGAACGTGACGTGGTTAGGGTCCACCACGTTCACGGTTCCCTTGAATCCCAAGCTGTTCAGCGCGGGATGTTGCTTGAGCAGGTTGAAGGTGAAGGCCACGTCATTTGCCGTGAAGGCTTCGCCGTCGCTCCATTTCACGCCCTCGCGAAGAGTGACGGAGAGCTGGGTGCCGGCCTCGTTCCAGGTGAATTCCTTGCCGAGGAGTGGCTCAGGCTTGGCATCTGCTGCCGCCTTGTTTTGGTAAAAGAGCGGCTCGAAGATAGCCCCCGGCCCCGCTACCTGGGAGGGCGAGAACGGGTTGAAGTTGATCTGGTAGTCGCCGGCCTGACCGGTGTATGCGATCAGTGTTGAGTCGCCTGCTGCGCTGGTTCCGCCGCCTGAACAACCGCTGAGGAGGAGGCCGAGTGCAGTCGCGCCGGCGGCCATTGCAAGGGTGCTGCGCCGAAGTTTGGCAGCCCGGTTTGGAAAGTTGAGGAGCATCCCTGGTCCCTTTCATCTAGCCGGACCGCTATGACCGGCTGGGGTTTTTATGTGCCGTGGATCACGACCTATGAAAAAGTTAGGTGATTAAATTAAGTCAGTCAAGTTATTATGAACCCAGCCACTGTTACAGATTTGAAGAGGAGAAGGGTGAGGACCATTACGCCGCATCCACCGCCGGGCCCATCAACCCGGGCCAGGTTGCTGGACATCATGCGCACTCGGGGAACGGTCAGCCGGGTGGAACTGGTAGGTGCCACGGGCCTGACGCCGGGCACTATCACCAACGTGATCCGCGAACTGCTCGACGACGGCCTGGTGCGGGAGGTGGGGCAGTCCCGCTCAACAGGTGGGCAGCCCAGACGGCTCCTCAGGCTCCGGGCTCAAGCACACTACGCAGTGGGGGTCCAAATGGATCGATGCACCAGCTCCGTGGTTCTCGCCGACTTCACCGGGCGCTTGGTGGCAGAAAAGACGCTCCAAGGATCAGGGAGCCACAGCCCTGAAGAGATGCTTCAGATTCTTGCTGCCCACATCCACAAACTCCTTGAGGTCCAGGAGGTGCCGCTCGAGAGTGTGCTCGGAATAAGCCTTGTCACGCACGGTCC
This sequence comes from Paenarthrobacter sp. 10L420, assembly GCF_056395385.1. Taxonomy (NCBI): domain Bacteria; kingdom Bacillati; phylum Actinomycetota; class Actinomycetes; order Micrococcales; family Micrococcaceae; genus Paenarthrobacter; species Paenarthrobacter sp. 10L420. The sequence continues at coordinate 40,042 of NZ_JBFTJK010000003.1, read as the reverse complement.
GCAGGACAGGATCAAGGGCACTCTTCTTGCGCCCCGTCCCGGTCCGCAGTGGTACGGCCATCCGCTCGTCCCGTCGCTGTCACGGCTCACTGGACTGCCCGTGATCCTGGAGAACGATGCCACTGCTGCCGCGATAGGCGAGCAATGGCTAGGGGACGTCGCCGCCGATTCTTTCGGAGTGATCTACATGGCAAGTGGCCTGGGTGGCGGAGCCGTAGTGAACCGGGAGGTATATCGCGGAAGTGGCTCCAACACGGTGGAGATTGGCCACATCACCCTCGACGCAGACGGACCGCTCTGTGAATGCGGCAACAGGGGATGCGTGGAGAATCTCTGCGGCGCAGCTGCTGTAGTGGCCAAGGCCGTGGGGGACGTGGCGCTACGTGACCGCTTGGGACTCAAGGACAATCCCGCGGAAACGCTCAACGATTTTGAACTCATTTCATCGGCGGCGATGGCCGGTGATGCCCCTGCCCGGCTTTTGCTCCAGGACGCGGCACGCGGGCTAGGACAGGTCGCAGTGACCTTGGTGAACCTCTTCGACCTCAGCACAGTGGTGCTTGCCGGGCCAGCCTTCTCGGCGGCCGGCCCGCTCATCCGCGACACGATCTCGGCAACCGTCAACGCCGCCGCCTTCAACCGCGAGCTGCAGCCAATCGACGTCGTCCTGTCCTCGCATGGTTCGCTCGCCGCCGCCATCGGAGGCTCTTTGCAGGTACTCCGAACGGCCAGCGCCACCAAGGAGCGGAAGCCCGTTCCGCCGTCGTACTTTCACGGACACAACCATCAACAATTTGCCAGCCTCAACCCCTGAACGATCCCGGAGGAACGCATGTCCCAACTTTTAGAGCCCTTGCAGCAGGTGCAGCAGTTCACCATGCTGCGCCGCGATGGCGTCAGCCTCGTCCTTAGGCATCTGCCAACGGGCCTGCCCTCCGTCCTGCATTGGGGTGCGGACATCGGGCCCTTGGAGAGCGGTGACCTCGACGCTTTGGTGCTTGCCAGCGCTCGCCAAACGCCGCCCGGAACGCTCGACGCCGCGTGGCAGCTCAGCATTCTGCCGCAGGAAGGTGATGGCTGGGCAGGTCGACCCGGGTTGGTAGTCACCCGGGAGGGCGCGCCGGTCTTTCCGCGGTGGACGGTAACCGACGTCGATGCCAGCGACTACGAGGTGGAAGTCACTGCCGCTGACATCGCCAACGGTCTGGAAATTCACAGCGCGCTTGCCTTGACGCCAGGCGGGGTGGTCACGGTGGTGCACCGCCTGGTGAACCAAGGAGCGGCCGCCCTTGACGTCCATTGGCTGGAAGCAACCATGCCCGTGCCGAAGACCGCAGACTGGCTGACCTCGTTTTCCGGTCGGTGGACGCGGGAGAAAGCGCCCTTCACGATCGGGATGCCCAGGGGTGCGGTCAGCCGGGAAACAAGGCGCGGCCGTGGCGGACATGATGCTCCGCACCTGGAAATCGCGAGCCTTGATAAGCCTAAGAACCGGACCGGGGAGATGTGGGCCGTCCACTTGGGCTGGAGCGCCGACTGCACGTACCGCACGGACCGGATGACCGAATCGGTCACGCTGCTGGGGGCCGGCGAACTTCTGCGTGCGGGCGAAATGCGGTTGGCACCTGGCGAAAGCTACAGCACACCTAAGGCATGGTTCGCGTGGTCCGATGCCGGGCTTGATGGCTTGTCTTCCCGCTTCCACCAATCCCTGCGCTCGCGGGAGCAGCACCCGGCCAGCACCCGGCCTTTGGTGCTGAATACCTGGGAGGCCGTGTACTTCGACCACGACCCGGCCACGCTGACACGGTTGGCGGAACGCGCTGCCGAAGTTGGAGTCGAAAGGTTCGTCCTCGATGACGGTTGGTTCATGGCCAGGCGTGACGACACCAAGGGATTGGGAGACTGGACAGTGGATCACGCTGTTTGGCCCCAGGGACTGGGTCCTTTGGCGAAACGCGTCCATGAGCTTGGAATGCAGTTCGGGCTGTGGTTCGAGCCCGAAATGGTGAACCTGGACTCGGATCTTGCAAGGAAGCATCCTGACTGGCTGCTGCACAATCCGGACCACGTCTGGCAGTCTCCGAACGATTTGTCCTGGCGTACGCAATTTGTTGTGGATCTGGCCAACGCCGGCGCCTATGAGCACATCCGCGGTCAAATGAGCGCGCTCATTGATGAGCTTGGAATCGACTTCATCAAGTGGGACCACAACCGGGACCTCGTGGAACCTGTACATGCGGGCACGGTGGGCGGACCTGGGAAGCCGGGCACCCATGAGCACACATTGGCGGCCTACCGGCTGATACGTGAGCTCAAGGAAACCCACCCTGGCCTGGAAATCGAGTCCTGTTCCAGCGGAGGGGCGAGGACGGACCTGGGCATTCTGGAGTTCGCGGACAGGGTTTGGGCCTCGGACTCCAATGACGCTGTGGAGCGGCAGGACATCCAGCGGTGGACCCAGTTGCTGTTGCCCCCGGAAATGGTGGGAGGCCACGTTGGACCCACCACTTCCCATAGTTCAGGCAGGACCGTGGACTTCTCTTACCGGGCCGCCACCAGCTTGATGGGCTCCGCAGGCTTTGAGTGGAACCTCCTGGAATGCAGCCCTGAAGAGCTTAAGACTGTGCGGGGCTTCGCTGCCTTATACAAAGAGCTCCGTCACGTGCTGCATACAGGAACGTCGGTACACGGCGATGTCCTGGACCCTGCCTTGCGGGTGACGGGAGCCGTCCTTCCGGATAAGAGCGAGGGAGTGTGGACCATCGCCTCAGTGGCGACTCTGGAAGACGCCCTGCCGGAGAAGGTTCGTTTGCACGGATTGGACGTTTCCACGCGCTATCGCGTCCGGCTTCGCAAGGAATTGGGCGAGGCCCGCCGCGGCTGGATCACGCCGCCTTGGGTGTCAGCAGGTGAAGTGACGCTTCCGGGGAGTGTCCTTGTCCGGGAAGGCTTGCAGATTCCCTTGCTGTGGCCAGCCCAAGCGCTGGTTCTGCACGTGCAAAGCGTCTAGCCGCCTGGTGGTTTTGGCGCCCGGCGGTCTAGGCGCCGTGTGGTTTTGACGCCCGTGGTTTAGGCGCCCGGTACGGGTGCGGGGTCTCCCTATGAAGGTGCAGGCCCCGTACCCGGCCATTCCGACGTACTGCCGCGCCGCACTATGCGGCCAGTGGGTACGTGCACCACGGTCTGGACCGCCCCGGCATGTGTTTTCATCAATACGTCCGCCACCGTCTGCCCCAGTTCATACACGTCCAGACTGATGACCGAAAGGGGTGGAGAGGCGAGACGACAGTTGGGCCCGTCATCCCAGGCGAGCAAGGAAACGTCCTCAGGTACGTTCAAGCCCAGGTCTTGAACTGCGCCCAATCCAGCTACTGCCATCATGCTGTTTTCGTAGATCACAGCACTGGGAGGCTCGGCTGCCGACAGTATCTCCCGAGTTCGTTGCCGACCCGATTCAGCCGAATAGTCGCCCTCTGCAGACAGACCTTTGATGTTACGTTGGGCAACAGCCTGATTGAAGGCCGTGCTCCTGGACTTTGTGTGGTGAAGGTGTCCCGGTCCGGAAACACGTCCGATCACTTTGTGGCCCAAACCCGCGAGGAAGTCCACGGCCATCTCCATGGCTCCGGAGTTATCCACGTCCACCAAGGATGCGCCGGCGGTCGGTGGGCCGCCCAGTATGACCACGGGCAACCCGAGCTCCAAGCACCGCTCCGCGCGGGAGTCATCGTCTTGGGAGTCCACAATTACCACCACATCCACGTCACCGCTTTGGGCCCATTGCGGATAGGCGTTCAGCTCCTCCTGATAGGAACTGAATTGGCGCAGGAAGGCCGTCGCTCCGTGCCGGTCCAAGGCCTCTTCCATGCCGGTCAACAGTTCCTCAAAGAACGGATCCGTGCCGTGGGGGCCATTCTTGCTTTGCACTGCAACCCCGAATCGTGGTGGCCGGGGGCTTGCCGATGCGACGTTGTCCATGTGCTAAGTATGGCTTTGACCGGCAATACTTAGCACATGAGCCGAGCCCTGAAGCGTCCATGACCGTCCTGCATTCCTCGTCCATCACGCCAACCAGCAGGGCTCTGATCCTTGACCGGGTCAGGGCCGAGGGTCCAGTCAGCCGGGTCGAACTCGCTGAGCGAACGGGCCTGACGCAGGCTTCCATTTCCAATCTTGTCCGGTCCCTGCTGGTGGAGGGGCTTTTGGTGGAGACCGGGGAGCGCACCTACACCGGGGCCAAAGGCAAGCCCCGGGTCCTTCTCGGGCTGAATCCACGGGCCCGCTGCAGCGTGGGGGTTCAGCTCGGTGCGGACTGGATCGTGGTCCTTGTAACGGATGCGGCAGGTTCTGTCCTGGCGCGGACGCGCGTCAGGGGTGCGCGGTCCAGAACTCCGGAGGAAGTGGTTGAAGACGTGGCTGACCATGTGACCGTCCTGCTCCGTCTGGCGAACGTGGACCGGAGCGTCGTGGCCGGCATCGGCTTGGTGGCCCCGGGAGCCCTGGACGTTGACTCCGGCTCGATACTGGTTTCTCCCAGCCTCCCGTTGTGGCAGGGATTCCCTGTCCGCGAAGCGCTGGGGAAGGCCTCGGGCTTGCCTGCCTTGCTGGACAATGTTGCCACTGCTGCGGCAATGGGCGACTTTTGGAGCGGCACCATACCCAACGCCACCGCACACTGCACGCTTTACATGGGCGCCAGTATCAGCGCCGGGTTGCTGATATCGGGAGCACTTTACCGGGGTGCCAGCTCAAACAGCGGTCCCCTTGGAAGCGTACGTTTCCAAGGGGACCGAAGAGCAGGGCTAACGCTGGAGGAAGTCGCGGGACCACGAGCTGTTGCCGAACGAGCCAGGGCCGCCGTTTCAGGCGGACGGACGACGACGGCAAAACTCACCAAGGACAACGATCCCTTCAGTGACTTCGCAGCCATTGCAACGGCAGCCGTCCATGGTGACCCCTTGTCCATGGAACTTGTCCGGGAGTCCGCGGATTTCGTGGCTGATGCAGTACTCGCGTTGGTGAATATCCTCGATTTGGATTCTGTGACGTTCGCGGGCCCATCGTTTACGACTGCAGGATCGCTCTACCTGCCGGTGGTGGAGCAGCGGCTCCGCAAGGAAGCCTTTGCCTCGCCCAAGCATGGGGTAACAGTCAGGTTGTCCAGTCAGGTCACTGATGCTGCATCCGTTGGCGCTGCCGCCCTCATGCTCCAGCAGAGCCTGAACCAGCCCGTTGTTCCCCAGCCCGCTTAGCCAGCCTTCAGCTCGTCCAGGTAAATCGTCCCGTTGGTGGAATGCCCTTCAGGTACTTGGTTGATGAATACATTGAACTGGGACAGGTCCTTGAGGTCTTCGGCGGTGATACGCCGCTCAGCATTTGCCGTATCCCAAGGTGCTGGCCGGAAATCCGCAAAGGGGATACTGATGGTTTGCCCTTCCGTGCCGCTGAGGGATGGGTAAGCCTCGTAGGCGACGCCGCCGCAGACCAGCTGGAGAACCAGCTTTTGCTGGGACCCGTCCGGCCGCAACCACAAGGACAGTGCGTTGAAGCCTGACCAGTCACCATCAATGCGTCGGGTGATTCCCGTGTAGTTCTGCAATCTGAAGTCGTAGTCGAACCGCAACGAACGTTCTCCACTTCCAACAGGGCTGGTGGAAAGCGAGATGGTGTTGGCTCCCACCGCGCTGTATGTGGCACGAAGTTCGTGGTCGTCGGCATACCCTTCAAAATCGTCCACCACTCCGAGAGCCGCTGGAGGCTTTGCGCCGAGGACGATTTGCTGCTGTGCCGTGAGCGGGTCCTTCCCCGGCAGCTCCGCTGTAACGGCAAAGCTGGTCCGCTGGTTCACCAAGGCAGTTTCAGGCACAGTCAATGTGCCGGTGAAATAGCCTGACTCCGCGTCGTAAGCCAGTGGGTGTGTGGTTTGGTCATCGCCCCACGTGAACCACACAGTCTTGGGTTTTGCGTCGCTGACACGGACACGGACGGTGGTTTCCGTCTCCGTAATCCGTGACCCATCAACAGGTGACACCACGTGCATTGCAGGGGCGTGGCTGAACGTCTTGACCTTTCGCTGCCATACGTCACTCCAAGAGGCGTCCTTGCTGAACACTGTGAAGTCATCTGCTGCGAAGGCACGGAAATCCGTCAGCATTTCGTGCTCCGCCAGCTGGCCCGTAGCCGGGTACGGAACGAAAAATTGATCAGTACCGTAGTTGGTCCATGTCAGCATCCAGGCCATCCTCCTGGCGGCAGGATCGGCTTTGAGGGCGGCGAGCACGTGGCTGTACCAGCTGGGATCCGGGTTCTGCCCATTGGCTTTGAGGGCCCCGCTGACACCGAATTCTGTCAGTGCTGCCACTTTCCCTCGTTCATCAGCGAGGCGGGAGATCATGCCGAGGTCCGCCACGAGTCCATCCAGCCACTGCTGGGAGCCGCCGGAGCTGTCGTAGTTGTCGTATCCGAGGACGTCCACGAAGTCATCGCCAGGATACGTGCGCATGAAGACATCGTTGGTTCCGCTGAATCCACCGCCTGGTGAATATGCGTACAGGAAGTTGTGGACACCCTTGATGTCCCTCAGGTACTCAACGGTGTAGCGGAACAGCTCGATGTATTGGGCGGATGAGGCGTGGGCGGCGCCCCACCAAAACCAGGAACCGGCGTTTTCGTGGAAAGGACGGAACACTATGGGGATTGCACTTCCGTCATCGGCAACTGCCGCCTTTGCGAGTCGGGCTATTCTGTCCAGGTAGTCAGTGAATTGCTGGTTCTTATCGCCCCCCGGCATGATCCGCGGAACCACTCCGCCGTCGGTGTCGTTGAAGGCGCCGCCCGTGACGAAGTTGTCCATATGGGCCGAGAAGGTCTGGACACCCCCGATTTTGTCTGCCGCCTTGACCAGTTCCAGAGTGTGCTGGAGGTTCTCCTCCGGCGTTGGGCTGCCCGGTGCTGAACCGTTGCCGTCGTGCCCGAAATCCCAGCCGAAGACAGCAGGGTGATCTCCTGTAGCCGACTTCACATCAGACTGAAAACCGTCGGCACTCCCAGCGGGAAACGTCACGCCGAACTCTGTGTCCTGCTGGTGCCCGAACAGGATGCCTTTGCCTTGTTGGGAATGCAGGTAGGAAAAAAGCGCTGCGGTACGGGGAGTTGCATCGGGATCTGTGAGGGCAAGCCGTTGCGGAGGGCCGGAACTGCTTTCGGTGGACGGGGTGACGGCCATGGCGCCAGTAGAGGTTGAGGCTGCGAGGACAGCTATGAGCAGGGTCGCGCCGCACTTACGGAGGCGGCGAAGAAGTTCACTTGAAGGTTTCAATGTGGTCCTGTCTTCTTTGGGGATGCGGCTGTGCATCGCCATCGCCCTCACATTAGGTGATTAACTTAACTTGGTAAAGTTATTTCTGAATACGAGTGAAGGAGGACATTTCTTATCCTTGGTTATCCATGGCCTCCGCCCTTCCTGGCCATTGATGGTTCCGCACCTATGATGAACATGACTGGCGCCTTACCTGGCGCGGAAATGAGGGTCCTTCAATGTTCGCCGTCCCGGCACCCCCGGTGCGCCATCAGCAACTCCTGGTCACCATCTTCGGTCTTTATGGCAGGAATGCCGGTGATGCGCTGCCGGTCTCCGCACTGGTTTCGATGCTCGGTACGCTCGGCTATGACGCGCCAGGTGTGAGGTCGTCCGTTTCCAGGCTTAAGGCAAAGGGTGTCCTGAAGAGCGTCCGCGAAAGCGGCATTGCCAAGTACAAGATTGCCGAATCGGTGAGCGACGTCTTCCGTGAAGGTGATCGGCGGATCTTCGCCCCCGAACAGCCAGCTCCCGTGGATACGTGGGTGCTCGCCGTGTTCTCCGTGCCCGAGTCGATGCGGAACCGCCGGCACCAGCTGAGGTCCGCCTTGTCCAGCCTGGGATTTGGGTCCGTGGCTTCCGGTGTATGGATCGCTCCGGCACACAAGCTGGAGCAGGCTCGCGAACGCCTCACTGCCAGCGGGCTGATCGAATTCGTGGACCTCTTCCGCAGCGACTATGTTTTCGATGGCCCCATGCGGCCCAAGATCTCCGAATGGTGGGATCTCAAGGAACTCGATGAACAGTTCACGGAGTTCCTTGAGATCTACCGGGGCGCCGAGCAGCAGTGGATTGACCTTGTGGGAACCGACCCTGAGGCGGCCTTGGCTGATTCCACGGCCGAAGTGCGGCGCGACGCTTTCCGCTACTACATTCCGATGCTCACCCTGTGGCGCAAGTTCCCTTACCGGGACCCCAATCTTCCGACGGACTACCTTCCGCCAGAGTGGCATGGGCCGGAAGTCCGCCGAACCTTCCAGGCAGTGCACCGCCTCGCCGCGCCGCTCGCCGCGGCACACGCCCACGAGGTCATCAGCGAAGCCTTGGACCCTGTCCTGACGTAGCCGTTGGTGCGGGTTTAGCCGTTGGTGCGGGTGTAGCCTGCGGTCCGGGCTTAGTCCTTGGTCCGGGGCGCGTCGATGATGCCGAAGATTTCTCCCTGCGGCGCCTGCAGGATTGCCATCCGTCCCATGGGGCTGTCCATGACTGGGACCAAGGCCGAAGAGCCGAGTTCCACAGCTGTTGCGGCGGTTCGATCCACATGATCGCTGGCAAACCAGGCCAGCCAGTGATTCGGCGCGCCCTCGGCCATTTCGGTGTCGTGCTGAATGCCGCCCACTTCGCGGCCATCAGAAGCCCGCTTGGCGGTTGCGTATATGAATCCGTCCTGGTCGATGTCCTGGTAGCTGAAGCCAAAAACATCGGCATAGAAGGACCGGGCCAGCGCGTAGTCGCGGGTGTGGAGTTCGTTCCAGCACAATGCGCCGTGCTCGTTGACGCGCTCTGCCCCGATGTGGCTTCCCGCCTGCCAGATGCCAAAGACTGCGCCAACGCTGTCCGCGGCAATTGCCATGCGCCCCGAATCCATCACATCGAAGGGAGGAGCAATGAGTTGGCCACCAGCGGCGGCAACCTCTTTGGACGTGGTGTCAACATTGTCCGAGGCCAGATACGTCGTCCAGACGGTTGGCATGGTGGAATCCTGTTTGGGGCCGAGTCCCGCAACAGCTTGTCCGTCCAGTTGGGCCAGTAGGTAGCCCCCGGCCTCTTCGTCGCCGGAGAGGTAATCCCATCCAAACAACTCTGTGTAGAAGGACTTGGCGGCAGGGAGATCATCGACCCCCAGATCCACCCACGCGGGTGTTCCTGCAGGCCATTTCTCAGTTTGGGTAGACATAGCAACTCCTCGGGTTCTGGGCTTAATTGGCGCGGCTGCCTCCCGGAATGCCCTATGCGCCGGGCTTCCTGGGAGGCAGCCACTCCCTTTGTGCGTCCCGCGTCCAATTCGTGATGCGATTCGGCCCAAATCGAGGCCGCCCCTCGTGGAGTGGCAGTCCCACAGCACCCCAGCACAAAGGAGGCGGCAGGCGTAAGCCGCCTGCCGCCGTCGTGCGTGTTTTGTTATGAAATGGTGCGGTCTATCAGACGGTCCGCGTCGCCTTGGCGAGGTTGTCGCGAAGTTCGTCCGCGTTCTGACGGATAACGTAGGCCGGGCGGTCGCGCTCGACCCGCCAGCTGTCTTCGAGCGGCCCGATGTTGACGGTGTCGAAACCGAACTCGTCGTACAGCTTGGTCACGAGTTCGGCGGCCTCCCGGAAGTCGCTGGCTGTGGCCAATGCGCGGCGGTTGGGCGTGCCGGTCGGGGTGCCATCGGTAGTGATGTCCTTGGCGAAGATGTGGTTGAAACCCTTGGCTACCTTGGACGTGGGCAGGTGCTTCTGGAGCAGGCCCGAGGTGGTGGCCTCGCCGCTGTCGAGCGCGGGCATACGGCCGTCGCGCTCCCAGTAATAGTTGTTGGTGTCGATGACGATCTTGCCTTCCAGCGGCTCCGCCGGGATGTCCTGATAGTTCTTCAGCGGAACGGTCACGACGGCGAAATCACCTGCCGCTGCTGCCTCAGCCGCCGTCGCGGCCCGGGCCCGCGGCCCGAGTTCTGTGACCAGGTCCGCCAGGGTTTCCGGCCCCCGCGAATTGCTGATCACGACGTCGTAGCCGAGTTCAACCGCTTTACGCGCAACCTGGCTGCCAATGTGTCCTGCACCGATGATTCCGATTGTTGTCATACTCCCGCCAACAAGATGTTGCAGACGCGTATTTCCGGTTTCGCAATATGTCGAAGTCAATAGTGAGTTTCCGTGAGTGGTAGTGATAAGTAGACTTACTAAATGTCTACTCAAGCCAACTCCAGCTCCAAGAAACGCGGTGTCCTCTTTGACGTCGATGGGACATTGATCGACTCCAGCTACTTCCACGCGTTCGCCTGGTGGCAGGCGTTCAGGCGCGAGGGCTTGGACATCCAGATCTCCGACATTCATCGCTGCGTCGGGATGGGCGGCGACAAGCTGGTCCAGCACCTGGTTCCGGACTGTCCGGAAGACATGCAAAAGGAACTGAAATCCGCGCACGGTGCTGTGTTTTCGACATTCTGGCCGTCATTGCGCGCCTTCGACTCCGCCCGGGACCTCCTTGCGGCCTGCTCGGATTCGGGGTTGGCGGTCGGGCTGGCGTCGTCAGCGCAAGAGCGGGACCTTGACGTCAGCAGGCGGCTCCTCGACGCCGGTGGGTCCATTGACGCGTGGACCAGCTCCAATGACGCCGACGAAAGCAAGCCGGCTCCGGATATCCTCGTGGCGTGCTTGAAGAAGCTGGAACTTAATCCAGCAGACGTCGTTTTTGTTGGCGACGCAGTCTGGGACGTGAAGGCTGCTTCGGCAATTGGCGTTCCCGCCATCGCCCTGACCTGCGGTGGTATCAGCGAGGGAGAACTGCGTGACGCAGGCGCCGCGGAGGTCTACGACAATCCGCGGCACCTGCTGGAGAATCTGGAAAGCAGCGCTATTGGCCGGCTAACGGCGGGGACAGTCAGCGGTTAAGAAGCGCGGCCGCCCGCGCCACCGGGTTGAGTAGCATTGCCCCCAATTGACCAGCAACGGAAGGAAGTCGCATCATGCAGCAGTATGTCGTCCTGCAAGTGATCCTTAAGGAGAAACTCTGGGGAACCGGTTCGGGCAATCTGACCTCTCTGGAGAAGGCCATCAACGATCAGGCCGCGAAGGGCTACCGGCTCCACACCATCACCACGGCGAGCAGCGGGAGCAAGGGGATGATCGGTGGCGGGGACCGCATTCAGGCAACGATGGTGTTCGAACGCCTCGGATAGAAGGCGCGGGCATGTTGGTTTTTCCGTAACTGCCCTGATGTTTGGGGCACGGGCCGAGACTATGTCTTGAGGGCTGCAGGTATCCCGTTGAGGCGAAGGGTCGTCCCCGTGCGCAGGTGAGGTAAGTCAGCGCTGCCGTCTCCGGTTCGCTCGAGGAACGTGACCTGCTCTGTCCAGGTCAGCTTGCTCCTCCCTGTTTCCGCATCCGCCAAGGTCACTGTTACAAGCGATGCCCACCGGGTTACATCGTCCACGATCGCTTCATAGACGAAAACGATCCGGCGATCGGGAATGATGTCGAGGTAGCGCGAACGATTGCGCAGTTTCTCGGCCTGCCCGTCTAGCAGGACGAAAGTGCTGCTCGCTTCCTCACCGCCGCCAATGCGGAAGTCGTGATCATAGACGGACCCCGTTCCTGGCATCCGAAACCATTGCCGGCGCAACCGATCATCCGCGAACACGGCGAAGAGGTCCGCCCGGTTCGCATCGAAGTCGCGCGTGATACTGAAAGTCTCGTGCCTCACGTCCGAAGGCTGCTCCCCACTCGTTTGGTCGGAAGGGTGCCCATCACGCAGCTCAGTCATGTCAGCCAACTCTCTGTTTTCTCATCACGTATCTGTGGGAACAGAGGCAGGCCGCAGTTGCTTCCCGCACTTGATCTCAGCCGGACGGCCACGCCTGGCGTCGTCTAGAGTTCCTCGTCCCGCACTTCCTCATTCCGGCCGCGTCCTCGAACTGCCCAGATGATCAACGCAATGACGATGATCGCAGCAACGGCTGCCAGGATCCACGGCGTGACGTCGGTCCGGGTTTGTTCCTAGGGTTGGGACTCTCCGGTCCCTGGGTTCGCGGGTCCGCTGCTTGCCGGGTTGGACGTGGTTTGCCCGCCGGACGATGGAGCTGGGTTTGTGGGTGTCGCCGTTGATGGGCCGGACGGGTTGCTGGGCGAGGCCGACGGCGTGGGGGTGGTGGCAGCTACGTGACCTTGGAGGGCGGCCGGGTTTGCTGCGTTTGCTGCTGCCGCGATGGACAACATGGACCCGGTGAAGAGGGTCAGTGCCAGGGTTGTCAGGGCTAATCTACGAAGCATCGTTTCTCCTGTGGGATAGGGCGTGTCCGCGAATCCTCATAGTAGTAAGCATACTGACTAACAAAGAAAATGGGATGGGTGTCGCCCCTAGACAAGGGGCGACCCCACCCGAGGGGCTAGCGCGTTAGCTTGGCGGAATCCGGTTCCGGATCGCCGATATGGCCCGGAGCGTTGGCTGCCAGGACACGCTGGACGAACGCGCTGTATTCCTCCATATAGTGGCGCAGCAACCCTGCCGTGCCCTCGTCCTTAACCGAGCCGTCGTCGTCGTACGCGTCCGCGACGAAGCGGATGTAAGCCTCCGGCGCATTCAGCTGAGGTGCGTCGAGGAAGCTGAGGACGCTGCGCATGGAGGACTGCATCACCGCGGTTCCGATGCCACCAGGCGACGCGCCGATAATGCCGGTCGGCTTCCGTGCGAAGGAGTTGCTTCCCCACGGTCGTGATCCCCAGTCGATGGCGTTCTTCAATGCGCCTGGAATGGAACGGTTGTACTCGGGGGAGACGAACAGGATGCCGTCCGATGCGGCGATCGCGTCCTTCAATTCCCTGCCGGCGGGCGGGAAATCGGAGTCATAGTCGGAGCTGTACAAGGGGAGGTCCCGGATGGCGATCTCATGGAACTCCAGTTCCGGAGGCGCCACGCTGATGAGCGCCTTGGAGAGGACCCGGTTGATCGAGGTACTAGAGAGGCTTCCGACGAAATAGCCGATTTTGAATGTGTCCATAGCGGCGTTCCTTCCCGACGGCACGGCCGGAACCGGCTCGTCGACGGTGTGGACGCTGGTTGCCCCAGCTTCCACCGACCCTAATGGACTTGTCCACATAGCGCACCCCCTACTCCCGTCCGGACCCTTGCGGCCATAGACTCATGCCAACTGGTTCCGGAGAGTTCCCGAAGAGGGGTGGCGGGTGAAAGCAGGCATAGCGCGCGAGGCACTCGACGGCGAGCGCAGAGTGGCAGCCACGCCCGAAACGGTCAAGCAATTGACCGGGTTGGGCCTTGATGTTGAGATCGAGTCCGGAGCGGGGCTTGCCTCCGGACACAGCGACGATGATTACCGGCAGGCCGGCGCTTCTGTTGTGCAGTCCTTGGATCTCGGATCCGTAGACGTTTACTGCCACGTGCGTCCCATGGAACCGTCGACGGCGGGAGCTCTCCGCCCGGGTTCAGTCACCGTCGGTTTGGGGTCGCCGTCGTCGGAGTTGCCAACCGTCCGCGCGCTCGCCGCAGGTGGCATCACCTCCTTTGCGCTGGAACTGGTTCCCCGGATCTCGCGGGCCCAATCCATGGACGCCCTGACCTCACAGGCCCTGGTGGCTGGCTACCGCTGTGTCCTTGAGGCCGCGACGCGACTGCCGCGCTTCTTCCCCCTGTACATGACCGCGGCCGGAACTATTCCGCCGGCGCGAGTCCTGGTGCTGGGGGCAGGCGTGGCCGGACTCCAGGCGATCGGCACTGCCAAAAGGCTTGGCGCGCGTGTTTCAGCCAATGACATCAGGCCGGCCTCGGCAGACGAAGTGGCTTCCATGGGTGGGACTTTCATCAAGCTGGACCTTGAAACAGCCGAAGCTTCAGGCGGATATGCGCGCGAGCTCAGCGCAGACAGGGGTGCCTTGCAGCGTGCGCTCCTGACCCCGCACGTAGCGCAGGCAGATGTCCTCATCACCACTGCTGCCGTCCCCGGACGCCGGGCACCACTTCTGGTGAGCCGCGAAATGGTCCAGGGGATGCGCCCAGGATCGGTCGTAGTAGATCTGGCGGCAGAGTCAGGCGGAAACGTGGAAGGCAGCATCCCCGGGCAGGACATCCACATCCCCACCGCTGATGGGCAAGGCGAAGTGACCTTGGTGGGGCTCAAGGACCCAGCGTCCGCGATGCCCGGCGATGCCTCACGCTTGTTCGCCAAGAACGTGGCCAACCTGATCGCATTGATGACCCGGGACGGAGTTGTCGCCCCGGACTTTGAAGACGAGGTTGTGGCGGGAACCTGCCTCACCCACGACGGCGAGGTGCGGCACGCGCCAACGGCTGAGGCACTCACGGCGCTCGCGGGTGAGACCGGCCCCTTTGGCAGTGCCCACACCGCGGCCAACCCTGGCAGTGAAGGAGTGCATTGATGGATGGCATGAGTCTGCTGACGATCACCGTACTGGCAGTTTTCGTGGGCTTCGAGGTCGTCTCCAAAGTTTCCAGCACCCTGCACACACCGCTCATGTCCGGGGCAAATGCGATCCACGGGATCATCCTCGTGGGTGCGATCATCGTCGCTGGCGAGGCCTCTGATCCGTGGGTTTTGGCGGTTGCCCTGCTGGCTGTTGTCCTTGCCACTGCCAACCTTGTGGGCGGCTTCGTGGTGACCGACCGCATGCTGGAGATGTTCCGCGGGAGGCAACGGCCGCCGTCGCCAGTTGTTTCATCCGAGGATCATGCGGGTAAGGAGCTCGGCCGGTGACTCTTCTGGATCCCACCTGGACAGCTCTCCTCTATCTCGCAGCCGCAGCCTGTTTCATCCTGGCGCTTAAAGGTCTGAACTCACCGCGGACGGCACGGCGTGGAAACCTCATTGGGGCGTTCGGAGCCTTGTTGGCTGTCGTCACAGTGTTCGTCTCGGTGAAGCTGGACAACGTTCCGTGGATCGTTGGGGCAATAGCTCTGGGATCGGTGGTGGCCGCACCCGTGGCACGGCGCGTTCAGATGACGCAGATGCCCCAACTCGTGGCCCTGTTCAATGGTGTGGGTGGCGGCGCAGCCGCGCTCGTGGCCTTGCTGGAGCTCTCGCACACGGGTGATGCGTGGGTCCGCCTGGCCATTGTTTTCACGCTGCTCGTCGGGGCCGTTTCCTTCGCCGGTTCTGGAGTTACGTTTGCCAAACTCCAAGGGCTGATGACCACCCGGCCAGTAACGTTCCCGGGCCTGCCTGTGTTGATGGCCGTAGTGTTGCTGGCGGCAGTGGGCGCAGGGGTTGTGGTGATACTGAACGGTTCGCTGCTGCTCGCGCTTGCGCTGCTGATGCTTGGTCTTGTGACCGGCATCCTGCTGGTCCTCCCGGTGGGTGGTGCCGACGTGCCCATCGTCATCTCGCTGCTCAACGCCTTCACCGGATTGGCCGTGGCCGCATCCGGATTGGTGCTGGGCAACGTACTCCTGGTGGTGGCCGGCACCCTGGTTGGGGCGTCCGGCACCATCCTCACTCGGGCCATGGCCGCCGCAATGGGCCGCAGCGTTGCGGGCATCATGTTCGGTGCCTTCAAGGGTGGCTCCACGGCTGGGTCCACTGCGGTTAGTGAGCGCCCGGTCAGATCCTCCAGCCCGGAGGATGTTGCAGTGCTGCTCGGGTACGCCCAGCGGGTGATTATCGTTCCCGGGTACGGCTTGGCCGTGGCGCAAGGCCAGCACACGGCCGCTGAGTTGGCCTTGGCTTTGGAGGCGCGCGGGACCGAGGTGGACTTCGCCATCCATCCTGTGGCCGGACGCATGCCCGGGCACATGAACGTCCTCCTGGCCGAGGCAAACGTGCCGTACGAGTCGCTGAAGGAAATGAGCGATATCAACCCGGAGTTCAAGACGGCCGATGTTGCTTTGGTGGTGGGTGCCAACGACGTAGTGAACCCTGCAGCCAAGACCACCTCCGGCTCGCCGATTTACGGAATGCCCATCCTGGAAGTAGCTGACGCCCGGCAGGTGGTATTCCTCAAACGGTCCATGCGTCCAGGATTCGCCGGCATCGAAAACGAACTTTTGTACGAGCCACAGACCACGTTGCTGTTCGGCGACGCAAAGGATTCATTGACCAAGGTGTTGGGCGCAGTAAAGGCGCTCTAGGAGGATCGGCCCTCTAATTTCGGGCCCAAATTTCGCGTCACGTTCCGACTGCTGAAGCCACATCTTTTAAACAGAAGTCTGCCCAGAAAGGCGACTGCGGAAAGATGCATGGCTAGGAGTCATCGATTGCAAGACGATATGAACGATTCGACGCCGGATTCCCGCTTCGACAAACCACAAAGCAAGAGGGTGACAGATTGGAGGCCACTCGTTGGCCTGGACGTTCAAATCTGGCGCGGCAACAAGATCGTGGACCAAGGCCTCGTGGAAGCGGTGACCGCTGACGGCGACGTTTTCTGGCTCAAACAAGAGGGAGCAACAAACCGTCGGCTTGTCATGAAGGAAGCCGGAACAGGGCTTCGGGTACGGCTCATCACCTGAGCACAAAGCCGGGGTGCCCGGTATCGCACCCTTCCCGGCCATCCGCCGTCGTCCTAAGCTGAACCGTACGAGTTACCCAACCCATGCCGAACCGCCACATCTAAGCGAGGTTGCGCCATGACCGTCAAACTCAACAAGAAAGCATTCGATAACGCGAAGCACCTGATCAGCGACGGGAAGATCGTCAAGGACGTCCGGGATGACTGGAGCGAGCATGCCCCGTCCACCCAGGACGAGAATAAGTTCCTGGAGAAGCACGGCCAGGCGGAGTATTCCAAGTGGTATCTCGGTGTGGACGACGATCACCCGGATGACCAAAAGGGCCACTACAAATTCCCCTTCGGCGACTTCAAGAAGATCCACAGATGTGCGGTCATCTCTGCCGAGAGCCGTGCGGCGCAGAACGACTATGACGATATCCGGGATGCGCTCGGCAAGCTGCTCGAACGCATCGATGAGGATAACGAGGATTAGTGTACGGCGTCAGCCAGCAACCGCCCCCATTTCGGGTCCAGCAACGGAGCTCCGGCAAGCTTGAGGGCATGCCAGAGTGTCACTGCCACGGAATCGAGTACCGGGACGCCTGTTCGGGCTTCTACGTCTGCTGTGATGTTGGCTCCATAGAGGTTGGTGCACAAATAGACCAAGGCATCGGGATGAGCTGCAGCCAGCTCCAATGAACCCGGCAGCATTTCCTCATCAGTAACGCGGCCAAAGGATTCGTTATCGGTGAGATCAAGGTGCCGGTGATCGATCGTCTTGATGCCTTCTTTGATATAGGACGCGATCACGGCCTCATTCACGTCTGCGGTGTAAGGCGTGAACAGACCAATTCGCTCGGTGCCAAAGGACGAGAAGGCCTCCAAGTAGGCGAGCGTGGACGTGGTGGCCGGTATGCCTGTGGCGTCGGTGATCTCACGGACCAAGGCGTGGTCGTGGGAAGCGCCGAGCCAGGATCCGGACGTGCCGTTCCATGCAATAACGTCCACGTTCGCTGTGGCCAGCAACTCGGCGGCGGCGCGCATCACGGAGGAATCGAATTGCTTGTCCGAGGAGTCGTCCAAGGCAATCCTGGTGACGGGGATGCGGGTTGAATGGATGGTTACATCCTGGCGGTCGCCAAGAATCCGGTAGGTCTGCGGCTCGAGGCAGGTGTTGGAGGACGGCACGATCATGCCGATGCGGATGGGGTGGTTGTTTGAAGGCATGGTTGCTCCTAAGCGCTAAGGGATTCGGCAGAAGGAATGACGGGAACGGAGAGGGCGTCGCGGTGTTCCGTGAAGCCGTTGCGGGGCACGAAGCGACCCACCGGCCCGGGATCGTGGAAGCCTGCTTCATCAAGGACCACCCGTCCCGCGGAGATCACCACTGCGGGCCAGCCGCTGAGCGTCTTCCCCTCAAAAGGCGAGAAATCAGTCCCCATGTGCAACGCACCGCCGTCGACCGTTTGCTGTGCGGCGGGATCGAAGATCACGATGTCGGCATCGAAGCCTTCCATGATCGCGCCCTTTCGCGGGACTGCATTGATCCTGGCGGGGCCTGCGGAGAAAACCTCAACGAAGTCCTCCACAGAGCCGCCCGACTCCGTAACCAGTGCCGTGAACGTCACGGGCATGCGGGTTTCCACGCCGGGGAGGCCGTGCGGCATGTAGCGGACATCGTCCGTGCGCTCGCGTTTTTGGGAGAGGTCGTAGCAGGAATGGTCCGAGGAAACGGCGTGGATGGCACCGGCAGCAAGCCGAGCCTTCAAAGCGGCCACCGTTTCGGCACTGCGCATCGGCGGGCAGCACGCGTACCATTCCGGGAACGCGGAACCATAAACGGTGTCGTCCAAAGTCAGATAGTGCGGGCACGTCTCGGAGTAAGCCTCCTGGCCGCTCTCGCGGGCTTCGGCCACGAGGTCCACGGAGCCCGGAGTCGACTGGTGGACAAAATAGACGGGCGCTCCGGTGTACTGAGCCATGGCCAGGGTTTCCTTGACCGAGATCTCTTCGGCAAGCTCGGGCCGCGTGCGGTGCAGGTGCTCGATGCCGATGCGACCGTCCGAGGCGTGCTGCTCAGTGCAGTCGGTGATGATGGGATCGTGCTCTGCATGGATGTACGTGAGGCCATCCAGGCGCACCATCTCTCGCATGACCTTCAGGATGGTGTCACCATCGGCCATGGTTGAGCCGCGATTGGTGGTGTACATCTTCACGGACCTGACGCCCTCGGCTGCAAGCTGCTCGAGCTGCCACGGAACCGTCTCATCCCACGTGACAACAGCGCCGTGCAGGGCAACATCGCAGCGGGATTCTGTGGCGAGGCGCTTCTTGTTCAGGACCGCTTCGAGCGGAGTCTCCTGTGCATCGCGGGGGATGCCGAAATCGATGATGGTGGTGGTGCCGCCCCAGAGTGCTGCCGTGGACGTGGTCCCGTAGTCATCCAAAGTGCGGAATCGGCCCGTCACTTGGGCAACATGGCAGTGGCCGTCGATGCCGCCGGGGATGACCAACTGGCCGTGGGCTTCAATGGTTCGTGCGGCCGCGGGAATGGGTTCGGCAGCGTCAACGAGCTGGACGATGCGTCCGCCGTCGACTACGACGTGGGCGGCTTGCCTGCCGAAACTGTTGACGACGGTGCCGTTGGCGATGACGAGATCGGGGAAGTGGGACATCGTTGTCCTCCTTGTTCTTGGAAGTTTTTAGCGGGACGGGAGGGCGGGCGATGCCGGAACCGGCGCGGAGGAGAGGTGCGCGGAGTGGGCTGCTGACTGGGCCGCGGACTGAGCACCGGTCAGGGCAGCGTCGAGGTTTTCCGAAAGACCCTGCCGCCGTTTGACCGGTGGCGCTGCGAACGAGCCGCCTCGGTGAACGCCGGACTTCAACGCGACCACGGCCTCCGTCATGCGGATCCCGGCGGAAATGCCGTCCACCACGGGCACGGGGATCTGACCTTCGAGCTCCCGGGCAAGCCCGGCTAGCGGCGCACCGGCAAGGATCACGACGTCGGCGCCGTCCTCAGCGACGGCCTGCCGGCTGAGTGCCAGCAGGGTTTCCTTGAAGTCTGCCTGCACCGACCCTATGGAGTTCAGGCTTTGGTTGATGGAGCGGATGGAAGCGAGACGGCCGGCAAAACCGAAGCGTTCCACGCAGTCCAGGTACCAGGCCTGGATCCGGTCCGAGATGGCAATGATCGAGAAACGGTGGCCCTGCAAGGCCGCCGCGCACAATGCCGCCTCGGTGATGCCAATGACCGGTACGTCCACCAGTTCCTTCAGTGCGGGCATTCCCGGATCGCCGAAAGCAGCCACAACGATGCCGTCCACAGCGGCAAGGCCGCCTTCCCGCCCAAGGCTGTCGCGTTCCCGCCCAAGGCTGGCGCCGCCGTCGTGCGTGTATTCGGCGATCAGCTCAGCCACTGCGCCGGCCGCGATGAGCGACTCGAAGCGGGTTTCGATGTATTCGACGCCGTGCCCGGCAGTCCGAACGATCAATTCGGTGTCCGGCCCGGCTGAGCGCAAGGCCTCGGCCTGGATCAGGGCGGTGACGTCGTCACTGATGTTGGGGTTGATGACCAGGAGTCTCATGGTTTTTTCCGTTGCAGTTTGGGCTCAGTGTGGCTGGAATCCTCGGGGAACTGTTCGCGGTATTTGCCGATGTGCGACGCCGATTGGAGAGCGGCCCGGTCAGGGTCACCACTGGCGATGGCAGCGTAGAGGTCACGGTGTTCCTGGATGAGTTCCGGGAGATCGCTGACGTGGCGGAACAGCCAGTGCATGCGACCCTGGAGTGGTTCCAGCGCGGAGCGGAGAAAATCGTTGTTTGCGATTGCCGTGATGGCATCGTGGAAATCGCTGTTGGCGCGGTGGGCTTCCAGGATGGAGCCCTTGGCCAGGCAGCGATCGGCCTCATCCAGCAGGCCGGCGAGGTGTTCAAGATTCTGGGTGGTGGCCCGCTTGGCGGCCAGCCGGCAGGCGAGGACTTCCAAGGATTGACGGACGTCGAAGAGGTCCTCCACATCCTTGGGGCTCAGGCCGCTGACTTCGGAACCACGGCCGGCGCGGTCCCGGATAAGTCCTTCCTGCCGCAGCATGCGCAGTGCTTCGCGGATGGGCAGTCGGGAGACGTTGAATTCGGCGGCGAGGTCGCGCTCCACCAGTCTGGTGCCGGGCGCATAGTGCCCCTCAAAAATCCTGGAACGGAGCGTGTCACGCACTGACTCCCGGAGGGGGCGGTCAGCGATGTTCGTGTCTTCTGCGGCTAGCATTTCCAGCTCCATTTCGTGATGTGTGAGGCAGTGCGCCCGGCGACCAGGTGGGCTTCCGGCCATCCGGCGGTTCAGTACCGTCAGGCCAGCCCGGTCAGGCGAGTTAGACCGGGAGTCGCTTGTTGTAATCCAGGACCAGGACGGAGATGCCCATGATCACGGCGGATCCAACAAAGTACAGCAGAGCCCAGGTGTAAGAGCCGGTGGCCCCGACAATCAGGCCTACCACAATCGGGGTGACGAATCCGGCGATGTTGCCGCTGAAGTTCATGGCCCCGCCGAGTACGCCCGCATTCGTGCGGCCGCCCAGGATGGACGGGATGGACCAGAACAGGCCAACCCAGCGCAGGAAGAACAGGACTACCGAGAGAAGCACGACGGCGGTGATCGGGTCTGCGACGACCGTGACGCCTACGAGGCCGCCCACCACTACGACGCTGGAGATACCCAGGAGAGTGCGCATGACCCGGTTGGCCGAAGCACCGGACGCCCGCCATTTGTCGGCGATGATGCCACCGAGGATTTCGCCGACGAACCCGGCGCCGAAGATCACAAACGTGGACCAGCCGATGGTCTTCAGATCGAAGCCCTTGGCTTGAGCCAGGTACAGCGGGCCCCACGTGAGCAGGCCGTAGAACACGCCGTTGAAGCCGAGCCAGCCGAAGCACATTGCCCAGAAGGAACGGAACTTCAGGTAGGGCAGCAGGGCGCGCTTGCCTTGCGCACCTTCCTTGGCAGCTTCAGCGTCGTCCTCGGCGTGTGAAGCCTCGATGTAGTCAGCTTCGGCGTTGTTGACACTCTTGTGCTGACGGGGGTTGTCGCGGACGTACCACCAGACGGCCAGGCCCATGAGAATCGTGAGGGCGCCGGCGATGATGAAGGACATCCGCCAGCTGCCGGTGGAGGCAATCAACCAGGTGATGAGGATGCCGCCGAGGCCAGCACCCAGGGGAGCACCGGCGTCGAGGATGGTGGCGCCGCGGCCACGTTCCTTCTTGTGCATCCAGATGGCGTTGAGCTTACCGCCGGCAGGCATGACACCTGCCTCCGTCACGCCGATGCCCAGGCGGGCGATGAACATGCTGAGGAATCCGCCGGCGAAACCCGAGGCGGCGGTAGCGGCGCCCCAGCCAATGCAGGATGCGGTGACCACTTTGCGTGGGCCAAACTTGTCGATCAACAGACCGACGGGGATTTGCATCAGGGCATAGGTCCAGAAGAATGCCGACAACAGAAGCCCCACAAGCTCGGGCGGGAGGTTGAATTCCTTCTGGATGATGGGCAGGGCTACGGAGATGGATCCACGGTCAATGTAGTTGACCGAGACAAGGACCAGGAGCAGGATGAAGAGCTTCCAGCGGACGTTGGTGCGTCGCTGCACGCCGTCCTTGCCGGTTTTGGGCTCGTTTTCCTGGTTTTCCTGGGTTGCCAGTTGGGTGTTTTGGGGAGACACAGCTTCTCCTTCAGAGGAGTCAACAGGGGTGGAATGTCTTGGGGTATGTCTTTGGGGGATGAGCCGGGGCGCGATATCGCTTCAGCTGGATCCGTGCCGGCGGCAACTGTTGCGATCCCTGTCCTTTTGGTGGCGGGGGCCGCAGCCGGTAGCGGGTCCATTTGGGATCCCGTTTTGGGATCCCAAAATCTAAGTTAGATGTGACGAGCGGCACTGTCAAGAGTTTTGGTATACCCAATCTGAAAACGCAATGTGACTGGGCAGGCTGGCTGGCGCGCGCTCCTTCCCGGCTACTCCTACGTAGACACACGAAAACCCGGTGTTTCCTGGGAAATTCCCGGCTTTCGGGGGCGGTAACTGGGAAGGAGTGCTGATTAGCGCTGGTATGCCGAACTTGTGGATGCGTCAGGACTGTATGCCAAAATCTCCGCGAGCTCAGCAAGCCGGTGCGCGCGGGCAGACTCTGCGGGCGTGAATGGCTCGCCTGGACGGGAGAAGACCAGAGGTCCATGCCATGCTGTTGGAATCTTGAGGATGTCCGTTGAAGGCCCGACGCCGGCACTCGCCTCGGGTGCCGGATTCTCTGGATCGTTGGGAACTACTTTCGCGGACAGCAGTTCGGCGACCGCGTGTGGAAGCTCATTCGGATTCCCGGCAATACGGGTGGCGAGGCTCAGCGCCTTGGTTTGACCATCAGCCATGGCGAGTGCCGTGGTAGGCCACACGTGGGACTCACGCCCGCCGCCGTCGTCGAGCGCTTTCAGCAGTTCGTGTTCAGTGACCTCACCCGGGGCGGAGAGGACGAACTCATCCATCACTATTTGCGAGACTTCTGATCCGTCGCGGGCCGGGCCGTCCATCGGGTGAACGTGAATGCTGAGGATATTCGTCTCCAGCTTGGCCAGGGACTGGGTGATTTTCTGCAGGGAACCGGGTTGGTCCCGCAGCGTGACCCGAGCACGCCACAAAGACGGGGCCGCATGTAGCTTGTGCCGCTGGCGGAGGGCAGGGGCATGCAACCAGCGGCGGAGAACCTTGGCGGCCGACGGTTCGGCCACCCAGATAACCAGCACTGTTGCAGTCACTGTCAGCAGCAGGACCTTGGCCACATAGGGGAGATGAGTTTCCACAACCGCGGCGTGAACCAGCAGCTCAATGGGAAGCATCACCGCGATGTTGGCCAGGGTGAGCCGGGCCTTGGGAGGTTCCGGCAGTTGACCGCAGACATCGCATCGGAGATCCGCGGTGACGGGAGAGCTCGCTTTGGGCTTCATGATTTCATGCTGCCCGACGCCTGTTTCGTGAGGGTTGCCTGCGCGTCACGTTTCTGGTTACTGGCGTCGAACGGCTGAATTCCTGCCCACTTACTACCTGCCCGCACCACGCTGGCAACGCAAAAGCCCGGCGTTCTCGCGGGGAGAACGCCGGGCTATGTGAAGCAACCGGGAAGGAGCGCTCGGGGAATTTGTCTTAGTGGACGGAATCCGAATCCAGATCCGAACCCCGTCCGGTGCCACGATGGGCCGCTGCATCCTTCAGGAGGTCGCGGATTTCGGCCAGGAGGGCGGTGTCAGCCGGCAGTGGCTCTTCTTCGGGTTCCTCGGTGGAGAGGCGGTTCTTGACCATTGAATTGATCTTGTTCATGGGCGCTACGAAGATGAAGTAGACCACTCCGGCGGTGATCACGAAGGTCACCATTGCCGTGAGCACGGCACCAAAGTTGATGAACGTAGCGGGGTTGTCCTGCCAGATCCGGAAGCCCAGACCGTCGGCGTTCACGCCGCCCGCAGCCGCGATGACGGGGTTGATGATGTTGGTGGTGAAAGCCGCAACGAGTGCGGTGAACGCACTGCCGATGACCACGGCAATAGCCAGTTCGATCACGTTGCCGCGAAGTATGAAGTCCTTGAAACCCTTAAGCATGGAAATGTCCTCCGATTGGGTGCGGGTGTCTGGCTCAAGCAGAGAACAAACTACCACTCCAAGGTTTCAAAAGGGTGTCAACGTGATGTGAGAGAGGGATGCCGGGAGGGCGTGTGGATGTGAGAGAGGGATGCCGCCAGGGGGTGTGGATGTGAGAGAGGGATGCCGGGAGGGGGTGTGGATGTGAGAGAGGGATCCTGGGAGGGGGTGGGGATGTGAGAGAGCATCGGGTTTGATCGATGCTCTCTCACATCGTGGCCTGTTTTCGAGAATGGTCTCTCACATCGTGTTGCTCGGTCAGGCGAGCAGGGCGCGGGTGTGGTCGTTGAGGAACATTCCCCTGGGGTCGAACTCGCGGCGGACTTGGATGAAGGTGTCCAACTCGGGGTAGAGACGCTCAAGGCGGCCCCGGGTCATGAAGTGGATCTTCCCCCAGTGGGCCCTCGGCTCGAACTCCTGCAGAACAGCGTCGGCGTCCCGGAAGAACTGCCAGTAATCGGTTCCAGGCTCGGTCGTCAGGGTGATGACAGTGCTGTCGCGCCCTTGGAACTGGGACATGTAGGCGTCGTCGGACTTCACCCAGCGGACCTCCACCGGGTACTTCTGCTCGGGGTATTTAGTGCGGATCAGGTCCTGGATGGCCTCGACCGCCACCAATCCATCCTCGCTGCGGACGAAGTACTCGAGCTCGTGGAACTGGGTAGTGAAGCCGCCCGGGTAGATCCGGTAGGAGCGATCCAGCCGGGCACCCTCGACGGCGGAGAGCTCGCGTTCGTCCTGGACGTCCACAATGTTGTACCGCTTGGTGTAGCTGCGGTCGCCCATAGCGTGGTCTGGTGAACCAGGGAGGTCCAGAAGCTCGCAGGAATCGTCCTCCGGGCACCAAAGGAAGGAGTAGTGCCTGTTGGAATCGATATCGGTCTGCCATGTAGCCGTGGTTTCCTCCCACGTGGGGTAGGTGATCTGCTCCTGAAGGTAGTAGCTGTCCTCAACAGCCAGTTCCACTTCCAGGAAGATCCCCAGCGTGCCCAACGCGACCTGTGCAGCCCGGAGTTCGCGGAGTTGGCCCTCCCCGATTTCCACGATCTCGCCGTAGCCATTGATCAGCTTCACCCAGCGAAGGTTGGAGGAGAAACTGCCCAGGTTTTTGCCCGAACCGTGGGTGCTGGTGGCCAGGGCGCCGGCGATCTGTTGCTTGTCGATGTCGCCTTGGTTCCCCAAAGCCAGCCCCTGCTCCCACAGGGCATCGCCGAAAGCGTTGATGGTGGTTCCGGCGAGGGCCCTGGCGCGACGCCCGGTCTTATCGGTGCCCGTGATCGCCGAAAGCCCGGACATATCCATCAACACTCCGCCAGTCTGAACCAGCGGTGAGGACGAGTGCCCTGAACCGACAGCCCGCACAGGCAACCCTTCGCGGATGGCGAAACGGACGGCGTCGAGCGCTTCTTGCTCATTCCTCGGCCGAACGGTGAAGGCGGGCGTCGCGCTCTGGTTTCCGCCCCAGTTGGTCCAGGTCACGTCCGTCCCGAAGGGGGCTGAAGGCGTGGCCGCACCTGGCAGGGATGTCGGGCGGGAAACATTGGTGGTCATGGTGAAAGCTCCGTTGCTTGTCTGAATGCTCATGCGCCGTGGTTGATCATCACGTGCTTGGTACGTGAGTAATCGTCCAGGGCGTAGAGCGAGAGGTCGCGGCCGTAACCGGATCCCTTGAATCCGCCCCACGGTACCTCGCACGCCAGGACCAGGTGTGCATTGACCCAGACCGTGCCGAAGTCCAGTTGCTTCGGAATCCGCAGGGAAAGGCTCGAGTCACGCGTCCAGACGGAGGCCGACAGGCCGTAGGGGCTCTCGTTCGCGCGGGTCACGGCTTCTTCGGTGGTGCTGAAGGTCTCCACGGTGACCACGGGGCCGAAGATCTCGTGCGTGGCGATGGGGGCTCCTGCGGGAACGTCGGAGATGACAGTGGGCTCGATGAAGTAGCCGGGTCCTTCCAGCGCCGAGCCACCAATGGCCACGTGGAGCCCCGCCTCGCGGGCTTCGGCCAAGGATTCCTTGACGCGTTCAAAGTGGGGCCGGGAAATCATAGGACCGATTTCGACGTCGTCCCCAGCCTCGGGGGCCCCTACCACCAGGGTGCCAACCTCCCGGACCAGGTGCTCGGTGAATTCCTCGGCTACGGACTCGTGCACCAGCACGCGGCAGGCAGCACCGCAGTCCTGGCCGGCGTTCCAGAAGCCGGCGTTGCGCACACCGGCCGCAGCGGCGCGGAGATCGGCGTCGGGGAAGACAACAACCGGCGCCTTGCCGCCAAGTTCCAAGTGGACGCGCTTGACGGACTTGGCCGCAGTTTCGGCGACAGCCTGGCCGCTCACGACGCTGCCGGTCAAGGCAACGAGGGCGATGTCCGGGTGCTCCGAAAGCCGCTGTCCCACAGTTCGGCCCTGGCCCGTGACTACGTTGAGGATCCCATCAGGGATGCGTCCGGCGAGCAATTCCGCCAGCTTCAGGGTGGACAACGGCGTTTGCTCGGACGGCTTGAGGACGATGCTGTTGCCGGCAGCCAGAATCGGTGCGACCTTCCAGGCAGCCATCAGCAGCGGGTAGTTCCAAGGGGTGATGACCCCGACGACGCCCACGGGTTCCCGGAGGATCACTGAGGTGTGGTCAGTGGCATAGTCGCCGCCGGCCATGGACGTCAGCGTGCGGGAGGCGCCGGCCATGAAGCGGAACGTGTCGATGGTGCTGGTGACATCGTCCTCAGATACCGCCTGCGGCTTGCCGGTATTGGCGGACTCAATGAGCTCGAACGCCTGCCGGTTCTCTTCAATGATGTTGGCGATCAGGTTCAGGACGTCCGCGCGCTCCTTGGGGGTAGTGGCACCCCAGGTCTTTTGGGCGACGACGGCGGCCTGGACGGCGGCGTCGACATCATCCGCGGTGCCCGCCTGCACTGAGGCGATGACCTGCTCGTTGGTGGGATCCACGACGTCGATCAGGTCACCGTTGGAGCCTGGGACGAAAGATCCGTTGATGAAGTGCCCGGCCGGAGGTAAAGGCAGGTTCCCGGCGTGGTCAGCACTGATGCGTCGAACAGTGAACTGGACGGTTTCCGGGTGGGCAGTGTCTGTGAGGGTCATGACAATTCGCTTTCAGATGAGGTCTGGGGTGAGGGCAGCGGAAGAAAGTGAGGCGGCTTCTGATTTTTGACGGAAGACGCGCGCCGCGAAGTAGTAGAGGGGAGCAACTACCACCAGGCCGACGATCCAGGAGATGTCCACGCCGCCCAACGCGGTGGCCATGGGGCCGGTGTAGATTGCGGTGGCCGAGAAGGGAACCTGGATGAGGGCGCCTGCCAGGTAGGAGCTGATGGCGACCCAATTGAACCGCCCGTACACGCCGCCGTCGCGCTTGAAGAAGTCTTCAACCCGGTAGTCGCCGTGCCGCAGAAGGTAGTAGTCCACCAGGTTGATGGCAGTCCAGGGGACCAGGACGTACATCAGGAAGGAGAGGAAGTTGGTGTAG
The DNA here is from genome assembly GCF_056395385.1 of Paenarthrobacter sp. 10L420. NCBI lineage: Bacteria > Bacillati > Actinomycetota > Actinomycetes > Micrococcales > Micrococcaceae > Paenarthrobacter > Paenarthrobacter sp. 10L420. Next base: position 12,359 of record NZ_JBFTJK010000003.1, on the reverse strand, counting down.
AAGAGGATGAAGTTGTCGCGGGCGAACAAGGCGATCGAGACAGCGACGACGAAGAGGATGATCGCCGCCACGGTGCGGGTCTTGGCCCGTGGCAACCACGAGGGCTTGAATGTTTGGCCGATGGTCAAGGTGCACAGGACGCCGCAGTAGAGGTTCATGGCGTTCGAGGCCGCGACTCCCAGGCAGAAGATTCCCACGATGATCAGGGTCCAGGGCTGCAGCAAAGCGCCCAGGCTGCCAACGATTTCGACGTTGTCGGCGCTCATGGTCATGGCGAGGGTGCCCACCAAGGCGCCGAGGATCATGGGGAACAACGTTCCCAGGACGCAGCCCGAGTAGGAAGCCCAGAACGCCGGTGCTGACCCCGTGCCCTGCGGCATGTAGCGGGAGTAGTCCGAGACGTAGGGTGCGTAGGCCAACTGCCACAGGGCCGAGACGGAGATGGTCCCCATGAAGCCGACCCAGTTGAAGTTGCCCTCCCCAAGGAAGCTGGCGGGAAGGCCGTGGACCACCAGGATCCAGACGAACGCGAGCAACAACGCCAGGCCCGCCGCGACGCTGAGGACGCGGGCATAAGCGTGAATGAGCCGATAGCCGAAAATCGTGGCGATAACGCTGACCACGCCGATGATGATGATGCCGCCATCCACGCTGATGCCGGGGCTGACGGCGGCCATTGCTTCTCCGCCAAAGACAAGGTTGGCGGCGAAGAAGCCGACGTACATGACCACCACGATGACCACGATCAACAGGGCGCCGAAGGAGCCGAACTGGCCGCGGGTCTGGATCATCTGCGCCACACCAAGCTGCGGACCTTGGGCCGAGTGCAGCGCCATGAAGACGCCGCCCACTATGTTGCCGATGATGATGCCCACCAGCGCCGGCACGAACCCGAGGCCGAACACCGTGGTGGCGAGCCCGCCGGTCACGATGGTCATGATCATGATGTTGGAACCGAACCAGATGGTGAAGAGGTCCCGGGCCTTGCCGTGGCGCTCGTTGAGCGGGATCGGCTGGATGGTTTTGTCCTCGAGGCGGGGAACTTCGGTTGTTGGCACGGTGCTCATGACGCACTCCGGGATGTCGAAGCCAGTTCACGGACAGCAGAGCTGGTGGCTTTGCTGCGGTTCACCATCAGGCCGAGAAGGTCGAAGACGAGCGTGGCCGCGGCGACGGTTGTGATGTCCGCATGGTCGTAGGCCGGAGCGACCTCGACGACGTCGGCGCCCACAATGTTGATGCCGTTCAGGCCGCGGAGCAGGGCCAGGAGTTCGCGGGAGTGGAGCCCGCCCATCTCCGGAGTGCCTGTGCCGGGTGCGAACGCGGGGTCGAGGACGTCGATGTCGATGGAGACGTAGACGGGGGTATCGCCGAGCCTGTCCTTCACCTGCTGGATTGCAGCCGGGACGCCGATGACATCCAGGTCCGAGCAGCGGATGATCTGGAACCCGAATTCGTGGTCGCGGAGGAAATCGTTGCGGTCATACACCGGGCCGCGGATGCCGACGTGCATGGACTTGTCCTCCACAAGGAGGCCCTCCTCGAACGCCCGGCGGAAGATGGTTCCGTGCGTGATGGGCTGGTCAAAGTAGGTGTCCCACGTGTCCAGGTGAGCGTCGAAGTGCAGCAACGCCACCGGGCCATGGACCTTGTTCAGCGCCCGCAGCATGGGCAAGGCAATCGTGTGGTCGCCGCCGATCGAGATCAGCCGCTTGTCCTCACTGATCAGGGGCAACGCCTGCTCCTCGATCTCACGGACCGCCCGGGTGATGTCGTAGGGAGTGCAGGCGATGTCGCCGGCGTCAACAACCTGGGCTTCGTAAACAGGTTCGACGTCGAGCTCCGGGTGGTAGCCCGGGCGGAGGAGACGCGAGGCCTCGCGAACCGCGGCAGGACCGAAACGGGCGCCGGGCCGGAAGGAGGTTCCGCCGTCGAACGGGACACCGACGATCGCAATGTCGTAGTCCGGAACCCGGTCGATTTGGGGGAGGCGGGCGAAGGTGCCGAGGCCGGCATACCGCGGGACTTTGGTTGCGTCGACAGGGCCGATGGGCTTGTGAATTGTCATTGACGGATCCTTGGTGTGAGGGGGTGCTCGCCATTGAGCGGGAAGTAAGTAATTCCATTCTTCGTGACGCGGGTCACGGCGAATAGCGGTACATTGACTACAAATGGCCGAGGCGCTTAGACGAATGTCTAAACTGTCCGAAACGGCCCCCGGAATCATAGAGTCAGGACCCCATCCGATGGCAATCACCGTCGCCGAGCTCGTGGCTGAACCGCAGCTGGGGCTCACCCTCCTGGCCGGTGACACAGGCCGCGACAACCGGATCACCTGGGCCCACACTTCTGACCTGCCCAGGCTGTGGGAATGGGTCACCGGCGGCGAGCTCATGATGACCAATGGGCTGTCGATTCCCGCAGACGCCGAGGGACAAGTGGCGCTCGCAGAGGCACTCATGGACAGCGGGGCAAGCGCCTTGGCGATCGGCGAGAAGATGCACGCGCCCCCGCTGACGCAGGAGTTCCTGACGGCCTGCGATCGGCTGCCGTTGCCACTGATCAACGTCCCGTACCCGCTGCCGTTCATTGCGATCGCCCGCTCGGTTGCCGAATCTTCCCTGCTCGAAGAGTCGCGGCGCCTGCGGCAGACGGCAAGGGTTTATGACCTTCTTCGCACGGCCGGAGCCTCCGAGGACCATTGGCAGAGCCTGGTCCAACGGCTTGCCACTGAACTGGACGCGGAACTGTTCGTGGTGGACCGCCGCTGCCTCCATCCCTGGCACCCCGAAGGCCAGCGGCTCCCGGAGTTCCTCGCGGATGAATGGGCGCCGCTTTCCGGGCAGGTGTCCCTGGCGGGCAAGAATTTCCAGTGGCACCGGATCAGGGGCCGGCACGTGCTGACCATGGACATCCCGACCCACGCCAACGCGCTCCTCGTGGTGCTGCCCAAGAGCGAACCGCACCCGGACGCCGTCGTACTCCTGCACGCCGCGACCGTGCTGGGACTGCAGCTCTCGCGCATCGTTTTGTCGTTGGAAGGCCGCCACCGACTGGCAGGCGAGTTCCTGCTGCAGGCCATGGATGGGCGCTTGGGCGCGGCCGAAATGGAGAGTCGGCTGGCAACTTTTGGGGTTCCGCCACAGGACTTCCTGCTCGCCTCTATGTCAGCGGATATGGCGCCCGCTGCGGGGCTGGCCCAGGCAGCGAACGACGGCGACAGGCTGGCCAACGTGCACATCGAACTGTGGCGGCACGGGGTTGCGTCGGCTTCTTTGAAGCGGAATAGCCGCCTGCACGTTGTGATCCCTTCTGATGTTCCGGACGACATCCTGGTCCATTGCGCCGGGGCGGATGCAGCGATCGGAATCAGCGCTCCGGCGGCAGTGGCCGGCATTCAGCGCGCGCTGCAGGAGTCCCTCTGGGCGCTCGGTTCGGCCCGGGCGAACAAGCTTGGCCTGGCCCGATATGCGCAGGGACCGTCGTGGCTCGGGCTGACAGGTTTCGAGGAAGGGACTGCGCTGGTCCGGCGTCTCCTGGGGCCGATTTTCGATTACGAGCAGAGCCAGGAGGGCGATCTCCTCGTCACGCTGAGGACCTATTTGGACTCGCAGCGTTCGTGGCAAAAGACTGCCGCAGCCTTGTTCGCGCACCGGCAAACCATCATCTATCGGATGCGGAAAATCGGTGAATTGACGGGGCTGGACATGAGTGAAACCTCCACGGTCGCCCAGTTGTGGTTCGCGCTCCAGATCCACGAGGCAATGCATCGGTAGGTATCCCTTGCTTGCGCTTTTTCCAGATAACCCGCTATGGTGTGAACCGTGTCACCCAGGTGACGCAATGCTTTTGATCTGTGGCGGGAGAGTCCTGCCGGTACATCCAGTCAGGCGCCGTAGGAGCAAATCCTCCCCAGGAATCTCTCAGGCCCACGTACCGCCACGGCGAGGCAACTCTGGAAAGAAGTCCAGGTAACTGGGCTCACCGACGGTGCAAGCAGGCAACCATTCCTGCGGAATCTCTCAGGTCCAATACAGAGCGGGGAGGAACCCACATCATCGTGGCGCACATAGGGCGCCTGAATCATGGAGTTCCTCTTGACTGTTCAATCAACCCCCACCGCTTTCGCGGACCGGCACATCGGCGCACGGCGCCAGGCCGACGTTGACACCATGCTCAAGGCAATCGGCTACGACTCCGTAGACGGCCTGGTAGATGTTGCGGTCCCCGATTCCATCCGCCAGGACACCGCGCTCAAGTTGCAGGATGCCCTCACTGAGGTGCAGGTCCTCGCCGAGCTCCGCAAGCTCGCGTCCAAGAACAAGACCGCTGTCCAGATGATCGGCCAGGGCTACTACGACACCGTCACGCCCCCGGTTATCCGCCGCAACATCCTCGAGGCTCCGGCCTGGTACACGGCGTACACGCCTTACCAGCCCGAGATTTCGCAGGGCCGCCTCGAAGCTCTCCTGAACTTCCAGACCATGGTCCAGGATCTCACGGGGCTGCCGGTAGCCAACGCTTCACTGCTGGATGAAGCAACGGCTGTAGCCGAGGCCGTACTGCTGATGCGCCGCGCCAACAAGTCCAAAACTGCCAAGGACGGAAAGACCGTCCTGGACGCCGACCTCCTACCGCAGACCATCGCGATCGTGAAGGGCCGGGCCGAAGCGCTGGGCTTCGAAGTGGAGATTGCTGACCTTTCGCTCGGACTGCCCGACGGCGACATCAACGGCATCGTCCTGCAGCAGCCCGGCGTTTCCGGCCGCGTGTTCGATCACTCCATCGTCATCGCGGCGGCCAAGGAACGAGGTGCGCTGGTCACTGTCGCTGCCGACCTTTTGGCGCTCACCCTCATCACGCCCCCGGGCGAACAAGGTGCCGATGTCGCCGTCGGAACTGCGCAGCGCTTCGGTGTTCCGCTGTTCTTCGGCGGCCCCCACGCTGCGTACATGGCCGTGCGGGAAGGCATGGAGCGCACGCTTCCGGGCCGCATCGTGGGCGTCTCCAAGGACAACGCCGGCATCCCCGCGTACCGCCTGGCGCTGCAGACCCGCGAGCAGCACATCCGACGCGAGAAGGCCACGTCCAACATCTGCACGGCCCAGGCACTGCTCGCGATCGTGGCCTCGATGTACGCGGTTTACCACGGTCCCGAAGGCCTGAAGGCGATCGCCGAAACCGTCCACGGCCACGCTCGTGTTTTGGCCGCGACGCTGCAGAAGGCGGGCCGCGAGCTCGTCTCCGACGTCTTCTTCGACACCCTCACCGTCCGCGTACCCGGCAAGGCTGACAAAGTCATCTCCGCTGCCGAAGCCCGCGGTATCAACCTCCGGTTCGTCGATGCAGACACCGTTGGCGTTTCCCTCGATGAAACCACGACGCCGGAGGTGCTCTCCGCGGTAGCCGTCGCCTTTGGTGCCGGTCCGGTGAAGGACGCTGCAGGGTTTGAGCTGCCGTCTGATGTGCTCCGCACGAGTGATTTCCTACAACACCCAGTGTTCAACACGCACCGTTCCGAGACGCAGCTGTTGCGCTATATCCGCAAGCTGTCCGACCGTGACCTCGCCTTGGACCGCACCATGATCCCGCTGGGCTCCTGCACCATGAAGCTCAACGCAACCGCCGAGATGGAAGCAATTTCGTGGCCCGAGTTCGCCTCGATCCACCCGTTCGCTCCTGACCACCAGACGGCGGGCTGGCGTGAACTGATTGAGGACCTGGAAGCCGACCTGACTGAGATCACCGGCTACGATCAGGTCTCCATCCAGCCGAATGCCGGTTCCCAGGGCGAGCTCGCAGGGCTCCTCGCGATCCGTGGTTACCACCTTTCCCGCGGCGACGAGCAGCGCAACGTGTGCCTGATCCCCGCTTCTGCGCACGGCACGAATGCAGCATCTGCTGTGCTTGCCGGCATGAAGGTGGTTGTAGTGGCCACCGCTCCCGATGGCACCATCGATCACGCTGATCTGGCGGCCAAGATCGAGGCCAACAAGGACGTCCTGTCCTGCATCATGATCACCTACCCGTCCACGCACGGTGTGTACGACGCCGATGTCCGCGAGGTTTGCGACTCTATCCACGCTGCTGGCGGCCAGGTGTACGTTGACGGTGCAAACCTCAACGCACTCGTTGGGCTCGCCCAGCCGGGCAAGTTCGGCGGCGACGTCTCGCACCTGAACCTGCACAAGACGTTCTGCATCCCGCACGGCGGTGGCGGACCCGGGGTCGGCCCGGTCGCGGCCAAGGCCCACCTGGCGCCGTTCATGCCCGGTGACGCGAACAACGTTTCGTCTGAAGGTGGCGTGGCCATTTCGGCATCCCGCTACGGCTCCGCTGGCGTCCTCCCGATTTCCTGGGCCTACGTGAAGCTCATGGGCGGCCAGGGCCTCACGGAAGCGACCAAGTCCGCGCTGCTCGCGGCCAACTACGTTGCCTCCCGCTTGGATGAGCACTTCCCGGTCCTGTACACCGGCGAAGGTGGACTTGTTGCCCACGAATGCATCCTGGACCTCCGTGAGCTGACTGCCCGCACGGGCGTTACCGCGGAGGATGTTGCCAAGCGCCTCATTGACTTCGGTTTCCACGCTCCCACCCTTGCGTTCCCCGTTGCGGGCACTTTGATGGTGGAGCCGACCGAGTCCGAGGACCTGGCTGAGATCGACCGTTTCATCGAGGCCATGATCACCATCCGTTGCGAAATCGAGCAGGTCGCCAGCGGCGATTTCACTGTTGAGAACTCGCCGCTGCGCAACGCGCCGCACACGGCTGCCGCCGTCGTGAGTTCTGCATGGGACCGCGACTACCCGCGTGAGCAGGCAGCGTTCCCTGTCCCCCACCTCAAGCAGGACAAGTACTTCCCGCCGGTCGGCCGCGTTGATGGCGCCGCGGGGGACCGTAACCTGGTGTGCTCCTGCCCTCCGCTCACGGACTTCGAAAACTAAGGGACGGTCCTGACATGACTGAGAACCACACCGCTCTTTACGAGCAGCACAAAAAGGCCGGCGCGTCCTTCACGGACTTCGGCGGCTGGCAGATGCCCCTCAAATACGAGTCCGAGCTTGCTGAGCACCATGCAGTCCGGAACTCCGCCGGCTTGTTCGACCTCTCCCACATGGGCGAGGTCTGGGTCAGCGGCCCGGACGCGGCAGCGTTCCTGGACTTCGCGCTGGTGGGCAAGTTGTCTGCGGTCGCCGTCGGCAAGGCCAAGTACTCGTTGATCTGCAACGCCGACGGCGGCATCATCGACGACCTCATCTCCTACCGTCGACCCTCTACCGAAGAAGGCGTGGATCAGTACCTCGTGGTCCCGAATGCGGGCAACGCCAAGGTAGTTGCCGCAGCCTTGCTGGAGCGGGCGGGCGGCTTCGACGTCGTAGTTGACGACGCCTCCGCCGAGACGTCACTGATCGCAGTACAGGGTCCGAACGCCGAAGCCATTCTGCTGACCTTGGTTCCCGCCGAGCAGCATGCCCTGGTGACCGAACTGAATTACTACGCGGCCGTTGAAGTCTCCATTAACGGGCAGGACCTGCTGCTCGCCCGCACCGGCTACACCGGCGAGGACGGCTTCGAGATCTACATCCCCAACCTTGACGCAGCTGGCCTGTGGGAAGCACTCCTCGAAGTCGGCGAGGGCCACGGGCTCATCCCCGCAGGCCTTGCCGCACGTGACTCCCTCCGCCTCGAAGCCGGGATGCCGCTCTACGGCAACGAACTCTCCCGCTACGTCAACGCCTACGCCGCAGGACTGGGCCCCGTGGTTTCCCTCGCCAAGGAAAGCGACTTCATCGGCAAGGAAGCCCTGACCGCTATCAAGGCTGCCGGCGTCGGATCCACCATCGGCCAAAAGCTCGTCGGCCTCAAAGGTACAGGCCGTCGTGCAGCCCGCGGCCACTACTCGGTCCTCAAGGACGGCTCGCTCATCGGCGAAGTCACCTCCGGCCAGCCGAGCCCAACACTCGGTTACCCGATCGCCTTGGCGTACGTCGACGTCGAACATTCAGCGCCGGGAACGATCGTCGAAGTGGACCTCCGGGGCAAGTCCGAGCCGTTCGAAGTCGTAGCTCTGCCGTTCTACAAGCGAGCTAAGTAGGTCCCGTCGGGAGTGGCATCCAGCTCGGTGGTGCCGACCTCCTCTGCATGCTCGGTCGCGAAGGGGCCCGCTGAGCGGACCCGACGCTCCCTTAGACGCATGCTGCCGGAGGCCGGCACCACAGGGGCCGTGCGGCTCACCTTGCGCACGGGGACCAGTAGACCGAGGCGACCTGCTGAAAGGCGGCTTCCAATGCCTTGGTTCGCGGGCTTTTCTGAAGGTGAGCGGTCCATAAAGTGTGGGCCAGCCGTGGGGAGCCGGATTCCGGAAGCGTGCGTCTAAGGAAGCGACACGTCCGCTCAGCGGGCGTCCTCGCGACCGAGCACGCGGAGGAATTCGGTGTCCGGCACCCAACCCAAGTACCGCCGGGATCACGAACAGTTTTCAAAACACACAAGAAGTTAGGAATTGGAATGAGCAAAGTAGTTGCCGAGCTGAAGTATTCGGCCGAGCATGAATGGGTTGCTTCGGATGGCGCCGGGCCTGTGGGGATCGGGATCTCTGCGGTCGCTGCGGATGCCTTGGGCGACATTGTTTATGTGGATCTGCCCGAGGTCGGTTCGACCGTGACTGCGGGGGAGACCTGCGGTGAAGTTGAGTCCACGAAGTCCGTGTCTGACCTGTACTCGCCTGTTACCGGTGAGGTGACCGAGATCAACGACGCCGTCGTCGATGATCCGGCCCTGATCAACAACGATCCCTATGGTGCCGGCTGGCTGTTCAAGGTGGCCGCCACGGAAGAAGGCCCACTCATGTCGGCCGAAGAATACGCTGCAACGAACGGTGGAGAACTGTGAACCCGGCAGCCGTGACCGAATTCGAGCAGGTCGTGTCGGCGTCGTTGGATGCGCACTTGGCGGACCTGGACCCTGAGATCGCCGCAAAGATCGACGACGAACTGGGCCGCCAGCGCGACGGCCTGGAAATGATCGCCTCAGAGAACCACACGGCGGTTGCTGTGATGCAGGCTCAGGGCTCCGTGCTGACCAACAAGTACGCCGAAGGCTACCCGGGCAAGCGGTACTACGGTGGTTGCGAGCACGTCGACGTGATCGAGCAGCTCGCGATCGACCGCATCAAGTCCCTGTTCGGCGCCGAATTTGCGAACGTCCAGCCTCACTCCGGTGCGCAGGCCAACGCGTCGGTGATGCACGCGCTGATCAAGCCGGGCGACACCATCATGGGCCTGAACCTGGCCCACGGCGGCCACCTGACCCACGGCATGAGGATCAACTTCTCCGGCAAGCTCTACAACGTGGTCCCGTACGGCGTCCGCGAGGACACCCACACCGTGGACATGGCCGAAGTGGAGCGGCTGGCCCAGGAGCACAAGCCGGCTCTGATTGTTGCCGGCTGGTCCGCTTACGCGCGGCAGTTGGACTTCGCCGAATTCCGCAGGATCGCTGACTCCGTGGGCGCCTACCTCATGGTGGACATGGCGCACTTCGCCGGATTGGTTGCAGCTGGCCTGCACCCGTCGCCGGTCCCGCATGCCCACGTCACGACGTCGACGACGCACAAGACCCTCGCCGGTCCTCGTGGAGGCATCATCCTCTCCAACGACGCCGACATCGCCAAGAGGATCAACTCGGCCGTGTTCCCCGGCCAACAAGGTGGTCCCCTGGAGCACGTAATCGCTGGTAAGGCTGTCGCCTTCAAGATCGCCGCTTCCGAGGAGTTCCGGGAACGTCAGGAACGCGTCCTTGCTGGCGCCCGGATTCTTGCCGAAAGACTGGTCCAGCCGGACGTTGTGGAAAAGGGGATCACAGTTGTGTCAGGCGGCACGGACGTGCATTTGGTGCTCGTCGACCTGCGCAACTGCGAACTCGACGGTCAGCAAGCCGAAGACCGGCTCGCTGCGATCGACATCACCGTCAACCGCAACGCCGTCCCGTTCGACCCGCGCCCGCCCATGGTCACCTCCGGCCTGCGCATCGGCACCCCGGCCCTCGCTACACGCGGATTCGGGGAAGCTGCCTTCCGCGAGGTTGCGGACATCATCGCCGAAGTTCTGATTGCCGACGCCGATGCGGACCTTTCCGGGTTGCGGCACCGGGTTGATGCGCTGGCGAAGGCGCATCCGCTCTACCCGGCTGTTTCGAACCTCGCGTAAGTCGCCCATCGGGTTCGGTTCGCCCGTCGGGTTCGGTTCGTCGTCGGGCTCGGAACGCCCGTCGAGTCCGACCTCCTCTGCATGCTCGGTCGCGTAGACGCCCGCTGGGCGGACGTGACGCTCCCTTAGACGCATGCTGCCGGAGCCCGGACCCGAAGGGGCAGCTCTTGGGTCGGCCGGTCCGGATGCCCGGGCCAATGGTCGGGTTGCCGTGTTGGGACGGGACCGGGGGTTCGTTGGCTTGTGTTGGATGGATCCGGCTGCCGAGGGTGTTCCGTGGGCGCAGGGTTGGTTTGGGAGCGGCAGGGATTCATGCAACGCGGGGTCACTTGTGGCCCATGTGGGGGGCGTTTGGGGGCCATAAGTGACCCCGCGTTGCTTTAGACATCTTTTGTTTTGAAAGGGATCACGGCTATGGCTGTTGGTGTTTTCGATCTGTTCACTGTGGGCATTGGCCCGTCGAGTTCGCATACTGTGGGGCCGATGCGGGCTGGGGCGGTGTTCGCCCGTGAGCTGAATGAGTCCGGCGTGCTCGGGTCGGTCGCGTCCTTGCGGGTTGACTTATATGGGTCGTTGGCTGCGACGGGTAAGGGACATGGCACGTTCACCGCGGTGTTGCTTGGGCTGGAAGGCTTCGACCCCGAGGAGATCCTGCCTGACCAAGTGGAGGAGCGGTTGGCCTCCATCGCGGAGACCGGGAAGCTCAATCTGGCTGGCGGACAGCTTCTCGAATATGCCGTGGAGGACATGATCCTGCATCCGTTGACGGTGTTGCCGCGGCATACGAATGGGATGAAGTTTGCCGTGGCTGATGCTGTGGGCAACATCCTGCGGGAGGCGACGTTTTTCTCGGTCGGGGGCGGGTTCATTGTCCGCGAGGGTGAGGAGGACGCGGCCCGGGCGGAGTTGGAGGAGACGAAGGCGGAGTTGCCGTTGCCGTTCCGGACCGCTGCCGAGTTGCTGGGCCGGTGCGCGTCCAAGGGCTTGGGGATCAGCGAGATCATGTTCATCAACGAACGTGCGTCCCGGAGTGAGGAGGAGATCCGGGAGGGTTTGCTTCATATCTGGCATGTGATGGAGGCGTGTGTTGAGACGTCGTTGAAGCGTGAGGGTGTGTTGCCCGGGGGTTTGAAGGTCCGTCGTCGTGCTCCTGATTGGTTGGAGCGGTTGTTGAAGGAAGACAAGGACCGCAACGATCCGAAGTATTGGCAGGAGTGGGTGAACCTGATCGCCCTGGCGGTCAATGAGGAGAACGCCACGGGCGGGCGGGTGGTGACGGCGCCGACGAACGGTGCTGCGGGGATCATTCCGGCGGTGTTGTATTACGCGTTGAACTACGCCCCGGGCATGGATCAGGCCACCCAAAAGGACAGGGACGATGTGGTGGTGAAGTTCCTGCTCGCCGCGGGTGCGGTGGGTGTGTTGTACAAGGAGCAGGCGTCCATTTCGGGGGCTGAGGTGGGCTGCCAGGGTGAGGTGGGGTCGGCGTCGTCGATGGCTGCTGCCGGTCTTGCTGAGGTGATGGGTGGTACGCCGGGTCAGGTGGAGAACGCGGCGGAGATCGCGATGGAACACAACCTGGGGCTCACGTGTGACCCGATCGGAGGGTTGGTGCAGATTCCGTGTATTGAGCGGAACGCGATCGCGGCGGCGAAGGCGATCAACGCGGCGAAGATGGCGCTCTGGGGTGACGGGACGCACCGGGTGTCGCTGGATGAGGTGATCGTGACCATGCGCGAGACCGGCAAGGACATGTCCTCCAAGTACAAGGAAACCGCGATGGGCGGCCTCGCCGTGAACGTCGTCGAATGCTGAGTCTTTCAACCAATAAGGAAGTAAACCCATGACCCTGGCACCTGAAGGCCGTAAGTTGCTGCGCGTTGAGCAGCGTAACTCGGCTGTCCCGGTTGAACGCAAGCCCGAGTGGATCAAGGCCAAGGTCCAGATGGGCCCGGAGTTCGTCGGGTTGAAGAACCTGGTGAAAAAGGAAGGCCTGCACACTGTCTGTGAAGAGGCCGGCTGCCCGAACATTTTCGAGTGCTGGGAAGACAAGGAAGCGACGTTCCTGATCGGCGGGTCCGAATGCACCCGGCGCTGTGATTTCTGCCAGATCGATACCGGCAAACCCTCCCCGGTGGACATGTTCGAACC
>NZ_JBFTJK010000002.1:0-360629 GCF_056395385.1 Paenarthrobacter sp. 10L420 | reverse complement strand
CGTTCACCTCGGTCACGGACCTGATGCGCAAGATCCGGCAATTCATCACCGGCTGGAACAAACGCAGCCACCCCTTCACCTGGACCAAATCACCCGAAGAAATCCTGGCGAAAGCCAAGCCAAAGACAACTTCAAACACGCGGCACTAGCAGGAAGCACTTAGTTGCCGGGGGCGACGATGACTTCCGTGCCCTTGGCTTCGAACGCAGCCTTGTCCGCGGCGCTGATCCCGGAATCCGTGATGAGGTGCCGGAAGTCATACCCGGCCATGGCAGCAAAGGAGCGACGGCCCACCTTGGAGGAGTCAGCAACCACGTAGGATTCAGTGGCCCGGCGCGCCATGACGGTGTTCACCATGGCTTCGCCTTCATCGGTGATGGTGGGGCCGAGATCGGGGTCAACGCCGTTGACCCCGATGAACGCAATGTCCAGGGCAACCTTCTGCATGATCACGTCGGTGTAGGGCCCAACAAGCTCGTAGGAGCGCGGATTCAGGATTCCGCCGGTAACCATGATCTTGATGTTCGGACGAACGGCGAGCTGCGAGGCAATGTTAATTGCGTTGGTTACCACCGTGAGAGTGGGCCTGTTGGACGGAGCGTTGAGGTCCTCACGGGTGGACAGCAACTGCGCCAGAGCCGTATTGGTGGTTCCCCCGCTCAGGCCGATCACCGCTCCGGGCCGGATCAGGGCGGAGGCGGCCAGGGCGATCTCCTGCTTGGCCAAGGCGTGGTCGTCACGGTTGTATCGGCCCGGGAGGTCGTAAGATACGGATCCGGTGGTGGCGCCACCCCGCGTACGGCTGAGCAGCCGTTGTTTTGCAAGGCTGTCCAGGTCCCGGCGCGCCGTGGCCGGTGACACGCCAAGCCGCGTCACGATGTCCTCGACTTCCACATGGCCGGATTCGGCCAGGAGGTCAAGGATGGCGGTCAGCCGATCGGTGCGGGTCATGACGAGCCTTTCGCGGGGTCTGGCTATTTCGCTTTGGCGAACAGCGTGAGCATACGTGCGGATTCCAGCACCAGTGCGTCCCGGCCGGCCTTGATGTACTTCCGGGAATCCACCACTGCAGGGTTGGCATCGAGGTACTCACGGACGGCGCGGGTGAAGAACCCGTTCAAATGTGTGGATACGTTGATCTTAGTCATACCTGCGCCGATCGCAGCTACGAGCATCTCGTCTGTGACGCCTGAAGAGCCATGCAGGACCAGCGGTTTTCCGACCGCCGACTTCAGCCGCGTAATCAGGTGCAGGTCCAGTGCTGCGCTGCGTTCGGTCATGGCGTGGGAGGAGCCAACGGCCACTGCGAGCGCATCCACACCCGTTGCTTCAACAAACGCCTGCGCCTCGTCGGGGTCGGTCCGGACACCGGGTGCATGGGCGCCGTCCTTGCCTCCCACTTTGCCGAGTTCGGCCTCCATGTAAACGCCTCGCTCGTGGGCGTAGCGGGCTACCCGTTGCGTGACTTCGACGTTCCACTCATAGGGCAAGTGCGCGCCGTCGAACATTACGGAGCCAAAACCGAGGTCCACGGCCGCGATGGCGAGGTCCTCGGACTCGGCATGGTCCAGGTGAACGGCAACGGGCACCGATGCGTCGCGGGCGATCGCCAAAGTCGCCACAGCAATCGGCTCAAGTCCACCGTGATACTTTGCGCAGTTCTCCGAAATCTGCAGGATCAGCGGAACACCCGCTGTCTCGGCACCCGCCACCAGCCCCTCCGCTGTTTCCACGTGGATGACGTTGAACGCGCCTTGGCCCGTACCGCTGGCCACGGCCTTGTCCATCAATTCCCGCGTGCTGACAAGGGTCACCGGGTCTCCTTCCATGTCACGATCAGTTGGTCTTCAAGTTCCTGGTATCTCGGCGAGATCTCGCCTGCTGCGGGCATGAGCACAGCGGCGGCGGACCAGGCCGTAGCCCGGCGGAGAATCTCGCGGGGTTCGGTAACGCCTTCGGCGAGGGCGACGGCGGCAGCCGCCACACCGGCGTCGCCCGCCCCTGTGGGGTTGCCGCTCAGGGGCTCGGGGAGGCTGGCAGTCCAGTAACCGCCGGGAGCCGCGTGGTCGAAAGCGAGCATTCCGTCCGCACCGGCGCTGACCAGGACCGTGCGCGCACCCATGGCAATCAGCGAGAGCGCCGCGGCTTCCACGCTCGACTCCCCCGTGGCTTCCGCGAGTTCGTGGTGATTGGGTTTCAGGACATCGGCACCCGCCTGGGCAGCGGTGATGATTCCGGGCCCGGAGGTGTCAATGATGGCCGGGATGCCGGCGTCGTGCGCCAGCTTTACGAGGGACGAGTAGAAATCGGCAGGTGCGTCCGGCGGCAGGCTGCCGGAACCCACCAGCACAGCTGCCGGAGCTTCTCCGGCATCGCCGCGTACGGCTTCAACGACGGCGGCAGTCAGCGAGCGCCAGTCGTCCGGCAAGAGCGCCTGGCCTTCCTCGTTGAAGATGGAGGTCTCCCCGGCGACGGTGTCCACGAGCGCGATGCTGCGGCGGGTCTCGGCAGCCACGGAAACCAGTGCGTGAGGCACTCCACTGGTCCAAAGTTCAGCAGCCAGGGTCTGTCCTGCGGCTCCGCCTGTAGGAGCAATGGCCAGCACCGGATGCCCCACTTGGTGGACCACCCTGGCAACGTTGAGTCCTTTGCCCCCGGCACGGCTGATGGGTGTGGGGACCCTGTGGCTGGCGCCCTCGGTGATTCCGTGGACGGTGTAGGTCATGTCGATGGCGGGATTGGGGGTCACGATGACAATGCGGGTTGCGGCGTTTCGGGACGTTCCGGCCGCTGCTGGGCCGGTCATCGTGCACCGTCCAGGAGCGCACGCGCGTTCAACGCCGCGCCAAGGAGCCCGGCGTCCTGGCCAAGCTGGGCTTGGATGAGGCGCGGACGTCGTTGGAAGTCCAGGATCTGGTCAACCCGCGCGCGGAGCGGTTCCAGGAGGTCCTCGCCTGCTTCGGCCAGGCCTCCCCCGATCACTACCGCTTCAGTGCCGATGATGTTCACGCACTGGCAGATGGTGAAGGCGAGGGCGTCCACCGCATCCGCCCACACACGGGCAGCCATGGCATCTCCATTTTGGGACCGGAGCAGGACGTCCCGGGCACCGTCCACGATGTTGCCCGACTTTCTGCTGTATCGCTTGGCGATGGCGCCTGCCGAACCCACGGCCTCAAGGATGGTGGCCCCTGGTGCTTGAGTTCCGGCTCCTTGAGTTCCGGCTCCTTGAGTTCCGGCGTCGGGGTCCGGCACCTGGGCGTGGCCGAGTTCACCGGAGAAACCACCGGCCGTGACGGCCACACCACCGGAGAAGACCGCGGCGGCGATTCCAGTGCCCACCACCATGACCACGACGTCCTTGAAATCCTTGGATCCACCAAAGGCGTGTTCCACGGCAGCAGCGGAGCGGACATCGTGGTCGAACGCCACAGGAAGGCCCAGCCTCTTCTCGGCTTCGGCGGTGAACGGGAAATTGCGCCACCCAAGATTCGCGGAGTAGATCCCGATTCCTCCCACGGAATCCACAATGCCAGGGACGATGACGCCCGCTGCTTTGGCCGGGATATCCGGAAACTCGGAAGCAAGCTGGCGGGCGAGCTCCGTCAGCTTGTCCAGTACGGCTTCCCCTGGGTGCGATGGATCCAGGGGCGTGGGGACCCGGCGCATGCCCAGGACTTTTCCAAAGGCATCCACGAGTCCGGCCTTCACGTCTGTACCGCCGACGTCGAAGGCCAGGACTGCTGATTCTGCATGCCCGAGAACCATGATGAGTGCCTAGGCGGAGGCGTCGAGAATGACGGAGCGCGTCAGGTTCCGGGGCAGGTCGGGGTTGAGGCCACGGACGCGCGCACGTTCCAGGGTCACTTTGTGAACGCGGGCCAGTTCAGCCAGCGGGTGCTTGTCCGTGTGGATGTATAGGGCACCCGTGGCGGCCATGTCCTTATCAAGGCCCTCGGGCTGTGCGCCAAACAACCAGGTCACGCGTCCTGGCGCCGCGATGGAGATGGGACCATGGCGGTATTCCATGGCCGGGTAGGACTCGGTCCAGCCCTGAACGGCTTCGCGCATCTTAAGTCCTGCCTCGTGGGCCAGGCCGACAGTCCATCCGGTACCGAGGAACGTGAATTGCTCAGCATCCAGAAGTTCCTGTGCCACGGGACCTGTCACTGCATCCCGTGCGTCCTCGATAGCCTGCTTGACATCAATCCCAAGGCTGGTGAGCAAGTAAACCAGTGCCGAGGTCGCGAAGCGGGTCTGCACCACGGATCGCTCATCTGCATACGGGAGTCCGATCACTGCGTCGGCCAGCTGAACGATTGGCGAGGACGTATCGCCAATAATCGCAACAGTGGGGACGATGCCCTTCAGCCCTGCCAGGATCTCCAGCACCTCAGTGGTGGTGCCGGACCGCGTAATGGCCACAACGGCGTCGTACTGGCGATCCGCACTGTTGCTGTTCAGGAAAGCCTCCGACGCCGCGAAGGCATCCGTCACGCCTTTGCCTGCGGATTCACGGGCGGCAGCATAGCTCTGGGCCATGAACCAGGACGTGCCACAGCCGATGACGGCGATCCGCTGACCGTCGGCGGGAAGCAACTTCTCAGCACGGGCCTGGTCGATGGCCCGCTGCCAGACATCGGGCTGTGATACAAGCTCTTCTTCCATGAAGGCGCCCAGTGTGTTCTCGCTCATCGTGTGTTTCGCTCCTGCTCAGCCAATGACGTTTTATGATCTATAGAAACACTAAACGATCAGTTTCGATCTCACAAGGATCATCTGCAGGAGTGGATCCGGTAATTGGGCAGCCCAGTAGTCAGGACGATGGCGAAGTGCTGTCAGGGGAAACGGCTACGAGCAGCAGGGAAGGCTAAACCTGTTCCAGTCAGCCGATGATGGGCCGCTCTTCGGGCAGGTTGAACAGGCGGGGGCGGGAGGATAGGGCCAGCGCCGAAGCTACCGTCACGGTCCCGATGCGGCCTGTAAACATCAGAACCATGAGCACCCACTCAGCCGAAGGAGGGAGGTTGTACGTGATACCTGTGCTCATGCCGACTGTGGCGAAAGCGGAGATGGATTCGAACAGGACTTTCTCAAGGCTGTAGTCGGTGAACATGAGCAGCAGCATGGTTCCGGTAATGACAGCACCGATGCCAAGCAGCGCCACCGAAAGGGCCTGCCGTACCGAGGCAGGGCTGATGGACCGGTGGGCTATGGTCACATCGTCCCGTCCCCGGACTTCATTCCAGATGGCGAAAGCAAGGAGGAGGAACGTCGTGATCTTGATTCCACCGGCAGTTCCGGCGCTTCCCCCTCCGATGAACATCAGAATGTCGCTGACCATGAGCGTCTCCGGTGAAGCCACTCCATAGTCGATGCTGTTGAATCCCGCGGTGCGCGGGAACACGCTTCCGGCCAGGGAACCGACGATCTTTCCCGGGATGGACAGCGGACCCAGGGTTTCGGCCCTGTTCCATTCGAACGCGGCGAACAACACGAAGCCGACTATGAGCAGGAAGACCGTACCGAAGACTGTGAGGCGCAAATGTACCGTCCAGTTCCGGACCCGTAGTCCCCCGCCGTTCAACAAATGGATGAGTACGGGAAAGCCGAGACCACCGGAAATGATGGCCAGGCAGATGGGGACCAGGATGTAAGGGTCTTCGCGGAAACTGATGAGGTTGTCACTGTAGAGCGCGAACCCCGCGTTGTTGAAGGCGGATACCGCGTGGAAGACGCCATGCCACAGCGCAACCGCTGGGTTGGAGTCGTAGACGAGCCAGAACCTGACAGCCAGGATTGCAGCCGTTACCGCTTCAAAAACGACCATGATCCTTGCAACGCGAAAGAGCACGGAGCGGACGTCCCCGAGGTTGAGGGTGTGCGTTTCTGACTGCACAACAAGCTGGCCGCGCAAGCCGATGCTTTTGCGGACGAGCAGCGCCAGCAGGGTCGCGAGCGTCATGATGCCGAACCCGCCAACCTGGATGAGTGCCAGAATCACGACATGCCCGAAAGGTGTCCAGTAGGTTGCCGTGTCAACGGTAACCAGGCCCGTGACACACGTCGCGGACACGGCGGTGAACAGGGCCGTCATGAGCGTGGCAGGCTCAGTGCCGTTGCGGGAGACGGGCAGCATGAGCAGTGCTGCGCCGAGGAGGATGACTGCCAGGAAAGCAAGGGGTACTGAGCGGACTGGGTGTGAGAGGGCGCGCCTCAGGACGTTTTCACGTCGCGTCTGTGGGTCCCGGTGCTTCCACAACATGCGTGCGTTGCCGTTCCCGGGTGGGGGTGGTCCAGGGGTGCGGGAGCGGAGATTTGGGTTAGCCGACGGCTTCGGGTTAGCCGACATGGATGCCTGGGCGAAGGTTCGGGTCGGGTTCGTTTTCGCGGATGATTTCCCGGACGACGGGGGCAGTGTCGCCGCGGCCCAGCAGCAGGTATCGCATCAGGTGTGCCAACGGGTTACCTTCAGACCATTCGAAGTAAGCGTGGGGACGGACGCCAGTGGCGTTGCGCAGAGCCAGGAGGATCGCAGCAATCGCGTTCGGTGCGGCGGGGCTTTGGGCTCGCAGGATGCGGTGACCGGCAACTTCGACGCCGGTAACAGTGAGCGTGTCGCTGAAACTGGAGGGGTCACTGACATCGATTTCCAGGAAGATGACGTCGGCGGAGCCAGGGACCGGGTTCAGTTCCCGCTGATCGGTTTCCTTGGCCGCGTATTCGGCAGCATCCCGTGCCTCGGGGCGGTTGGCGATGAGGTTGAGCCGGCCGTCGTAGTCGAGGGAATCTGCGATAAAACGACGCGCATTCTCGTCGAATTCGATGCGGTCCACACGCAACTCGGTCGTCCGGCTAACCCGGGAAACGAGCGACACAACGATGATGCCCAGGATGAAGAAGCCGGAGATGGTGAGTCCATCAGGTTTCTCAATGACATTCGCTATCAGGGCGTAGAGCAGAATGAGGGTCAGCACGCTGAAACCGATGGCTGCCCGGCGTCGTTTTCGGCGGAGGGCTGAGATGGTCACCGCGGCGGCGCCAGAAACCATCATGGCAAGAATTCCCGTGGCATAGGCTCCTGCCTGGGCGTTCACGTCCGCGTTGAAGCCGATGGTAATCAGTACGCTCACGGCTGTGTAGACGAGTACAACGGGACGCACCGCCCGGGTCCAGTCCGGCGCCATGCCGTAGGAGGGGAGATATCGCGGGACGATGTTGACCAATCCCGCCATCGCTGATGCCCCGGCGAACCAGAGGATCAGGACACTGCTGATGTCGTATATGGATCCGAATCCTTCGCCGAGCCTTTGGTGTGCCAGGTAGGCCAGGGCACGGCCGTTGGCTTCCCCGCCCTCCCGAAATGCTTCTGCCGGTATCAGGACAGTCGTGACGAAACTGCTGCCAATCAGATAGACACTCATGATGACCGCAGCGGTGGTGAGGAGTTTGCGGGTGTTCCTGATACGGGCAGCCAGCCGTTCCTCGGGAGTCGCACCCTTCGCCGAAACCAGGGGCATCATGCTGACGCCGGTCTCGAATCCCGAAAGGCCCAGGACGAGGAGGGGGAAGGCGATCAGGGCAGGCAGGATCAGTGCGCCCAGGCCACCTCCGGACGCGGCAGTCAACGCTCCGGACCAGGAGGACAATTGGGCCGGAGAAGCTGCGATGTCGAAGATCCCAACGCCGATGATGATGGCGTTCAGTCCCAAAAACACGGCCACGAGCGGTATCGCCACGGCGACGGCCTCGCTGAAGCCCATCAGGAACACCCCGCCCAGGATCAGCAGGAGTACGACGGTGACTGCCACTGCTTGGCCTTCAAGGAAAGGCGGAAGGAAAGGGTTCTCCAGAAGGTGGACCGTTGCGTCGGCCGCGGACAGGGTGATGGTGATAATCCACGATGTCGCAACGAAGCCGAGAAGGACGAGTACGAAAATTTTGCCGCGCCAGAAAGGCAGGAGGTTCTCCAGCATGGCCACGGATCCCTGACCGTGGGGGCTTTCCTTTGCCACCCTGCGGTACATCGGCAGCATCCCCAGCAAGGTCAGAGCAACGATCAACAACGTCGCCAATGGGGAAAGGGCACCGGCGGCAAGTGCTGCTATGCCGGGAAGGTAGGACAACGTTGAGAAGTAATCGACGCCCGTCAGGCACATGACCTTCCACCAGCTTTGCTGCGTGGCGTGGTCCTCAACAGATTCAGGACCGACGGGCTGGTGGACGCGGTGTTCCAACAACCATCGCACCAGCGGATTTCCTGATTGCCGTTTGCGTTCAGGGGTTGGGATGCTGTCCGGAATGTCCTTCCGGGCCGATGTTGTCACTGCCTCGTCTTCCTGTCTGCCGACATGATCTCCGGGAGCCTAGCACCGGAGAAAACGTGGAAGCAGGAAAATCGGGACTCCTTTACGGTTCCTTTACGCCTCGGGGGATGCTTGCGGCAACCCTTGCCGCCTCTTCGTAGCTGGAGGGTGCTTGCTGATGGAAGGCAGAATCAGCATCTTCGCGGAGCACGTCGGAGGCCAGCACCCGGACGTGAACAAGCTCGTCGTAGGCTTCGCTGCAGCCCAGGACATCTCCACGGACCTTGGTTCCGTGAGAACCCGGGTCAGGAGATACCTGGAAAATAATCCACCATGTGTCTCCGGCTTTGTCCCTGAAGAGGTAGCCCCCCGGAGGGCAATACGCAGCGCCGTCTACACCCCGGCCCCCGTAACCCTCAACTGAGTCCGGCAGCGCAGCGAACCTCACGCCGCCGTCGGTATCGTCTTGATGCGCGCCCATCCGCGAACACCTCCTTTATCAGCCGACGTGCACCCACGGGCGCTGGGTGACATCAGGCACCGCCTCCCGCAGCACTTCCCTGGTGACGGGAGCGATTTCACCTTCGCCCAGGAACAGGAAGCGCAGGAGGTTGGTGAAAGGATTTCCTTCCGTCCATCGAAAGTAGATGTGTGGCATGAGCCCCGTGACGTCCCGGATGTGGAGCAGGACAGACGCGATGGTGTTCGGTACGACGGGACCGTGGACCTCCAGGATGCGGTACCCGTGCCGCATCACACCGTGTACTTGCAGTTCCGTTTCGAAGTCCGAGGAATCGTCGACGATCACTTCGAGGAAGATGGCTTGTTGCTCCAGGGGCAGATGGCTGACCTCGATCGCTGAGGTGAGCTTGTCCCGGTACGCGTCGGCGGTGAGCCGGAGCGGTTCGTGGGCGATGATCGCGATGGGTCCTTCGAGGGTGTCGGACATGAATTCCAGGGCCTGGCGGTCCAAGTGGACGCGGGTGGCGTGGAGTTCGAAGGAGCGTCGGATGCGGGAGAGCAGGGAAATCACGATGATTCCCAGGATGAAGATTGCCGCGATCCTGATGCCTTCGGGGCGTTCGAAGATATTGGCGATGGTGGTGTAGGTGAACACCAGGGAGATGATGCCGAAGCCGATGGTGCGTTTACGCTGCCTGCGTCGGCGCGCAGAGAGCGTGACGGCAACGGCCGCCGAGGTCATCAGCACCAGAACGCCGGTAGCGTACGCGCCGCCCTGGGCGTCGACGTCGGCTTCAAAGAGGAAGGTGATGAGGAAACCGACGAGAGTGAAGACGAGCACCAGTGGGCGGACGGCCTTGGCCCACCCGGGGGCCATCCCGTAGCGCGGCAGGTACCGCGGGACGAGGTTCAGCAGTCCTGCCATGGCGGAGGCCCCGGCGAACCACAGGATGGCGATGGTGCTGATGTCGTAGATACTGCCGAAGCCGACGCCGAGATATTCGTGGGCGAGGAACGCCAGGGCGCGGCCGTTGGCTTGGCCGCCGGGTTGGAATTCCTGTTCCGGGATCAGGACGACGGTGATGAAACTGGTGGTGAAAAGGAATCCGCTCATGATGACAGCGGCGGTTGTGAGCATTCTGCGCGTTCCGCGGATGCGGCCCGCCGGGTTTTCCTCGGTGTCGGCCTCGTCTCCCCGGACCTGGGGCATGACGGCGACACCTGTTTCGAAGCCTGAGAGTCCGAGGGCAAGCTTGGGAAAGACGAGCAGAGCGATTCCCACGACCATGATCGGGTCCCCGTGCGAGGTCCAGAGCGCGTTCCACCACCCGCCCATGGCGACCGGGTGCGTGAACACCTGGGTGAGGGTCACGACCACGACTATGGCATTGAGGCCCAGGTAAAGGACGACGAGGACAACAGCGACTCCGATGGCTTCCTTGAAGCCGCGGAGGAAGACGGCAGCCAGCAGCGCCAGGAGGAAGAGCGTGACGAGGATGTTCTGCCCCTGCAACCAACCGGGGGCGACAGGGTTCTGAATGAGGTGTGCACTTGCGTCGGCGGCGGAGAGGGTCATGGTGATCATGAAGTCGGTTGCGGCGAATCCGAGCAGGATGAGGACGAAGAGCTTGCCGCCCCAGCGTGGCAGGAGCCGTTCAAGCATCGCGATGGAGCCTTCGCCACGGTGGCTTTCCCGGGCGACGCGGCGGTAGACGGGCAGGGCGCCCAACAAGGTGACGGCAATGAGCACCAGGGTCGCCAATGGTGAGATCACGCCGGCGGCCAGTGCCGCGATCGCGGGCTGGTAACCCAGGGTGGAGAAGTAATCGACGCCGGTCAGGCACATGACCTGCCACCACGGATGCTTCTTCTCGTTGGCCGCGGTTATTCCGCCAGGGCCCTGATGGGTGCCTTTGCTGTCCTGGAGCCCGAACAGCAGCCAGTTTTTCAGTGCGGCTTTTCCGGCTGGCTTGGGCGCCGATGGGTCAGCAGGGGGCCTGCTCAACGTGGTCATTATTTCCTTTCCGCGCGGCATAATGCGCCGCGGTCACAGCCGAAGCTAACACCAAGGGAAAGCATCAAACCGGGAAAGACGTTTCTATTTACGAATCATTTACACCCCTTCCGCGCTGCCGGTTACGGCTCGAAGCGATAACCCATCCCGGCTTCGGTGAGCAGATGCCTGGGCCGGGCAGGGTCGGCTTCAAGTTTGCGGCGCAACTGTCCCATGTAGACGCGGAGGTAATGCGTTTCTCCGTCGTATCCCGGGCCCCAGATCCTGGCCAGCATCTGCTGCTGGGTGATGAGACGTCCCGGGTTACAGACCAGCAGTTGCAGGATGGCCCATTCCCGCGGGGTGAGCCGCACTGGTGCGCCGTCGCGGGTCACTTTCTTCTTTTCAAGGTCCACTGCGAAGTCCCCGACGTCGACGATCACGACTTGTTCGCCGCCGTCGGACGTCCCGAGACGGCGTTCAGCGACTCGCAACCGTGCCAGGAGTTCGTCCAGGCCAAAAGGTTTCGTGACGTAGTCATCCGCGCCGGCGTCGAGGGCACGGACTTTGTCCACGGACCCTTGCCTGGCGGACAGGACAATGATTGGAGTGCTGCTGGAACGACGGATCCTGGTGATGACGTCAACGCCGTTGATGTCCGGCAGTCCAAGATCCAAAACGATAATTTCCGGATGGTTGACCTCGGCATGCTGCAGAGCCGTGGTGCCGTCCATTGCGGTGAGCACCTCGTATCCCTCGGCGCGCAGATTTACCTGCAAAGCGCGTAGCAGTTGGGGTTCATCGTCTACGACGAGCACGGTCCTCATGCCTCACCTCGTTCCGCGCTGCCGGATGCGGGATGCGCATTCCCGTCGCCGGCGGAAAGAGGAAGGCGGATGGCAACCGTCAGTCCCCCTCCCGGTGTCGGTTCAGCCTTCAGTTGGCCGCCCATCGCTTCGGTAAAGCCTTTCGCAACAGCCAGTCCCAGTCCGATGCCCAAGCCAGCCGGCGCGTCGTCCAGCCGCTGGAACGGCTCAAACATGGCGATCACGTCCGCCGCGGCCACACCCTCGCCGTGGTCCACGATCCTCAGCTCTCCGCAGGGGCGTCCTTCAATCGTGGCCACCCCCGAACCATTGGCAGGTCCCACGATGACGATATCCGAGCCTGCCGCATATTTCAGGGCATTCTCGACGATATTGGCAATGACGCGTTCCAGCATGCCCAGGTCAGCATCAATGGCTGGAATGTTCGGAGCCAGATCGATCCGGATAGCTCCTTCCGGCACTCCCCGCAGCGCGTCTTCGATGGCATCACGCCACGTCACCGAGGACGTGAGCGGGGCGGTGGATCCGCTGGAGATCCGGGACATGTCCAACAGATTGTCCACCAAGGAGTCAAGGCGGTCCGCGTAGGAGTCGATGGTATGGAGCATCTCGTCCTGTATCTCTTCGGGAAGCCGTCGCTTCTGGCGCTGCAGGGCGGTCACGGCCAGCTTGATTCCGGCCAATGGTGTCCGCAAGTCATGGCTGACAGCGTTCAGAATGGACGTCCGGATGCTGTTGCCCTCAGCCAGTTTCGTGGTCGTCTTCAGCCTGAGCTGGAGTGCATAACGTTGCCTTAGTAAAAGCAGGTGGGTCGCGTGGGCCGCCAGCAACCGCCGCTCGCCGGCACTGAGTGGCCTGCCAGAGACCACAAGGGCCGTCTCGGAATCTGCCATTTCAAAGGCCCCGACCCCTGAATCAACCGAACCCGGAGGCTGTGGCGGCGAGTCACCTGACTGCGCCTGGAGTTCCCAGCCATCCCTTGTGCTGGAGGTTCCTGTACCGGAGTCTCTGGTGCCGGGGGTTCGGGTAAATAATCCCACCGAGCCCACTTGGAAGGTCTCACGGACCTTATCCAGAAATGTCGCAATCGTGTCGTCCTCAATCAGGGCGTTCCTGGCCAAATCCAAGAGTGTCGCCGCCTCGGCACGGGCATGAATAGCCTCCTGGGCCCGCTTGGCCGAGAGGCCTACGACCAAGGACACAGCAATCCCGGCACCCAGGAACACGAGCACGGCAAACAGAATCTGCGGGTCGCTGATTCTGAAAGTCCCGACTGGTTCGGTCTCGAAATAATTCAGCAGCAACGAGTCCAGAATCGCGGCCAGCACCGCAGGCCATAGACCGCCGATGAACGCCACCGCCATCACCCCGGTCAAATGCACCAGGACATGGGTGGCAAAGTTCAGATCCGGGGCAAAAGACATCAGTGCGGTGACCAGAACGGGGATCAGCACCGCCAGGACAAAACCCGTCGTGGTCCTGGCGCGGCCCAAGCCTCCCGACGTCATTCCCGGAAATATGCGAAGAATTCCCCTTGCCATGTCCACAGTCTGTCAGCTGTGCAAGGGGTCTTGTTACACCGCGCGCACGCCCGCCCGCCACACCGAATGCGTCAGCGGGATCCCCGGCCGGTACGCGAGGTGCGTGGCCGAGGGCGCCTTCAGCATGTGAAGGTCCGCGCGATGACCGACGGCGAGCGAACCCACCGCCCGTTCGCCGTCGACGTCGTTCCCGGAATCGCGGCCTAATGCAAGGGCGCCGCCGTACGTCGCCGCCCGAACGGCCTCGTGGACACTGAGGTGCATCTGCAGGACCGCCGTGGTTACACAGAACGCGATGGAACTCGTGTACGACGTACCGGGGTTGCAGTTGGCGGCGAGGGCGATCTGCACGCCGGCATCGATCAGCTCCCGGCCCGGTGCGAGCGGCTGTCGCGTGGACAAGTCACAAGCGGGCAAGCACGTTGCGACGGTTCCACGGGCGCCACTGCCCGTAGCCGGGTCCCAGCCCTTCCAGGTTCCCGCCAGCGCGTCAACGTCCATCTGCGAAAGGTAGTTCACGTGGTCCACGCTGGCGGCCCCGAACTCCACGGCCAACGCAACGCCTGGCCCCTCGCCCAGCTGGTTGCCATGCACGCGCAGCCCCAACCCCGCGTCCCGGGCAGCCGTAAGGACCCTGCGGGACTGCTCTTCCGTGAACGCACCGCGCTCGCAGAACACATCCGCCCAGCGCACATGCGGCAGGACGGCGTCGAGCATTTCACCGCAGACCAGGTCCGTGTACTCCTCCGGATCGGACCCGGCCGGCACCAGGTGCGCGCCGAGGTAGGTGACCTCGTCCACCAGAGCCGCGGCGATGCGTGCACTGCGGGCTTCGTTCTCCACGTCCAGGCCGTAGCCGGTCTTGCTCTCAAGGTAGGTAGTCCCCTGCGAGACGGCTTCAGTGACACGGTCCCTCACCAGAGTCGTCAGTTCATCGTCACTCACGCTGCGGGTAGCCCCCGTAGTGACAGCAATGCCGCCGGCACTGTAACTCTGCCCGGCCATGCGGGCCTCAAACTCGGCTGTGCGATCACCGGCGAAAACGAGGTGGGAGTGCGAGTCGACCCAGCCAGGCAGGACGGCGCGGCCTTCGGCGTCGATCTTTGTATCCGCCACAGGAGCGTCGTTGTTGGACCCGATCCAGGCAATGCGCTCGCCTTCGAACACGATCGCGGCGTCTTTGAGGACACGATGCTCCAGGTCCTGGGTCATCAGCTCGCCGATGTTGGTGATAAGAGTGCTGTTTTGTCCTGGACTGCTGATTCCGCTCATGTCCCTATTGTTCAGCGCCGGATGGACCAGCGAACGGCCGCAAGCTGTTCGGCTGTCCGGGATTCCGGACTGTCCTCTTTTACCTCGCCCAGGATCAGGCCGGCCGCCAGCTCGGCGATGGCTGAGGACGTCTGGAATCCGTAGCCGCCCTGCCCGGCCAGCCAGAAAAAGCCCTTCGCTTCGGCGTCGAAGCCAACCACCGGGATTCCGTCCGCAGCTTCTGTCCGCAACCCCGTCCATGCACGATCCACTGAACGGATGCCCAAGGTTGTCAGTGAGTTGAGCCTGCTGATGAGTTTGTCCACATCACCGGCATAAGGTTTAGCGTCTTCGGCCCCGCTGGGCACGGTTTCCGACGGCGAGATGAGCACCTGGTTGCCCTCGGCGCGGAAGTAGAACGAGTGATCGGCTGCAGCCACCATGGGCGTTTGCGGCGTCAGCGATTGCTCGACGTTCACAATCGCCGCGGTCCGCCGATAAGGCTGCAGTCCCAACTTCTCCACGCCGCTGATGACGGCCAACTCATCCGCCCACGCACCCGCGGCATTAACCACGACGGCGGACTGGAAACCTTCCGTTCCGGCACCCACCTGCCAGCCACTTCCGAGCCGCTGGGCCGAGTGGACACGCGCACCGGTGATGATGTCAGCTCCCGCCGCCTGAGCCCTCTTCCGGTGATCTTCCAACAAGGCCGGTGCATTGCAACCAAACGAGCCGTTGTCCAACCCCGCGGCCTGGAACGAGTCCGGCTTCAGGACCGGGCAGAGCTGCATGGCTTCAGCGTGGGTGATTGTGTGCATGTTGCCGCTGGCTTCTGCCCGGACTGTTTCCTCATCGCCCACCAGCATGAACCTGCGTGGGGTAAGGACGGGCTCCGGAAGTTCGGCGTCGCGGGCCCTCATCAGCTCCAGGGTCCGGACCGTGAGTTCCTGCACTATGGGCGGCCCGTAGCTCGGAATCAGCTGGCGGGCCGAGCGCGAGGAGGTGTGGAAGGCCAACGATTGTTCGGCCTCCACCAGTGCAACCGTGCACTTCCCTGCGAGCGCGGACGCCAGGGAAAGCCCCGCAATGCCGCCGCCAACGATTACCACGTCATAGTTCGAAGCCATGGCTCCATCCTGTCAGACGGCACGAGAGGTGCCCATCCCTCTCTCACATCCAACCCCCAACGGCCGGATGTTGCTTCACATCCAACCCCCAACGCCCCGATGTTCTCTCCCTTGCGTCAAGAAAGTGATCGAACATCCGGTGGAAAGCGGCAGGATGTGAGAGAAGATCGGGCCTGACGCGGCAGGATGTGAGAGAGCATCGGGGACGGTTAGGCGACCGCTGCCCGGCTCTTGACGAACGCCTGAACGCAAGCTTCGACGTCGTCGCTGCTGTGTGCGGCGGAAAGCTGGACGCGGATGCGGGCCGCTCCCTTCGGAACCACGGGGTAGCTGAAGGCGGTGACGAACACGCCGTGACCGAGCATCTCATCGGCAACCTTTGCGGCAATCACAGCGTCACCGAACATCACGGGGATGATGGCGTGTTCGCCGTCGAGGAGCTCGAAGCCTTCCTCGCTCATGCGGCGGCGGAACAGGGCTGCGTTTTCGAACAGGCGGGTGCGGAGTTCGCCGGATTCCTGGACCAGCTCGATCGCCTTGATGGTGGCGGCCACGATGGCCGGCGCCAGGGAGTTGGAGAACAGGTACGGACGTGCCTTCTGGCGCAGCATCGCGACGATTTCGCCGCGGCCTGAAACGTAGCCGCCGGATGCCCCGCCGAGGGCCTTGCCGAACGTTCCCGTGTAAATGTCCACGCGCTGGGAAACACCCGCGTGCTCGGGAGTACCGGCACCCGTGGGTCCCATGAAGCCGACGGCGTGGGAGTCGTCCACCATCACCAGGGCGTCGTGCTTCTCGGCGAGGTCGCAGATGGCTTCGAGCGGGGCAAGGTAGCCGTCCATGGAGAACACACCATCGGTGACGATGATCTTCCGGCGGGAACCCTCGGCCTCAACGAGCTTCGCCTCAAGGTCAGCCATGTCCTGGTTGGCGTAGCGGAAGCGCTTGGCCTTGCTCAGGCGGATGCCGTCGATGATGGATGCGTGGTTGAGGGAGTCCGAGATGATGGCGTCTTCGGGGCCGAAAAGGGATTCGAAGACACCGCCGTTGGCATCGAAGCAGCTGGAGAACAGGATGGTGTCTTCGGTGCCCAAAAACGCCGAGACACGGGCCTCGAGTTCCAGGTGAAGATCCTGGGTGCCACAAATGAAGCGCACAGACGCCATGCCGAAGCCGCGCTCGTCCATGGCGGACTTGGCGGCGGCAATGATGTCCTGGTGGTCGGCAAGGCCAAGGTAGTTGTTGGCACAGAAGTTCAGCACAGTGTTGGCTGGCTGGCCGAGCTGGCCGGCGGCGATGTGGCTGGCCTGCGGGGAATCGATGTGGCGTTCGGTCTTGAAGAGGCCGGCGCCGCGGATCTCGTCGAGTTCGCCTTGGAGTTGGTCTTTGATGGCTGAGTACATGGGGTGCTCCTGAATACGTCGGGAAAGGTTCTGTGGCGGCAGCGGGGTTAGAGTTCGGTCCAGTCGAGGACTACTTTGCCGCCGGTTCCGGCGCGGGCGATGTCGAAGCCCTTCTCCCAGTCGGTCGCCGACAGCTTGTCGGTGACCACTGCGGAGATGTTCCGGTGCAGCACGGGGTTGGAAGAAAGCATGGCGCTCATCGCGTACCACGTCTCGAACATTTCGCGGCCATAGATGCCCTTGAGCGTGAGCATGTGGGTGACCACTTTGCCCCAGTCGATGTCGATGGACTGGCTGGGAAGGCCCAGCATGGCGATCCGCCCGCCGTGGTTCATGTTGTCGATCATCTCAGGCAGTGCCGTGGGGTGTCCGGACATTTCCAGGCCGATATCGAATCCTTCGCGCATACCCAGCTCCCGCTGGGCGTCGCGGACGCGCATTTTGGAAACGTCGACGGCGAGGTCAACGCCCATTTGACGGGCCAGTTCCAGTCGGGGAGCAGATACGTCAGTGATGGCGATCTTGCGGGCGCCAGCATGGCGGGCGACGGCAATGGCCATCAGCCCGATGGGTCCTGCGCCGGTAATGAGGACGTCTTCGCCCACCAAGGGGAAGCTCAGGGCTGTGTGGACAGCGTTGCCGAAGGGATCGAAGATGGCACCGAGTTCCGGCGTGACGGATTCGTCGTGGTGGACCCACACGTTGGTCTCCGGAATGACCACAAATTCGGCGAACGCACCATCGCGCTGCACTCCAACGGAGACGGTGTGGATGCACATCTGGCGGCGTCCAGCACGGCAGTTGCGGCAGATTCCGCAAACCACGTGGCCTTCACCGGACACCCGGTCTCCAACTTTGACGTCTCGGACGTCCTCGCCCACTTCCACTACTTCACCGTAGAACTCGTGGCCCGCAATGAGCGGCGTTTCGATGATGCTTTGGGCCCAGGCATCCCAGCTCTGGATGTGGAGGTCGGTACCGCAGATGCCCGTGGTCATGACCCGGATCTTGACGTCGCTGGGTCCCGCTTCGGGCTCTGGACGGTCAACGAGTTCGAACCCTGCGTGTGGTCCGGATTTGTAGAGAGCCTTCATGGGATTCCTCACTGCTGGGGCTGCTTCGCTGCTGCTGACTCCATTAGAGCGCCGCTGACGATTTAGCACAACTAGATTCTTCTCAATCAACGATTTAGGATTTGCTAATGGAAATCCATCAGTTGCAGATGCTTCGTGAACTCGGGGACCTGGGCAGTGTCAAAGCTGTGGCCGAGACTCTTATGGTCACCCCATCGGCCGTTTCGCAACAGCTCGCGCTCCTGCAGAAATCGGTGGACGTTCCGCTGACACGCAAGGAAGGCCGCGCCCTGGTCCTCACCGACGCCGGACAGGTCCTCGCCGAGGCCGGGGCCGCCGTCGTGAACGCCATGGCGGATGCGCGGGCAGCGATCGGCGCCTATCACGACGCTCCGGACGCGCCTGTCAGTGTCAGTGCCTTCCACAGTGCGGGGCAGGCGCTGTTTGCGCCGTTGGCAGCGCTGTTGGCGTCCGACGGCGGGAAGTCGCCTAGGCTCCGACTCTCGGATGAGGATGTGGCCCAGGAAGATTTCCCGGGGTTGGTTGCCCGCTACGACCTCGTGCTGGCACACAGGATGGATAACAGCCCGCCGTGGCCGGAAGACAAAGTGGCCGTGATCCCACTGGCGGACGAACCCCTGGACGTCGCCCTACCCGCGGACCACCCGCTGGCATCCCGGCGCGAACTCAAGCCCTCCGACGTCGTGGATGAAACCTGGGTGACCAGCCGCGACGGCTACTCCCCTGCGGACGTGCTCGCCGCCGTCGTTGCCGTGAGTGGACGGCCCGCCGAAGTGCTGCACCGCATCAACGACTACTCAACTGTTGCCGCACTTGTGGCGGCTGGCGGCGCGATCGGACTCCTGCCAAGGTTCACGGCGCGGCGCGTCCTGGATGCCGGCGTTGTGCTGCGGCCCCTATCCGGCGTGAACGCGGTGCGTAAGATCGACATCCTGGCCAGGCCCGAAACGCTGAAACGGAAATCAGTCATGACGGTTTGCGAGTCACTTCAAACCGTCATGACCGAACTTATCGAGCTATCCAGCCCCCGCTAGCTAGCCACGGGCCAAGGCCGGTTGTCCGGCGTCGAAGTAGGCCACAAGCCCGGCGGGCAGTGCAGGGACCTCCCGCGCGCAGCCGTCGCCGCGCAGCGATTCGGTGGCGAGTACGCCGGCCACCACTGCCTGCCGTGCAGCTACGGGACTGGTCTGCGTTTGGCCGCCTCGGGAAGCGAAGCGAAGGAACTCCTCGATAAGGCGCGGGTCTGCGCCCCCATGGCCGCCGTCACCGTCCTGGATTGTGTGTACCTCGTCCGGCGCCGCATAGCCCGAGGTCCGGCTGGTCCAGACGTTGATGGTGTTCCCGGGGCCGTCGCCGAAGTTCTCGATTCTGCCCCTGGTGCCAATGATGGTGTAGTTGCGCCAGTAATCGGGGGTGAAGTGGCACTGCTGGTACGAAGCCAGAACGCCGTTGTCCAGGACCATGTTCATCATGGAAATGTCCTCGACGTCGATCACCTCAGCCAGGCCTCTCTGCTCCGTGGGCGGCCAATTGTCCACCGAGTACCATTCGCCCATGCGCTTGCCCGCGTTGTTGCTGCGGTTGGTGACATCGCCATAGACCGCGAGATCACCGACGGCGGCAACCCGCTTGGTGTACCCGCCGGCCAGCCAGTGGATCACGTCGATGTCGTGCGCCCCTTTTTGGAGGAGCAGGGAGGTGACATTGGCGCGCTGGGCATGCCAGTCCTTGAAGTAGTAGTCCCCGCCATCGCCGACAAAGTGCCGGCACCAGATGGCCTTGACCTCGCCGATCTTGCCCTCCTGAATGATTTGGCGCATCTGTACTACAACCGGCATGTGCCGCATATTGTGTCCAACGTACAAGCGCGTTCCGGTCTCATAGGCCGTCTTCAAAATCAGGTCCGCTGCCTCCACGGTGATATCCAGGGGCTTCTCACAGAAGGTCGCAATGCCGGCCTTGAGCGTACGAACCGCGACGGCGGCATGCTGGTTATCGGGGGTCAACACCAGGACAGCGTCCAGGTCGCTGGCGAGCACTTCTTCGAGGTCGCTGGTGATGCGGGCCGAGGGGATGCTCGCCGCGGCGTCCGCCCGTCCCCTCTCGCTCACGTCACAGACGATGGTGACTTCAGAGCCGTGACCCGGTTTATGGGCGTGTCTCCACAGCCCGGAGCGCAGGCCGAAACCCACGATGCCGACCTTCAAATCCTTTTCCATGAGGTGCAATTTCCTTCTGCTGGTTCGTTTAAAAAAGTCTGGTTGCTGAGCTGCGGTGGGGTGCGGATTCGCGCACGAACAGGTGCCACGGGAAGTCCAGGACCGCCGGCTCGCCCTTGGCCTCCGGGCCAGCGGGTGCCGTCGCCCGCTGCAAGAGAAGCCGGGCCATTTTGCCGAAGAAATCCACGGGGCCCACCGTGCTGAGCGACGGCGACATCCGCTCCCCCTCCACAGTGTTGCCCACGCCAATGATGTCCACGTCAACACCAACGGCGAGCCCGAGCCGTTGAGCCGCATTGATGGCAGCGACGGCGGCGAAGTCCGTGGTGGCGTAGATGGCACTAGGCCGCTCCGGCAGGCTGAGCAGCCGCGTTGTGGCAGCATACGCACCGGCGGACGTGCCATCGAAGAGGCCCACATAATCCTCGTTTTCCGGGATGCCGGCTTCCACCAGGGCCTCTGAGTAGGCCCGGTAGCGGGTGCCGCCCGAGGCGCCGGCAGCCGTGGCCGGGGTGACGCAAGCGATCCTCCGATGGCCGTGGAGGAGGTGCTCCACGGCCATGCGGCAACCTGGCCCTGCAATAGACCTGATGACGTCAAAGCCCTCAGGTTCAAGCTCTTCGTCAAAAGCCACGAGCGTGGTCCCATGCTCCGCGAGTTTCCGAAGTGCGCCCCGTTGTTCGGGCCGGACTGCATCCACGAAGACGGCATCGGCGTTATGAGTGCCAAGGACCTTCACCCAGTCGGCGTCGCCAAGGATCATCGGCGTGATCCCCAAGGGAGCTGCCGCCTTTTGCACCGCCTCGATGACGGATAACGACCAAGGATCGGACAGCATGGTCAATGACAGGATGACGGTGTTCGTCTGCCCTGTCCGGATAGCCCGGGCAGCCTGGTTGGGGCGGTAGCCAAGCCGCTCCGCAACTGCCTTGACCTTCTCCGCCGTCGGGTCCGAAACTCCCGGTCCCGCATCACCCCGGCGACCGGACAACACATAGGAAACCGTGGCCGTGGAAACACCCGCGAGTTCGGCCACCATGCGAATGGTGGGCCGGACGCCCGTGTTACTCGCTTTTGCCATGATTTCCCCCTGCTTGTTGGTGTTTCTTCTGGTTTTTTGAGGCTAGCTCCTGAACACGGGAGCTTCGGGATCCAACGCGGCCTGGAATTCGTCGCGCATCTTGTCACCGCCTTCGCTCTTCCAGCGCTTGACCGCGTCCTTGAGTTCATCGATCTTGGCCCGTCCGGTGATGATGTCCACCACCTTGTCGCGGAGCTGTTTGGTGATCTTCGCCCCCACCTTGGCGTTCGTATCGGAGTAGGAACCATTGGTGGGGTTGCGCCATGCGAGCTCCAGCAATTTTTCTTCCTGCTCGCTGACATACCGGGTGTCGTCGTCGAATCCCGGATTGAAAATGACGTTCTCCGGGCTGGACATGATGTTCAACGCCGAGACCAAGCCAGGCGCATTCGTGGTTCCCGTCTCCGTACGCACCGGGTTGCCCGAACCATCCAGGGTGTAATCCTGGCCGAGCTCGCCGAAGTTCTTCTGCATGTACTCCACCGTGCCAAACGGTGCCGACAGGTAGTTGATGAGGGCCAGCAGCTCACGGATCTTGTCCTCCCCAGCCTTCTTGAACGGCGTGAAACCCACCGTCCCGTAGCCCATGTCGTAGGTTGGCTTGACCTTCCCGTCGGCGCTGAACGGAATGAGGATGTCAAACTTGGCGGTCTTGTTCAGCGCCCGGTAGCTGCGGAGGTCATGGGGACCCACCACCACCTGTGCCGCAACACTGCCATTGGCAACGCGGGAACGAATGTCCGTGGCCTTGGAATCCGGGTAGAAAACGCCGGCTGCGAACATCTTGGCGGTGAACTCCACGCCGGCCATGTACTCATCAGTTTCGTATAAGTGCGTCAGCGTACGGTCCTTGTTGATGGCCCAGCTGTTCGGGGCGCCAAACCACTCGGTAACCATGTGCAGAGCATTGATATACGCGGGCTCCAGAGCATATTTCTGATCGCCAGGACGGGTCAGTTCCTTCGCCTTGTCCAGGAACTCGTCCGCGCTCGAAGCCTCAAAACCACCTACTTGTGCCCATGCGTCGTGGTTGCCCAGGTACACCTGGCCGAACGGGGTGCTCGGGATGGGTGCTCCCCAGATCTTGCCGTTCACGACGGCGGTCTTCCAGGAATCGGGCTTCAGCGCGCCCAGGTTGGGGTACTCGAGCACTGCGTCACCGGAGAGGTAGGGCGTCAGGTCCTGGAACTTCGCCTCGAGCATGGGGCCAACATTGGGAATTCCCTGGTTCGGCGGCACCCACATCATGTCCGGCAGTTCATTGCTGGCCAGGACAGTGGCGAACTTGGCCGGATAACCATCTCCGATGTCCTCGGCGATCTGCAGTTCCAGGTCGCCGCCAAGCTTGGCGTTGAGGCGCTGCCAGAAGGGGTTGTCCTTCAGGCCGGGACTCATGGTCTCGAAGGTTTCCGTCAGGCCGGTCACTTTGCCCTTAAGCGGCGGAGTCTTCACGGACTGCACGGCGGTGGGCAGTTTGAAGTATCCGGCCTGCAGGCCTTTGGCGTTACCGGCAAGATCCGGACTCACTCCGGTGAATTCCTTGTAGGTGGGCAGCTTGACCGAAGCCGAAGCAGCTGCGCCTCCGCTGCTCGCGGCTCCACCACCCCCGCAAGCAGACAGGCCGACGGCGGTGACGGCCAGGCCTGCGAGGCCAAGGAAGCCGCGACGGCTGAATCCAGCCTGTCCTGAGGTAGTGCTCGTCATGGCATAACCCTTTCTGGTTATTTACTGGTAGTTGATGCTGTTCTTATTGGTCCGGCATGCCGCGTAAACGACTAGCCCTTCACTGCGCCGGTGATGACGCCCTTGGCAAAGTGCTTTTGAAGGAATGGGTAAACCATCAGGATGGGAACCAGCGCCACCACGACTACAGCCATCTGGATGGATTGCGGCGGCGGTGTGGTGGTGATTCCGAGCTGGTCTGCCGCCCCACTGCCCTGGACTACGAAGTTGCGGAGCAGCAACTGGATGGGCCATTTGCTGTGGTCATTGATGTAGAGCAGGGCGTTGAAGAACGAGTTCCAGAAACCAACGGCATAAAACAAACCGACGACGGCGATCACAGCCTTGGACAGCGGCATGACGATCCGCCACAGGATCTGCCAATCGTTGGCACCATCGATCCGGGCGCTTTCGATCAGTTCACCCGGGATGTTCATGAAGAAGGAGCGCATCACCACGAAGTTGAAGGCGCCGAATATACCCGGGAGGATCAGCGACCACAGCGAGTCCAGCAGCCCGAGCTGACGAATCATGAGGAAGGACGGGATGAGGCCCGGCGCGAACAAGAGTGTGAACAACACGGCGAGTACCACAGGACGGCCGAAGAGGACTGATCGGCTGGTGGCGTACGCCATGGTGATCGTGACGAACAGCGCAAGAAGGGTGCCCACGGCGGTGATGACCATGCTGACCCCGAGGGACTGCAGAACCATGGGACCTTTGAAGATGGTCGCGTAGGCCTCCAAGGTGGGCCGCTCAGGCCAAAGCACGAATCCGCCTGCCTGTACGAGTTGTTCCGTGTCCGCCAGGGACGTGGACACCACGAGGAGCAGCGGCGTCAGGATGGACAGGCTGAAAAGGACGAGGACGACGGCTTTTACCGTCTGGTAGAGAGAAGAAGGGCGTTCCTTCCATACGGGTCGTTTGGGGTTGTAGCTCAGTTCCCGGGGTTTCCTCGTGAAAAGTGTTGTTGCCATGGGGTTCTCCTTGTGCAGCAGCTTCTGCAGCAGCCGCGTGGGCTCAGCGTGCTTGCTTTGCAAAAATTCCGTCTTCGCCCAAGCGGTGGGCAAGTTTGTTGGCGCCGTAGATCAGCAGGGCACTGACCACACCCTTCGCCAGGCCTGCTGCGGCACCTGAACTCCAGCCGCCACCGACCACACCGGTGTAGTAGGTAAAGGTGTCCAACACTTCCGCTGCCCCTGCACCCACTGCGTCGCGTTGCAGGATGAACTGCTCGAAGCCAACGGAAAGGATGTCGCCGATGCGAAGGATCAGAAGGAGCACGATCACGGGCCTTAGCCCAGGCAAGGTGATGTGCCACATCCTGCGCCAACGCCCAGCACCGTCAGCAGCGGCTGCTTCATACAGCGAGGCATCGATACTTGCCAGGGCGGCGATGAAGATGATCATGGCCCAGCCGGCGTCCTTCCAGATCATCTGGACGACCACCATGACGGGGAAGGTTTCCGGATTGGTCATGAACGGAATCGGATCCATGCCCATATCGCGAAGCAGGTTGTTGACGAAGCCCGCACCGCCCAACATCTGCTGGAAGAATGCGATCACCAGGACCCAGGACAAGAAGTGCGGCAGATAGGCGATGCTCTGGAAAATCCTCCGGATCCGTGTGCTGATCAGTGAGTCCACAATCAGTGCGAGCACCAGCGGCACCGGGAAAAGGAAAACCAGCTGCCACGCCGCAAGGTAGAGCGTGTTCCAGAATGCATGGATGAAGTCCGGGTTATCGAACAGGTCCACGAAGTTCTGCCAGCCGACAAAGAGGCTGTCCCCGATGCCGAGGTAGGGCTGGTAGTCCTGGAACGCGATGACGTTGCCCAGGATCGGGATGTAGAAGAAGAGCAGCAGGAAAGCAACACCCGGGAGCATCATCAGGAGCATCTGCTGATCCCGCCTCAGCCTTGACCGGAAGCTTTTTTGGGGCGCCCTGTTGCCCTTGCGCCTCCCCATGCCGGATTTTCCGGGCAATGCCTCCGGGACGCGGCGCGCTTCCGGCAAAGCCGGAGCTTGTTGCGTCGTCGAGTTCATACTGTCTCCTCAGTGCTGGGCCAGGGTCATCAATGGTGCCGGGAGAGTGTGATGCAAAACACGCTCGTTAACCGTTTAACAAACCATAGGCGACCACCTTCATGTTTGCAAGATCATGATTGAAACTGACGATAGAAATCAGCTTTGATCATTGTTGGGGGTGTGGCCGATCCCACTAAGATTGATGGAGAACCGCAGAGGAAAGGTTGAATATGGCAGACTGCTGCAGCCCTGGCGCCGGCGCCCGGGAACATTCGAAGCCGGGGCTGACGCTCCCCCTTCGTGCGGTGGGCGAACATCGGAACCCGACGGCCGGCGTCGTACGTTCCGGCAAGGATGCCGCGACGGCGGGTAATGGAGACGTCGAGATCCCGTCCGGGACCTTCGCAATGGGCGATCCTTTCGGCGAAGGCTACGACGGCGACGGCGAGACGCCAGTCCACGAAGTGTCCGTTTCCGCATTCACCATCAGCGCCACCACGGTCACCAACACGGAGTTCGCGGCCTTCGTGGATGCCACGGGGCACCGTACGGAATCTGAAGAGTTCGGGACCTCGGCGGTGTTCCATCTGGCAGTCAAGGCCGAGCCGCAGGACATCCTGAACAGGGTGAACAACGTCCCTTGGTGGCTCAATGTCCGCGGCGCAGACTGGGCCCACCCGGCCGGGCCCCTCTCCCACTGGACGGACATCCCGGACCATCCAGTGACGCACGTGTCCTTCAACGACGCGTTGGCCTACTGTGCGTGGGCGGGCCGACGACTGCCCACCGAAGCGGAATGGGAGTATGCAGCCCGCGGTGGTGCGACTGGGCAGCGGTATCCCTGGGGCAACGAACTTCACAATGACAGCGTCGAAGGCAGGGACCGGCACAACTGCAACATCTGGCAAGGCGAGTTCCCGGTACGCAACGACGTCGAGGACGGCTACCTCACCACAGCGCCGGCCAGGTCATTCGCCCCGAACGGCTACGGGCTGTACCAGACCAGCGGCAATGTGTGGGAGTGGTGCAGCGATTGGTTCCTGCCCAAGTACTACAAGACGTGTCTGGCCGCCGGAACCGTAGAAGACCCGCAGGGCCCAACGATTGGCCGCGGAAGGGTCATGCGCGGCGGCTCATACCTTTGCCACGACTCCTACTGCAACCGTTACCGGCTGGCCGCGCGGAGTTCCAACACGCCTGACTCGGCCAGCGCCAACCTCGGATTCAGGACAGTGGCGCTCTAAGGTTCCGGATCGTTGAGGACACTCATCAGTTGATGATTTCGCCGCGCTCGTCAGCAAGAATTGCCGCCAGGCGTTCCTTCCACGCTAGCAGCGCCTCGGGCTCCAGCCGTTTCCAATCGGTGACTTCGCCCAGGACCCTGAGCGGGGCCGTGCTGCGGTATGACCGCGTGGGGTTGCCGGGGAATTTCTTGTCGGTCACGTTGGGATCGTCCTCGAATGGCCCGGTCGGCTCGACGGCGTAAACGCGCGGTGCGCCGTCACCGGCCGCGAGTTCGGCAGCGAGTCCCGCGCCATCCCGCAGAGCAGTGAAGTAGATGTGGTTCATCACGACCTCGGGCCGGTAGTTCGACCTGAAGCCCGCGCTCAGGAGATCACCTTCCCGAAGGTTTGCCTTTGTGCCATGAAAGAACGGACCCTCGTCCAACGGTTGATTCACAGTTATACCCTAATCGCATGACGGTACAGACCAGCGCTACTGCGAAATCATCAATCACAGCTGAGTCCCTGGCCCCTTGTGTCCGTGCCCCCTGGGACCATGCCCCTTGATGACAGCCGGAAGCTCACCGGCCACAATCCGCTGGGCCGTTACGCTGTCGCCGTCCTTGGTCCCTGCTATCCGTACGGTGTCGCCGGCCTTAAGGTCCCCGGCGTTAGCGGAGGGCAGCGTGGGCTTGCCTTTGCCGTTGCGCAGTTCCGAGAGGTCGGTGGGCATGCGTGAGATGCGGGTCCCGGAGTTGATTGCGTAGCTCTGCGTGAAGCCATCCTCGCTCTTGACGGTAATGGCGGAATCACTCACGGACTCGATCTTGCCGGTCTGTGTGACCACAGTGCGGAAGGTGCCGTCCTGCTCTTTCACAACGTGCTCGCCATGGATCCCCTGTGCCCGCCCCTCAGCGCGCTTGGCGCCGTCAGATGCCGAGGGACTTGGTGAGGCAGTAGCGCTCGACGGCGATGGGCTGGGCTGGGTGCCTGCCCACACTGCGGCAGCCCCGCCGCCGGTCAGGGCGACGGCAACGCCGCTGGCGATAAGGGCCTTACGAAGGCCCGGTGTAATGGTGGCCATGCATCCATTCTGCTCCCCATACACAAAAAAGTAGCTCGCAGTTGCGGTTGTTCTGAGCTCTCAAAACAACCACAACTGCGAGCTACCTGGGCAATTCGCCGCCGAATTTAGCCTTCGACGCCGAGCTTCTCCAGGATGAGCTCGCGAACGCGGTTGGCATCAGCCTGGCCACGCGTTGCCTTCATGACACCGCCCACAATCGCGCCGATGGCCTGGATCTTGCCGCCACGGATCTTCTCCGCGACGTCAGGCTGTGCCGCGAGGGCGGCGTCGATGGCTTCCAGCAGCGGACCGTCGTCGGAAACCACCGCGAGGCCGCGCTTTTCAACAATCTCGGCCGGTGTACCTTCGCCGGCAAGAACGCCGTCCAGGACCTGCGTAGCCATCTTGTTGTTGATCTTGCCGTCCTCGACCAGCTTGTTCAGCTCGACGATGACCTGCGGTGTGACACCGAGAGCGGAAGGATCGACGTCGGCAACCTTGGCGCGGCCAACAATCTCACCCATCCACCATTTCCGGGCAACATCTGCGCTGGCACCGGCTGCGATGGTTTCTTCGATGGAGTCCATGACGCCGGCGTTGACCACATCGCGGAACTCCAGATCCGAGTAGCCCCACGCTTCCTTGAGCCGCTTGCGGCGCTCGGCCGGCGGCTCCGGAAGGGTGGCGCGAAGCTCCTCCACCCACTCACGGGAGGCGACGACGGGAACCAGGTCCGGCTCCGGGAAGTAGCGGTAATCGTCGGCGTCGGACTTGGCGCGGCCCGACGTCGTCGATCGCGTGTCCTCGTGCCAGTGGCGCGTCTCCTGGATCACCGGCTGGCCGGAGTCCAGGACTGCAGCGTGGCGCTGGATCTCGTAACGAACGGCGTGCTCGACGGCGCGCAGCGAGTTAACGTTCTTCGTCTCCGAGCGGATGCCGAAGCGTTCCTGGCCGTGCGGGCGCAGGGAAACGTTGGCGTCGCAGCGGACGTTGCCGCGTTCCATCTTGGCGTCCGAAACACCAAGGTTCTTCACGATTTCGCGGACTGCGGCAACGTAAGCCTTGGCCAGCTCCGGGGCGCGGCTTCCGGCACCCTGGATCGGCTTGGTGACGATTTCCACCAACGGAACACCCGAACGGTTATAGTCCACCAGCGAGTAGTCGGCGCCTTGGATGCGGCCCGCGGAACCACCCATGTGGGTGAGCTTTCCGGCATCCTCTTCCATGTGGGCACGCTCGATCTCGACGCGGAAGATCGTGCCGTCCTCAAGCTCGATGTCGAGGTAACCGTCGTAGGCGATGGGCTCGTCATACTGCGAGGTCTGGAAGTTCTTCGGGGTGTCCGGGTAGAAGTAGTTCTTCCGGGCGAAACGGCAGTACTCGGCGATCTTGCAGTTCAGGGCAAGGCCGATCTTGATGGAGGACTCCACAGCCGTCTTGTTCAGCACCGGGAGGACGCCGGGCATGCCGAGATCCACCTCATTGACGTTGGTGTTCGGCTCGTCGCCGAAGACGTTCGGTGCGGAGGAGAACATCTTGGTCTTGGTGTTGAGCTCCACGTGGACCTCGAAACCCAGAACAGGATCGTACTTCTCCATGGCCTCTTCGAAGCTCAGGGTTGCGTCGACGGACATTAGTTTGAACCTCCGGCGGAGTTGGATGCGGCACCGAGAGCGGGTGTCTTCAATTCAGGAGCCTGGGCAAGAAGCGGGCCGCCCCACTTTTCTTCCAGGATGGCCTCCAGCACAGCACCGACGCGGTACAGGCGGGCATCCTGGCGGGCAGGGGCCAGGAGTTGCACGCCAACGGGCAAGCCGTCCTCGTCAGCCAGGCCACCGGGCAGCGACAAGCCCGGGATACCAGCCATATTGGCGGGTATGGTGGCGACGTCGTTCAGGTACATGGCCAGGGGATCGTTCGCCTTCTCCCCCAGCTTGAACGCCGTGGTGGGAGCGGTAGGCGAAATGAGGACATCCGCCTTCGAGAACGCGGCGTCGAAGTCGCGCTGAATGAGCGTGCGGACCTTCTGCGCCGAACCGTAGTAGGCGTCGTAATAGCCAGCGCTCAGGGCGTAGGTGCCCAGGATGATGCGGCGCTTGACCTCATCACCAAAGCCAGCGGCACGGGTTGCACCCATGACGCGCTCGATCGTCATTGGGCCGTCCTTGGGCAGGGCGCGCAAGCCATACCGAACGCCGTCGAACTTGGCCAGGTTGCTGGACGCCTCGGACGGCATGATCAGGTAGTAAGCGCCCAGGGCGTACTTCAGGTTGGGGCAGGAAACCTCAACAATTTCCGCGCCTGCATCCTTCAGCAGCTGAAGGGACTCGTTGAAACGGTTCTCGACGCCGGCCTGGTAGCCCTCGCCGTGCAGCTCCTTGATGATGCCGATCTTCATGCCAGCAACATTGCCCACGCGGGCAGCCGCGGCCAGGTTGTCGAACGGATCGGTCAGGGACGTGGAATCGAACGGATCATGGCCGCCGATGACTTCCTGCAGCAGAGCCGCGTCCAGCACCGTGCGGGAGACCGGGCCAATCTGGTCCAGCGAGGACGCCATGGCAATCGCGCCGTAGCGGGAAACTGCACCATACGTCGGCTTGACGCCGACAGTTCCGGTGACGGCACCCGGCTGGCGGATTGATCCACCGGTGTCAGTTCCCAGCGCCAGCGGGGCTTCAAAAGCAGCGACGGCGGCTGCCGAGCCACCGCCTGAACCACCAGGAATGCGGTCCAGGTCCCAGGGGTTGCGGGTGGGTCCGTACGCCGAATGCTCCGTGGAGGAACCCATGGCGAACTCGTCAAGGTTGGTCTTGCCCAAAATGGGCATCTTGGCCGCGCGCAGCTTCTTCACCACGGTGGCGTCATAGGGGCTGTGCCAGCCCTCAAGGATCTTCGAGCCAGCCGTCGTCGGCTGGCCAATCGTCACGATCAAGTCCTTCACCGCGATCGGCACACCAGCCAGGGCATGGAGTTCCCCGGCAGCGGCGCCACCAGCGGCACGCGCAGCGTCAACCTCGGCCGCAACAGCCAGGGCTTCCTCAGTATTAACGTGCAGGAACGCGTTGATCTGGCCGTCCACGTCAGCAATACGGTCAAGGTGCGCCTGCGTCACTTCAACAGCGGAGACCTCGCGGGCAGCAAGCTTCGCAGCAAGATCGGCAGCGGAGTGGCGAATGAGTTCGTTCTTAAGCTCAGTCATGGTAATTAGTCCTCATCCAGGATTGCCGGGACCTTGAAACGGTTCTCGTAAGCATCCGGAGCGCCGGACAATGCCTGCTCAGCCGTAAACGTGTGGCCCACGATGTCCTCACGGAACACGTTGGTCAACGGAATCGGGTGGGACGTGGCCGGGACATCCTCCCCGGCGGCTTCGCTGACGGACTTCACCGAATCCACGATGACGGCAAGCTCAACCGCCATCCTGTCCAACTCTTCGGCACTCATTTCAATGTGAGCCAGACGCGCAAGATGCGCGACGTCGTCACGGTTGATCGCAGCCATGGATCTCCCCTGCAAAGTTCAAATGGTTTTCCGAACCAGTCTACTTGGCTGTGCGGGACGATACCGACGCCGAATGGGTGAGCAGCAGCTGACCCGGCGCCTTTCGGCGGCCCGCGCGACGCTCCCTCGGCTGCTCGCTCGTTCCTCGCTTAGACGCAGCCTACGGGAGGTCCCGCCCACCGCTGATGTGCCTCCCTCCCCTAACGCCGAACCCACCCAGCGCCGAGTCACCCCAACAACAAGCGAGACAGCAAAGCGGACCATTCGGGCTTTGCTGTCTCGTTTGTTTATTGGGGTGGGGGCTGGGTGGGTTTGGCAGTGGCTCCTACGTGTGGGCTGAAGCGGGCGCCCCTCGCAAACGAACCCAGGCATCCGGAAGCGTGTCAAAGCGACGAAGGAGCAGCACGCGGAGGATGTCTGGGTTCTTTTGCACCGGAGGGCGGCCGTTTCGGGCCGCCGTCCGGATGCTGTCTGTCCTGCGTAGCGGCCCCCGGATCACAGAGGCCCTATTGGAGCAGGTCAGCCGATGCCGATAGCTCCGGTCAGGACACCGACCGCGAGCATGACGATCGAAATGACTGCAGTGCGCCAGAGGACCTT
This sequence comes from Paenarthrobacter sp. 10L420, assembly GCF_056395385.1. NCBI lineage: Bacteria > Bacillati > Actinomycetota > Actinomycetes > Micrococcales > Micrococcaceae > Paenarthrobacter > Paenarthrobacter sp. 10L420. Next base: position 329,179 of record NZ_JBFTJK010000002.1, on the reverse strand, counting down.
CTTGTGGTGGTCGCCCAGGTCTACCTTTGCCAGGGACACGAGCAGCAGGATCGCGGGAACCAGGGGGCTCTGGAGGTGGAACGGCTGGCCGGTGATGGAAGCGCGGGCCATGTCTGCTGCGCCAACGCCATAGTGGGCTGCGGTTTCGCTGAGGACCGGCAGTGCCCCGAAGTAGAACGCGTCGTTGCTCATGAAGAAGGTCATCGGGATGCTCAGCACGCCGGTGATGACTGCCATGAATGGGCCCATGTCCGCGGGGATGATCTGGACGAGCCACTCGGACATTGCCTTGACCATGCCGGTGCCGTTGAGGACACCGGTGAGGACTGCAGCGGCCATGACCATGCTGACGACGGCGACGATTGACGGTGCGTGGGCGATCAGCTGGGCGCCCTGGTCCATGACCTTGGGGAAGTTGACCAGCAGTGCGATGGCCGCGCCCACCATGAAGACGAACGGGAGCGGGACGATGTTCGCTACCAGGGTGACCATGACGGCGACCGTGAGCCCAAGGTTGAACCAGAACAGTTTGGGGCGGAGCGTGGTGCGGTTGGGATCCAACGCGGTATCAGCCATGGCGGTGTCGTGGTCGTCCACCAGCTCTTCAGTACGTTCAAGAACTGCGACGCCGGCCCCTCCGCCGGTTACGGGCTTGGGTGCGGTGCGGCCAAAGCCGAAGCGGCCCTTGCTGAAGCCCGAACCACCACTACCAGTGGCGGCCGAACCGCCGCGGCCATTGCCGCCGTCGAACGCGTCGGAAGGATTGGCGACGTCGCCCCAGATTTCGGGAGCGGTGGTGCGGAGGCGGTTACGTTCCTGCAGACCGAGCAGCCAGGAGAAGACGAGCACGACGATGAGGCCAACGATGAGGGACGGGACCATGGGGACGAAGACGTCGTTGACATCCAGTTTCAGTGCGGTAGCGGCACGGGCTGTGGGTCCACCCCACGGCAGGATGTTCATGGTGCCGTTGGCGAGACCGGCCACGCAGGTGAGGACCACGGGGCTCATCTTCAGGCGCAGGTAGACCGGCAGCATGGCGGCGGTGGTGAGGATGAAGGTGGTTGAGCCGTCACCGTCCAGTGAGACTGCCGCGGCGAGGATAGCCGTGCCCAGGACTACCTTGGCGGGATCATTGCCGAGCTTGCGCAGAATGAACTTCACCAGGGGGTCGAACAGCCCGACGTCGATCATCAGGCCGAAGTAGATGATGGCGAACATGAGGAGCGCGGCCGTGGAGGTCATGGACTTCATGGAGTCCATGACCATGGGGCCGATGCCCAAGCCAGCCCCCGCGAAGAGACCAAAGATGGTGGGGACGATGATCAGCGCCAAGACGGGCGTCAACTTTTTGGTCATGATCAGGACCATGAATACCGCAATCATTGCGAATCCAAGCAAAACCAGCACGGCCGGCTCCTTACTACTGTGAATGGCACCACTTCGGTGTGATGCGCACTACAGACGTTATAGTGGCGCCCGTCACGGGCTGGGGTTTCCGGGAATTGTTGGGAATACTGATCATTGCGAGCGTTTTGCGCATTGTGCTCAGTGCTTCAATGGAGCTGGAGGAAAGGAGTAACGGTGCCGCGCTTTACCAGGGTCAGTATGCGTTTCTCCACCCAGACGCTCCTTCTCCAACTGGGGGTAGTTCTGCTTGTAGTGCTCCTGAGCGGTGCCGTCCATGCGTGGCTGGTCTACGAACGGATCGGCGACGAAGCCGAAAACCAAGCACTCACCCTCGCCCGCACAGTTGCGGCGGATCCCGATATCAGGGAAGACGTCCAGGCCATCAGCAAAGAAGAAGGAACGCCGCCGCCCAGCGTCCTTGCCGCCGGACCCTTGCAGGCAGCGGCAGAAGCAGCCCGGATCCGCACTGGGGCCCTCTTCGTGGTCATCACGGATGAAACCGGGCTCCGTTTGGCCCACCCGGAAATTGCGCGGCTCGGTGAACGCGTGAGCACAGATCCCTCCGTAGCATTGGCCGGCCAGGAAATCACCACCCGCAACACCGGCACTTTGGGTCCATCGGCGGGGGCCAAGGTGCCGGTGTACGCGCCCTCGTCCGGCGGCGTTGCAACCGCTGGCACGATCGTGGGTGAAGTCAGCGTGGGCTACTCCATGGAGTCCCTCAGCAAGAGCCTGGCACGGGACATTGTGCCCATCGCCCTGACCGCCGGAGGGGCACTCCTGGCGGGCGTCCTCGCTTCATTCCTGCTCCGGCGCCGCCTGCAACGACTCACGTTGGGCTTGGAACCTGAGGAAATCAGCACCCTCGTCCACGACCAAGTGGCTGTGCTCCAGGGCGTGGATGAGGGCGTGATCGGTGTCGCCGCTGACGGACGCATCTCCGTGTTCAACGCCGCCGCAGCCAGGCTCCTGGACCTGCCCGACGCCACCGGCCAGGATTGGGCCACGGCCAACGTTCCTGCCCAGCTCAAGCAACTCACCCAACCGGCAGCCCGTGATGCCGAAGCCGTGGAACTCGTAGCCGGCGGAAGGGTCCTGGTGGCCAGCGCCCGAAAAGCCTGGCACCGCAAGGAAGACCTCGGCTGGGTGGTCATGCTCCGCGACCGCACCGAACTGCAGCAACTGACCCGCCAGTTGGACGCGGTGGGAACCATGTCCACCGCCCTGCGCGCCCAGCGCCACGAATTCGCCAATCAACTCCACACCATCGCGGGCTTCATGAGCATCGGCCAACACGAACAGGCCAAGGAATACCTGGCAAGGATCTCCGCCACCGGTCCCCTGAAGTTCCCTGTGGAGCAGGCGGAACTCCTTCAGGACACGTACTTGCAGGCTTTCGTCGGCGCCAAGAGCGTGGAGGCCTCCGAACGCGGAGTGGCGCTCCGAATCGGGCCGGAAACGCTGGTCCGTGGACACGTGGCCGATCCGCAGGATGTCACCACAGTGCTCGGTAACCTTATCGACAACGCCGTGAGTGCCGCCGTCGCCGGTTCCGCTACGGAGCGCTGGGTAGAACTTGAGTTACTGGACGATGCCGGCCAGGACAGTGGAACGCTGCACATCGTTGTCGGCGATTCCGGGGACGGTTTGGGTGGCCTGGAACCCGAGGAAGTCTTCGCCGAAGGATTCACGACGTCGGAACAACCGGTACGCCCGGGGGCCGGACAAGGTTTGGGCTTGGCTTTGGTGCGGCAGTTGGCCCGGCACAGAGGTGGTGACGTCCGCGTCCTGGAGACCGGCAGGAAAGGCGGCCCCGGAGCCGTCTTCATGGCGACAATACCGGGCGTGATGGGGCGAACGGCCGACGGCGGCGCTGAAGCCCCAACCGGCACGGCCACATCGACCGGCAGGGCACTCGGCACGGAAGCCGGTACGACAATGCGGGAGGACAGCAGTGGCTGAGGATTTGAGGGTGCTCATCGTGGATGATGATTTCCACGTTGCCAGACTGCATGCAGCCTACGTGGACTCGGTGGCCGGATTCATGGCGCTCGCTCCGGCCGGTTCGGTGTCCCAGGCGCTGCAGGCGATCCACAGCCTCCGCCCTGACTTGCTGTTGCTGGACGTCTACCTGCCGGACGGTTCAGGACTCGATTTGCTGGGCCAGCTGGACATCGATGCGATTATGCTGACAGCGGCCTCTGACGCCCCGTCCATCAGGGTTGCCATGCGGCGCGGCGCCCTGGGGTACTTGTTGAAGCCCTTCACTGCGGAATCCTTGTCCCAGCAGTTGAGGTCCTATGCACGGTATCGCCGGATCCTTGGGCAGCAAACGGGGGTTGACCAGACCACCATCGAGCGTGCAAAACGGGCACTGATCCCAGGCGACGTGACGCCCACGCAAAAGCCACGCTCGGCAACCGAAGCCGCGGTTCTGGAATCGCTGCTTCCTGGCGAACAGTACTCAGCGGCGGAAGTCGCAGACCGGGTAGGCGTTTCCCGGGCGACCGCGCAGAGGTACCTGTCCTCGCTTGCCGACGACGGCGCCGTCGAAATCCAATTACGCTACGGAAGCACGGGCCGCCCGGAACACCGCTACGGCATTCCGGGCTAGCCCAAGTAGGTCGCAGTTGGGTGAACTACGCGGACTTCTGCGCGACGAGCTCGATCTCCACCAGCATCTTGGAATCCAGGAACGGCAGGACGTGCACCAAGGCAAGGGTGGGACGAATCTCGCCGAAAACCTCGCCGTGGGCGCGGCCTGCGTCTTCCCACTTGCTGATGTCCGTCAGGTACAGCTTGGACTGAACGACGTCCTCGTAGGAGAAACCGGCTTCTTCCAGGACCGCTCCGAGCTTCTCGAGGATGTATTTGGTCTGCGAGTAGAAGTCATCGCCCACAATGCCGTCAGGCCCACTGGCCGCCGTGGCAGAAATGAAGAGTGTGTTGTCCACCTGGACCGCGCGGGAGTATCCAAGGGTCTGTTCCCAAACGGAACCCGTGCCATATGTCTTGCGCATGCCGCGCCTTTCCTGATCGCCGTGCCCGTCCCGGGTATACGAAACGTGACGGGGTTTACGAAAGGAAACTTTATGACTACGCGAGGTCCAGCCTGTAAACGAACAGCTTTATGTCGGTGCCGGGGACGAACCAGTCCCGGTGGGGAGCGCGGGCAAAACCGGTCCGGGCATAGAGGGCGTTGGCACTCTCCCACGTGGCTCCCGTGGTGAGGGACACAGCACCGATGCCGTCCATCTCTTTGGCTTGTTCGACGACGGCCTGTACCAAAGCCCGTCCGGCGCCGGAACGCTGCACTGCGGGATCAACCACGAGGGTGCGCAGTTCCAGTTCGTCGTCCAGGCCAATGTCGGAGAAACCGCCACCCGCTGGTGCTGCCGTGACGGAACCGATCACCTGGCCGTTCCGTTCAGCGACGAAGATCTCGGCGTGCTCCGCGCGCGCTGCCACGTCCTGGAGTTGCCGCAGGTACGGGTGGTCGGCACTGCCGTAGTACCCGGCGGTGACGTATGAATCCTGCGTGATGCGGGCCACGTCGTCATAGTCTTCGGGCAGGGCTGGACGGACAGTAATCGACGAATGCACTTATCAATGGTAGTGGCGCGGTCACGGCACCAAACGCCAAACAGCCCTTTCCGTGACCGAACTATCAGTCCGGCGCTGAATTCCCGACGGCGGATTGTTGCGTCATGTGGATGAGGCCGGGTATCGCCGGGCTGCTTTTCTGTTGCCTTCTGTGGCGCTTGATTGAGTCCTATGGCGTGCTGTGAAGCCCGGTTTCCCGGTGTTGCGGGCACGTGTCGAAGAGCTGGCGAAGGGTGCTGGGACCGTGTTTGAGTTGCCACACGCAGCCCTCACCGGAACCCCAACCCCTCAGCAAAAACCCAGGAGAAACCCATGTCCACCCCACCACGCCAACTCCACCTCAACGCCTTCCTGATGAGCACCGGCCATCACGAAGCCTCGTGGCGCCTGCCGGAAAGTGACCCTTTCGCCTCCACCAAGGTGGAGCACTACCAGCACCTCGCCCGCACGGCCGAACGCGGCAAGCTGGACTCCATCTTCTTCGCGGACTCCCCTGTCCTCTTCGGAGAAGTGGGCCGTCGCCCCGCCGGCAAGCTGGAACCTACGGTGCTACTCACCGCGATCGCCGCCGCAACACAAAAGATCGGCCTGATCGCCACTGCCTCCACCACCTACAACGACCCCTTCAACCTGGCACGCCGCTTCGCTTCGGTGGACTGGGTGAGCGGGGGCCGCGCCGGGTGGAACGTCGTCACGACGGCGGGGCCGGACGCTGCAAGGAACTTCGGCGTCGATGACCAACCGGCACACGCGGTTCGCTACGAGAGGGCGGCCGAGTTCATCGACGTAGCCCAGAAACTGTGGGACAGCTGGGAGGATGACGCAGTGCTCGCTGACAAGGCCGAGGGTGCGTGGGGAGATGCCCACAAGATCCGCGCCATTGAGCACGAAGGCAAACACTTCCGCGTCCGCGGCCCGCTGAACGTCCCCCGTTCCCCACAAGGCCATCCGCTGATCGTGCAGGCCGGCTCCTCGGAGGACGGCAAGAAGCTCGCCGCCCAATACGCCGAGGCAGTCTTCACCGCCCATCAGACATTGGAGGATGCCCAGGCTTTCTACGCCGATCTTAAGGCCCGCACCTTGGCCGCCGGACGGGATCCCGAAGGCATCAAGATCCTGCCGGGCATCGTCCCGGTGATTGGTTCCACCGAGGCAGAAGCGCTGGAGCTTGAGCGCGAACTCGATGAGCTGATCAAGCCCGAGTATGCCCGGGAGCAGTTGGCGAAGACCCTGCGTGTGGCACCCCAGGACCTGCCCCTGGACCAGCAGCTGCCGGCAGACCTTCCCGCCGAAGACGACATCGAGGGTGCGAAGAGCCGCTACACGCTGATCGTGGAGCTTGCCCGTCGCGAGCAGCTCACAGTCCGGCAGCTGATCGGTCGCTTGGGTGGCGGGCGTGGCCACCGCACCTTCTCCGGGACACCCGAGCAGGTAGCCGACGCCATCCAGGACTGGTTCATAGCTGGCGCAGCCGACGGTTTCAACATCATGCCGCCGGTCCTCCCCTCCGGTTTGGAGATCTTCGTGGACCAGGTGGTGCCGATCCTCCAGCAGCGTGGCCTCTTCCGCACCGAATACACGGCGTCGACGCTGCGCGGGCACTACGGACTTGCACGGCCTGCGAACCGCTTTGCAGGCTCTGCGGCGCAGAAGCTCACCTCCATCGGCTCGGCGTTCTGATGACCTTACGGTAAAACCCGGCTTTAGCTGTCAGCGCTTGGGCCAACTCCACAACGGGCCTTCCAAGGAACCGAGTCCCTTGATCCTGGTCTGGCCCAAGTCCTTATAGAGCTCGTGCTCGTGGGCCGCTCCACTTTCCCGGAGCGCCCTGAGCAGTGCTTCGGAGTGTGTCACCACGATCATCTGGCTGTTGGCGCTGGCTTGGACGATGAGTCCAGCCAGTGCCGGCATCAGATCGACGTGGAGGCTCGTCTCCGGTTCGTTGAGGACCATCAATTCCGGTGGGCGCGGAGTGAGCAATGCGGCGGTCAACAGCAGGAACCGCAACGTTCCATCCGAGAGTTCGGCTGCCTTCATGGGCCGCAGCATTCCAGGCTGCCGCAACTCCACGCTGAAGCGGCCGTCGCTCACGGCAATGCCGAGGCGGCTCCCCGGAAAAGCGTGATCGACGGCGGCATCCAACTGCCGCTCAAATCCCACTTCACGCAGGGTCTGCAGTGCCGCAGCCAGATCCTTCCCACTGTGGTGCAGCACGGGGGTGCGGGTGCCGAGTTGCGCCTGCCGTGCGGGGGCTTCGGCATCTGTCCGGAAGTGATCGTAGAACCGCCAGGAACGCACGGAGTCCCGGACCCGCAGCACTTCAGGAGCCCGGTCCTGGTCCGATACTTCGGTCAACATGCTCTGGAAGGTGTCCAGCCGCCGCGAAAGTTCAGTCCAATCCCCGTCAGGTCCCCGGAGCTTCGCCAGGCTTCCTTTGCGATCCACCAACAGGGAACCTGGCCTTGCTACCGGTCCGGAAAAGATCTGCTCGCGCTTGATCTCGGGATCCAAGCTAAAAGCCGAAGGGCGGGATCTGCCTGTTTCCTGGTCGAATCCCGCTCCGCTGGACGCGGGCATCCCCAAATCCACGAGGTAGCCGAAGTCGTCCCCGGAATAGCCCAGCTTCAGATTGATGGAGTCCCTGCGGACCGCGCCTTGGACCGGAACTTCGCCACGCCGCATCGCCTCGCTGATCGACTCGGGGCCAGCCCAGAGTGTGGAGGCCAGCCCGCCATCCCTGGCCAAAGATCCCACTACATTTCCGGAGTCACCCCCGGCACATTCGGCCAACAGGCGCAGCGCTCGGTAAAGGGATGATTTGCCACTGCCGTTGGCCCCGGTGACCACGTCCAGGCCATGCAGCTCAACCGCGAGATCGCGGATGGAGCGGTAATTGGCGATCGCAAGGGTCCTGATCATGGCGAGGGGATGCTGGTCATGGGTGCAGGAGAGTCACAGGGGAAATTTGCCGGACAGCTCCAAGGCCCCTGCGCACGTCCACGCGGCCAAGCGATCCTCGATGGTTGGACCGCCGTCGAGTGGGCTCTCAAGCCGTGGCCTGCGCACCCAACAGCCCGCCTCTTCGGCGATCAGGGCACCGGCGGAGAAATCATGTTCGTTCAGTCCCCGCTCCCCGAAGGCGTCATAAGTGCCATCTGCCACCAGGCACAGATCCAAAGCCGCGGAACCCAGTCTTCGAACATCCGCGAAGCCGTTCATCAGTTCGGCGAGGCCTTCCGCTTGATTGGCGCGGGTATCGGGATCGTAACTGAATCCGGTCGCAAGAATGAGGCCGGTACGTCCGGGAACGGGGCCAGCCAGCCGGCTGGTCTCCCCCGCGACTTCCAACCAGGCGCCCTCGCCCCGGGCCGCCGAATAGACCCGGCCCAGGGCCGGCGCGTGAACTACTCCCGCCATCCAGACGCCGTCGGCATCTGCCACGGCCACTGACGTGGCGTAATAGACGATGTTGCGGATGAAGTTGGTGGTGCCATCAAGGGGATCAATGGACCAGCGGTAACCCGAGGCTTGCTCGGGCCGCGTTGTACCGTGCTCCTCGCCCGTGATGGCGTCGTTGGGCCGTGCCGCCAGGATAGCCTCGCGGACGGCGTTCTCGGCTGCGATATCGAACTCGGTCACCCAGTCGCCGGCATCGCCTTTGTTGGATATTCCCAACTCCACCCCGCCTGTGCCTGCGGCAGATCTCCGGGACAGGACAGCCGCGCCCGCAGCAGCAGCGCGTTTCGCTACGGCGAGCAGCTCGATGGCGTCGGTCATTCTGCTTCTGCCTTCACTGTCTCAGCCACCTCGGCCTCGGTTTCGGCGTCGGACTGGGCCTCGGCGTCAACGTCAGCGTCGGCCTTTGCCGGGCCATTCGCCAACAGCTCGCGGAAGCCGTCCTCATCCAATATCGGAACACCGAGCTGCTCGGCTTTATCCAGCTTGGTCCCGGCACTTTCTCCAGCCACGAGGTAGCTGGTGTTCTTGGACACCGATCCGGAGGCCTTCCCGCCACGGATGATGATGGCTTCCTTGGCCTCGTCCCGGCTGAAGTTGGGCAGCGTCCCCGTGACCACGATAGTGAGGCCCTCAAGGGTTCGCGGCATGCTGGTATCGCGTTCGTCTTCCATCCGCACACCGGCAGCTGCCCAGCTGTCCACAATCTCGTTGTGCCAGTCCACGGCGAACCATTCCTTCAGTGCCGCCGCGATGGTAGGTCCAACGCCGTCCACATGCGCAAGCTGATCTTCAGTGGCATTTCGAATCGCGTCCATGCTGCCAAACGCCGTTGCGAGGGCCCGGGAAGCAGTGGGTCCCACATGGCGAATGGACAATGCCACGAGGACACGCCACAGGGGCTGCTTCTTCGCTTTCTCCAGCTCGGCAAAGAGTTTTTCCGTGGTTGCCGTTGGCTTCGATGGCGACTTGGCCGTCCCCCTTGAGTAGAAGTACGGAACAAGCTCATACTGGCCCGTGCCAATGCCCTTGGACCTCTTCTCCCTGCGGATCATGACATTCGCCAGATCCTCACGCTTCAACGAGAACAGCCCGGCTTCGCTGGTCAATGGAGGAGTCTCCGGCTCTGCCGGCTGGGTCAAGGCGATTGCCGCTTCCCAGCCCAAGGCCTCGATATCAAACGCACCGCGGCCAGCCAGATGGAAAACACGCTCACGAAGCTGTGACGGGCAGGACTTGGCGTTGGGGCAACGGATGTCCACGTCGCTTTCTTTCGCCGGTGCCAGCGGGGTACCGCAGGATGGGCACTCGGTGGGCATCACGAATTCGCGCACGGGTGGATCCTGTTGGTCGCGCAGCGCCAGTACAGGCCCAACGATCTCGGGAATGACATCCCCGGCCTTGCGGAGAATGACGATGTCGCCGATCATCACGCCCTTGGCCTTGACCACATCCTGGTTGTGCAGAGTGGCCATCCCCACGGTGGAACCCGCAACCTTCACCGGCTCCATGAGGCCGAACGGCGTGACCCGCCCCGTGCGGCCGACGTTGACGAGGATGTCCAACAGTTTGGTGTGGACTTCCTCCGGCGGGTATTTGTAGGCGGCGGCCCATCTGGGGACGCGGGAGGTGTAGCCGAGGGCACGTTGTGTGGCGAAGTCGTCTATTTTGACCACGATGCCGTCGATCTCATGAAGGAGGTCGTGCCGGTGCTCGCCGTAATGCGCGATGAATTCCAGGACGCCCTCAAAGGAATCCAGAACTTTGAAATAAGGGCTGACAGGCAGCCCCCAGTCGGCCAGCAGCTTGTAGGTTTCTGATTGGCTCTTGGCATCCAGGCCTTCGCGGGCACCAATGCCGTGCACGAACATGCTCAGTGGACGCTTCGCTGTTTCAGCAGGGTCCTTCTGGCGGAGCGAGCCCGCGGCCGCATTGCGCGGATTGGCGAGGGGCGCTTTGCCAGCGGCAACCAGGGCCTCATTGAACTCAACAAAGGCCTTGGAAGGAATGAATACTTCCCCACGGATTTCAACTTCCGAGGGATAACCCGAGCCGTTGAGCTGACGCGGGATCTCCTTGATGGTGAGGACGTTGTGCGTGATGTCCTCACCGGTTGTGCCATCACCGCGGGTGGCCGCGCGAACCAATTTTCCATCCCTGTACAGCAGGTTGACGGCGAGTCCATCGATTTTCAGTTCAGTCAGCCAGGCAATGTGCGGGACGCTGTCCCCGAGTCGGGCCACCGACGCTTCAGCCTTGCGTACCCAGGCTTCGAGTTCCTCGAGGGAAAAGACGTCGTCCAGGCTGTACATCCGCTGTAGATGCGCGACGGCGGTGAAGGCGGCAGAGACTTCACCACCGATTTCCTGGGTCGGTGAGTCGTTGGAGACGAGTTCCGGGTGCAGCGCCTCGATTTCCTCCAGGCGACGGTAGAGTTCATCGAACTCGGCGTCGGAAACCGTGGGGGCGTCCTCTTGGTAATAGGCGTACCGGTACTTGCGCACGAGGTCCGCAAGCTGCTCATACTCATCCCGCAGGCTCTCCGAGGGAGGTGTTCCCTCTTCTGCGACCAAGGCCGCAGCGGCATCCTGGGTTGTGGTGCGGACCGGATCTGGATTCTCTGGTGTGCTCACAGGTCTATCTTGCCGCAACCCACGGACAATATTGACCCGTCGGGATGAGAGCACATGCCAGCCGACTCCTAGCTGCGATTCTCCGGCGGCATGGCAATTTGCAGCTTGCGTACCTTTCCACGTCCCACGATGTACCCGCGGCCAGGGATGAAGTCCTTGCTGATCCTGCCCAACGAGGTGTTCAGGAGGGTATCCCCTTCCACATCTCCAGGGTTGAGCAACAGTCCACGCCTGCCCGACTTGAAGGGCTGGGCCAAGGACCACGCCTGGGACCAGGTAGACGTTTCGGACTCACCCACCACCCATTGATCGGCCTTGATGGCAGCCGTGACCAACCGTCCCACGCCCGATTCCGCCAACGTGTCTGTGAACTCGGTCAGGCCCTCGATGAAGATGGCCATGCTGCCCGGGTTGTCCGTGGCTTTGTCGATGAGGTCATCCACCACGTCCGAGACCTCGTCCGGCCCCACCAGGGACCTGCTCCAGATGTTCAGCGAGGCAACCGCAGAGCGGCGGGAGCCGATGTAGATAAGATCTGTCCGCGGGTTGGACCGCCGCAGCGCGTACGCCAACGTGACCAAGGCAACTGTTCGTCCGGCTCCTGGCGGCCCCGCCAGCAGGAGCGAACCCTTGGCAGCGATGGTGGCCGAACCCAAGGTCTCGTCGTCCACGCCAATAACAGGATTGTCCGGTACACCGGTGGGCAGGATATCCAAGTCCACAAGTTCCGGAAGCCGCTGGATTTGTGGTGCCTGCTCCAGGCCCTGGCGCACCATGGCCTGGCTGAGTTTGGACACTTCGCGCGCCTGCAACGCCAGGTTCGAGTTACCACCCAGCACTGCCAGTTGGACTTCCAGCCCATCGAGCAAACCGCGGCCCGGAGGCGAGGCTGCGTTGAGGACGTCCTTGGGCACATCGAGTGTCATGTAGTCGTCTTCGGAGCTCAGACGCAGGACCAAACGCTTTTGGATCGAGGCAAGGAGCGACGCCGGAACAGAGTTGGTTCGGTCACCGCTCACTACCAAGTGGATACCCAGGGGACGTCCATCGGTTGCCAGCTGGAGGAAGATGTCCCACAGTGCGGACAGGTTGCTGTACTCATAGCCTTCACGGAAGGCGGACATGCCGTCCACCAGGATGAAGATACGCTTTTCGTCCGGACGGTTTGCGAGTTGCCGGTATTCAACAATCGTGGAAGCCCTGACCTCGGCGAACCGCGTCGCGCGGTCATCGGCGACCTCCTTGAGCCAGCGCAGCAGGCGGCCAACCCGCTCGACGTCGTCGCCGTTGATGACCTCCCCCACGTGCGGAAGTCCGTCCAGCATCTTCAAACCTGAGGAACCACAGTCGATGCCGTACACGTGGACGGGCCCACCACGCGGCGTGACGGCAGCGGCGATGGCGATTCCGCGCAGCGCCGCTGACTTGCCCGAACCACCAGTACCGTAGACGGCCATGTTGCCGTCCTTGTCCGGTTCGTAGAACACGGTGGGCTGGTCCTGGTGTGCGGGGTCGTCGGCCACGCCCAGCAGGAGTCGCTCGTCCGTGCGGGGGTTTGGCAGCTTGGAGAAATCGTAGGTCATGGCTAGTTCGTTCAGCCACGGCTTCCGTGGTGGTTCGATCGCAAGGAAGTCCGCCGCCCGGATGATGTTGCCGGTCATTCTGGCGATGTCGTTGGGGCCTGCGGGTTCTTCCTCCACAGCTGCGGCAGGCGGTGGCTCCCAGGAGGGACCGGATCCGAAGGCCATCTCCACGATGTCGATCCGGGGGCGCTGCGGCTTCTCTGTGGTCCAGCCACCGGCGTATCCAGTTTGGAACCCTTGGATACGCCCTGGCCCGGTCTTGGCTGCGCCACGGCCCGGAATGGAGGGATCGAAGTAGGCGGCCGTGGGGACGCCAAGAATGTCCACCGCATCCACTTCATCTGCCATGCGCAACGCAACGCGGAGGTTCGTGTTTGCCCGCAGGTTGTCCTTAATGACGCCCGCAGGGCGCTGCGTGGCGAGGATCAGGTGCAACCCCAGGGAACGTCCACGGGCAGCAACGTCCACCACGCCGTCAACGAACTCAGGAACCTCAGTTGCCAGCGCCGCGAATTCGTCCACGATGATGATGAGGTAGGGCGGCGCCTCAGGGTCTGCTTCACGCTGCAGCGCCAGCAGGTCCTTGGCCTTTTTACGGTTCAGGAGGCGTTCACGATAGTGAAGTTCGGCCCTCAACGAGGTCAGGGCCCTGCGTACCAGGTGCGGAGACAAGTCGGTGACCAGCCCCACAGTGTGGGGCAGGTGCAGGCAGTCCGCAAATGCGGCACCACCCTTGTAGTCCACAAACAGGAAGCTGACGCGGTCTGGGCTGTAGGCCGCTGCCATTCCCATCACCCAGGATTGCAGGAACTCTGACTTACCAGCGCCAGTGGTTCCGCCCACCAGCGCGTGTGGTCCCTCGTTCTTAAGGTCCAGATAGAAGGGTTCAACGCCCTTGGAACCCACCAAGGCACGCAGGCTTCCGTTGTCCTTGCGGTTGGGCACGGCCGTGGCATGGACTGAATTGTTCTCCTGCCAGCGTTCGGCGACGGCCTGCGGGTTGTCCATCAGTTCCTTGCCGATCAAGGTGGCGTAGGAAACGGCACGCGGGAGGTCCGAATCGTCCTCGAGCGGATTTCCAACGTCCACCAGGGGCGACATCATGCGCGCCAACTGAGTGGCGAGATCGGCGTCGAGGCTTTCGCAACTCACCGGGTAGGTGTGGCGGCCAAGACGGACCTGGCCCGTGGTGGTGCCGTGATCGCCGTCGACGGAGAGGAAGTCCCGACAAGCAGCAGGCAGGGACTGCACATTCGCTGCCACCCACATAACGTGCACCCCGAAGTCCGGGCCTCGCTCCACCAGCCGCGTCAGCCGCCCCCGGTCCACAGGTGCATCGTCCTCAACAACTACCAGGACGGCAGGGATCACAGGGCCATGAATCTCTTCGTGCTCGTCCTTGAGCGCGGGACGCGGCTGCGGACCGGGTTCTGTGGCCTGTGTCTCGCGCTGCTCCACCAGGTCCTCCAGGCGCGACAACAGCGAGGCGCCAGCAGCAGGCCCTGCGGCCAGATGGTCGCCGGATAGAGGGCTGTGACCGGAACCAACGTGCGGGAGCCACTGCAACCAGTCCCAACGCTCACGCGAGCGGGCCGAGGTCAGTGCAGTTAACACGACCTCCGCGGGCGAGTGGAGGCCCACGAGCTGAAGCACCATGCCCCGGGCGACATCGTCCACCACGCTGCGGTCCCCTGCCACGCCGAATGAACCAGAAGTTCGCAGCTGGGACACGATCGGCACGCCATCAATGACGCGGACCTGCTGCAGGCATTCCTGGATTTCCCTCATGTACCGGGGTTCGGTTTCGTTGGCACCGGGTTCTTCGAACTGAATCCGCGACGGCGCAGATCCGAGTCCGAACCGGACTCCAAGGAAATGCTGATGCTCAGGGCGGTTGGTCCACAGGAGCGGGCCAAGTTTGTAGATGGCATCCACGGTATCGCTGACGGATGGCGCTTCCTGAAGCCGCACGGCCCGTTCAATGTTCTGTTGCCGGTCAATGTCTTCGCGGAACGCAAGCATGGAAGCCTGAAACTGCTTATGGCCTTCCTTCGCCTGGCGCTTGCTCTGCATCTTGTGATCCACATAGTGGCCAACAATGAACAGCGGCATCATGGCCATGAAAAGCACCGACAGCAGGTTCTGGGTGAATGCGAAAAGCACGCCACCCATCAGCAGCGGGGCGATCAACATGATGTACGGGAATGGTTGGTGTTCGGGACGTTTGGGGCCAGCTGGCGGCACACGCTTGGGAGACTCAAATCTCGGCAGCACACGAGGCGAGCGGTTGAAGTCGACCAGCGGCGATGACGGGCCCCCTCCATGGTTCCGCGACAGTGACACAACTCCCACGGTGGTATCGCCCAAGGTCACCGTATCCGAGGATTCAAGCGTCGCCCGGGTGACCGGCAAGCCCTCCATGAGGAGTCCGTTGGCCGAGTTCGTGTCCACGATCTCCACGGTCTCGCCAACGGTGATGCGCGCGTGGCGCTTGGACGTCAGCGGATCCGAGAGACGGATGTCGGCGTCCCTGTCCCGGCCAATGTAGCTGGTGCCGAATGGCAGCGAAAATTCGCGTCCGACGTCGGGCCCCGACATAACGCGCAAGGTCGCCG
This sequence comes from Paenarthrobacter sp. 10L420, assembly GCF_056395385.1. Classification (NCBI taxonomy): domain Bacteria; kingdom Bacillati; phylum Actinomycetota; class Actinomycetes; order Micrococcales; family Micrococcaceae; genus Paenarthrobacter; species Paenarthrobacter sp. 10L420. The sequence continues at coordinate 313,879 of NZ_JBFTJK010000002.1, read as the reverse complement.
CGGCTGACCCTCGGTTTTGGCCGTTGGTACCGCCGTTGCCGTTCGAGGCGAACTGCTCGCTCACCTGCGCGAGCGAAACCTTGGACCCTGGCCGCAGCCCGGACTCGAGCAGATTATCCGAGGGCCTGAGGACATGGCCTGAAAGCCCTCCGCCCACGAACGCTTCGTCCACGCTGATGGACAGGTTCGACGGCGGTTCGGTCCCCTTGCGTGCGGGGTCGGCGGTCCAAAGTTCGGTGGCGATGTCCGCCACGGTGGCGCGACCATCCACCGTAACGGCGAGGTCCTTTGCTTCCGCGGGGTCTCGCCGCAAGGTCAAGCGGAACTTCATGCTTCGTCTGCTCCCGACATGGTTTCCAGAAGGTACAGGTCCGCGGCTGTCACCAGGTGTGAGGTCACGGCGTGCTCCACCAGGCGGGCTCGGCGGTTGGTAGCGAGTTTGCCCACGCCACCACGCAGGCCCACGACGCCCACGCGATCCAATTTGTCGCAGACGTTGTCCAGCTTGCGGTTGAAGCGGGTCAGGGCCCACCCGAGCCTCTTGGCCGCCTCCGCCGACGACGGGATGGCGCTGAAGCCGGTGCCATCCCGCCGCAGCATGGGCTCGGCGAGGGCGACGATCAGGGCTTTCTGCGAGTCGGTAAAGACCACAGGGCCAATGGTGGTGTCCCCCGCTTGGTCCTCATCCCTGGCTTCATGCCGGAAGGACGGCGTCTTCAGATGCACGGCGAACTCATAAGTGGTAGGCCCGGCGGTGAAGATCACGTTGGTGTGGCTGAAAACGAGCGGAATCCGGGCGCCCGGAGCCAACCAGGCCTGCATCCCGCCCGATCCGTCCGCGACGGTCGCCGAGAGCATGCTGCCTACATTGCTGAGCCACCACATGCCGTCATAGCGTGCAATCTGCAAAAAGCGCCGGTGCAGGTACGGGTTGTCGTCGACCTCCAGGTCGCCTTCCCGACCGATGTCAAAGACGTCTTCGTCGGATGGTTCGTACCATTCGCCACAGAAATCTATTGCTAGATCCCCCATGATCTGTGCCTCCTCAGATGGCCGTAAATGAGCTTCATGTGACTCCTGCTAATCCACGCAGGCAATGGATCCCTGTCCTCCGGACGAGGCACTGCCGTCAGCACGTACTATCAGCACTTGGATGCAAAGAGGCGATTCCGTGCCATAGGCCAGTGCATGGGGTTCCACTTCGGAACTGCTGTATTCACCGTCGAGGACGGCTGTCTTGTATCGCCATTTGTACGTGTCGCCCTTCTTGGGCTGCGGGTTCTTCCACTCGAAATCGGCGAAGTCGGGCTCGTCCGCCCTGCGCTTGCCGACCAAGCCTTCCACGTCAGGAACCCCGCCATCGCCCAGGGCGTCAACGGGCTGCTTGCTTGACGTCTCCGTGGGCGCCACTTTCGGCTGCGCCTGAGCGCCCAGGACCACGCCAACCACAATGGCGACCACCAAAACCGTGGCACCGGTCGCCGCCAGCCAGAGATTGCGCTTGCCATGGTCCAGAGCGGGCGCATCGTCTTGGGACGCCGGCGATGCGCCGGCAGGTGCCTTCGAGCGCCGGACCGTTGCGCCTACGTCGTCCTGCGGACGCGAAGGCTGCCAGCCGCGGAGAACCGTCGACTCCGCCACCGCCGGTTCCCCGGCCTGTCGGTAGTCCCTGATTGGCACGTGGAACTGCGGCGGGGTTTGCTGGGCCGGGTTTGATTGGGTGGGACTTGGCTGTGCTGGTGCCTGGGGGTTGTTTCCTGGAACCGTGGACGGGAAGGTCCGTGCCGGGAACGTGGGAGCCGAGCCAGTGGTAGCAGTTCCCGATGCGTCAGGATCGATTGAGGCGATGCTGCGGACGCGTGTTTCCTCGAAGTTGTCATCAGGGTGTTGCTCGTCTCCGTGACCCGGTTCTTCAAGCACCTCGAAGGGCGTCACCGACAGGTTCAACTCAGTTTGGATCCGCTGCAACGCCAAGGCAAAAGCGTGGGCCGATGAGTAGCGGGATTCCGGAGACTTCGCCATTGACGTGGACAGGACGAGTTCCAGGGACTCTGGAACGTCAGCACGGCCGAGCCTTGGCAGGGGCGAATTGGTGATGCGGGAGATCAGTTCCCGCTGCGAGTTGTCCTGGCCGGGAAGAACAAACGGTGAACGACCCGCAAGGAGCGTGTACAGCGTGGCACCAAGCGCCCAAATGTCCACCGGAACGCCATCGACGGCCCCGCCGCGGAATTGCTCCGGCGGTGACCACGGGATGGACATTCCGGCATCGTCCTCGGTATCGGCCCCAATGGTCCCCGAAATGCCGAAGTCGGTAAGGGCGGGACGGTTGTAGTCGGTGACCAGGATGTTGGCGGGCTTAATATCCCGATGCACGATGCCGGCCCTGTGTGCGGTCTCGACGGCGGATGCCACCTGGATGCCGACGGCAAGGACCTCATCCACGCTGAAGCGCTGGCGGCGGTAGCGGACATCGAGGCTGGGCCGGGAGCAGTACTCCATGGCCAGGTAGGAATGGCCGCTCTCCGTGATTTCCGCTTCGAAAATCGTCACGATGTACGGGTGCGAGGACAACTGCGCCATCAGGTTCGCTTCGGACTCGAATCGGCGGCGCGCGCCCTCGGTCTTCAAGTCGGACAGCAGCACCTTGACGGCTACTTTACGGCGCGGCCTGTCCTGCTCGTACAGGTACACGTCAGAGAAGCCACCGGAGCCCAGCAGGCTGACGTACTTGAAACCGGGGATGGGTGGAGGCGGCGCGGGGGGCCTCTTGGAACTCAAAGAATCTCCTCGAAACGCAATGAAATGTCGTCACCCAGTTCAGCGATGTCGCCGTCCAAAAGGATGGCCATCTCGTTTTGGGCGAGTCGGCGGGGTGCTTGGCCTTCTCTAATGAGCACGGTTCCGTTCGTCGCTTTGAGGTCGCACAGCATGACGTGCCAACCCTCCAAGCGAACCTCGACATGTGAGCGGGAAATGTCCCCGCCGGGGCTCTCCACCTGCAACAACTTGGGCATCGTGCCGCCTTGGACGCGGGATACTGACGGCTGCCTCCCAATAATGAGCGACTGATCCAAGTCGATCAGTTCACCCGTGGATAACCGCATCCTGCCCAAGCGGGGACGCGGGACCTGGAGGGAATCACCGGATAGGGCGGAACCACACGTGGCGCATTGGGAGTATGTAGGCGGGTTGGCATGACCTTGGGAGCACACCCGTGCTAAAACGCTGGGACCATTGCCAGCCGCGGCATCCTTCGGTGCAACCCCGGGCACAGCACCTTGTGCGTCCTGGCTGACGATGCTGCTCTTCATGATCGTCTGCCCGTCATGATCAGCATCGCCCTCTGCGGGGACACCGTCCAAAGGCAGGTTGCCCACTGGCGCGCTGTTCGTTGGCGTGCTGTCCGTTGGCGTGTTGGGCCGAAGCGCGGGCATCGACGCCAAACCCGCCGGTGCCGGCTCCCATCCCGCCGGAACCTGCGGCGCAGGGTTGCGATTCCCTGAAGCGGGAGGGGTTGGTGGCGGAGCAATCGATTCGACCCGTTCGTCAGCTGCAGGCACTTCGCCAGGGCTTCGCAGCCAGGGAACGGACTCGATCAGTGCAGGCACATGCCCAGGACTTGATGCCGATGCTGCCGTGGGTCTTTCTAACGCCGGAGATTCTGGTGCTGGAGTTTCTGGTGCCCGAACTTCTGGTGCCGGAGTTTGTGGCGCCGGAGTTTGTGGCGCCGGAGTTTGTGGCGCAGGCGTATGGGCCGCCGGAGCATCGTGATCCTCAGATTCGTCGTCCACGCGCACAGCTGCGTCTTCGATGTTGCGCATCACCGTCTTGTCCCACAGGTGGTCATAGTTGGTGGTCGTCTCCAGCGAAGGAACTATGGGATCCGCGGTGCTGGTGTGGACGGGAACGTCCGAGGATTCTTCAGCGCTTTCGGGCTGTTCGGGACTCTCCGGCTCAACATGACTTTCGGGCTGTTCCGGCTGCAGGTGACCTTCGGAATGTCCGGGCGCGATGGTCAGACCGAGGTCCGCATCGGCGTAGCCAATCATGGTTTCATCGGAAACCACTGCCAGCCCCGGAACCTTCACAGTGGCGGGTTGGAGCACCACCACGAGGGAGGCAAGCAGAACCACGCCCTCCTCCAGCGGCAAGCTGCCATCCGGCGTCGAGATTTTACCAGGATTTGAGCCTATCCGCAGGCTGTACGAATCAGCCGCGGTGAGCCGGCGCTCCGTCCAGGTAGTCACGTCGCGTCCAGAGACCACCTCTTCCCCGGCGGACATTTTCACAACGAGTTCGAGGTCGCCGCGAAGGAACACGCGCAGGGCGTCTTTGGAGTCGATGATGCCAAAGGGCGGGATGCGACTAAGGGAAACTCCGAAAGCCTCGGTCACTTCGTGGAGGACCTCATGGGCTTCGGGCGCGGACGCGAGGAGCTCCCACACGGAATCGATCAGGGCAGGCGACGTGTCCGGACCGAGCAGCACCACAGTGCCCTGACGGACGACGCCGAACCAGTCACCACGCTGGTATCGGGCGTGGGGCGGGTTGTTACTGCTTTCCATCCAGGCCCTCCTCCTGGTCAGTTCCTGTCACCCAGGCCCTGGGGAGAGTGTCCTCCTCCACCTCGGATTCGGTCTCCGGGCGCGGCGCGGTGGTGGCGATGCCGGCGTCGTTAAGGACGTTCTTGGCGTCAACCACAATCACCGTGACGTTGTCCCGTCCGCCACTGCGCAGTGCAGCCTGGATCAAAGCATCCACTGCGTCCTGCGGATGGGCCACGGTGCTGAGGATGCGGAACAGGTGGTCATCCCCCAGTTCACCGTTCAACCCATCGGAGCAGACCATGATCCGGTCCCCCTCCTGAATGGGCAGCAACCAGAAATCCGCCTCCGTTTCGTCGCCAGTGCCCAAAGCGCGGGTAACCACATGCCTGCGGGGGTGAACGGCAGCCTGCTCGGCCGTGATGTCACCGGAGTCCACCAACTCCTGGACTTCTGAATGATCGACGCTGATCTGGGCGAAATTCCCTTGGCTCAGGCGATACGTCCGGGAATCCCCGATGTTCATGACCAGCCAATAGGGCACGCCCATTTGTTCCACCACCACGACGCCGGAGAGCGTGGTGCCCGCACGCGCTCCCGTGGCTTCGCGGATGCTGGCGTCGGCCTTCAACAGGCACTCCTGCAAGTCCGCCGCCGAAGCCGAACGGACCCCTGCCGCGAGGACAGGGGAACTGCCCAGGGTCCGCACACACACGCCACTGGCGATCTCGCCTGCCTCATGGCCTCCCATGCCATCGGCCACCGCGAAGACGGGATCCGAAGCTATGAAGGAGTCCTCGTTCAGCTCGCGACGCAGTCCGCGGTCCGTGCCGTATCCGTAGCTGAGTTGGAAGGCGGATCCAGCGGCGTTGGCGTCGGCGGGGCTGGCCGGCTGTGAGTTCATGCTTGTCCTAGGTGGAAGGAACGGTCCCCGAAGTGAACGGTGGAACCGGGTCTGACGAAAACTGCTTCCCCGGGCTGAAGTCGGGTCTGGAGGCCATCGGGGGTAGTGACAGCGCTGCCATTGGTTGAGTTGCGGTCTGTGACCCATACTCCATCTCGATCAGCACGGAGGTGCAAGTGGGTCTTGGAGATGGACCTTCCAGGATCCGAGACGGCCAACAACTGCTCCGCAGCTTCCCCAGGCTGGGGTGCGGGATTGCGGCCAACAAGGACGGTACCACCCAGCTCGACGTCCTGGCCGTCGTCAACACGGATGCGGAGCACGGCCTCCACCCAGGCATTTCCGGGGCGCATCTGCGTCCGCTCGACGTCGTCGTCCGGGTGGGCATGGGCAACGGGAGCTGGCTTTGGTATTGGGGCTGGAACTGGGTTTGCCATTGCGGTTGCCCTGGACATTGATGGCATGGGTGACACCACTGGCTGCACGGGCGGCAGCTCCACGGGCGCGAAGCTGTAGGGCCCCTGGATCCCTCCAGTAGCGACCGGGTTGCGGCCCGCGTGGACGTCGAACACCAAGGACTTCGCTGCCTTGTCATGCCAGCCACGTAGCTTGCCGTTCCTGTCCCAGGCATTGGAAACAACCACCAGGACGGCCCAAACCGCACCAAGGACCATGAGGGGGAGGGTGATCCACAGGACCAACCCAAGCAAGCCAAGGCCCAACAGCACAGCACCCAGGATTGTCCCGAGCAGAAGGAGTCCGCCTGTGAGAAGGCCACGGACAAAAACCACGCCGGCGCCCGGTGCGTAGCCATCGGCGTCGGAGCTGCGGATGCCCATCAGTTGATTACCGATGGTGTTTCCGGACCGGGCTTCGATTCCGAGCAGCACAAACACGTACAGAACTGTGACACCGAGGCCGATGCTCCCCAAGAGGACCAGCAGGGAGGTGTCGTAGACGATGAAGCCGTTCCGCCGGCTTTGGGTGATGCCCGCGATGCCAAGGGCGAACGTGGTTGCCAGGACGGCAACGGGTCCCAACCAGTCCAGCACTGCGGCACCCAGTCGTTTTCCTGCGGATGCCGGCACCAGCTCGAGCTGTGCAGTCATTGTGGTCCCCCCTGGCCCCGGATGTACGTTTGCAGCTGCTTCACGTCCCGGCTGCATCGGTGCTGTTGACGCCGGCACTACCGAGATACTACCGGGATCGGGCAGGCCTTGCCGGGTTGCGAAATCAAGGGCCGCAGCCTGGGCACGGTTGACGTTGCGTTCCTTCCGGGCTCCACGATTGGTTAGCGGCGATCCGCAATGAGTACAAAAAGCTGCGCCGGGGCGGACCGGGTGTTTGCAGGCCGGGCACAGCTCAGCTTCACTACTCATCAATGCTGCCCTTCTTCTTGAACAGGTTGCCCGCGGTGAACATGCCACCCTTCGTGGGGGCCGGGGGTGTCTGTTCCCGCCGGCGCAGCGCGGCCCTGCCATCGGAAAGCAACGACCTCGGCGAGAACCGCGCCTGCTGCCGTTTCCAGAAACCAACGCTTCCGGTGATGTCCTCAAGCGAGGAATCCACGATCTCCCAGTACTCCTTGACCTCTTCCTCGCTGGGTTGCCCCGCCCCGAAAACCGCGGCGTCAGCCCTGTGCGCCAACATCGTGGTGGTCGCCCCTGTAACAGGGAAGGCATCGGCGATGACAGCAGCCGATTCCCGCCGCGTGGACTTGGTGTCGATCGAGGCGCCCATGTCAGTGGCAAGGCTCAACACCTCGTTCCACCCACCGCCGACCCGCTGGGCGGGGTGGCCTTCACGAAAACGTGCCTTCCGGCGTCGTGATTTCAGCAGGAGGATCAGCAACAGCGGCAAGGCGAGAATCCCCAGCGGAATCATTGCCACGCCGATCGCGGCAAGCAGCGGCCCCCAGAACAGCCACGGGTTGTTTTTCTTCTCGTCAGCATCCAAGGCATCCGGGGTGGAATCCGGCGGGAGGTCCGCGGGCTCCTGCGGCGGGGGCGGCGGCTGTAGCACCTGAGGCTTGGGCTTGGATTTGTTCTCCGGGTCCGGCGGGATCGGGATGTTGTCTTTGGGCGGGGTGGGATCGAACGATACCCAACCGACGCGGTCGAAGGCCACTTCCACCCAGGCGTGCACGTCCTTGCCCAGGATCTTGACGTCTCCCGCACCGTTTTCCGGGCTCTTGGGATCCGGATAGAACCCCATGACAACGCGCGAAGGGATGCCCAGGTGGCGCAGCATGAGTGACATCGCGACGGCGTACTGTTCGTCATCGCCCAGCATTTGCTTGGCGGAGAGCAGGCTGCGAACGCGTGCCGCACTGTGACCAGGCAAGCTAGGCAACTGGCCGTCGGCCACCAGGCCGTTGCTGAACGCCCCGCTCTTTTGGAAATGGGCTTCGATCTGCCGCACCCGGTCGATCGCCGTGGGAGCGTCAGCCGAGAGCTCGTTTGCCTGCGAGGCGACGATCGGCGGTACTTCCTGGGCTTCGGGCAACGTGAGCTTGGCGAAGTCGTACTGCGTCAGCTGGCCATGTTCAAGAGTTCCCGGATCAGAAACCTGGACTGTGTAGTTGTCGCCCTTTGCCAGGCCCTTGGTGGTCACTGCCGTATCGGTGCCGGCGTTGAAGTACAGGCCCGACGCCGCCCCGGAGCTCTGCAGGAAGCTCATACCTGTGGTGTGGCGGCCGCCCGGGACAAAATATCCCTGGTAGTCCTCAATGCTGATTTCCAGCGTGTAATTGGTTCCGGCTACAGGGCTTCCAGTATCGGCCAGCGTGTTCAGCGAACGGGCATCCCCCACCTTGCTGAAGTTGCCGGAACTGTTGGGATCCATGGTGTAGTTCAGGCCGTTAAAGGCATCCAGCGCCGCAAGTCGCACGCGTGCGTCCTTGGGCAGACCCTTCACGGTGAACAGCGTCTGGTCTTTCTCGTCCTTCACGAAATTACGGAAGCTCGCAAGCGGCGTGATGTAGTCGCGGGGGTCGAACGGCGGAACGATCGTGTTGCGCAGTACCTTCCGGTCGTCGCTCGCAGTCACCAAAGGCGAAGCGACTGCCGTGATTCCGACGGCGGCTACCACCACGGCAGCAGCAGTCCCCAGGCGGCGAAGCTTCCCGCGGCGGGCAGCACCGGCGTCGGACTCAGCCCTGTTGGCCGAAACGGTCTTGGTGCTGCTCTGCCGGAGTGCGTCACGGCGGAACGTCGCCCAGAGGATCGAGACAATAGTCAGCGAAATGCCGCGCTCCACATTAAGGAAGCCTGCGCTGGTACTGAAGGCGATGCCGGTGACGAAGAGGACCAGGACCGGCAGCAGCGGCCAGTACGGACTCTTCAGGCGCCATGTCAACAAACCCGCAGCCAGCGCGGTGATCATTGAACTGAGGAACGGCACAATGAGCATGCCGTTGGCCGTGCCCACTGGCACGCCGACCGTGAGCATGTCCTTCCAGGCAAACACGATCCCCAGCAGCAAGGTCTGCAGCGAGTCGAGGCTCGGCAGGACCCCGAGGACGGCTGAGTCCGGCACAGCCAACGCCGAACCGAACAGCATGTACGCACCGAAACCCAGTGCGGAGGTGATCAGCAGTCCCAAACGGAGATGCGCGTTCAGGATCGCGATACCGAGCCCGAGGAAAATGCCGCCCACGCCGGCGATGATGTAACGCGGGTCGCCACCGAAGCTCAAGCTGAAGCCAAGCACGCCCAGGAACAGCAGGACCACCAGGGCACCGCAGTCCACGGCAAAATGCCACAGGGGCCGGCCGTCGGCGAATGGCGAGCCTGCGTTGGCACGCCTGGCGCCACTGCTGCTGTCCCTGCGGCGCGCGCGAAGATTTGGTGCGGTGCTCATGCTGCCGCCTTTCTCAGCACGATTGCCAGGTCATCGAGGTCGCCAACGGTAAGGACCGTCAGGTCTGCAATGTTGGCCCTCGACGGCGCCGCTCCAGGTTGGACGCGGACGGCCAGGCTCCGAACGCCCGGCGGAACGGACGCCGCCGCGGTGCGAAGCTGCGTTGCCGTGACGTGGCTCCCGACCACGAAGAACACCACCGATGCGTTGGGAACGGTATCCGAGAGGTTCCGGGCGAGATCGACGGCGGTCTTCCGAAGAGGCGCCCCCACAATCCTGGTCATGTCGTCCAGCAGGTTGCGGCCCGTTTCACAGCGGAGCGGTCCCTTTTGGGTCAGGACGTCCAGCTCACGCTGCTCCCGGATGGCTTGCCGGCCGATGGATGCGGCAACGGAAATGGCCATTTCGAATTCGGGTTCGGAATCGTACTCGTCGGTGTTGATGGAGAGCGAAATAGCCAGGTGCGCGCGGCGCGTTTCCTCGAATTGCCGGACCATTAGTTTGTTGGTGCGGGCCGTTGTCTTCCAGTGAATGTGGCGGCGATCGTCCCCCGGAACGTAGTCACGCAATGCGTGGAAGGACACATCGGCGCTGGAAAGTTCCGTGGTGGGCATGCCTTCGAGGTCGCGTATGAAGCCGGCAGCCGAGCCTCCCAACGGTACGGTGCGCGGGTGGACGAAAAGGTCCACCGGCTCAGTCCAGAGCACGCGCCGCCGCAGTAGATGGAGCGGATCAGCACGCACGGATCGTACGGGACCGACAACAATCACAGCACGCCGTGCCGTCGGAATGGTGAAAAGGTCCTCATGTACCTGGGCCGGCTTCATGCGGGGCAAGTGGAAGACAGCGGTCGCGGCACCCACCGGCAACTCCAACGCGGCGGGCAACAGCGGCCTGGCCGAAACGTTGGACACTGCGATGCTGCCAACTGCATCGTCCCCCACTGCCACACGGGTGCGGGCCAGGTCCAGGACCACGCCGTAAGCCGAGCGGCCAACGATGAAGCCGACCGCCAACAGAAACAGCAGGAAAGCAACCATGGCGGCAGACTTCGCCTCTTGCCAACCCCAGGCCTGCCCCGCGATCCACAGCCCAATAGCCGCAGCAAGGACCACCCAGCCGAGCACACTCACCACGGAAAGGACAGGCCAAGCGAAGCGAAGCCACAGTTCCCGCACCTTGGCCCATGCCGGTGCGACAACGTCACCTGCTGTTCCCACTGCTTCAGCCCATACGGCCGAAGGATGGAGTTTGCCAGCCTTCTGGATGCCGGGTTTGCGCTGCCAAGCACCGACTACTTTGTTAAGCGTTCGCACAGCCCTATGCGCTCGCGCGTTGCTGCGGGGCCGCGACCTCGGCCAGGACACGCGTGAGCACCACCTCCGGCGTCGCGCCGGAGAATTCGGCCTCGGGATCCATGACCAGGCGGTGTGTCCAGACCACGGGAGCGAGTTCCTTAATGTCGTCCGGCAGCACAAAGTTGCGTCCCTGTCCGGCGGCCCAAACCTTCGCGGCGCGCACCATGGCCAAAGCACCACGGACGGAGACGCCAAGGCGGGTCTCGGAAGCGTTGCGCGTCTCTTCGCAGAGCCGTGAAATGTATTCCAGCACTGCAGTGTCCACATGGGTGGTGGCGGCGAGGTCCGCCATGTCAGCCACGGCCTGGGTGGTGATGATGGGGGTGAGGTCCTTGGAACGGTCCTTCAAGTTGGCCCCACCCAGGAGCCTCACGGTGGAGGCGTGGTCCGGGTAGCCTATGGATGTTTTGATCAGGAAGCGGTCCAACTGTGCCTCGGGCAGGCGGTACGTACCGGCCTGTTCAATCGGATTCTGCGTAGCCAGGACCATGAACGGACGGCCTGCTTCGTACGTGGTGCCATCCACAGTGACGCGTGATTCCTCCATGACCTCCAGCAACGCCGATTGGGTCTTCGGCGAGGCGCGGTTGATCTCATCGGCCAGGACGATGTTGTTGAAGACGGGGCCCTTGTGGAACTCGAATTTCTGGGTCTTCTGGTCATAGATGGTCACACCCGTGACGTCCGAAGGCAGGAGGTCCGGGGTGAACTGGATGCGGTTGTGGGAACCCTGCACAGTCGCAGCCAAGGCACGGGCAAGCGAGGTCTTGCCGGTACCCGGTGCATCTTCAAACAGGACGTGGCCTTCAGCCAGCATCGCCGTGAAGGTCAGCCGGATCACGTGGTCCTTGCCCAGAACGGCCTGGCCCACGTTGGCAACGAGCTTGTCGAACGTTTCTGCAAACCACGCGGCCTGCTCGTTTGTCATGGTCATGGGGTTGAATCCTTTTCTGGGTATGACGGGTTGGGATGACGTGTTGTGGGCAATTCAGCAACCGCCGGGCCGGGGTCCGTAGAGATCCACCGTGGTGGACTTGACGAACCAGCTGTCCTTGGCACTGCCTTGGAGCCGGTACCAGGGGGTGCCGTTGCCGTAAATGTCCTTGGTGCAATTGATGGTGATCTTGCCCCAGGAGCGCTCCACCCAGCCGACGCCGCAACCAGCAGGGCTGCCCGGAGTATAGGAGTCCGGCAGACCGGGTTTGCCCGGGCAGGTGCGGACGCTGCTGGCGTCCACCTGGATCTGTGACGCTGGCGGCGGTGGGGTGGGGTCGTCGCCGCTGGTGGAATTGGCGCTGCCGGCCGGTCCGGCCACAACAGTCACAGCCCTGACCTTCAGGTTGCGGGTGTTGTTCCATCCCCCGCCGGAGGCATCAAAGCTCGTGGCCTTCCCCACGCCGTTCCAACCGCCACCATCCAGGCTGACTTCGTAGTGATCCAAGGGACGGCCGTTCATGGACGGGTTGTTCCACGTCCAGTGCACCTGGCCATCTCCCTTGGCGGACTTTCCACCGTTGACGTTCGGCGCGTTGGGAGGCCCGTAGGGGTTCCCCGTGCCGATCGCCTTGGCATCGCCGGACATGCCGTTCTTCACTGAAGTGGCGATGATGTTGACCACCACGTTGGTGCCGTTCGGCTGGCCACCGATGTCTCCGCCGCCCCGGCCAATCGGACCCGAACCGTAGGCGGTCTGCCAGCGGTAGGTGATCTCGTTGTCCTGCGAACCGTTGCGTTCCGCGGCGGTCAGCGGCGTAAACGTCACCCGGAGCTGTCCACTGCTGCCAGTTGCAGCGACCGAACCACTGCCCACCGTGCCGGGCTTGCCCGCAGCACGAATAGCAGCCGACTGCTGGCTGACTCCACTGACACCGGCCTTGTTGGTAGCCGAAACAGTAAAGGTGTAATCAGCCTCAGCGTTTGCCACGGTGACATTCTGCGATGTCGCGGCTACAGATTGTGAACCCACGACGGCGCCACCCCGGTAGGTGGTCAGCGTGTAGGCAGACACGGGGTCGCCATTGTTGTTGGGAGCTACCCAGCTGACCTTCAACTGGCTCTGGCTGCCAACTGATCCTGCGCCGGACACTGAGGGAGCAGCCGGTGTTGCCGGTACCCCTGCCGGAGTTTCGGCGGCCGAGTAGGGACTCCACTCCGAGGGTTCTTTGGCGTCGTTCCTGGCCAGGACGCGAACCTGGTAGGCAACGCCGTTCGTCAGGCCTTTCCAGACGTAGCTTGCACCGGTGAGGTTCTGGATCTGGGGATTCTGGCCCGCAGGAGACGGGGAGATCTCAAGATCGTAGGACTTGATGGGCGAGCCCTTGCTGGCTGGCGGGACCCAGGCTACGGACAACTGCTTGTCGCCGAACTTGAGCGTCGGCGCCACGGGGGTGTCCGGTTTGACGTCGGGTCGAACCTCGGCAGACAGCGGCGAGCGATCGGACTCGTTGATGGCGTTGGTAGCCGTCACTGCGAAGTGGTACTTCACGTTGTTGGTCAGGCCCGTGAGCGTGCAGGTGTTGGCAGGGCATTCCTGTTTGAAGCCGCCTTCCCCGTACACCGTGTACTTGGTGATGGGTGAACCACGGTCCGCAGGGGCATTCCAGGTCAGCAAGGCTGTTTGGTCGCCGACGCTCTGTGCAAGCGGAGTGGTCGGGGCCGCCGGTTTGTCCTTCACCGTGAGCCGGATGCGTGCTGTGGCGTAACGCGAGAGCTCCCCGGTCTTGTCCTGCACGGTGTATGCCACAACCATCGTTCCGGTGAAGCCCGTTGCCGGCGTCACCGTCACGATTCCACCACTGGAATCCGCCGTCCCCTGGCCAGTCTCCGTGACAGCCGAGACGATCTTCAGAGGTGTATCCGGGAACGGGTTCGAATCGTTCGCCAGCGCATTGACCGTGACCGGTTTGCCAGATTGGGCATCAGGTTCCACGTCATCATTGGCAACAGGTTTAGGCCGGTTGGATGCGGACAGGGAGAGCTTGTACGTAGCTAGCGCTTCCAGCCCGCGGCGGTCCTTGGCTTTCACCTGGACTGTGCCGCTCTGGCCAATCTGCACGGAATCGTTCGCGGAAACCTTGAGTGTCTTACCGTCGACGTTCACCCGGAAACCACCGGGCGCAGCGCCCACCAGCTCGTAGCTCATGTTCTGGACGTCGTCGGCATCAGGATCCGAGGTCAGCTTCTCCAGGTCCAGGCTCGCCGAGTCCCCCTTGGGAACCTCAACCTGGCTGCCAAGCAGCGTGGGCGGATTGTTCTTATTGGGGTCCGGAAGCACCTTGGTACGGATGCTGAGCGTGGACTTCAAGCCGTTGGGATCATCAGGACCGGTTCCATCCGTGACTTCAAAGCTGATGGATCCCGGGCCCACATATTCTGCGCCTGCGGTGTACTTGATTGCAGTGCCACCGTTGGCGATTGGATCGCTGCCGTCGGCCCCGATGAGCTTGATGCGGTCCGCCTGGGTGAGGCGGGGTGAACGTCCATCACGGACCTTGACCCAGTCGGCCAAATTTACGGTGACGGACTGGCCCGATACCAACTCCACCACCTCGTCCTTGACCAACGTGGGAACCTGCTGCCCGATGCCTGGCACCCAGATAATAGCCGTGGACTTCTGCCCGTCCACGTCCTCCACGGTGTAGGGCACCAGTTGGGGCTGCTCTGTGAGGTCAACAATCACGTTGCCCTCAGATCCGGGCCGGGCCGTCTCCAACCCGGTACTGATCTTGAGATTCTCCCCCACGCCATCGGGGTCTTCGTCGTTCTTCAAGACAGGAACATCCACGGCTGTCTTCCCGAGAGTTTGCGCAGACGTCACGCGGTCGTCGCGGGCAATCGGGGCCTGCAGGGGGATATCGTTCTTGACGATCACCCTGATGCTGGCCTGGCCTACGGCATCGCGGTCGTCGGCCACGGAATAGCGGACGTTCACCGTGCCTTCTGCAGCAGGCGCTGTAATAAGGATGCGGCCACTGGTCTTGCTCACATGGGCGTCCAAGCCGGCGTCAGCTTCAATGCCATCGGCCACGATCCGGATCAGGTCACCATCCGGATCAGTGTCGTTGGCAGTAGCATCCACGGCAATCTGCCGGCCTGGTCGGACTTTGACTTCGTCATCCACCGGAGCCGGCTTCTGGTTGTCTTCACCGCGAGGCGCAACTCCCACTGTGACAGTTCCCGTGTTGACCGCTCCTTGGCGGTCAATCACCTTGTATCGGAACGTATCGGTGCCTGCGCCGTCGCCTGCCCCGACGAAATCGATGAAGTTGCTACCCGCCGTCGCGGTTCCCATGCTGGGTGTGCTGTCGATGCCGGTGAGCTGGACCGAGTCGCCGTCGGGGTCTATGCCATCCAACGGAACCGGAATGCGGACGCTGCCGCCAGCCACTACCCGCGCCGTCAGGTTCTTGGGCTGTGGGCGCGAATTCTGGGCGCCTTCCAACGGGAGGATGTGGATGGTCACTGCAGCGGCGCTCTTCTGACCCTGCGGATCCACGGCGTTGTAGATGGCGCGCACGGTCTTGGGGGCAGGACCTGCGATGAAGCGGAGCGTGTTTTCGGAAACGAACGCCTTGCCGTCTTGTTCGGCAATGGGCTGGGCCAACACCGGATCAACAGAGAGCTTCTCGCCCTGCGGATGCGTGTCGTTGTCCAGGACTGGAATAGTGACGACGTCGTTGACGCGTACGTTCACTTCGTCGGGTTTCGGCTGGGGAGCCTCGACGACGGCGGGGGCCGGCACCGGGACGACGCCCACCGTTCCGGTGGCCGAGGCGCGGCCGTTGGACATGGTGTAGCTGAACACGAAAGGTTCCTTGGCGCCGAGGACGTCAGTGACGCGAAGGACGCTGTGGTCGATCACACTGACCGATGCCGAGGACCCGTCGGGCACGGTCACCGACTGGAGGACGAGGACTCCGCCGGAAGGATCGGAGTCGTTCGCGAGGGGATCAACCAACACGCTTCCACCCACAGGCAACAGGGCGACGTCATGGACAGCAACCGGGGCTCCGGCGTCCTTGCCGGACTCCACATCCACGCGGATCAAACCTTGGCTGCTTTGTGGTCCGTTGCTGGCGATGTAACTCAAATACACAGGACCGGGGGTGTTGCTGCGGAACGTGAAGGTTCCGCCGTCGGTCACTGGACCCAGCTCTGCCGGGCCGGCGGCCTCAACATGGGCCACGCGCAAGGCGCCGCCGTTGGGGTCAACATCATTCTTCAACGGGGAGATGACCAGGTCCTGGCCCACCACTGCTGTGACGTGGTCCGCGTTAACTACCGGTGCGAGGGCTCCGGGCGGTTGCACATTCACCACCACCCGGCCTGTGGTGGTGGCGCGGCCGTCCCAGACGGTGATGGTGACGTTCTTTTTGCCGGGTGCTGCGCCGGAATCCTGGTACGTGAGCAACCCATCGCGGCGGACCTTGACCTGGTCTTGGTCATTGTCAGCCTTGGCGTCCAGCAGGACGAGGTCGTCGCCGTCGGGATCCATCCAGTCCGTAAGGATGTTTTGACTAACGGACTTGCCCTGTTCCACGAGCATCGTAGTGGGCTCGGCACGCTTGAACAGTGGGGGCTTGTTCTCTTCCGGCGCGACGACGTGCAGCGTCACCTTGCCACCAGCCGACAGGCCACGGCCGTCCGCTGCGTTGTAGTCGAAGACCTCCGTGCCGGGCTTCGCGGTGGGAGGGACCTTGATCTGGAATGCTGAGCCACCGTAAATGTTCTCCAGCGCACCCGACTTCGGGCCGTTGGTGCCAACCGAGGCGGTGAGGACATCGCCGTCGGGATCTGAATCGTTGTCCAGGACGCTCAGAACGGAAGTGCGGCCGGGACGAACGCCGAACTCATCGGGTTTGGTCTCGGGCGGACGGTTCGGCTTGGTACGGTCGGGGAGGACGTTGATGGTGTTGTTGTCCGCGGATTCCTGGTCCTGGTCATCGGATTGGTTCTTTGGCGGGACAACATCGTCCCAGTTGTTCACGAGCTGCATGTTCTGGTTGACCAGCCACACGCTACCGGAGTTGATGTCGTTGAGGACCACGAGGTCCCGGTTCACACGGAAGACGTAGCTGGGCGATGCGCTGGCCTTGGGGACATCGTTTTTCTTGTCGTCTGCGTCATTGTCGCAATCACGAATGTATTTGTTGGCCCCGGCCCACGCTGCGTGAACACATTTGCTGACCTGCACGGGCGCGGCGGGAACTCCCTCGCCGTCCACGGTGACTGTCGCTGCCGTGGACCCGTCCAAAGGCTGCTTCAGGAGGGCTTTGCGCGTAGCGATGGCCACATAGCCGCTGTCTTCGCTGCTCTGCTGGAGCTTGGCTTCCCGGGCGTCCTGTAGCTGGAGCTTGCGGCCACCGGGGAGGAAGAGGTTTCCGGATGCGGCATCCAGCACAACCGGTTTGTCGCCCACAACAGCAATCTGCAGATCACCCGCACCCTTGAGCTCGTCCACCTTGCTTACTTCCGAGGCAGTCCGCTCGCCGTTGGCATCCACGGTGGTGACGGTGATTTCGCCCTTGCCGGGGTCCGCCGTGTAAATGCGGTTGTCCTGTCCGACGGCGGAGACCATGTTCTGGGCGCCCGTGAGGACGGGTTCCGTGGACTCTTCATCAAAGCCGTTGACGGTGGACGGCGAGAGTGCCCACACTTTTCCGCGGGCGGGGTCCGTGACCGAGAGGACGCTGGAACCGTAGCTGACTTGCGAGGATGAGGGCAGCTGCTTGTCGCCACCCAACTTCAGGTTCGCCGCCGAGACCTGGTTGATGGTGGAGCCGGACTCATCGTCCACAAAGACGTTGCCGTCATGCTGCAGGACATCGAAGGTGGTGGTTGCCGGTGTCACGGCTCCATCAAGAACCCGAGAGGGATAATTCAGGCGTCCCACGGCGTTCTTGGTCTTGCTCACAACCCACACGCCGCCGTCGTTCAAATCGACCTCGGCCGTCTTGAACCCCGGATACAGGACTGCGCCCGCTACCAGCAAGGCGCCGGCCGCAGTCACAGCAGTTGCAGATACGAGTTTCTTGTTTCGACGCTTTTTCAGCCCCAGCTTGCCGAAGAAAGATGTCACAGCCCCAAAATTCCCTTGTGTACAGCCGCCCCCAGGCGGCGTCCAGGCCAACCGGCATGTGCCGGCAGCCACGCATTCCGCAGTACCCCCATACGGCGGCGGAATTTTCAGTCCCTAAGACTATCCCACGCACCGCACGAGTAGCCAAGGAAACCCGAGATTGAACTCTCCATTGGCTGTGACAGCCTATGGCCTCCCCCGGGCAGGTGGCGATGGGGAGAACTCCCCTCGCCCGCTCATCAGAATTCTAGGTTATTCCATCGATTTGCGAAACCTGAGCCCGATCCTCTCTCACGTCCAACCGTTTTCTGGCCGATCCTCTCTCACGTCCAACCGGTTTCTGGCCGATCCTCTCGCACGTCCAACCGGTTTCTGTCCGATCCTCTCTCACATCCAACGGGTTTCTGGCCGATCCTCTCTCACGTCCAACCGGTTTCTGGCCGACGCGCGGGAGTTCCGTTGAGCAGCCTTGATCGTGTCTTCTTCTTCGCGGGGCATGAGGCTGCCTCGGGAAAACCAAGGACCGCAAACTCCCGACGTCGGACACCCATGGTGAGTGCCGACGTCGTGATTTAACGCGTCGCTGCTATCCCGGCGTCGGCGCAGGACATGAGAGAAGGATCGCCAAAAACCCGCGGGACGTGAAAGAACGATCGCCAAAAACCCGCAGGACATGACAGAACGATCGCCAAAAACCCGCAGGACGTGAGAGAAGGACGCGCAAAAACCCGCAGGACGTGAGAGAGCGTTAGTCCAGCACCAAGCCCTTGCCGCGGCCACGCGCGAGCATCACGGGATGGATTTCGCCGAAGCCGCGGACGTTCTCGGACTTTTGCGGGACGAGCACGAAGCGTTCGTCCTGTCCGAGTGCAGCAGCGGTCATCGCATCAACCAGCACCGTCCCCGGCTGGGCCAGGGTGGTCAGCCGCGCCGCAAGGTTCACGGTGGGGCCATAGATGTCGCCGAGTCGGGACAGGATGCGACCCCACACCATGGACACCCGCGCCTGGGGCAAGATCTCGTCTTCCGTGAAGGCTTGTGCCAATGCGAGGGAAATTTCCGCGCCCGCAGCTGGGGTCTCGGCAATATAGAGAACTTCGTCGCCCACGGTCTTCACCAGGCGCCCGCCGCCCACGGAGATGATCTCGGCGCATTTGTTCTCGAAGCGCTGCACCATTTGCGCCAGGGTTTTCTCGTTCATGCGCCGGGAGAGGCTTGTGTAGGAGACGAGGTCGGCGAACCCTACGGCACGGGCCAAAGGCAAAGGAGAATCGTCCTCGTCCCCTTCGCGGCCTTCTTCGCTCGCTTGCAGGCCGGCCTCGGCACGAACGGCAAGCCGCTGAACTCCGGCATTGAGCTGACGACGATACGAGTAGACCAGGATCTCTTCCAGGGAATCCACCAGCGCCGGCAGCTGGCCCACCAGTTGCTTGCGGGCCACGGCATCCGGAATCCCCTGCTCCTGGACCATGTCTTCAACCAGTGCTTCGATCTGCCAGACCACCATGCGGTCCGTCATCTGGCCGATGGAGCGGGTAACGGATATCGCAGCTTCCTCGGTGAGGATCCCCGCGCGGACAAGGTCAAGAATGGTGGACAACGCTGCTTGGTCCCGTTCGGTGAAAGCGACGTCGTCGTCGCCGAAGTTGGGGAAGCCCAAAGCCCGCCACAACTTCCGCGCGGAAAGAATGGAGACACCGGCGCCGGCAGCAACTTCACGACGGCGGAGCTTGCGTTCGCCGCCAAGCAACCTCGCCTCAAGCGCTTTGATGGCCAGGCGTTCTGCGGACATCACGCCGGTGGGCGGGCCGGTGGTCACGGGCGCCTGGATGGGCGCTGGTTCCGTGTCCTCATCCACTGAAGGTTCGGGTACGGCGTCGAACTCCTCGTCCAGGTCCTCGCCGGACTGCTGATCCTCAACGCTCATATCTTCCACCTTCTCTCAATTCCCACGGCAACCCATCAAAATCCGACAGGACTTCACCCTCAAAAACCCCACCCTTGGGCAGTTCATCCATGGCGTCAAGAATGAAGCCCCTGAATTTTCCGACCTCCGGTACGTCCGTCAAGACGGCTTCGCCGGAGGGCCCGGTATCCAAGGATATATTCCCGGAGTGCAATGTCCGCTGCAGCAGGTTCTGGTGGACCCCCACGCTGCGAACCGCCATCAATGACACCTGCCAGTCACCGCGGCGAAACATTCCATACTTGGCAATTATCCGGCGGCTGGTCAGGATGAACCTGACTGAACGCCATTTCAAGAGCCGCTTCACGCTGTAGGCCACCAGGACGAGCGCTGCCAGGCCCACACAGGTACCGACAAGCCATGGCGTCCATTCCACTGTAATGAACGGGGCAAGGCGCTGCGGATTTCCTTTGATGATCCATGCGCAGGCGTAGGCCGCCAGGGCAGGAATCACGATGAAGGCCAGCGTTGGCAAGAACAGCGAGCGGGCCTGTTGCCGCGTGATGGTGATGACCTGCTCCCCCGGAAGCAACTCTTTACGCATAACCGCTTTCCGTGGCGCGCAGATGGACCACATCACCAGCCGTCACAACGTGTTCCCGGCCGCCGTGGTCCACCACCAGGAGCGATCCGTGCTCGTCCAAACGGGAGGCGTGGCCCACTATTTCGTGGTCGCCGGGCAGGTGCGCGCGCACTTCGCGTCCCAAGGTGACCATTGCCGACTCAACACGCTTATGCAGCGAGGGGCCACCTGCCAACCCTGCCGCGGGATCGCCCTCAGAGTTGCAGAAGCTGCGGTAAAGCCGGCTGAAGCGGGAAAGGTAGCTCTTCAGCAGCGCGGTGCGGTCCGTCGTCGTGGCCCCTTCCAAGGCCAGCGATGTGGCGGTTGGTACCGGCAATTCATCCTGCGCCAGCGAGACGTTGAGGCCAACTCCCAGGATCACTGCAGGGACCGATCCGTCACCCAGTGGCGTCATCTGGGCCAGGATTCCGGCGACCTTCCGTCCATTAATCAGGACGTCGTTGGGCCACTTTATCTCTGCAGTTATGCCAGCCGTTTCCTGCAATGCTTCGCGCAGGGCAACGGCTGCAAGCAGTGAGAGCCAGGAGTAGCTCTGCGTCGGCACGGGCATGCCCTCGGCTGTGACGGGCCGCAGCACCATCGACACGGAGACGGCGGAGCGCTCGGGCGATTCCCAGTGCCTGTCCAGCCGTCCGCGTGCCGCCGTCTGGTGTTCGGCGGTCAACACAGCAAGGTCGGCCCATTTTTTGGGCTCCGCAGTTACGGCACGCACGAGGTCCTGGTTGGTAGATCCCGTGGACTCGACAATATTCACTTGGGAAATTCCGGTTGCCGACAGGAAATCAGGCTGGAGCAGTGCCTCGCGGTCCAATGACGGCCGGTCTTCCCCTGGCCTGGGGTCGAGGGGTTCGCTGCTGGCAGGCTGTTCGGCATCCATAGCTGAATCCTATCCAGTTGCGGCCCGCAGAACTTGCCCGAAACATGGGAATCCGCTTAGAGGAAGATGTCTTGCACCAGGCGGTCCTCAGGCGCGCCGAGGCTGTATGGCGCAAACTCCTTCACACCGGCAGCCCTGAGGACTTCTTCGTCGGTGTAGAAATTCCCCGAACCCGTGACACCGTTGGCGCCGGTCAGCACAGCGTGCGCAGCATCGGCCATGATCTCCGGTCCGCGGGCGGCCTTCACAATCTGCTGCCCGCCAGGCATGTTCCGGATCGCTGCGGTATCGATCAGGGTGCAAGGCCAGAGCGAATTGACCGAGACGCCGTCGTCCTTAAGCTCCTCGGCGAGTCCCAGGGTGGTGAGGCTCATTCCGTACTTGGCCATGGTGTAGGCCAGATGCATCCCGGCCCATTTTGGATCGAGGTTCAGCGGTGGAGACAGCGTGAGAATGTGCCCGTTCCCGGATTCCCGGAGTGCAGGGAGCGACAGCTTGGAGAGCAGGAAGGTTCCACGGACGTTGATGTCTTGCATGAGGTCGTAACGCTTCATGTCAATCGCATCCGTGCGCGAGAGGTCAATGGCTGACGCATTGTTGATGACGATGTCGATTCCCCCAAAGCGCTCGACGGCGGCACTCACCGCCGCGGCGACGTCGTCGTCATTGCGTACATCGCCCACGAGCGGCAGCGCCTGGCCACCTGCCGCAACCAGTTGATCGGCCGCGGTGAAGACGGTTCCTTCCAGTTTCGGGTGGGGTTCACCCGTCTTGGCCATCAGGACGATATTGGCGCCGTCGCGGGCGGCACGGGTGGCGATGGCCAATCCGATTCCACGGCTGCCTCCGGACATGATGATGGTGCGGCCCTTGAGTGAACCGCTGGCTACATAAGGGGTTGTGCCCTGCGGCTTGCGTTCTTCGGAGGCCGCGGAAGCATCGTTGCTTGGAGTCATGCAGACACTCTAACCCAAGTATGTTACTGGCGGGTAACATACTGACGGCTTTGGCTTGGGCGCTGAAAATTGTAGGGTTTCTACAGCGGTTCGCGGCAATGGCGTCACTAGACTGGCCAGCGGGGCCTTTTCTTTGTACGGAAGCTACTTAAGTCAGCTACTTGTTCGCAACAGAACTGCGCCAGCGAAAATCAGCTACAGAGCCGGAGACACTTGATGAGCCACGATCTGACAACGACAGCGGGAAAGATTGCAGACTTCCGCGACCGCCAGGCCCGTGCAGAGCAGCCTTCCGGCCCGGAAGCGATCGAAAAGCAGCACGCACGCGGCAAGAACACTGCCCGCGAACGCATTGACCTCCTGGTCGATCCCGAATCATTCGTTGAGTTCGACGCCCTCGCCGTCCACCGCTCCACGGCCTTCGGTATGGAGAAAAAGAAGCCCCTGGGCGACGGCGTCGTCTCCGGCTACGGCACAGTGGACGGGCGGCTCGTTGCCATCTACAGCCAGGACTTCAGCGTCTACGGCGGTTCCTTGAGCCAGGTCAACGGCGAGAAGATCGTCAAGGTCCAGGAATTCGCCCTCCGCAACGGCTGCCCTGTGGTGGGCATCAACGACGGTGGCGGCGCGCGCATCCAGGAAGGCGTGGCCTCCCTGGCCATGTTCGCGGATATCTTCCGCAACAACGTCCACGCTTCCGGCGTCGTCCCCCAGATCTCGCTCATCATGGGCCCCTGCGCCGGCGGCGCTGCCTACTCCCCCGCCCTGACCGACTACGTGGTCATGGTGGACAAGACTTCCCACATGTTCATCACCGGCCCGGATGTCATCAAGACCGTCACGGGCGAGGACGTGGATATGGAAACGCTGGGCGGTGCCCGCCAGCACAACGCCACCACCGGTACGTCCACTTACCTTGCCTCTGACGAAGCCGATGCCATTGAATTCGTCCGCGAACTCCTGGACTTCCTGCCTTCCAACAACCTCTCCGAGGCGCCGGTTGTAGAACACGACCAGGAATTGGAACTCGACGACGACGACCTCGCCTTGGATGGACTGATCCCGGATTCGGCCAATCAGCCGTACGACATGCGCAAGGTCATTGAGCAGATCGTGGACGACGCCCACTTCCTTGAAATGCAGTCGCTGTATGCCCCCAACGTGATCATTGGCTACGGGCGGATCGAAGGTCACACCGTCGGCATCGTTGCGAACCAGCCCATGCAGTTCGCAGGCACCCTGGACATCTCCGCATCCGAGAAAGCCGCCCGGTTCGTCCGGCACTGCGATGCTTTCAACATCCCCATCATCACGCTGGTGGACGTGCCCGGCTTCCTCCCCGGCAAGGACCAGGAATTCCAGGGAATCATCCGTCGAGGCGCCAAACTCCTGTATGCCTACGCTGAGGCTACTGTGCCCAAGCTCACCGTCATCACCCGCAAGGCCTATGGTGGCGCATACATCGTGATGGGCTCGAAGAAGCTGGGCGCGGACCTGAACCTCGCGTGGCCCACAGCCCAGATCGGTGTCATGGGCGCCCAAGGCGCAGTGAACATCCTTTACCGCCGCGACCTCGCAGCGGTTGCCGAGGCCGGCGGCGACGTCGAGGCCAAGCGCGCCGAGATCATCCAGGGCTACGAGGAGGAACTCCTCAACCCTTACCAGGCAGCTCAGCTGGGCTATGTGGACGCGGTCATTGCTCCCTCTGACACGCGTCTCCAAATCATCCGC
This sequence comes from Paenarthrobacter sp. 10L420, assembly GCF_056395385.1. Taxonomy (NCBI): domain Bacteria; kingdom Bacillati; phylum Actinomycetota; class Actinomycetes; order Micrococcales; family Micrococcaceae; genus Paenarthrobacter; species Paenarthrobacter sp. 10L420. The sequence goes on along the minus strand of NZ_JBFTJK010000002.1, from coordinate 290,018 downwards.
GGCCTTCGCGCCCTTCGCGACAAACGCGCCAGCCTGCCCACCAAGAAGCACGGGAACATCCCCCTATGAGCCCGGCTAAGCATCGGGCAGACGATAACCCTTCAGCGCCCGAACCCGTCGCTCCCATGTTCGCTGTGGTCAAGGGAGAACCCACCGCCGAGGAGCTCGCGGCGCTTGCCGCCATCGTCGCTTCTGTCGGAGTACCCCAGACGCCGGAGCCTGCAAAGCCGAACGTTCGTCATTGGGTACGCCGTCAGCAGTTGCGCCTGGACCCCACGCCGGGTCCGGGCGCGTGGAAGCGCAGCCGCGGATAGTTCGCTTCATCGCGGTGGCGCGAGAAAGTGCAACAACCCTTTCACGTGAGCCGACTCACGGTTAGGCTCTGTGGGTGACTACTGCAAACACGCCTGCACGACCCAAGACCGCCATCGATTCCGTTGCTGACGCGTACACGGAAAAGCTGATCGAACTCAACCCCAGCTTCGCCACCACGTTGGGGTTGCCGGGGCACGAGACTGAATATCAGGACTTCTCGCCTGCAGGAGCCGAGGCCCATGCGCAGGCTGCCCGGCAGGCGTTGGAATCGTTGGCGGCGCTGGAACCGACCGACGAGTCCGACGTCGTCACCCTGGACGCAATGCGCGAGCGGCTCGGGCTGGAGCTGGAGATCCACGACACCGGCTGGGATGCTGCCGACCTCAACAACATCGCTTCGCCCGCGCAGGATATCCGCGCCATCTTCGACCTCATGCCAACGGATACGGCGGAGCAGTGGGAGCACATTGCCGGCCGTGCGGCCAACGTTCCCGGCGCCATCGAGGGCTACATTTCCTCGCTTCGTGCCGCCAAGGAAGACGGCAAAGTAGCCGCCGCGCGCCAGGTTCGAATCGTCATCGAGCAAACTGCCCGGTACGCCGCCGAGGACGGATTCTTCGCCAAGATGGCTTCATCCGCTGCCCTTGGTGGCCAGCCGCTTCCCGCAGACGTTCAGTCCAAGCTCGACGCCGGTGCCTCCGCAGCACGATCAGCCTACGAATCATTGGGGACTTTCCTCCAGGACGAGCTTCTCCCCGCTGCCCCGGAAAAGGACGCGGTAGGGCGGGAACGGTATGCTTTGGCCTCCCGTTCGTTCCTGGGGGCCGCCGTTGATCTCGAGGAAACCTACGCGTGGGGCGTCCAAGAGCTGGAGCGGCTCATCAGCGAACAGGAAAAGGTAGCCGCGCAGATCAAACCCGGCGCCAGCATCGAAGAAGCCAAAAGCATCCTCAATAACGATCCAGCCCGCCAGATCAAAGGCACAGACGCACTGAAGGCGTGGATGCAGGAGCTCTCGGACCGCGCAGTATCCGAGCTCGCAGACGTCCACTTCGACATCCCGGACGTCATGAAAACCCTCGAATGCATGATCGCCCCCACCGACGAAGGCGGCATCTACTACACCGGCCCCTCCGACGACTTCTCCCGGCCAGGCCGCATGTGGTGGTCCGTTCCCGCCGGCGAAGACACCTTCACCACCTGGTCCGAAACAACCACCGTCTTCCACGAAGGCGTACCCGGCCACCACCTCCAAGTCGCCACCGCCACCTACCGCCGGGAACTCCTCAACAACTGGCGCCGCAACGTCTGCTGGGTCTCCGGACACGGCGAAGGCTGGGCACTCTACGCCGAGCAGCTCATGCTGGAACTGGGCTACTTAAAAGACCCCGGCGACCACATGGGCATGCTGGACGGCCAACGCATGCGTGCCGCCCGCGTTGTGTTCGACATCGGCGTGCACCTGGAACTACCCGTCCCCGAACGCTGGGGCACCGGAACCTGGACTCCAGAAAAGGGCTTTGACTTCCTCAAGGCCAACCTCGACATCAGCGAAGGCCAACTCCAATTCGAATTCACCCGCTACCTCGGCTGGCCCGGGCAAGCACCCTCGTACAAAGTGGGGCAGCGGCTCTGGGAGCAGATCCGGGCGGAGCTTGAAACCCGCGAAGGGTTCGATCTAAAGTCCTTCCACAGCAAGGCACTAAACATTGGCTCGGTCGGTTTGGACGTGCTGCGGCGGGCGTTGCTTGGGTGAGCTTCCTGGTCCGGCGTGTCCGGAGGACACACATCCTCTGCGTGCTGCTCCTTCGTCGCTTTGACGCACGCTGCCGGATGTCTGTCCTCCGGCCCATCGGCACCTTTCGAGATCATCGCCACATCTCAGCCGGGAATAACTTCACACAACCGCAGCCATACGGCGTTATTAGAAGGCTCCGTGGGCTGGGTGAGCCTATAGCGGCGTAATATTTCTAAACGTCCGTTCGCTATGTTATTTGAGGTGCACCTAGCGTGTTCCTGTGAGCACCTCAAAAAACATCACTTCCGCGCCTGGAAAGAACGGCTTCCGGCTTCCCAAGTGGGCAGGATCCTTCGGCGTCCAGATCATTGCCGCCCTCATCATCGGCCTCGTCCTTGGCCTCATCGCCAAGTACACCGGCAGCACCAAGACCGCCCCCAACGGCCTCGGCGCAACTCTTCAAACGATTGGCTCCAGCTACGTCTCGTTGCTGCAGACCGCCGTCGTTCCTTTGATCTTCACGGCAGTGGTGAGCTCCATCGCCAACCTTCGCCAGGTTTCCAATGCGGCCCGCCTCGCCTGGAACACGCTGCTTTGGTTTGCCATCACCTCACTGGTTTCGGTGCTCATCGGCATCGGCCTGGGTGTGCTCCTGCAGCCTGGTGCAGCTACCGGGATCACGCAGAAGGCCGAGTACGCCGGCAAGACCGGGGACTGGTGGGCATTCCTGATCGGGCTTTTCCCCAAGAACTTCCTCGGACTCGGCGCGAGCTCCACCGTCACGGAGAGCGCTAATGCCGCCACCACGGTCAGCACCTCCGTCAGCTTCAATGTGCTCCAGATCCTGGTGGTCGCGATCGCCGTCGGCATCGCTGCCCTCAAGGTCGGCAAGCAGGCCGAAGCGTTCCTGACCTTCAACGCCTCCGCATTGGCCGTCATCCAGAAGGTCCTCTGGTGGATCATTCGCATCGCTCCGCTGGGCACTATCGGCCTGATCGGTAACGCCGTGGCCATCTACGGCTGGGACACCATCGGCTCCCTTGGCAAGTTCACTGCCGCCATTTACATCGGCCTGGCACTGGTGCTCTTCGTCCTGTATCCGATCCTGGTCCGCGTCCACGGCCTTTCCATCAAGCAGTACTTCTCCGGTGTATGGCCGGCCGTGCAGTTGGCCTTCGTCTCCCGTTCCTCGATCGGTACGCTGCCGCTCACGCAGCGCGTCGCCGAGCGTAACCTCGGCGTTCCCTCGGGCTACGCTTCCTTTGCCGTCCCGCTCGGCGCCACCACCAAAATGGACGGTTGCGCGGCGATCTACCCGGCCATCGCAGCGATCTTCGTGGCCCAGTTCTTCGGTATCAACCTGGACTTCAGCCAATACCTCCTCATTGTGCTGGTCTCCGTGCTGGGTTCCGCTGCCACGGCAGGCACCACGGGCGCCGTCGTCATGCTCACGCTGACCCTGTCCACGCTGGGACTGCCGCTGGCCGGCGTCGGACTCCTGCTGGCGATCGACCCCATCCTGGACATGGGCCGCACGGCCGTCAATGTGGCAGGCCAGGCGCTGATCCCCGCAATCGTCGCCAAGCGCCAGGGCATCCTGGACGAATCGCTGTACAACGCGCCCCGCAATGGCGCCGCATTCGCCGACGAGTTCGCCAACGACACGGCTGCTGCCGAGAACGAGGCGCGCGAACTGGCCGATTCCAAGGCATAGCACCAGCTGGCTTTTCGCACCGCGCAATCCCTTGGGGACTTCTTCCCCGGGGATTGCGCGGTTTAACGGCGAAAGCTGGATAGGCTCGAAGCATGTTGATCGTCACCTCCAATGAGATACCCGGCCACCGAATCGACGCCGTCTTCGGCGAAGTCATGGGCCTCACTGTCCGTTCCCGCGATATTGGCTCCCAGATGCTGGCCGGTTTCCGCTCCCTCGGTGGCGGCGAGCTGCCTGAAATGACCAGGGCACTCTACGAAAGCCGTCAGGAAGTCATGGCCCGGATGGTCAACGAGGCCCAGCAGCGCGGCGCCAACGCAATTGTCGCCATGCGCTTCGACACCTCCGAAATGGGGACCAACTGGACTGAAGTCTGCGCCTATGGCACGGCGGTCTATGTGCTTCCACTCGGCGAGGGCGAACCCGGCGCCACCGGGCAGTCCGTTTACTTGACCAAGACAGCATCCCCGCAACCTGGGCAAGCGCAGCAGGCACAGGAGCAGGGTCAGCAACAGCCAGCGCAGCCGACTCACCCTGCGCCGCAGGCACCCCCGCACCAGTTCTGACCTACTTCCCTTCGCGCCACGGGTCCCGCCCTTGTACGCTCCACTCGCACTTTTACGGTGAGTAGACCGGACGAGGGCGCGATTCGTCGTACCCGGAGGTGAATTCCTGTTGCTGGCCTAGGTTTCGGACGGCGATGTTGACCGTGGTGGGTGACCCGGCACAGGTGGGGCCTTGGATTGGTATGTATGTCCGGTGGGTGTGTTGACTTCGAGTTCATGTCTGCCGCCGGGGATTGGTTTTGCGTTCCAGCCGGGGTTTTCTTTGGTGTGGTTGCATGCTTCGCAGAGTCCCGCGCCGTTGGACAGGCTCGTGGCGCCGCCGTAGTGCCAGGGAACCACGTGGTCGAAGTGGCGGATGGGCGCGTCGCAGTAAGGGGTGCGGCAGGTGTCGTCGCGGGTTTCGATGAAGCGGCGCATTCCGGGTGGGAAGAGTCGGGCTTTGGAGTCCATGGCCAGCAGTTCACCACTGGCTGGTGCTGTGTATAGACGGCGAAGCAAGACCCTAAGGTCCTCGCGGTCCGTGCGTTTCGTACCCGAGTTGGCCTGCCCGGATTTCGCTTGGTTGTCGGTCCCGGCCTTTCCCACAACCCAGGCCTCGCCGCTGGTTCCGGTCTGACGATTGATTCGCGACTCCCCGTCCGTCCCGCCGTCCACTAGTTCGCCGTCTGCCTGGTTGCTGCCTCCGGCAACGAGCGTTCTGGCCCATTCGGCGGGGACGATTCCGTAGCCCTGGAGCCGTGCTGGTTCGCTGTCGCCTTGGAACAGGGTGCGGTCGGTCATGACGAGCTGCACATCAATGCCGCTGATGCCGCCGGGTGTGCCGGTGAGGCGTTCGGTCAGGGTGTCGGCCATGACCTGGCCCCGGGTCCGGATGTCCCCGCCGGAGCGGGCGGAGTCCGCGTGCCGGGTGAGCGCGGCGTAGGCGGCGACGCCTTGGGCGACGGGGAGCAGGGCGGTGAGGATGGTCATGGTGTCCGGGGCAGGGCGGAGGCTGACGTGCCGTTCGGACGCGGCATGGGCTGCGCGTTGGGTCACCGAGCGGGGGTCCCGCCGGTAGGCGGCGGCCCGTGCGGCAGCGATGATGGTTTTGTCTCCGGCGCCGTCGAACGTGCCAGTGTCGGGCGCGAGTTCCTCATCCACAGCTGCCCGGTCTTCGACGGACAGGCACGCGGTTTCCTTCACGAGCAGAGTGGCCCGCCATTCGTTCAATTGCCCGGTTTCCAGGGCGGCCATGGTGCGCGGCATTTCCGACACCAGCGCCTTGGCCAGTCCAAGGAGCCGGGACCCCTTGTTGGGTGATTCACGCCGGGCGAGGGCGATCTGCGCACCCACACCCTGTCCCTGCTCAGAGGCCGGAACGCCCACCTCCGCTTGGGTTTGGCGCTGGGCGAGATCGAACGCCACAGCGATTCTGGCCTGCAAACCAGCTATGGCGGACTTCATATCTTCGAGCGCACGTAACTGATCGATGAGATCCCTGCTCACCACGCTGGCCGGAACGGGAGGGATGAACCGAGCAGGAACAACTGGCCGCGCGACTTCTGTCATCGTTTGCCTTCCCGGTTCTTGTCCATACACACACTCTTCCAGGAGGCACCGACATTATTAGCTCGCCCCGGATTGGGTTGCCGGGCAATGAGAACTGATATTTTCGACATCCGCTCAGGTTAATATTGCGCAGAGTGCAAACTTGCACTTAGTGTAAGTATGTGACCCCAGACAGTATTGAACCGATCACCGCGGAAGTCAGCGAGCCCGCCGGCCCCTCGCGGCGCGAACTCAACAAGGCAGCAACTCGGGCCTCCATTGCTACCGCGGCACTGGACCTTCTACGCAGCAACGGCCCCGGCAATTTCACGGTGGAGGACATCACCGCGAGTGCAGGCGTTTCCCGACGGACCTTCTTCAACTACTTCGCGAGCCTCGAGGCTGCCCTCGCGTCCGTGGCCGACGGCTTCATGGATCGCGCCCTTGAGCAATTCCGGTTGAGGCCAGCCGAGGAATCGATCCTCGAATCCGCACAGGCCGCGCTGGTGGCCCTCGCTGACCCCATGTCTGTAGCACCTATGGCCGAACTTTTCAGCCTCACCCAGGAGAACCGCTCCCTCGCCCGTTCCGAACTCGAAGCATGGGAACACTGCACGGGGCAGATTATCGACGCCGCCCGCAGCAGACTTGGACCAGACACCAGCGAGCTCTACTTGCATGCCCTTGCCGGATCCGTCATCTCATGCGGCAAGGCGGCCATGACAGTCTGGTTCGCCGAGCGAGGCCCTGACCTATCGCCCGATTCGCTTGAGGTTCTTCGCCAGCACCTCATCGACGCCATGGGCCTCCTGGGAGCCGGATTCGCGCCGTCGTCGGAAGTCACCCCGCAAGCGGCGTCAGCCGCGAACGCATCATTCCACTCCACCTCCACAGATCGGTTCTGACATGGCCTCGTTCCTCTACCGCCTGGGCAAGTTTTCTTATCGCCGCCGCTGGCTGGTCATCTCGCTGTGGCTGGCAGTCCTGGTGGCCGTGGGAGGTTCGGCCGCAGCCTTCCACGGCACCATGTCCAATAACTTCAGCATCCCCGGCACCGAAACGCAGAGAATGGCCGACAAGCTCAAAGAAGCCCTCCCCGATGCGTCCGGCGGCTCGGCGAGCGTGGCCTTCGACGCCGGAGACTCTGGTTTCGACCAAGCCAAGAAGGACGCCGTAGCCACTGCGCTCAACAAGCTCGAAGCCATGCCGGACGTGCAAGGGACGGTGAATCCGTTCACCACCCAGGACCAGTTGGACAAGGCCGCCGGCGAGATTGCTGCTGGTGAAGCGAAGGCCGCAGAAGGCAAGACGCAGTTGGACGCCGCCCGCGCCCAACTGGAAGCCGGCGAAGCCCAGCTTGCGGGAGCGGAACAGCAGATGGCAGCCTCAGGCCTTACACCTGCACAAATCGAGGCCCAACTCGCGCCGCAGCACGCCGAACTAACCGCCAACAAAGCAAAGCTCGACGCCGGTGCCAAGGAAGCAGCGGACGGAGCCGCCGCGTTGGCCCTGGGAAAGCGCCAGCTGGAGGCCTCCCAGGGGATGCGCTTTGTGTCCAGCGACAACAAGGCCGCCATCGCCCAGGTCCAATTCAAGACCTCCATCAACGCTGTTGATCCCGCCGTCCGCAAGCAAGTTCAGGAGATCGTTCAGGGCGTATCCTCCGCGGGTGTCACAGCATATGCCAGCAAGGAAATCACCGAGGACGTCTCGCAGATCTTCGGAGTCGCGGAGATCGTCGGTGTCGCCGTGGCAGCTCTCGTTCTGATCCTTATGCTGGGCACACTCATCGCCGCAGGCCTGCCCCTCGTCATGGCACTGATTGGCGTGGCTGTGGGCGTGGGCGGAACATTCGCGCTAACTGGGGTCATCACCATGAGCTCCATCTCCCCGATGCTTGCCCTGATGCTTGGCCTTGCAGTCGGCATCGACTACTCCCTGTTCATCGTCAACCGCCACCGCAACCAGCTTCTGGCCGGGATGGACGGCGAGGAATCTGCTGCACTCGCCACCGGCACGTCTGGAAACGCCGTGCTGTTCGCTGGCCTCACCGTCATCATCGCGCTGGCGGCCCTAGTGGTCCCGGGGCTGCCCTTCCTGGCTGTGATGGGTGTTGCCGCCGCAGCGACAGTTGCCGTCGCCGTCGTCGTGGCTTTGACGCTGACCCCCGCCATCCTCGCCTTGATCGGTCGCAGACTGATTTCCAAGCGCGCATGGGCGAAGGCCGCCAGGCACAATGCCGAGCCGGGCCACGAAGCCGCGGACCGGGCCTTGGAAGAGAAGCGCAGCAGCAGTGGCTGGGGCGGCTTGGTCACACGGCATCCCTGGGTTTCCCTCGTGGCCAGCGTCGTGCTGTTGGGCGCACTGGCGCTTCCGGCTTCCCAGCTGCGTTTGGCACTTCCCGACGGCGGATCCGAGCCGGTCGATTCGCAAGCCTTCAAAGCCTACGACCTCACGCGCAACAGCTTTGGCGAAGGCGTCACGGGGCCGATCGTCGTCGTCGCCGGGTTCCCGGAAGGCCTCAGCGAAACGGATGCCAAGAACAAGCAGTTTGACGTCGCGGATCAGCTGCGCAGCGTGGAGAACGTCACGGCCGCGGTGCCGGTGGCACTGAGCGATGATCGCCAGACAGCCGTCTTCCAGGTCATTCCCAAAGAAGGACCAGCAAGCGCCAGCACAGTCCAGGTAGTTTCCGACGTCCGCGCCAAGGGCACCCAAATCCGCCAGGACCTCGATGTCAGCATCGGCCTCACCGGTCAGACGGCCGGCAACATTGACGTTTCCGCCAAGCTCGGGGCTGCCCTCCCGCCGTACCTGGCGATCGTCGTCGGGCTTTCGCTGATCCTGTTGCTGCTGGTCTTCCGCTCGATTGTCGTGCCTCTGCTCGCCACCGGCGGTTTCCTGTTGTCACTGGCTGCCGCATTTGGCGCCGTCGTGGCCGTTTACCAGTGGGGCTGGCTGGGAGCGATTTTCGACGTCGCCAACCCGGGCGCCGTCCTGAGCTTCCTGCCGATCATCCTGATCGGTGTGCTGTTTGGCCTCGCGATGGACTACCAGGTGTTCATCACATCGGGCATGCGTGAATCCTTCATGCACGGTGAGAACGCCAAACACGCTGTTCGCACTGGCTTCAGCCACGCCGCGGCAGTGGTCACGGCGGCCGCGATCATCATGGTCAGTGTGTTCTCGGGCTTCATCTTCAGCCACCTGACCATGGTCCGGCCGTTGGGCTTCGCGATGGCGTTCGGTGTGCTGATTGATGCGTTCGTTGTCCGCATGACCATCGTTCCCGCCGTCATGTACCTGCTCGGCGAGAAGGCGTGGTGGTTGCCAAAGTGGCTGCAGCGCGTCCTGCCGGATGTGGACGTCGAAGGCGCCAAACTGAACCGCACCGACCTTCCGAAGACCGGCTCCGAGGCACTCGTCCACTAACCCTCTCTCACATCCCCCAGGCGATCTGACCGACGTTCTCTCACATCCACCGGCGATCTAACCGACGTTCTGTCACATCCCCCAGAAAGCCCGACGTCGGCACTCAACTTGGGTGCCGACGTCGGGCATTTCTGCGTGCATTGTTGGCAGGTGCCCGCGTCACGGGATCAGGTCGTGCCTGGCCTCGAGCTGAACCAGAGCATTGATTACCTCGGCCGCACTGTGGCGAGTGAGGGTTGGCGGCGGCACATCGTCGGGCCAGTTCTGCCCGCGGGAAACCCAGCCGGTTCTTAGTCCCGCCGCGCGGCCACCCGAGATATCGGCGATCGGGTGATCTCCAACCATCCAGCCATCCGTCACATCGCCACCCAATTCATGAGCCGCCAATCGAAAAATTTCAGCATCAGGCTTCTTCACACCAGCTGCCTCTGAAATCACGACGCAATCCACGTACGGTTCGAGTCCAAGGTGTTCGATCTTCAGCGTCTGCTGCGCTGTGCTTCCATTCGTGACGATGCCGATGCTCCAGCCGGCCTCCCGTGCTTCGCCAAGAGCCGTGGCCGTACGCGGATCCATTCCCATCAGGCCGACATGTTCGAAGAGCAAGGCGTCCACCAGGGCTTCGACCCCATGGTCCATGCAAAATCGATCCTTGATGGCAAGCGCCAGGGATTCCCTCAGCTCATAACCATCCAGGTCCGCAGCAATGAGCCACGCTGCATCAGAATCGGCCCTCCCAAGCGAGCGGACGAAATTGGATGCCCAGCAACCAAAAGCAGAGGTCCTGTCGACCAAGGTGTTGTCCAAGTCCACGAGCATCAGCATTCGCCCAGCCTAGGCGACGTGACAGAACATCCCCCGGAAACGGGCAGGACGTGCGAGAACGTCCGCCGGAAACGGGCAGGAAGTGCGAGAAGATCGCCCGGAAACGGGCAGGACGTGAGAGAACATCGTATTAGGCTGGGACGGTGACCCGATTGATCCTTGCCTCGCAGTCCCCTGCCCGCACCAAGTTACTGACGGAAGCGGGGATCCAGCATGACGTCCTGGTTTCAGACGTGGACGAGGACGCGGTGCAGGCGCATTACGGCGTGACGGATGCGCATGACACCGCGCTGCTGCTGGCCCGGGCAAAGGCTGAAGCGGTCGCCGCACTCCCCGAAGCAGAGGGTGCCCTGGTGATCGGCTGCGATTCGGTTTTCGAGTTCGACGGCGAGTCCCACGGCAAGCCCTACACCGCGGAGGTCGCCCGGGAGCGGATGCTGCGCATGAGCGGATCCAAGGGCGTGCTCCACACCGGTCACTGGCTGGTGGACTGCCGGGACACCGCCGCGGACGTAGACGACGACGGAACTGAGGAAACAGACGGCTCGGGAGCAACAGTCGGCGCCGTGTCCAGCGCCGAGGTTCATTTCGCAGAGATGAGCACCAACGACATCGACGCCTACATCGCCACCGGAGAACCACTGCACTGCGCCGGCTCGTTCACCATCGACGGCCTGGGCGGCGCCTTTATCCGCAAGGTGGACGGTGACCCGCACGCCGTCGTCGGGCTTTCCATCTCCACCCTCCGGGACCTGCTGGTCCATGCGAATGTGGGCATCACGGAGCTGTGGGACGCGAAGAGCCAGTAGAAGCGATTTGTAGCAACCCTACAAAGGAACCTCTCCTCACACACGGAATCCCCCATCAATATGGGCGGAACCCTCACAATCACGCTAGGCTCCTCAAGGACAGAAGGAGTCAACAACTTGTCAGCTAACCCGGCGCAGCCCATTTCCAGCCCTCTTACCAAGGTCTTGATTGCCAACCGCGGCGAAATCGCGGTCCGCATCATCCGTGCCGCCCGGGACGAAGGCATCGCCTCCGTAGCCGTCTACGCAGACCCGGACCGTGACGCCCTCCATGTCCGCCTCGCCGACGAAGCGTATGCCCTTGGCGGCAACACTGCAGCTGAGTCCTACCTGGTCATGGAGAAAATCATCGACGTCGCCAAGCAGGCCGGCGCCGATGGGATCCACCCCGGGTACGGTTTCCTCGCCGAGAATGCGGAATTCGCCGCCAAAGTGATCGACGCCGGCATCACCTGGATCGGACCCTCCCCCGAGGCGATCTCTGCCTTGGGCGACAAAGTCCAGGCGCGCCACATCGCCGAAAAGGTGGGCGCCCCGCTGGTCCCCGGTACAGCTGATCCCGTGGAGTCCGCGGATGAGATCCTGAAGTTTGCCGAGGAATTCGGCCTGCCCATCGCCATTAAGGCTGCTTTCGGCGGTGGCGGACGCGGCATCAAGGTTGCCCGCACCATGGAAGAGATTCCTGAGCTGTACGAATCCGCAGTCCGTGAGGCGATAGCAGCTTTCGGCCGGGGCGAGTGCTTCATCGAGCGCTTCCTGGACGCCCCGCGCCACGTTGAGACGCAGTGCCTGGCGGACGCTTACGGCAACGTTGTGGTTGTCTCCACCCGCGACTGCTCGCTGCAACGCCGCAACCAGAAACTCGTCGAGGAAGCCCCTGCTCCCTACCTGAGCGAGGAACAGAACAAGCGGCTCTACGAATCTTCCAAGGCGATCCTGAAGGAAGCCAACTACCTCGGTGCGGGTACCTGCGAGTTCCTCGTGGGCCAGGACGGCACCATCTCCTTCCTCGAGGTCAACACCCGACTCCAGGTGGAGCACTGTGTTTCCGAGGAAGTTACGGGCATCGACCTCGTTCGTGAACAGTTCCGCATTGCGCGTGGGGAGGCTCTTGGCTACGAGGACCCCGAGGTCCGCGGCCACTCCTTCGAATTCCGCATCACCGGCGAAGACCCGGGCCGCAACTTCATGCCCGCACCCGGAACGGTCAGCACGTTGAAGAACCCCACGGGCCCCGGCATCCGCGTGGACTCAGGCATTGAGCAGGGCGACGTCATCAGCGGAAACTTCGACTCCATGCTGTCCAAGCTGATCGTCACCGGCGCCACCCGCGAGCAAGCCCTCCAGCGCTCGCGCCGCGCCCTTGAGGAGATGGTGGTGGAAGGCATTCCCACCGTCATCCCCTTCGACCTCTCCGTTGTCACGGACCCCGCCTTCGCACCTGTGGAGGGACCGTTCAGCGTCCACACCCGCTGGATCGAAACCGAATTCGTCAACAACATCCCCGCCTGGACGGCCAGCGGCGCGGGTACGGAAACGCCCGACGCCGGTGAGCGCCAGCGCGTCGTGGTCGAGGTTGGCGGCAAGCGGCTTGAGGTCGTTCTGCCGTCCGGCCTGGGCGCCAGCGTCGCCGCTGTTTCCAGCGGCTCGGGCACCAAGTCGGGCAAGTCCAAGAAGCGTTCCCGCTCGGCAGGGGCCGCAGCGGCTGCCGCCGGTGGGGATGCATTGACCTCGCCGATGCAGGGCACCATCGTCAAGGTCGCAGCTGCCGAAGGCGATGTCGTGGCCGAGGGCGATCTGATCGTTGTCCTGGAAGCCATGAAGATGGAGCAGCCGTTGACCGCACACAAGTCCGGCACTGTTCGGGGCCTGGCAGCCACAGCGGGTGAGACGGTCGCTGCCGGCGCTGTCATCGCCACCATCGAGGACTAAGAACCCAAACTTAACGACGTCGGCCCCGCACTGGAAGGTGCGGGGCCGACGTCGTTAATTCCCAAAGGTCAGGCGACGTTGTTCTCGTAGTCCGTGTCCTTGGTTTCCTTGGAGATGAACAGCGCAATAAGTGTCAGCACAGCCATCGCGCTGAGGTAGACGCCCACCAGGACGGTGCTGCCCTTTCCGACTTCCCACAGCCACACGGCAATGAACGGGGCCACGGCTGCACCCAGGATGCTGGAGACGTTGTAGCTGACAGCCGACCCCGTATACCGGACGTTCGTGGGGAACAGTTCGGGCAGCAGAGCACCCATGGGCCCGAATGTCAGACCCATCAGCGTGAAGCCGATAATCAGCAGCGCCATGGCGCCTGCGAATCCTGCGCCAAAGAGCGGCACGAACAGCAACCCAAAGACGAAGATGCCCGCGGTCACTGCCAGGAGCGTCTTGCGGCGTCCGAACTTTTCTGCGAGCGGGCCCGCCACCAGGGTGAAGATGCCGAAGAACACCACGCCCGCAATGAGCATCCACAGGAACTCGTTCCGCGTGTAGCCAAGGCCAGGAACGAACGCCGCGGCCGCGGCTTCCGACAAAGGCTTTCCGGCCTTCTCAGCCGCAGCCTGCGCCCCCGCCAGCGTCGGTTTCGTGCCGTAAGTCAGCGTGAAGGTGGTCATCAGATAGAAGAGCACGTACGTGGCCAACATGATGAAGGTACCGAGAATGAGTTGACGCCAGCTGCTCTTGAAGACACGGCCAATTGGCAACTTGGCAACCTCATTGGACTCGACCACCTTGGTAAAGGCAGGAGTCTCGATGAGTTTGAGGCGAACGTACAGGCCAATGATCACCATGACGGCGCTGAGCAGGAATGGCACCCGCCAGCCCCAGGCTTCGAACGCTTCCGGGGAAAGGGTGTAGTTGAAGACCAGGAAGATGATGTTGGCCACGATGAACCCGATGGGAGCGCCCAGTTGCGGGAACGTTCCATAAATGGCGCGCTTGTTGGCGGGCGCATTTTCGGTGGCCAGCAGTGCCGCACCACTCCACTCCCCGCCCAGGGCAAGCCCTTGCGCAAAGCGCATGACCACCAGGAGAGCCGGGGCCAGAATGGTCCAGCCGGGAACGGCGGCAGTGGGCAGGCAACCAATCAGGAAGGTTGCAATGCCCATGGTCAGCAGGGACGCAACCAAGGTGCCTTTGCGTCCAAATTTGTCACCAAAGTGTCCAAAGATGATCGAGCCCAGAGGGCGTGCGATGAACGCGACCCCAAACACAGCGAAGGAGCTCAGGAGTTGGGTGGTCTCGTTCAGGCTGGGGAAGAACAACCGGGGGAATACGAGGACAGCCGCCGTGGCGTAGACGTAGAAGTCGTAGAACTCGATCGTCGTGCCAATAAGGCTGGCAACAATCACCCGTCCCCGTGAGTTCACTGGCTTAGTGAACTCACCTTCCTTGGACGTGGCAGTCGAAGACATGTAGTAGCAGCTTTCGTTCACACCGGCCGATGCCCCTGGCGAGCCCGCCCGGCGAAGGATTATTCGAGAGTTCAATAATAGTTCCCGCAGTCCATTGACTGGACAACTAAGTCCACCATGCGGACCGATGGAAAAGTCTCATTCTGTGGTCCGGGCCACAATACCTCACCATTCCCTCACGCGCTGGTGACCCCGCCGATAGGGAAATGTCACAGCACGTTTACAAAGGGCGACGGTCCGCGAAACGCGTGAAACCTACCTTGGAAGAACAACGTCCCCCGAAGGAGGCACTCCGTGACTGTTGACCGCACTGCAGAAGAACTGGCCCCCGCCCAGTCCACTGCTACCGCCGTTCCCACCCTTGAACACCGCCCCGGCCGCTGGATCGCCAACTGGGATGCCGAGGACAAGGGCCAGTGGGAAGCCGAAGGCCGGTCCATCGCCAAGCGCAATCTGTACTGGTCGATCTTCGCCGAATTCCTCGGCTTTGTCGTATGGCAGCTCTGGTCGATCGTTGTCGTCCAGCTCCCCGCAGCAGGTTTCAAGTTCGATACCAACCAGATCTTCTGGCTCATCTCCATCCCCAGCCTCGTAGGCGCCACGCTGCGAATCCCCTACACCTTCATGGTGCCGAAGTTCGGTGGCCGCAACTGGACCATCGTTTCGGCACTGCTCCTCCTGATTCCCGCCAGCGGCCTGGCGATCTGCGTTTCCAACCCGGAAACCCCGTTCGGTGCCATGCTCCTGGTTGCAGCCCTCGCCGGCTTCGGCGGTGGCAACTTCGCCAGCTCGATGGCCAACATCACCTTCTTCTACCCGGCCCGCGAAAAGGGCTGGGCACTGGGACTGAACGCCGCGGGCGGAAACCTTGGTGCCGCCGTCGCGCAGCTTGTGGTTCCCATCGCCATCACCCTGCTCGCAGCTGGAACCGTGAACCTGCCGATGGCCGGCATCATCTGGATCCCGCTGATCCTGATCGCGGCATTCGGTGCCTGGAAGTACATGAACAACCTCACCAGCGCCAAGGGTGATGTGGCTGGATCCGTGGCGGCCCTCAAAGAACCACACCTGTGGATCATGGCCTTCCTGTACATCGGAACATTCGGTTCGTTCATCGGCTTCGCCGGCGTCTTCCCGAAACTGATCAAGGACTACTTCCCCGATTTCTCCTCCATCCACCTCGGTGCAGTGGCCTTGTCCCTGGCATTCCTCGGCCCGCTGGTCGGTTCGCTGGCCCGTCCTTACGGTGGCCGCATGGCAGACCGCATGGGCGGCGCCCGGATGACCATCGTTTCGTTCGCCTCCATGGCTGTCATCACCCTGACCATGATCTGGACCCTGCCACTGAAGAACTTCTGGTTGTTCCTGACCTTGTTCCTGGTGCTCTTCGTGGCGAGCGGCTTCGGTAACGGCGCTACCTACCGAATGATCCCGGTGATCTTCGCGACCTCCAGCCGGGCAGCCCGCTCAGGCGCCCCCAGCGGCTCAACGGCACGGTTGGCATCCTCCTCACTGGGCCTGATCTCGGCGATCGGTGCCTACGGCGGATTCGTGATCCCTCAGGTGCTGAACGCGTCGAGCTCATCAAGCGGCTCCTACACCCCGGCGTTCTACGGATTTGTTGGAGCCTACGTCCTGATGCTCGCCGTCTGCTGGGTCTGCTACATCCGCCCCGCCCAGAAGCGCAACACGATCGGACACATCTAGATGCCCAACGGCGCCGATACCCACTGCCCCTACTGCGCGCTCCAGTGCGCCATGACGCTGACCCCGGCTGCCTCGGCCGCCGGGGCAGCGCCCGCGCCCTCGTCCGACGCAGCACCGGCAAGCCCTGCCACACCTGCAATACCCGGTGAAGTTGCCGTGCCCCTGGAAGTTTCAGGGCGCGACTTCCCCACCAACCGGGGCGGGCTGTGCCGCAAAGGCTGGACATCGGCGTCGTTGTTGCGTCACAACGGCCGCGTCACCGAACCTATGCTCAAAGGATCCGACGGCGTCCACCAGCCAATCTCCTGGGACCAGGCGCTCATGCTGATCACCGCCGCTGTGAAGGACACCCAGAAGCAGTACGGAAACGACGCCGTCGGAGTTTTCGGCGGTGGCGGCCTCACCAACGAGAAGGCATACATGCTGGGCAAGTTCGCCCGGCTGGCATTACGCACCTCACGCATCGATTACAACGGCCGCTTCTGCATGTCCTCGGCGGCAGCGGCAGGCAACCGCGCCTTCGGCGTGGACCGCGGCCTCCCCTTCCCCGTCACTGACCTGGACTCCGCTTCCGTGATCCTCATGCTCGGCTCGAACGTCGCCGAGACCATGCCTCCGTTCGTCCAGCACCTTCAGGGCGCGCGCGACGCCGGCGGGCTGATCGTGGTGGACCCCCGGCGTTCGGCCACGGCGGCTTTCACGGGCGACGGCGGCGGCTTCCATTTGCAGCCAACGCCCGGCACAGACTTGGCCCTCCTTTTGGGCATCAGCCACGTTGTGGTCCACGAAGGCCTGGCCGACACCAGCTACATCGAGGCAAACACCAAGGGCTATGCTTCCGTGGTTCGCAGCCTCAACGCCTTCTGGCCCGAGCGCGTCCAGTCCATCACCGGTGTCCCGGCCACCCTCATCCGTGAGACCGCCCGGCGTCTGGCACAAGGCGCCCGCAACGGCGGCAGCTACATCCTCAGCGGCCGCGGCGTGGAACAGCACGTCGATGGGACGGACACCGCAACCGCTGCCATCAACCTCAGCCTCCTCCTGGGCCTGCCCGGCTCGGCCCGCAGCGGCTACGGCACACTCACCGGCCAAGGCAATGGCCAGGGCGGCCGTGAGCACGGCCAGAAGGCCGACCAGCTCCCCGGCTACCGCAAAATTACCGATCCCGCCGCGCGCGCCCACGTCGCCAAGGTCTGGGGCGTGGACGAGTCGCTGATCCCCGGAGCCGGCCTTCCCGCCGTCGAACTCCTCAAGTCACTCGGAAAGCCCGACGGCGTCCGTTGCCTCTTCGTGCACGGCGCCAACGTGGTGGTTTCGGCGCCGGACACCAACGCGGTAACCAAAGGACTCCGCAGCCTGGACTTCCTGGTGGTCTGCGACTTCTTCATGTCCGAGACCGCAGCCGAGGCCGATCTGGTCCTGCCCGTGACGCAGTGGGCCGAGGAAGAAGGGACGCTGACCAACCTTGAAGGACGCGTCATCCGGCGTCGCAAGGCAATCACTCCTCCCCCGGGCGTCCGCAGCGAATTGTGGCTGATGGCACGGCTCGCGGAAATGCTCGAGGCTCCCTCCACGTTCAGCGATGACCCCGAGACAGTGTTTGAAGAACTCAGGCTTGCCTCCGCCGGTGGACTGGCTGACTACTCCGGCATCGACTACGCCATGTTGGATCGTGGCGAAGCTGCCTACTGGCCCTATCCAGTGGGCAGCCAGGGAACGCCGCGCCTCTTCACTGATGGGTTCGCGCATGCTGATGGCCGGGCCGTAATGGTTCCGGTTTCCCCTTCCAAGCGGGCTGTACGTTCGTTTGCGGACGACTCCCTGGCCCTCGCCACTGGCCGCCTCCTTGAGCACTACCAGTCCGGCGCCCAGACCCGCCGCGTGAGCGAGCTGCTGGCGTCCCAACCTCAGGCTAAGCTCCTGATCCACCCTGGCACGGCCGCAGCGCGTGGCATTGCCGACGGCGATTACGCCACCGTGACCAATCAGCGCGGTGAGGTCCTCTGCCGGGCGGAACTCAGCAACTCGGTCCGCCCTGACACTGTCTTCCTCCCGTTCCACTTCCCGGGCCAGGAAAACGCCAACCGCCTCACGGAGGCGGTCACCGATCCCATCTCCGGCATGCCGGAATTCAAGACCAGCCGGGTATGGGTCCGGCGGGCAGCGTCCACCACAGTTTCAGCGGCTCCAGTCGCTGTGCCTGCCGGATCCGGGCTGCCCTTGCACGCCAAGGAGGCATCATGAGCGAGCGCATTGTTGTTGTTGGATTCGGCCCGGTTGCTGCGCGACTGGTGGACGAGCTGCTTCCCGCGGTCCGCACAGGACTCGTGCAACTGCTGGTGGTCGGCCAGGAAGCTGAGGCCGCATACAACCGCGTCATGGTGGCCGAACTCGGCGTCGGACGGACCACTCCTGAGGCCCTGGCCATGGCTGATGCTGCTGAACTGGAGGCCGACGGCGTCGACGTGCGGTTGGGCGTCAAGGTCAAGAGGATTGACCGCGCACGCCAGCACGTGATTCTCTCCGACGGCACCAACGAACACTACGACCGCCTGGTGTTTGCCACCGGTTCCCGGCCGGTCATTCCCAACCTCACCGGTTTGAACCCTGATCCGGCGGGACCCGTTCTTCCGGCGGGTGTCACTGCCCTGCGCGATCTTCGTGATGCTGCGGTACTCCGTGAAGCTGTCGCTGGCGGCAAACGCGTGGTGGTCCTGGGCGGTGGCGTGCTTGGCCTGGAAACTGCCCTCGCCGCCGCGGAGGAAGGCGCGCAGGCAACGGTGGTCCACAACGGGCCCTTCCCCTTGGGGCGGAGCATTGACCGCGGCAGCGGATCCGTCCTCACCAGCAGCCTCCGCGCCGGCGGCGTTCGGATGGCCGGCAACGCGAGGTCTACAGGTGTGGAAACCGCTGGACCCGGCGGATCTTTCTCGGCTCTCCTGCTGGAGGACGGATCGGCGATCGACGGCGACCTGCTGGTCCTCTCCTGCGGCGTCCGCCCGAGGATCGAACTGGCCGAGGGTTGTGGCCTTCCTGTTGCGGTCGGAATTCTGGTGGACCACCATCTCCGGACCTACCACGAGCCACACATGTTCGCGATCGGCGATTGTGCCGAGGTCCGCTGCCCTGACGCTTCCTGCCTCGATTGCCGGACCGCCACAGGCCCCTCCGGTTTGGTAGGCCCCGGCTGGCGTCAGGCTGAATGGCTGGCTGAATATCTCGTGGTCCTGGCACAAGACGGCCAGGAAGCCGCGGATGCGCTGGAAGCCCTGGCCACGGAAAAGCCCGGCGTCGTGGTTCTAAAAGCACGGGGCATCAACCTTGCCGTTGCCGGCGACAACCAAGCCGATCCATGGGACGAAGAGCTTCTGGAAGCCGGGGCCACTGCTGGCCGGGCACGCCGCCAGATCTCCCAGTGGGCCGATCCCGAGCACGGCCGCTACGTCAAGATGACAACGCGCGGCGGAGTGCTGGAGGGTTTGGTGGCTGTAGGCATGCCCAGGACTGCTGCTGAACTGGTGGTCCTTTTCGAACGTTCCTCAGAGCTGCCCGCGGACCGTTCCCTGCTGCTTCGCCTGGACGGCCCGGACCAGTTGGGTTCCGGCGCTCCCAGCAACGATCCCCAGCGCACAGTGTGCCGCTGTGCAGGCGTCAGCGCGGCAAGCATTGAGGACTCCGTATTGGAAGGTTGCAGCACTGTTGGCGAGGTCTCCAAGGCCACCCGCGCCGGAACAGGGTGCGGCGGATGCCACGAGGACATCAAGGGGCTCATCGAGAAGCACTTCCAAGCGGCTGCCGCCTGAGTGGTAGTTCGCCCGGTTCGCGGGAAAGCTGCGGGTTCGTGGGAAGTTTCCCTGCGTGCTCGCACGCTTCCCGCATATTCGTTGCCGGGGCTTCTAGACTTTCGGGGTGAAGATCTCCGAACCCGCGCCCGGCGTCCACTTTGTTGAAGGACCTGCGTCCAACTGGGTCATTCTCCGGGATGCCCCGGCCTCCGCGGACAGGCCTGCCTTCCTGCTGATCGACGGCGGATATCCTGCCGACCGGGACCTGGTCCTCGAGTCCATCCGCCAACTGGGGCTGGATCCCGCCAATACCAAAGCCATGCTCATCACCCATGGCCATGTGGACCACACGGGCTCCGCGGCGTACTTCTCGCGGACGTTCGGCACGCCCATCCTGTGTTCCCCGGAGGAACTTGCCCACGTTCAGGGCAAGGAGAAGCACCAGGTCACGTTCGGCCAGGTGATTATCCGGGCGTGGCGGCCACGTGTTTTCCGCTGGTTGCTCCATGTCATCAAAGCGAAAGCCCTCCAGGCGGAGCCCGCAATCCGCGCCGAGCCGTGGGACGAGAACAGGCTCCGGAGCCTGCCCGGCCAGCCGGAAGCCATCCTCTTGCCCGGTCACACCCCAGGCAATGTTGCTCTACTGATCCCCGGGGCGCAGGCCATCGCCGTAGGTGACACATTTGCCAGTGGCCACCCGATCAGCACAAAATCCGGGCCCCAGATGCTGCACCGGATGTACCACTCGAATCCGGAGACCGCCCTCGCAGCGGCACGCTCATTGAGCAGTGTCCAAGCCAACGTGATCCTGCCGGGCCACGGTCCTGCGTTGCACCTGCCACTCGCCGAAGCCATCGCGAGCCTCCAAACGTAGGAAACAGAAACGCCCGTTTCGATGGCTCGCTGCGCATTCGACGTCCAACCATCGAATCCGCAGCAAGCCATCGAAACGGGCGCCACAGGAGCAAAAACTACATGTGCACGTGCAAGCGCCGGGCTGCCTCCGAGATGGACCCAGTCAGTGACGGGTACACCGTGAAAGCACTGGCGACGTCGTCAACGTGCAGCTTCTGCGTCACGGCCACGGAGATCGGGAAGATGAGTTCGGAAGCGTTCGGTCCCACCACCACGCCCCCAATCACGGTGCCGGATCCCTTGCGGGCGATGATCTTGACGAAGCCATCCTTGGTGTTGCGCATCTTGGCGCGGGCATTGCTCAGCAGCGAGAGCATCACGACGTCGCCCTGGTACTTGCCGGAGGCGAGATCGGCCTCGGAAACACCCACGGAGGCGATTTCCGGGGACGTGAAGATGTTCGACGCCACCTGGTTGAGCTTGAGCGGCTTCACGCCATCACCCATGAAGTGTGCAACCGCGATGCGGCCCTGCATGGCGGCCACGGACGCCAGCGCGAACACTCCCGTGCAGTCGCCGGCTGCGTAAATGTTGGGGGCAGTGGTGCGCGAGACACCATCCACCTTGATGTGCCCGGACTCCGTCAAGGTCACCCCTGCTTCCTCAAGCCCGATTCCGGCCGTGTTGGGGATG
The DNA here is from genome assembly GCF_056395385.1 of Paenarthrobacter sp. 10L420. NCBI lineage: Bacteria > Bacillati > Actinomycetota > Actinomycetes > Micrococcales > Micrococcaceae > Paenarthrobacter > Paenarthrobacter sp. 10L420. The sequence goes on along the minus strand of NZ_JBFTJK010000002.1, from coordinate 268,642 downwards.
GAACCAACACACACGAGGCAGTGGGAGCCCGTGACTACAGATCCGTCACCCAGGGTGACCTTCACGCCGTCGTCCGTCCGCTCAACCGCGTTGGCACGCGACCGGGACAACACGCGCACGCCGCGGCGCTCGAACACGCCTTCCAGCAGTTTGGCGGCGTCCGTGTCCTCACCGGGGAGGACCTGGTCGCGGCTGGAAATCAGGGTGACCTTGGAGCCGAGGCCGTTGTAGGCGGAGGCGAATTCGGCGCCGGTGACACCCGAGCCCACCACGATCAGTTCCTCAGGGAGCTCGTCCAGGTTGTAGATCTGGGCCCAGTTGAGGATGCGTTCGCCGTCGGGCTTGGCAGTGGGGAGCTCGCGAGGGTGCGCGCCCACCGCCAGGAGGATGGCATCGGCGTCGATGGTGCGGACGCCTTCAAGGGTCAGGACCTCAATCGTGTTGTTGTCCAGCAATTTGCCGGAACCGATCACGATCTCCACGCCGAGGCGCTCCAGCCCCGCGCGGATGTCGTGGGACTGTCCACGGGCCAGCTCCAGGACGCGGTTGTTGATGTGCTTCAGGTCGGCGCGGGGCTTGGAGCCGCCGCCGTCGCCGTCGAACTTGACGCCCAACTCGTCCGCCTCACCAACGCGGGTCATGAGATCGGCGGTGGCAATAAGGGTTTTGGAAGGCACGACGTCGGTCAGCACGGCGGAGCCGCCAAGGCCTGCCCGCTCGATGATGGTGACTTTTGCGCCAAGGGAAGCGGCCACCATGGCGGCTTCATATCCTCCGGGACCACCTCCCAGAATCGCGATACGGGGGGAACTGAAGTCAACTTGGGTGGTCACAATCCTCAATTCTCGCTCATTGCAGCGCAGGCTGCCAGTCAGCCAAGCCTCACCCACGGGTGTCGAAAAGGCGTCCCTACCAAATTGCCGCACACGCAAGGTAGCTTGTACCAGTGAGTAACACTGAGCTGATGAACACAGACCCTTTCGAAGCTGCCCGGGCCGCCGCGGACTTCATTGCCGCAGAGACCGGCGTTGAGTCCCACGACGTTGCCTTGGTACTCGGTTCCGGTTGGGCCGAAGCTGCGGATCTCATTGGTGAAACTACGGCCACGCTGAATGCCTCCGAGGTTCCCGGCTTCCACCAACCTTCAGTTGTGGGCCATGTGGGAACCATTCGCTCCGTCCTGACCAAGGAAGGCAAGCGCGCCCTGGTCCTCGGAGCCAGGACGCACTACTACGAAGGCAAGGGTGTCCGCTCCGTCGTCCACGGCGTTCGCACCGCCGCAGCCGCAGGTTGCAAGACGCTGGTCCTCACCAATGGCTGCGGTGGCCTTAATGAGGATTGGACCCCGGGCACGCCTGTACTCATCAGCGACCACATCAACCTGACCGCCACGTCCCCGCTTGAGGGCGCAACGTTCGTGGACCTCACGGACCTCTACTCCTCACGTGTCCGGCAACTGGCCCGCGAAGTTGATCCGTCACTGCAGGAAGGTGTCTACGCCCAGTTCAGCGGTCCTCACTACGAGACACCGGCCGAGGTCCAGTACGCCAAGCGCATCGGAGCGGACCTCGTGGGAATGTCTACGGCGTTGGAAGCCATCGCCGGACGCCATGCAGGCATGGAGGTCTTCGGCATCTCGCTGGTCACCAACCTCGCCGCGGGTATCAGCCCGGTTCCGCTGAGCCACGCCGAAGTCCTCGAGGCCGGCCAAGCGGCAGGCAAGCGTATCTCCAAACTGCTTGCGGAAATCATCGCGAAGCTCTGAAGGCCAACCTCTAACAATCCCCTCCATTACCGCCAGTAGGCCTCCATCGTCTGTGTGACTTGAACCATTTCAAAAGTAAACACACAGCAAATTCTCAGATTAAATCTGATTTATAACGAAACAATTGATTCCGTCGCGGAGTTGTGGCACGCGCACGCGTTGAGAAATGTAAGCGCTTGCACACAGATGTCTGACAATCCGTTTTGGCCTCTGAAACGTGCTTTGATTTGTCCCGCGAAGCCCGTCTAGCGTGGGAGTCGTTCCGGTAAGTCGACGTGCCGGAGCCGCCGCGGCGAGAACCCTGCAAGGGGTTCGCCGCACCTCGAAACGATGGCGTCCCTCGAAGACGCCATCAGCGGATCGAGCGGACGCTGTAGTAGCGAGCCCCCTCCCGGGGGATCAGGGCATGCGCCCCACTCCACGAAGTCCAACACTCCGCGAGAAGAGCAAGCATGAACACGCACTCAACCCTTCAACGGCCGCGCCGCCGTCTGCGACAGGCAGCCGCCCTCGCAGCCGCAGCCAGCGTGGCCGGAAGCATCCTGCTGGTGACGCCGGCTGCGCAGGCCAACCTGCCGGCTGACCCGCCGTCGAGCACCATGCCGGCACCCACGCCCGGCTTCCCACTGCCCTCCGTCCACACGCAGGAGGCGTACGACCCCGCCGCCGACTTCACGTCCAAATGGACCCGTGCGGACGCCAAGCAGATCATGGCACAGAGCAACACCAACGTTGCTCCGGGCCAGAACTCCATGAGCCCCGACGTCACCATGCCGGAAATCCCCAAGGACTTCCCCGCCATGAACGACGACGTCTGGGTTTGGGACACCTGGTCCCTGACGGACGAGAACGCGAACCAGATCAGCTACAAGGGCTGGGACGTCATCTTCTCCCTGGTAGCTGACCGGCACGCCGGCTACGGCTTCGACCAGCGCCACTGGAACGCCCGGATCGGGTACTTCTTCCGCAAGACCAACGCTGATCCTGCCAAGGACAAGTGGAACTACGGCGGACACCTGTTCCTGGACAACACGTCCATCGGCAACACGGAATGGTCCGGCTCCACGCGCCTCATGCAGGGCAACAAGATCAACGTCTTCTACACGGCCACCACGTTCTACGACGTTGCTGAGCGCAACGCAGGCGGCGGCGGCATCGCTCCGGATGCTGTCATTGCGAAGGCACTGGGCAACATCCACGCCAACCAGGACGGCGTGACCTTCGATGGCTTCGAGCACACCAAGCTGCTGGAGCCGGACGGAAAGATGTACCAGAACAAGGCCCAGAACCCGGGCTTCGCTTTCCGTGACCCGTACACCTTCGCGGACCCCGCCCACCCGGGCAAGACCTTCATGGTCTTCGAAGGCAACACCGGCGGCACGCGCGGCGATTACAAGTGCAAGCAGGAAGACCTCGGCTACCAAGCGGGCGATCCCCACGCCGAGAGCCTGAACCAGGTCAACACCACCACAGGTGCCTGGTACCAGACCGCCAACGTGGGCCTGGCTGTGGCCGACAACAAGGACCTCACCAAGTGGAGCTTCCTGCCCCCGATCCTGTCCGCCAACTGCGTCAACGACCAAACTGAGCGTCCGCAGATCTTCATCCAGAACGAAAACGGCAAGAACAAGTACTACCTGTTCACCATCAGCCACCAGTTCACCTACGCCGATGGCATGCGTGGCCCGGACGGCGTCTACGGCTTCGTCGGCAACGGCGTTCGCTCGGACTTCCAGCCGGTGAACAACAGCGGCCTGGCCCTGGGCTCCCCCACGGACCTGAACATGCCGGCCAACGCGCCGGAGGGTCCGGACCCCCGCCAGAATGGTCGTCAGTTCCAGGCTTACTCGCACTACGTACAGCCCGGTGGCCTCGTCCAGTCGTTTATCGACAACGTGGGCGGCGTCCGCGGCGGCTCCCTGTCCCCCACCGTGAAGATGAACTTCCAGGGTGGCGTGACGCAGGTTGACCGCAGCTTCGGCAAGAACGGCCTTGGTCCGTTCGGCTACCTGCCCACCAACGTCCGCGTTGGCGGCGAAGGACTCTACAAGTAGGCCGCAACACCCCCGGCCGTTAGGCCACGGCAGGGGTGCAGGCTCCACAAGGGCCGGCACCCCTGCCACTCCCCAACCCCAGGATCTCTCCCCATGACTTACCCCAATCCCCGCCTGTCCCGCCGTAACCTGCTGGCCGCAAGTGCCGCCGTCGTGGTCGCCTTTTCTGCTGCCGCCTGCACTGCTCCTGCACCGGAAAGCCCCGGCCTGGCAACGGAAAGCCCGACGTCGGCCCCCATCCCGGGCGGCCACCGGCCATCCGTTTCGGATCCGTGGCGGCCCGCAGCCCACCTGACGGCTGAAAAGAACTGGCTCAACGATCCCAACGGCCTCGTCTACCACGACGGGACCTACCACGCCTTCTACCAGTACAACCCGCGCGGGAACTCGTGGGGCAACATGTCCTGGGGCCACTCCACCAGCACGGACCTGGTGCACTGGGAACAGCAGCCTGTTGCCATGGAGGCGAGCCCGCAGGAGGAAATCTTCTCCGGTTCGATCGTGATGGATAAGAACAACGCGTCCGGACTGGGATCTGCGCAGAACCCGCCCATGGTTGCCCTCTACACCAGTGCCTACGGAAAGAACGGCGTGCTCCCACAAGGTGCGCAGGCGCAATCCGTAGCCTTCAGCCTGGACAACGGCAGCACCTGGCAGAAGTACAAGGGCAACCCTGTCCTGAACCTGGCGCCCACCAACAACAACTTCCGCGACCCCAAGATCACCTGGTACGAACCCGGCCGATACTGGGTGATGACCACTGTCGTGGCGGACGCGCAGGTAGTGAAGATGTTCAAATCCACGGACCTTCTCCACTGGGACTTCCTCAGTGACTTCTCCGGGGTCGGCGCCCAGGGCGGACTCTGGGAAGTGCCGGAACTTGTCCAGATGGACGTAGAGGAGTCCACCGCGAAGAAGTGGGTCATGCTGCTGAGCATCAACCCCGGCGGCATCGCGGGTGGCTCGGGCATGCAGTACTTCGTGGGCGAATTCGACGGCACCCGTTTCACGGCCGAAAACGCCGCGCCCGCCGATGCTCCGCTCACCGAGTCCCAGTGGTTGGACCATGGCGCCGACTACTACGCGGCAAACTCCATCTCCGGAGCGCCCGGCGGCAAGCCAGTACTCCTTGGCTGGATGGGCAATTGGGATTACGCCCAACACGTTCCCACCACGCCGTGGCGCGGGTCCATGGCAATCCCCCGCGAACTCACCCTGGTCCGGGGCCAGAAGCGGCTCGAACTGCGATCGGCCATTGCCGGCGTGGCGCGGGAAGCACTCGAACACTCAGGTGAGATGAAGAGCAAAAACCTCACCGTCGGCGCTGATCCGCAAGATCTTGGCGCCGATTTCGCGAGTCGTACGCAGCTCATTGACCTCGAAATGGACCTTACCTCTGCGCGCGAAGCAGGAATTCTCCTTCGTCGATCCGCTGACGGCAGCGCTAACCTCCGTATCTCCTACAACAAGGAAAAGCGCACGGTAAGGGTTGACCGTTCCAAGGCCGGGACCAGCAACTTCTCCGAGAAATTCAGCCCTTATCACGAGGTTGCCCTGCCCTCCTCCGCCAGCGACAGCAAGGTCCACCTGCGCATCCTCCTGGATTCCTCATCCGTGGAGGTCTTCGCCCAGGATGGGGCGGCAGTTATTTCGGACACCTTCTTCCCCGGCTGGGACAACACGGGATCTTCTGTGTTCAGCATGGATGGGAACACGGACTTCACCGTCCGATCCCGCGCCCTCTAAAGCAACGCGGGGTCAGATACGGCCCATTGCGACTGGATTTATGGGCCATATCTGACCCCGCGTTGCCTTTGACGTGGGCAATGAGGATAGTTTTGTCCCTATGACATCAAGCGATGCCGCCCTTAACCAGCTGCTCACCGACGCCCGCGAATGGGCTTCCCACGATCCGGACCCCACGACGTCGGCCGCTCTCCTTGAGCTCACCGACCTCGCCAGCGGCGGTGACGCAGGAGCAGTCCAGGAATTGGGCGACAGCTTTAGCGGCACCCTGCAGTTTGGCACCGCGGGCCTTCGAGCGGCTCTCGGCCCAGGCCCCAACCGGATGAACAGGGTGGTGGTCCGCCGGGCAGCGGCTGGCTTGGCTGCATTCCTGACCGAAGCGGTGTCCGCAGCTGCTCCGGGTACCCGGCCGCGCGCCGTCGTCGGCTTTGACGCCAGGTATAACTCGGACATCTTCGCGGAAGAGACGGCTGCCATCTTCACAGCGGCGGGGATCGAAACCTTCCTCATGCCGGCAGCACTCCCGACGCCGTTGCTCGCCTATGCGGTCAGGGCGCTGGATTGCGATGGCGGCGTGATGGTCACTGCGAGCCACAATCCCCCGCAGGACAACGGCTACAAGGTTTATCTTGGCCGGCACGCCGTGACTGAGAGCGGCAGGGGTTCACAGATCGTGGCCCCGTACGATGCTCAGATTGCGGAAAAGATTGAGGCCGTGGGCACCCTGGAGTCTATCGAGTTGGCCGCGGCTGGCTGGACCGTACTTCCCGGCTCAATCGCCACGGACTACCAAGCGGCGATGGCAGGTCTGGTGGATGCAGAGCACTTCCCCTCGCGGGACCTGAAGATCGTCCTCACCCCCATGCATGGCGTGGGTGGTGAAACAGCCGTATCGGTGCTGAATGCAGCAGGCTTCACGGACGTCACCCTCGTCGCTGAGCAGGCCGAACCTGACCCCGACTTCCCCACGGTCGCGTTTCCCAACCCGGAAGAACCAGGCGCCTTGGACCTGGCGCTTGCGGCTGCAGCAGACTTGGGTGCCGACATCGTCCTGGCCAACGATCCCGACGCCGATCGGGCTGCAGTTGCTGCTGTTGACCCCGCAACGGGAGCCTGGCGGATGTTGCGCGGGGATGAAGTTGGTGCGCTGCTGGGCGCTCATATCGTTGCGCGCATGGCTGCCGGTGCCGGCGAAGAACCACGGGCAGGCGTCTTTGCCAACTCGATAGTGTCCTCACGGCTGTTGTCGCGCATTGCGGCTGCGGCGGGGTATGCCCATGAGGAAACACTCACGGGCTTCAAGTGGATTTCGCGGGTCCCGGGACTCACCTACGGGTACGAGGAAGCGCTGGGATACTGTGTGGCCCCGGATCTGGTCCGGGACAAGGATGGCATCTCAGCGGCAGTTCTGATCGCGGAATTGGCGGCAACCGCCAAGGCCGAGGGCAAGACGATCTTCGACACCCTGGATGAGCTGTACCTGGTGCATGGGCTTCATGCGAGTGACCAGTTGAGCATCCGGGTGGCTGACCTGGGGCTCCTGGACGCCATGATGAACCGCTTGCGGGTCAACCCGCCGGAAGCGTTCGGAGGCTCCGCCGTCGAGATTTTCACCGATCTTGCCGAAGGCAGCGAAACCTTGCCGCCCACGGACGGGCTTTTGTACCTCACGCGGGACCAGAGCCGCGTGATCATCCGGCCCAGCGGCACGGAACCAAAGCTCAAGTGCTATCTGGAGGTCATCCAGGCTGTGGAGTCGGCGGCAGAGCTCCCCGCTGCACGCCAAGCAGCGCGGACATCCCTGGACGATGTCCTTCGGGATGTCCGCGAAGCGTTGGGCTTGTAGCCGCCGGAGTGTGGCGGGTTCTTAGAGTTCGACCTCGATGTAGCCATCCACAAGGCGGGTGGCAAAGGTTGCGAGCTTGAGGTCCGGATCGGTGAAGCACTCACCGGTTTCGAGGTCGTAAACCTCTTTGTGCAGCGGCGACGCAATGGTCGGCCGGCTGCCGCGGGACCCGATAATGCCGCGGGCCATGACGTTGGCCAGGGTGGCCGGGTCCTGCTGTGCGACGGCGAAGACTTCGCCGGCTGCGATGCGGAACAACGCTACCTGCCGGCCCTCGATGAGTGCCGCTTCGCCCCAGGCCACTTCGAGTTCGTCCACCGGGCACACACGGTGCCATTCGCCAACGGCGGCAGTAGTCAGTTCGTCGGCACGGTCCAGAATTACGGTCATTTCAGCCCCTCTCACTGTGTCCGGGCGCTGGCAATTTCCACCTTCACTCCCCCGGACCGGGCCACGCTTGCGGCCACTCTTCAAAGCTAGGGCGCGGGTGTTTCATCGGGGGTCCGCATTTGTGTCCGGTGCGTAAAAGAGACCTCACACCCCGCGAAATGCGTTCGTGATGCAGAAGTTAAGATCACGAAACAAAAGGGAAACTGAAGCGAAACTGCCCGTCCCTAGGCTGGAAGCACAAGTTGCGGAGATCCGTCTGCAACATCTGCGAAAGGCCCACCAGTGACCGGACACACTTCAAGTACAGAGAACCCGCGCCGCATCGTTGTCGTCGGAGGCGGCCCTGCGGCCCACCGTTTCGCCGACGCAATGTACAACCGCGGTCTTGAAGGCTGGCAGGTTACGGTGCTCACCGAAGAAGCCCACCTCCCCTACGACCGCGTTGCGTTGAGCAAGGCATTGACGGAAATGGACGTTGACCTCACGTTGGGCGAGGCGTCCATGTGGGACCACGAGGCATTGACGCTGAAGACCGGCGAGCGCGCCGTCAAGATCGATGTCGCCGCCAAGAGCGTCCTCACGGCCGCAGGGAACAAGTACGAATACGACCACCTGGTGGTGGCTTCTGGTTCAAACGCTGCCCGCCTGCCCATTCCCGGCAACGAGCTCACTCACGTTTACCGCACGCTTGAAGACGTTTGGGCCATTAACAAGGCCATCGCCGACCTCACGGAAAAGCTTGGCCGCAAGGTCAACGCGGTCACGATTGGTGGAGGCCTCCTCGGCCTTGAGTCCGCGGCCGGCACGGAGCAGCTGGGCGCCAACCCGATCGTCATCGACGGCTCGCAGTGGCTTATGGCCACCCAGCTGGATGAAGGCGCCGGCCAGGCGATGGGCCGCCTGATCAAGGCCAAGGGCTTCGAAGTGCACAGCGGCGTCTTCCCTTCCGAGGTGTTGTCCGACGACGACGGCCAGGTCACCGGAGTCCTCATGGCCGACGGCCGCACCATCGACGCAGATATGGTGATCGTAGCCATCGGCGTACGGCCCCGGGATGAACTCTTCCGCGCCGCAGAGGGTGAAGAGCAGCTCTTCTCGCTTGGCCAGCGTGGCGGCGTGGTCATCAACGACTACTGCGCCACAGAGGTCGATGGTATCTGGGCCATCGGTGAAGTAGCCAACTTCGGAGGCATGTGCCTGGGCCTCGTTGCCCCCGCCAACACTATGGCCGAGATCGTTGCAGACCGCCTTCACGGTGGCGAGGCAACGTTCCCGGGATTCGATACGGCCACCAAGCTGAAGTTGTCCGGCGTGGATGTTGCGAGCTTCGGTGACGCCTTCGCCCGCACCGAGCACTCGCTCGAAATCGTCTATGCCGACCCCGCCCGCGGCGTTTACCAGAAGATCGTCACCACTGACGATGCCAAGACCCTCCTGGGCGGCATCTTCGTCGGCGACGCTTCCCCTTACATGAGCCTGCGCCCGCTGCTGGGACGTGAACTGCCCGCCGAGCCCGGCGCCTTCCTGAGCGCTGCCGGTGGCGGCGAGGCTCCGGAAACCGAACTTCCGGACGATGCAATCCTGTGCTCCTGCAACAACGTGTCCGCCGGAACCATTCGCGACACCGTCAACGGTTGCGGTGCCTGCGAGGGCAACGCTCCGGTCCAGGAACTCGGCGAGCTAAAGGGCTGCACGCGTGCCGGCACCCAGTGTGGTTCCTGTGTCCCCATGTTGAAGAAGATCCTCGAAGGCGAACTGAAGAAGTCCGGCATCGAGGTTTCCAAGGCCCTCTGCGAGCACATCAGCCTGTCCCGCCAGGAGTTGTTCGATGCCATCCGCGTCCTGGAACTGACCTCCTTCGAGGAGATCATGGCCAAGTACGGCACTGGTGCCGGTTGCGATATCTGCAAGCCGACCATCGCCTCCATCCTGGCCAGCCAGCACTCCGCTTACGTCCTGGATGCCGGCCGTGGTTCCCTGCAGGACACCAACGACCGTGCCTTGGCGAACATGCAGAAGGACGGCACGTACTCGGTGGTTCCGCGTATCGCCGGTGGTGAAATCACCCCCAAGGGACTCGGTGTCATTGCAGCGGTCGCCGAAAAGTACAACCTGTACACCAAGATCACCGGTGGCCAGCGCATCGATATGTTCGGTGCCCGCCTGGAGCAGCTGCCGGACATCTGGAAGGAACTGGTTGACGCCGGCTTCGAGTCCGGCCAGGCGTACGGCAAGAGCCTGCGCACGGTGAAGTCCTGCGTCGGGTCCACGTGGTGCCGTTTCGGCGTCCAGGATTCCGTAGCCATGGCCATCGCCCTGGAACTGCGGTACCGGGGCCTGCGCAGCCCGCACAAGCTGAAGATGGGTGTTTCCGGTTGCGCCCGTGAGTGTGCAGAAGCCCGCGGCAAGGACGTCGGCGTCATTGCCACCGCTGATGGCTGGAACCTGTACGTGGGCGGCAACGGTGGAGCCACCCCGGCACATGCCCAGTTGCTTGCCAAGGACCTGGATGACGAAACACTGCTGAAGTACATCGACCGCTACCTCATGTACTACATCCGTACCGCCGACCGCCTGCAGCGCACTGCGCGCTGGCAGGAAGAGCTCGACGGCGGCATCAAGCACGTTGAGGAAGTAGTGGTACACGACTCCTTGGGTATCGCCGAAGAGCTTGAAGCCGCCATGGCCAAGCACATCGACACCTACGAGGACGAGTGGGCTGAGACCTTGAAGGACCCGGAGCGCCTCCGCCGTTTCCGTTCCTTCGTCAACGCCCCCAACCAGAAGGACGAGTCCATCTCCTTCGTTCCGGAGCGCGGCCAGATCCGTCCCGCGACGAACGAGGAAAAGGGCGGCGTGCTCATCGCCTCCACCATCCCGGTCCGCCGCGAAACTGTCGGCGCAGAACGCGTCGGCGCAGAGAACTAGGGGTACCCATGCAGCTCACCATTGATCTCACAGGCCGCGAGGTCCTCGTCACGGGATCCGAAAAGGCCGCCCGCCAAGCGGTTCGCCGCTACCAGGCTGCCGGGGCCAAGGTGTTCCGTCTCAGCACGCCTGCGGGCGCACCCGGCGACGGTCCGCTGCCGGAGCGTCCGTTCCTGGTAGCAGTGGTGGACGACGGCGACATGGGCTGGGAGCCGTTGGTGGAACGTTGCGGCGGCGCCGGGATTCCGGTTGCCTTCGAGCCGGCACCAGGCATCGAGGGCCATGTAACCCTGGTGGGAGGCGGACCTGGCGCCTTGGATCTCCTCACGGTTGGTGCGGTGGACGCCCTGCGCGATGCCGACGTCGTGTTTTACGATCGCCTGGCCCCGTACCAGGAGCTGGCCGACCTCACTTCCGGCGAGTTGGTGGACGTCGGAAAGCAGCCCGGGCACCACAAAGTCACCCAGCGTGACATTGAGAAACTCATGGTGGAAGCCGCCCTCCTGGGCAAGAATGTGGTCCGGCTCAAGGGCGGCGACCCTTACGTCTTCGGCCGCGGCGGCGAAGAAGTGGCCGCCTGTGTTGCCGCCGGCGTTCCGGTCCGCGTGATTTCCGGCGTCACCAGCGCTATCTCCGTTCCGGCCGCAGCCGGGATTCCGGTAACGCACCGCGAGGTCAGCCACATGTTCACGGTCGTTTCCGGGCACGCTCCCCTGACGGAGAAGGAACACACGCACCTGGCAGGACTCGGCGGCACGATCGTGGTCCTCATGGGCATCGGAACCCTCCCTCAGCTTGCCGCCGGCCTGCGCCGCGCGGGCATGGAATCCGACATGCCGATGGCCGTGGTGGAGCGCGGCTACCGCCCGGGCCAGCGCACTACCATCGCCGATCTGGGTACGATCGAAACGGCAGCCACCGGCTGCAGCAACCCGGCCGTGCTGGTCATAGGCGAGGTGGTCCGGGTGGCTGAAGCCAACCGTAATCATGCCGAAGCATCCGCTGAACTGAGCCGACTCGCGGCTTCGCTCCTTGAAGCCTGAAAGTAAATCAATGACTGTTGCACGTGCCTTTGAAATCCAAGACGTCACAACCGCCACGGACGTTTCAGAAGCTACCGAAGCGCCGCTGGACGGGTTCCGCATCGGCGTCACCTCGCATCGCCGTTCCAGGGACCTCATCGAGGCCCTGGAACGCCGTGGTGCGAGCGTGCTCCATGCTCCGGCCTTGAAGATCGCGCCCGTGCAGGAGGACATGGTCCTCATCGAGGACACCCGCACCATCATTGCCGCCAAGCCTGATATCTGCATCGCCACCACGGCCTACGGCATGCGCCGCTGGTGCGAGGCAGCCGACTCCTTCGGCATCGGCGAGCAACTCCTGGAAACACTCTCAGCCTGCCGCATGTTCGTTCGGGGACCCAAAGCCCGCGGTGCCGTCCGCGCGGCCGGCCTTGCCGACGTCGGCATCAGCAGTGACGAAACCACAGCAACACTTGTGGATATGCTCCTGGCGGAAGGCGTCCGGGGCAAGACCGTTGCTGTGCAGCTGCACGGCTACACCGACGTGCGCCAGCTGGAGCGCCTCCGGATGTCCGGTGCCACCGTCTTGACGGTGACGCCCTACCGTTGGGTCAAGCCCGACGGCGAGGACAAACTGCCGCGCCTGATCGAGGCCGTGTGCAACGGCAACCTTGACGTCCTGACCTTCACCAGCGCCCCCGCAGTGGACGCAATGTGGAGCACCGCGCACGAGATGGGTCTGTACCGCCAGCTTATTGAAGCGCTCAAGGGGCCCGTGACGGTCGCCGCCGTCGGGCCCGTCACCGCGCAGCCACTGGTCGACGCCGGGCTGACGCCACTCATTCCCGACCGCTACCGCATGGGCGCGCTGATTCGCCTGGTGACCGAGCACCTGTCCCTGAACCATGTGCGCCGCCTGGAAACCAAGAGCGCCACCATCGAACTCCGCGGTCGCTGCCTGCGGATCAACGGCGAAGTGATTGATCTTGCGCCAGCCCCGCTCCTGCTGCTCCGGGCCCTGCTCGGCGCTGGTGGTGCGGTGCTGTCGCGTGAAGCGCTCTCGGATCTCCTGGACCTCCGCGGTTCCGTGCACGCCTTGGACATGACCGTCAGCCGGCTGCGTTCCTCGCTTCCGGACGGCAAGCTCATAGAAACCGTCGTGAAGCGCGGGTACCGGCTGCGGGCTTAGGTTCGTCCCCCAAGAAAGCACCGCGACGTCCAGGGCGTTGCGGTGCTTTTTTGCTTGACAGTTGCAAAACGTTTTAGGTAATGTGATCCAAACAACATCCAAAACGTTTTGCAAAGGACTGTCGATGACGACGAGGGTAGGTATCCGCGAAGTGGCGAAGGCTGCCGGCGTTTCAATCACCACGGTGTCCCATGCACTCAACGACGCCACCAGCGATCGCGTGAACCGCAAAACGCAAGAACACGTACGGGCAGTGGCCAAGGACCTGGGCTACGCCCCCAATCGCCTGGCGAGCGGACTGCGGAACCAGCGTTCGCAGATCATCGGCCTCGTCAGTGATCAAATCACCACCACACCCTTTGCCGGGGCCATGATCCGCGGCGCCCAGGAAACCGCCTATCAGCGGGGCTACCTGCTGATGGTGCTCAATTCGGGGCTCGACAACGATCTTGAGAAACACGAGATCCAAACCCTCCAGCAGCACCAAGTGGACGGGATCATTTACGCCCGTATGTACCACCAGGGCGTCACGGTTCCGGAAGAACTCTACGAAGTCCCTACCGTGCTGCTGGACGCGGCCTCCGCTGACAGTTCAATCTCCTCAGTGGTCCCGGATGAAATCGCCGCCGCAGAAAGTGCAGTGGAAATCCTTGCTGCTGCAGGGCATACGAGGATCGGGATGATCAACAATATCGACGACATCCCGGCCACGCACGGACGGCTGGAGGGCTACCGAAACGCCCTCATTCGCAACGGGCTGCCGGAAGATCCCCGACTCGTCGCCTCTGCGCTCTCGGACACTGTGGGCGGCAGGCAAGCAGCGGCACAACTGCTGTCCTTACCTGATCGCCCCACTGCCCTGTTCTGCTTCAACGACCGCATGGCCATGGGCGCCTACCAATCAGCTTCCGCAGCAGGCCTCCGCATCCCGGAAGACCTCTCTGTGGTGGGAATGGACAACCTCGAACTCATCGCAGACTCGTTGTGGCCGGGGCTGACCACGGTTGCCCTTCCGCACTACGAGATGGGGTGCTGGGCCGTTACCCGGCTTCTGGACGACATTGAAAAGCCCGGCACGCCGCCGGGGCAGAAAAAACTCATCTGCCCTGTCATAGAGCGGGGCTCGGTGGCACCACCCACTGACATAAGCCACTAACCCACGCGAAAGACCACGTCAAAACACGACGTCACAACACCGGATTCCACAAAGAAAGGGACGCAGCCGTTGCAGCGGCTGCGCCCCGAAGGACCCGGGTCAATCATCCACACCCAAAAACAGCAGAAAGATTGAGAATCATGAACACACGATTCACACGGATCCTGGCAACCAGCATAGCTGCGGCGGCCCTCGTCGGCAGCCTGGGCGCCTGCAGCAAGGGCAGCTCCTCGTCCACAAGCGACAGCCCCAAAGAGATCACCATGTGGACGCACGCCGCCGGAAACCCGGAGGAACTGGCGGCAACCCAGGCGATCGTGGACTCCTATAACAAAAGCAGCGGCGCGAAGGCGCAAATCAAGGTGCAGGCTTTCCCGCAGGAGTCCTACAACGATTCCGTCGTTGGGGCCGCGTCAGCCGGAAAACTTCCCTGCATCGTGGACATTGACGGACCCAACGTTCCCAACTGGGCATGGGCCAAGTACCTGGCGCCGCTGAAGCTGTCCGCGGACCTTTCCAAGAACCTCCCCAGCACCGTTGCCAAGTGGCAGGGCGATACCTATGCGGTTGGGTACGGCGACGTCGCCTTGTCCATGTTTGCCCGCAAATCCGATCTCGCTGCGGCGGGCGTCCGGGTCGCCACCCTTGAGAAGCCATGGACAAAGGACGAGTTCCAGGACGCGTTGACCAAACTCAAGGCACTGGGTAAATGGGATTACCCGTTGGACATGGGTACTGCCGGAACGGGCGAATGGCTGCCCTATGCGTACTCGCCGTTCCTGCAGTCCTTCGGCGGAGACCTGATCAACCGCCAGGATTACCAGTCGGCTGACGGAGCCCTTAATGGCGACAAAGCTGTGGAATGGGCCAAATGGTTCCGCGGACTGGCGGATCAGGGCTTCATGGCGACGAAGAGCGGGAAAGACTCCACCCAGGACTTCCTGAACAACAAGAGCGGCCTCCTCTACACCGGTTCCTGGGCCGGGGACAAGGCCCGGGCCGCCCTCGGAGATGAGCTCGTCGTCATGCCCAGCGTGGACCTGGGCAACGGTCCCAAGATCGGCGGAGCTTCCTGGCAGTGGGGCGTCACCAGCGGCTGCAACAACATGGATGCCGCGATGGACTACCTGTCCTATTCCTTGAAGCCGGAAAACGTGGCTTCCGTCATCAAGGCAACGGGAGGCATCCCCGCCACCAATGAAGCCGCCGCCCTGATTCCAGCGTTCGCCGAGGGCGGTGCCAACCGTATCTTCATGGAGTTCTCCCGCGAGTACGCGGTATTGCGGCCTGAAACCCCGGCTTACCCGTTCATCGCCACCGAATACGGCAAGGCTGTCCAGGACATTCTGGCCGGTGCGGATCCCAAGGCGGCCCTGGACAAGGCGGTCAAGGCGATCGACGCCAACATCAAGTCCAACGGCGGCTACAAGAACTAGCCGGCGAGCCGAACGGAACGGCGACGGCGGCACTCACCTGCCGTCGTCGTCGGACCTCCCGGCCCCCGACTGTCAACGGAGAACCCCCATGACAACCACCCGAATTCCCCCTGCTTCTGGCCGCCGCCTGGCGGCCCCCGCCTCCGCTGCACCGCCCAGCAAACCCCATCGCCGGCCACGCCATCTGCGCGAGCAGATCGCCGGATGGGGAATGATCGCCCCGGCCGCCGCCCTCCTGCTGCTCTTTGTCTTCCTCCCCGCGATCCTGGGCTTCGGCCTGGCCTTCACCAACGCCCGCCTTGTGTCACCGCGACCTGTTGAGTTTGTCGGTGCCGACAATTTCGTCCGGCTCTTCACGGATCCCACGTTCTGGCGGGCATTGCTGAACGTCAGCTACTTCGCGGTTGTGGTGGTGCCCGTCCAGGCCGGCCTTGCCCTGGCGATGGCACTGCTGATCAACAAGAAGTTCCGCGGCGTGAACTTCTTCCGCACCCTGTACTTCCTTCCCGTGGTGACGTCCATGGTGGTGGTGTCCCTGCTGTGGCTGTTCATGTACCGCAAGGACGGGCTGATCAACGAGTTCCTGTCCGCGGCCAGCTTCGGCCTGATCGATGGCCCGGACTGGCTCAACGATCCGGCCACGTCCATGCCGGCCATCATCATCCTGTCGATCTGGCAGGCCGCCGGCTTCCACATGATCATCTGGCTCGCGGGCCTGCAGAGCATCTCCGGGGAATTGTACGAGGCAGCCCAGCTGGACGGGGCAAGCCGCTGGCACCAGTTCCGCTACGTCACCTGGCCGGGCCTCAAGAACACCCGCACCCTGATCCTGGTGACCATCACCATCCAAGCACTCGGGCTCTTCGACCAGGTCAGCGTCATGACCCAGGGCGGGCCGCTCGATTCCACCACCACCATCATTTTCGAGGCGGTGCGCTCAGGCTTCAAGCAGCAGGAGACATCCTATGCCTCGGCCATCTCCCTCGTATTCTTCGTCCTGGTGCTGCTGATCTCCGCAGTGCAGCGCTACCTGACCCGAGAGAAGGACTGACATGAAAGAGACACTCACATCCAAGGGTCTCAGCAGTGCAGGCACCATGGTTGTACGGATCCTGTTTGCCGTCGTCGCCGCCTTCCCCCTCCTGTTCATGGTGGTGTCTTCACTCAAGCCGGACCAGCAGATCTTCGGGGACATGTCCTCAGTGGCAGCCTTCCTGCCCATCGGCAACATCTCGTTTGACAACTACACTGCTGTCTTTGACCGTGTGCCGGCCGCCCGCTTCCTGATCAACTCCATCGGGGTCTCGGCCGTGACGGTGGTGATGGGCATCTTCATCAACAGCCTGTGCGCCTTCGCTTTGTCCCGGATGCAGGTCCGCGGCAAGCGCATTGTGTTCACGGCGATCCTGGCCACGCTGATCGTGCCCTTCCAGACCCTGGCGCTGCCGCTGGTGTGGTGGGTGAACCAGTTGCCGTTCTTTGAGCTCAATGGGTTCAGCCTGGAGATCTCCAAGGGCTGGCTGGACACCTATCAGGTCCAGATCATCCCCTTCATCGCCAATGCGTTCTCCATCTACCTCTACCACCAGTACTTTGAGTCGATCCCGAAGGAGCTGGACGAGGCCGCAAGGATTGACGGCGCTGGCTGGTTCAAGATCTACCGCCTGGTGGTGATGCCCCTGGCAGGCCCGGCGACAGCCACGGTGGCGATCTTGACGTTCCTGCCCGCATGGAACTCCTACCTGTGGCCGCTCATGGTGGTCCAGTCCGAGGAGCTCCGACCCGTCATGATCGGCATCCAATACTTCTTCCAGCTCAACGTCTCCTGGGGCGAAGTCATGGCTTATGCGTCCCTCATCACGGTCCCGGTGGTGGTGCTCTTCATCGCCTTCCAGCGCTCCTTCATCAACAGCATCGCCTCCAGCGGCGTCAAGGGCTGACACGGCGTGCCCCTCATGCGAAAGGGAAATGCTCCCATGAATACAACCGCCGACCTCGACTGCCGCTACCGGCCCAAGTGGCACTATTCCGCGCAGCGCAACTGGCTCAACGACCCCAACGGGCTCCTCTACTCCAATGGCGTCTACCACCTCTTCTACCAGCACAACCCGGAGGGCGATACGTGGGGCAACATGTCCTGGGGCCACGCCACCTCGGTGGACCTGCTGCATTGGGAAGAGCAGCCCGTGGCCATCCCCTGCGACGATGAAGAAGCCATCTATTCCGGCTCCGCTGTGGTGGATGTCCGTAACACGAGCGGTTTCGGCACCAGCGACAACCCGCCCCTCGTGGCCATCTATACGAGTGCTTACACCTCCGGCTCGCCCATGGCCGGCCTCCAGGCGCAGTCCCTTGCCTACAGCACGGACGACGGCACCACCTGGACGAAGTATTCGGGGAACCCAGTGCTGGACAGGGTCTCCCCGGACTTCCGGGATCCGAAGGTCTTTTGGTACGACGGCGACGCCGGCAGCTACTGGGTTATGGTCGCCGTCGAAGCAGCCCGACGCGAAGTCGTGCTGTACAGCTCACCGGACCTGCTGTCCTGGGAATACCTCAGCACCTTCGGCCCGGCGAACGCCACCGGAGGCGTGTGGGAATGCCCGGACCTGTTTGAACTTCCGGTGGACGGCGACGTCTCCAACACCCGGTGGGTTCTGGTGGTGAACCTCAGCCCGGGCGGTATCGCCGGCGGCTCCGGCGGTCAATACTTCGTTGGAAAGTTCGACGGCGTGACGTTCCATTCCGAAACTACCGTCACCGAAGGTCTCCAGTCCGATGACACCCGGATGGCCGATTACGGCTGGCTCGACTGGGGCCGGGACTACTACGCCGCTGTATCCTTCAGCAACGTACCCGACGGACGCCGGCTCATGATCGGCTGGATGAACAACTGGCAGTACGCGGCTGCCACACCCTCCGACGGCTGGCGCAGCGCCATGTCGCTCGTTCGCGAAGTGAAGCTGGTTTCCCACGGTGGGCGTCCCGTGTTGATACAGGATGCCGTTGACCCTTTCGAAGGCCATGGAACGGAGATGGCACTGGGCCGGCAACGCCTGGAACCCGGACTGACGTGGCTTCCCCAAGACGTATCCGGGGAAGTGCTAAGGATCGATGCCGAGTTCGAGCCCGGGCATGCCGGAAGGGTGGGCATCGTGCTGCGGGCCGACCCGCAGCGAGGGGCTGCGCCGGGTGTCTTTTCCACAGGCGCAGAGCGCACAGTCCTTGCCTATGACCCCGCAACGGCGGAACTCAGCCTGGACCGCACCGAATCCGGGAATGTCGGATTCCACGAGGCATTTCCGTCAGTGGATCGCGTTACTGTGCCGCTGGAAGACGGTCGGATACGGCTTCGGATCTTCCTTGACCGCTGTTCCATCGAGGTCTTCGCCCAGGACGGCAGGGCGAGCATCACCGATCAGATCTTTCCGGCGGACTCCAGTACCGCCCTCGCCCTCTTCGCAGAAGGTGAGGGGGCCAGCCTGGTGAGCTTCGCCGTCGTGCACTAACCAGAGGTTCGCAAAAACGGCCGGAGGGGAACGACGCGTTGAGCGTCGCTCCCCTCCGGCGGTTTTGGAGAAGTAATTAGTTCTTGTGCACCAGGTAGATGGCGCCGGTGGTCACGTCCTCTTCGAGTGCCTCCAGCGTACGTCCACGGGTTTCGGGGACCTGGGTGTAGATAAACACCAAGGCGAAGATGCCCACAACACCAAAGAGGAAGAACGTTCCCGTAATCCCCATCCCGGCAACGAGGGTGGGGAAGAAGAGACCCAGCAGGGCGTTGGCGATCCACAGGCAGAACACGGACAGGCCGATTGCGAAGCCTCGGACGTGGAGCGGGAAGATCTCGGACAGCATGACCCACACCGCAATGTTCAGGAACGTCTGCATGGATCCCACGAATGCAACCACCAGGAAAAGGATCACGAACGGCCTGGCCGCATTGCCCACCGGAAGGACGATCGACGCGATCCCGATGAGGAAGTGGCAAACCGTAGTCAAGGTGAAACCCAGAAGCAATGTTGTGCGGCGGTTGACGCGCTGCATCAGCGTGAGTGCAATGACACCACCGACGACGGCGATCACACCGGGCGCGATGTTGGCGACGAGCGCGGCATTGGAAGTGAATCCCGCCTCAACGAGTACGGACTGGCCGTAATACATGATCGAGTTGATGCCCGTCAGCTGCTGTGCAACGCCCAGGCCAATGCCTACAAGAATGATGCGCAGGATCCACTTGTCCTTCAGCGCGCCCCATGAGGTAGCCCTCGATGCCCTTTCTTCGTCCGCCAGATGCTTCACGTCTGCCATTTCTGCCTCGGCGCGGTCCTCCGAGCGAATGGTCTTGAGCACTGCCAAGGCTTCCGGGTTCCTACCCTTGGAGATGAGCCACCGTGGAGATTCCGGCATCCGCAGCATGCCAAAGAACAGTGCGATGGCGGGAAGAGCGGCAACAGCGAGCATGATGCGCCAGACTCCGCCAACTTCGCCCCAGACATTGCCGATGATGGCATTGACAACAAACGCAGCCAGCTGGCCGATGACAATCATGAGTTCGTTCCGCCCGGCCAGGGAACCACGGATTTCGTAGGGCGCCAGCTCGGCAAGGAAGACGGGCACCACAGTGGAAGCACCGCCAACGGCCAGGCCGAGGATGACGCGCCCGATGACCATTACCTCGAAGCTTGGCGCCGAGACACAGGCCAGCGTACCCATGAGGAACAGCACGGCCAGGAGGATGATCGTCTTCCTACGGCCCCAGCTATCCGAGAGGCGCCCGCCGCCGACTGCTCCGGCAGCTGCCCCAAACAACAGTGAACTGGTGACAATCCCTTCCGTCAGCGGTGTCAGTCCTAGGTCGGTTGTCATTGGCCTCAGCGCGCCGTTGATGACCCCAGTGTCATAGCCGAACAACAGGCCCCCGAATGTAGCCACCAGGGCAACAAGCCCCAAGCGCTTACGATGCGGGCCATTGGTTAGCGGCGGAAGGGCAGCATTGCCGGTTCCTTTGCTCTGCGTTTGCGTAGCAGACATCAGGACTCCTTTGTCGGTGTGTTGCAGGCCATAGTCGCCTGCCCTGAAGTACAGACTAACGCGCGAAAGGCTTAAATGTAAGGTCAAACTAACAAATGACGAATTTTCATTCTTTTCCCCGTGGGAGGATGAACTATGGCTCCCGATTCTCAGCACCGCCCTGCCACGCAAAGCGACGTCGCGCGCGAAGTGGGCGTTTCCCGGACCTTGGTGTCTTTCGCCTTCCGCGGCGCACCAGGTGTCAGCCACGAAACGAAGCAGGCCATCTTCGAGGCCGCCAAGCGTCTCGGGTACCGGCCCAATGCGGTAGCGGCCGACCTTGCACGCAAGCACCGTTCCGCCGTCGGGCTTTATCTGCTGGACATCCGCAACGAGATTTACGCTGACGTCCTCAGCGGCGTCCGCACCGCGCTACCACAAGACAGTAACCGGCTCATCCTAAGCGTTTCGCGGTCCGTGGACGGCGTGGATCCGGGCGCACTGGAGTCCCTGATTGAGGCCCGTGTTGGAATTATCATCGCGGCTACGCTGCTGGACTCAGACGAACGGGTGCAAGAAATGGCCCGGATCGTCCCCCTGGTGAGTGTGACCCGGCCGGTGCACGGCGTGGACAGCGTGTACTCGGATGACCTTGCGGGCGCACGGGCGGCAACCCAGCATCTCCTCGGCCTCGGGCATACGCGCATCGCCCATCTTTCTGGCCCGGTCTACGACGGCCACGTCGTCCGCCGCCAGAGTTACGAGCAGACAATGCGCGACGCCGGGCTCTCACCCCAGACGGTCGCAGCCGAGGACTTCACACCGGATGCCGGACAGCGGGCTGCCGCACAGATGCTGAACCAGCACGACCGGCCGACTGCGATTTTCACCCACAACGACCAGTTGGCGCTTGGCGTTCGCGAAGCCGCCTACGCACGGGGCCTCTCCATTCCCGAAGATTTGTCCCTTGTGGGCTACGACAATACAAGGACCGCCCACCTGCACGGCATCGACCTCACGTCCGTGGACTTGCATGCTGCTGAATTGGGTCGGACCGCCGGCACAGTAGCCCTGGAACGGCTCAATAATCCGGATGCCCCCATCGCCGACGAACGCCTCATGCCGCAATTGGTGGTGCGCAACTCCACGGCCCCGGTCAGGCGCGCGGGGTAGGTTCGTTTACCGGTAGGTTCGTTTACCGGGGCAGGCGGTACCGAACGTGGGTGACGAGTTTGGTGCTGGCCACTTCCGTAGGCTCAAGCTTGAGATTACCCACGCCGTCCAGCAACCGCTCGCCACCACCAAGAGTCATGGGCGAAATGTGGAGCCGTAGCTCGTCCATCAACCCCGCTTGGATGTACTGCCGGGCCGTCTGGGCTCCGCCAGCGATCGCCACGTCTTTGCTTCCTGCGACGTCCCGTGCCTGGGCAAGCGCAGTTTCGATCCCGTCGTTCACGAAATGGAAGGTGGTGCCGCCCTGCATCTCCAGCGGCTCGTGCTGGTGGTGTGTCAGGACGAAAACAGGCGCGTGATATGGCGGTTCCTCACCCCACCATCCCCGCCATTCCTTGTCCCACATGTCTGGGCCCGGTCCCGCGAACATATTCCGCCCCATGATGAACGCACCGGCGGCGAGGATTTCCTCAACCTGGGCCGCGTTGGCTTCGGGCTCTTCAAACATCCATCGGTGCAGAAGCTCTCCGCCGTCGCCCAAGGGCTCCGACATCCGCTGGTTGGGACCAGCAACGAAGCCGTCCAGGGAGATGGTCAAATCGCAGGTCACTTGGCTCATTCGCCCATCATGCCACTGGGCAACCTTCGCCAACCAGGGCAGCTCTCGCCAAATCGGCCACCTACGGCGGAAACTGGGGCTACACATCTCAGGAGGACCACATGACATCCGAACTGCTGGAGCGACTCAACATCCTGGTCGGCGAATGGGAGACCACTGCCCCCGGCATGGACGCCGTGAGCCGGACAACGTTCGAATGGTTGCAAGGTGGCGGATTCCTTATCCAGAGATCCACGGTTGAGAGGCCGGAATTCCCGAATGCCATCTGCACTATCGGCGCTACCGGGTCCGACGGCGCACTTCAGCAGCATTACTTCGATTCCCGGGGCGTCGCCCGCATCCTGGACATGACCCTGGAAGAGAACGTGTGGACCCTTTTCCGGGATGGACCCGATTGGCCGCAACGCTACACCGGCCG
The DNA here is from genome assembly GCF_056395385.1 of Paenarthrobacter sp. 10L420. NCBI lineage: Bacteria > Bacillati > Actinomycetota > Actinomycetes > Micrococcales > Micrococcaceae > Paenarthrobacter > Paenarthrobacter sp. 10L420. The sequence continues at coordinate 245,887 of NZ_JBFTJK010000002.1, read as the reverse complement.
GATCAGCGAGGACGGAAACACCATCACGGGCCGATGGGAGCGGGGAACCTACCCAGGCGGACCGCTTGAGCACGACTTCGACCTCAACTTCACGCGCATCCTCCCATGACAGTCGGCGAGCAACGCCGGATCAACGGATAACTCCACCTCATGGACAGATCCCCGGCCCGGTGGGAACATAAGGGCGATAGTCCGGAGGCACCGCCGGTCACGCCGGGGCTGCCTTCAGGTCAGCTTTCCTCTGAGAGGAACGGCCATGGGTCGTCTGGGGACCGGGAACAGCGGGAATACGGGTGCGGAACCCGCAACCGATCCGGCGCGCCACAGTGCAGGCATCGAAAAAGTTGACGCCGTGGTGGTCGGTTCCGGATTCGGCGGTTCGGTGGCTGCCCTCCGATTGGCCGAGGCCGGACAATCCGTGGTGCTCATGGAACGCGGCAAGCCCTATCCGCCCGGCAGTTTCGCGCGTTCGCCGGCGGAGATGGGCCGGAATTTCTGGGACCCGGATCGCGGACTGTACGGGCTCTTCGATGCATGGACCTTCCGGGGCACGGAGGGGTTGGTATCCAGCGGCCTGGGCGGCGGCTCACTGATCTACGCCAACGTCCTCCTTCGCAAGGACGAAAAATGGTTCGTCAACGAGTCCCCCATTCCCGGCGGCGGTTACGAGAATTGGCCTTTCACACGGGCGGACCTTGATCCTTACTACGAGACCGCAGAAGAGATGCTCCAACCGGTCCGTTATCCGTATGACGACACGCCTAAAACCATGGCAATGGAGAAGACCGCCGCAACCCTTGGCCTACCCATCAGCAGACCACCCATTGCCGTCACCTTTTCCACGGACCCCACCAAGGAACCGCAGACAAACAGGCCACTCCCCCTCCCGGCCTACGGCAGCATCCACGGACCAAACACCATCCGCACCACATGCACGCTCAGCGGTGAATGCGATATCGGCTGCAATGCCGGCGCCAAGAACACCCTGGACCACAACTACATTTCGGCGGCCGCTCATCAGGGGGCGGACATCCGCACGTTCCACGATGTCCGCGGGATCAGGCCACTTGCCAGGGGAGGTTACGAAGTCCGCTACGTGGTCCACGATCCCGAACGCCAAGGCGAGCTCCTCAAGGAGCGGATCATTCACTGCCGCCGGCTCATCCTTGGCGCCGGCACCTTCGGCACCAACTTCCTGCTCCTGCGCAATCGAAGCTCCCTGCCCGCCCTTAGCGACGCCATAGGCACCCGTTTCAGTGGCAACGGCGACCTCCTGACGTTCATCATGGACGCCAAGACACCGGCCGCCAACGGATCCCCACCCGGAGTGCGAACACTCACCGGCAGCCGCGGACCCGTCATCACCACCGCGATCAGGATCCCCGATTCCAACGACGACGACGGCGATGGTCGCGGCTACTACGTGGAGGACGCCGGGTATCCAGCCTTCATTAACTGGCTCATGGAGACCGCCCAACTCAGCACCACCGTCAAACGGACAGCCAAAGTTGCCCGCCAATTGCTGATGGACAGGCTGTTCGACGCCGGGCGCTCGAACGTCTCCGCCGACCTCGCCGCTGCGCTGGGTGACGGCCGCCTGTCCTCCAGTTCGGTGCCGCTGCTGGGGATGGGCCGAGATATCCCCGACGGCGTCATGACCCTTCGCGACGGAAGACTCGCCATTGCATGGACCATGGCCACGTCCAAGGACTACTTCGGACGCGTCCGCGGAACAATGTCCGAGATCGCCAAGGACCTCGACGGAGATTTCGTAGACAACCCGCTGTGGTGGGCCAAACGTGTCATCACGGTGCACCCCATCGGCGGGGCACCATCGGGCCGCCACCCTGGCGAGGCGGTGTGCGACTCCTACGGCGAGGTGTTCGGTTATCCCGACCTGTTCGTGATGGATGGGGCAGCCATGCCTGGCCCGGTGGGCGCCAACCCTTCACTGACCATTTCCGCTTTTGCCGAACGTGCATGCCGTCACATCCTGGAGAACGCCCACAGTGCCGGACACAGGGGAATTACCCCCGCCGATGCTGCTGGAAGTGACGACCTGGCCAGTGATGACTCGGCTGGCGCTGACAGCCGGGCCAACGACCTCGACGCTTCGGCTCCACGCGAATTGGCGCCGGACGCTACCAAGGGCAAGGGCGCGCCCGAGGAGCGGCCCGCGAGCGCGGTCGCAGACGGCGCAACCGCCACGACGGCAGCAAGGAGCCGTGGTTTGGGGCTGCCGCGACCCCAAGACCAGCAACCAGCGGCGACAGACGCCACCACCTCTGTGCGTTTCACGGAGCAGATGCACGGCTGGTTCAGTCCCGGTCTCAGTGATCCGGAGAAGGGGCGAAGCCTGGGCAGGGACCGGAGCCGCAGGATCATGTTCGAGCTGACGATTACCGCCGAGGACATGCACGCGTTCGTTGAGGATCCGAGCCACCCTGCCAAGGCCGAGGGCTATATCCTCGCAGACTACTTCGGCGGCCGAATGCCGGTGGAACGTGGTTGGTTCAACCTCTTTGTGGAGGACGTTTCCGACGACGGCAGGCCGGCCAGGCGCATGCTGTACCGGTTGTGGCTGCGGGACCCGGGCGGAACGCCGTTCACGTTCACCGGGTACAAGCTGATCCATAACGAGGCCGGGCTGGATATTTGGCAGGACACGACCACGCTGTCCGCCACGATCCTGCGCGGCCATGTTCCGCCGTCGGAAGCGGTTGACGTTGAGGAGCCAGGCGGGCAGGAGCCAGGCCAGGAGGATGTCTTCGGTGCCGGCATTCTGTACATCCGCCCCTTGGACTTCGCCAAGCAACTGACCACGTTCCGTGCCAAGGGCCCGGCGCCGGCCGCGGGTTTGGCGTCCTTCATGAAATTGTTCGCCGGTGAGTTGTGGGAGGTCTACGGGCGGGGCCTCAAACGGGTCCCGTTCCCGGTCCGGAGACCACTGCGACGGCCACGCAGATGAAGAGCTGGGAGCTTGCGAAGCACCGTACTGTCCTGGGCTTCACTCCCCAGGCAGCGGTTCGCTGGCTCTCGCCGATGTCGCTGGCACGGACGGCATTGAAAGTCATGGCAGCCACTGTGTTCGCAGACTTCGGTGACAAGAGGGAACTTGAGGGGAGCTTCCCTGCCGATCAATTGCGCCTGGATAAACTCCCGGTCCCCGGCCAACCAGCCCAGCCGCCGGTCACGAGCCGCGGGCTTCCAAACCCCGGAGAGCTTGAGGCATCCCGCACCACAAAGCCCGACGAGCCCTTGAGCCCCGCTGATCTGTGGCTCGATTACACCGCAGATCTTGGCGACGGCTTCGACGCGACCTACTCCGTCGCAATGCTGCTCGCCCAGGACAAGGTAACCGTTCAGGGCCATGAGCTCCCCCGCGGAAGCGTGCTGGTCCTCGGGGGTGATGAGGTCTACCCCGTCGCCTCACCAGCTGCCTACGAGAATCGGATGGCAGGACCGTACCGGATGGCGCTGCCCACCAAGCACAATCCCACACCCATCATGCTCGCACTCCCCGGCAACCACGACTGGTACGACGGCCTGACCTCGTTCATCCGGATGTTCACCCGGCAACGAAGCATCGGGGGCTGGCGGACCATCCAGACGCGCAGCTACTTTGCGGTCCGGCTCACAGGGCAATCCCCTACGCAGGTTTCCGGCGAACAGCAGCAGGGTACGCCCGGCTGGTGGCTCCTGGGCCTGGACAGCCAGTTGGGGCAGTACATCGACGAACCACAACTGGACTACTTCTACCGGAATGTCACGCTCCAGCTCCAACCCGGAGATGCCATCATCCTGTGCGTAGCGGCTCCCTTTTGGGTTGACGCCGAGCACCCTGGGCCGAACGAGTTCAGGCAGGTCAACTTTTTCGAACAGGATTACCTTCGCCGTCGGTTCAATCCCGAGACCGGCCTGTTCGAGGCCACGGGCGCAAACGTCCGGCTGTGGCTCACAGGCGATCTGCACCACTATTCCCGCTACGAGGAGCAAACGTCTCCTGACGAACTGGGCACGGATGAATCAGGCGCCCAAAACCTCCCACCGGACCCAACAAGAACGCAAATGATCACCTGCGGCCTGGGCGGTGCGTACCTTTCAGATGCCCATTGGCTCCCGGAACACCTCGCCCTTCCGGGCGACGCGAACGCACCTGGCCTGTCCTCCAGCGTCACCCAAACCGCAAACCCTCATGGCGACCACGAAGAAGAAACAACCCGCCACTTCACCCGCATGCCCACCCTCTACCCGGATCAGGCCGATTCCCAGTTGCTCGGTCCGAGGCTTGCGAACCCCTTCTCGCAATACTGGCTTCCCATCCGCAACCCTGGCTTCGGTTTGTCCCTGGGCATTGTCCACGTCATCGCTGCACTAACGCTCTGGACAGTCTTCAGCGCATTCCGCGGGGAATCGTTCGTGGACAGCCTCCGCAGCCTGACCCACGGAAACACCCTGCTCCTCGTCGTTGTCCTGATCCTTGCGGTGCCGCTCCTGCTCGCAGTCGTGTCACTGCTTGCACGATCCCTCGGGCTGGCGAAGGCAGGAATCGTGGTCTTCACCCGTGGCGCGCTCTACCAGCTGTCCGCCCTTGCGGTGAGTGCCGCCGTCGTGATCCTGCTTCCCTGGCCCAACGGCTGGCCCGACGTCGTGATTCTGCTGCTGGCGCTCGCGCTGGTGTACCTGGGTGGTTGGGCGCTTGGCAGTGAAGCCTTCGCGCTGTTCATCCTGGCGACGCCCAGCGGCGAGGTCTCTACCTGGAAAATGTCCGGCCAATCCATCGAAGACCACAAAGGATTCCTGCGCCTCCACCTCGCCGCCGACGGCAGTCTCACTGTCTACCCGCTGGTGGTGGATACAGTCTGCCGCGATTGGCAGCTGGTACAGAACGACGACGGCGCGCGGCTGGTTCCGGAATCCGGCCTGCCAACCGTGCGGCTGCTTGAAGAACCCATCACCATCACGCGGAAAGGAACCGCACCATGATCATCACCCGTGCCGAACATCGGACAGAGGTCATCCCGTTCCGTGCCCGGGACAACACCCCTTTGAGCCTGGTCCACGTGACATCTCCGGTGGAGGCGACCAAAGGGCCGGTCATGCTGGTCCATGGGTCCGGCGTGCGGGCGGAGCTGTTCAGGCCTCCGGTCCGGACCACCATCGTGGATGTCCTGCTGGAGGACGGATGGGACGTGTGGATGCTGAACTGGAGGGCGTCCATCGATCTCGATCCCCTGTCCTGGACGCTCGCCGACGCCGCCGTGTACGACCACCCTGCCGCCGTCGAGCATGTGCTGACTGCGACTGGAGCGGACACGATGAAGGCTGTCATCCACTGCCAGGGATCAACCTCGTTCACCATGTCCGCCGTGGCCGGTCTCCTGCCTCAAGTGGACACCATTGTCTCCAACGCGGTGTCCCTTCATCCCGTGGTGCCTGCGTTCTCGCGGCTCAAGATCGACTACCTGACACCCGTGGTCAAAGTCTTCACTCCTTACCTGTCCCCGGCATGGGGCTACAAATCGCAGGGCTACTTCACGCGGGCCATCCGCGGCCTGGTCAAAGCCACCCATCGGGAGTGCGACAACATCGTCTGCAAGATGGTCAGCTTCACCTACGGCAGTGGCCGCCCGGCGCTCTGGGCCCACGAAAACCTCGACGACGCCACTCACCAATGGCTCAGCGGCGAGTTCGCCGAGGTCCCGGTGACGTTCTTCGAGGAGATGGGCCGCAGCATCAAAGCCGGGCACATGGTAGCTGCCGGAAACCATCCGGAACTGCCGAAGAACTTTGTGGCCGAGGCTCCCCAAACCGATGCACGGTTCGCGTTCATCGCCGGGCTGGACAACCTCTGTTTCCTTCCCGAAAGCCAGCAACGCACCTTCGACTTCTTCCAAAAGCACCGGCCCGGGAAGGACTCGCTCCACCTCATCCCCGGCTACGGACATCTGGACGTCTTCTTCGGTCAGCATGCCTGGCAGGACACCTTCCCGGTCATCGTGGAGGAGCTCAACAAAACCCAGGAGCCACTGTCATGAAAACACTTACCGAACTGGTTACTCCCCTGCTCAAGCTCATGCCGTCGCCGGTTCCCCGACGCCAGGAACGCCTCCGCGGCCAGCACGCACTGGCCGATGGCATCAAGTACGTCATGCCGGTCAATTCCGACGACTCCCCGGTGCTCATGGCGGCCTTCCCCATCAACAAGAAAGCCGCAGCGGCCGCACTCCCCGGCACCGAGATGCGGCCCTTCAGCCTGGGCGGCAAAGGGCTGCTGGTAGTCACGGTGGTCAATTACAAGTCCACGGACATCGGCAAGTACATCGAATACTCACTGGCCATCGCCATCACCCACGGCAGCAGGCCAGCCCCGCCCATCCTCCCGCTGATCTTCCAGAAAACCTTCAAGCTGGGGCAGTTCGTGGTGGACCTGCCGGTCAGTTCGGAGGTTTCCGTCAAGGGTGGAAAGGGAATCTGGGGCATGCCGAAGCACCAGGCCAACCTGGACTTCGTCGTCACTGACTCCACAGTGTCAGCACAGTACGACAAAGATGGCCAACTCGGTTGCTACATCGAGATCGAACGTCCCGACCCACTTGGCCTGCCACTGAAGCTCGCTGCGTCGAACTACTGCGTCTTCCGGAACATGCTCTGGAAATCGGACATCTACTTCGAAGCTACCGGAGACATCGCCCTCGGAGCACAGGCCAAGGCACGCCTCATCCTCGGTGACGCGCCCGGCGTCGAGCCTTTGAAGAACCTGCAGGTGGAAAGCAAACCCGTGTTCACCGCTTGGCTGCCGCAAGCCCACGGTGTCCTGGACGACCACTACGAAGCCTGGTTCCTCACCGCACCTACAGAATCCGCCGCAGCAGCCATTCGCGGAGGCGACATGCTGGACAGCATCGTGAACCTGGGCCAGAGCCAGGAATGGCTGACCCCGCCGGACCGGAGCAGGATCGCAGGGACGGCGCCAATGGGCACAGCACGAGACTCCGGCGCCGTACCTCGCGCCACTCCGGGAAGCCTCCAATGAACTGGCTACTGCTCATCAACGCGCTCTACTTCCTGTTCGGCGCCACGATGTACGTGGGCACCATGTGGGTCCTCAAATTCTTCCTGTACCCCACATGGCGTTCGCTGGCCCGCGAGAACGTCGACATGCACTTCGGCATCCCCACCCGCGCAGCCACCAAGTTCTTCACGGTCGTGGTGCCCATCATGTTCATCTCAGGCGGCATCCTGGTGTGGTCCGAGTGGGGCACCATCCGTGTCATCCCAGCCATCATCTGCCTGCTGGGAATCATCGTCCTGACCTGGGTGGGCCAAGGCATCATCATCCCCATCAACAAGCGCATCCGCGGCGGCGACTTCGCGGACGACGCCGAACTCCGCACCCTGCTGAAACGCTGGATGATGCTCAACGACATCCGCTTCTACGTCTCCACGCTGACGTGGGCGGCCATGGTGTGGCTGCTCGTGGACCGTGGACGCCTGCTGGAGTCCTTCGCATGAGCGCCCAGCAGCCGGCACAGCCCACGCCCCATAACCAAACTCACCATCAAGCGCGACGCCCCGGCGTGTTGGCTTGGACCACCGCCGATCCACTGCGCGCCATCCTGGCAGCGATCGCGATCATCACGGTGCTGACCGGTGCCGTGCAGGTCCCGTTTGGCGGACAAATATTGCCCTTGATCGGCGCCGACCCCACTCCTGGAATGCGGCAACTGTTCGGCACAGTGGGCATGTTCATGGTGGTGGTTGGCGGACTACTCCTGCACACCCTGCTGAACCCCGCACCCTCCCCCGAGGTGGTGCTCTGGTCCGGACTGCAAAAAGCCGGGGCGTTCGGCGCCGTCGGCATCGGGGTACTGAACGGAGTCTTCTCACCCATCGCGCTGCTGGTGGCCTTCTTTGACCTCGCGACGGCGGTACTCCTGTTCGTCTATTGGCGCAGGATCAGTGGGGGCATGACCGGAGGAACCGGACTGTGAAAAGGTCATTGGTGCTCGCCGGTGGCGGCATGCGCGTGGCCTGGCAGGCCGGCGTCATGCGGGCGCTCGCCGAAGAAGGCCTGGAGTTCCAGCATGTTGACGGCAGCTCCGGCGGGATCCTGACGGCGGGGATGCTGCTGTCCGGGGTGTCGCCGGAAGAAATGTGCACCCGCTGGTCCAGCGTGAACGTGAAGGACTTCGGCTCGGCGCTGCCGATCGGTGACTACCTCAAGGGCCCGTGGGCGCTGCCAGCTATTGGGGACGCGGACGGCATCCTGAACAAGGTCTTTCCCGCACTCGGGATCAATGATGCGACTATCCGGGGCCGCGCTGCGGAACCGGGCGCCGTCGAAGGTTCCTTCAACGTCGTGGAATTCACCGAAAAGCGCTGCCACGCCATCGATGCCACCGCCATTGACGCGGAGCTTATGGCCGCGGGAATGTCACTGCCCATCTTCCTGACACCGCTGCACCGGGACGGGAAGATCTGGACGGACGCCGTCTGGATGCGCGACGCCAATGTAGCCGAAGCCCTGCGTCGGGGAGCGGAGGAAGTATGGCTGATTTGGTGCATCGGCAACTCGCCCTATTGGGGTGACGGGCCCTTGGAGCAGTACGTGCACATGATCGAAATGAGCGCCATGGGAGCCCTCCTTGCTGATTTCGAGGCTGCGAGCGCGGCTGGACGCGAGTTTGTGCTGCACGTGGTGCGTCCTGAGCATCCGCTGCCGCTGGATCCCGAGTTCTATCTGGGAAGGATCGACGCCGATACCCTGATCGGCATGGGATACCGGGACGCCCGGGCGTACCTGGACACGATGACGACGGCCGGCGTCCCGAAAGATGCCAGTTGCACCGCCATGACAGAACCGGCTGCGGGTGTCCGTTTCAACGACACCTTACGCGGAGAACTGGGGGGCTCACCCCTGACGTTCAAAGCCACCGTCATGCTGCCCACGGCGGGGTCCACTGTGCCCCCACAGTTCACCGGATTCCTGGAGCACCCGCTCTTCGACGGTCGCGTCTTTTTCTCGGATGGACGCGTTGAAACAGAAGGCCACGACATCACGTACCGTGCCCGGATCAGGCTCGACGGCGGGTGGCAGGACGTGTCCCTGACCCGCACCTTGCGGGACGATCCCGGTCCGGATGCCTGGACCGACTCGCGCCAGGCAGTATTGCAAGTGGACGGGTTGCCGGCGGGAAGCCTGACCGCCGAGCTGACCATGAGCCTGGCCGACGCCGCGGGACTTCTGGCCTCGGTGGAGCCAGTGGGTGCCCACGGCTTCGTTGACCGGGCAGAGGCCGTGGCCAGCTTCGCCGCCAACGGTTTTCGGGAGTTGCTCGCACGGTACTGAACTCCACTGTGATCGCTAACTCCGCTGTGATCCACGTTATTACCGGCTGGTAAACAGCGCGCTACCGATCTGCAAAAGATGGCAACAAGGGGGAAACACCCGTGAAAAACCGGCACCCTACGCTGATGATCAACAGGTCACGCCAGCGAAAGGGCCAAACATGTCCTCCACACCCGTTCACATCGTCATTGCAGGCGCAGGTCCCGCAGCCCAGGCTTTGGTGCGGCGGCTGGCCGGCAGCGGTTCAGGTTCCCGGCAACGCCCCTTCGATGGCACCGTCACCGTGCTCAGCAATCGCGACGAATGCCCCGAGGCGCTCCTGGAACTGGCAGATCTGCCGCAGGTCTCGGTCCGCTTCGGGCAGCCCGCAAGTTTCATTGACGCCGCAGCGAAGATCGTCACCACCGTGGATGGCATGGAGTTCTCCTACGACCAACTCGTGATCGCCACGGGTTCAGCTCCAAGCCTTCCGCCGGTCGCCGGGGCCGAAACGGGCCTGAGTTACTCCACCATCGATGACGCCGCGAACATCGGTGAAGCGATCAAGGACGTCACCAGGATCGTCGGCCGGCGCCCGCTGGGAATCCTCGTGGGCAATGGTCCCGCAGCGGGCCAGGCAGAAGCCGTGCTCCGGGCCCGCGGTGTCCGTCCCGTCCGCACCACCCTCCGGCCAGCCGCCGTCGTTCGTTCCACCTCAGGTTCCACGCCAGCGGCGACCGGCATCCTGTTCGAAGACGGCAGCAGCATGAACGGCGACCTCGTGGTCCTCGCCGAGGAACGTATCGCGCGCAGCGAGCTTGCCGAAAGCGCAGGTCTCCTGATTGCCTCCGACGGCGGGATCGCAGTAGGGCGCGATCTCACCACCTCCGTCCCCGGCATTTGGGCGATTGGCGACGCGGCTTCCTGCGACGGCCTCCGACTGGGTCTTCTCCTTTCTGCCGAGTCCTCCGCGATGCTGTGCGCCTCGGGGATGCTGTTGGGCGCATGGGGCAGCAACCAGCAGGCCGCGATGGCGGCCTGACTGCTGCTTCTCTTGCCATTGTGGACAACCCCGACCGGCACCCGGACCATATGGCAAGATGGTCCTTTGACGGGCAGTGACAACCCTGCGGCCATCGGGCCGGCCATGCCCGGCACGGAAGGATCCCATGAGCAACGAAGCCGTCGCGCCTGCAAGCATCGCCTCGTACATCGACCACACACTGTTGAAGCCGGAGGCCAGCGAGGCAGAGGTTTTGAAGGTTTGCGCCGAGGCCGTCGAGTACAAATTCAAGTCCGTCTGCGTCAATCCGATCTGGGTCAAGACCGTCACGAAGGCCCTCAAAGGATCCGGAGTCTTGACCTGCTCCGTTATTGGGTTCCCGCTGGGCGCCACACCCAGCGACGTCAAGGCATTCGAAGCCCGCGGCGCGGTGTTGGATGGCGCCGATGAGATCGACATGGTGATCAACATGGCGGCCGCGCGCGCGAATGACAAGGGCGCCTTGGTGGATGACATCACCGCCGTCGCCGAAGCTGTCCACGCCGGCGAAGCGATCCTGAAGGTCATCATCGAGACGTCCATGTTGACCGATGAACAGAAGGTCATTGCCTGCGAAGCCGCCGTTGAGGCAGGGGCTGACTTCGTCAAGACCTCCACTGGTTTCAACGGCGGCGGAGCAACCGTTGAAGACGTTGCCTTGATGCGCAAGACCGTCGGACCTGATGTTGGGGTCAAAGCGTCAGGCGGAGTGCGGTCCCTGGCTGACGCACAGGCTATGATTGCTGCTGGTGCAACACGTATCGGAGCGAGTTCCGGAATAGCCATTGTCAAAGGTGAACAGGGTTCATCGGATTACTGAGGCATCCGCGACCGCCACAGATTTTGAGCCCTGCGGGGCCGAGGAGGAATGAATGTCCAAGAACGCAACAAGCGCCCCCATTGAAAAAGAGAACAACCTCGGCACAAGCATTGTCCTGTTCGTGGTCATGATCGTGCTCTTCCTGGGCGCTATCTACTCCCTGTCCTTCCTCAGCCTGGATAACCCGTGGCCGATGGCCGTCTGCCTGGGCCTGTTCGCCCTCGCATTCTGGATTCCGCAGACCATTCTTGGCCGCTCGGACTCAGCTGGCGAAAGCTAAACTTTCACGCAATATGTGATGGCCCGGGCATGTGCCCGGGCCATTGCTTTTGGGGCGGGCTTAACTGCTTGAGCTTCGGGAAGAACGCGGGACAAAGTAGGTTTCCGCTTTGATGGGAATTACACCGCTGGGGAACAACCCATCGGCTTGTGTGGAGTACTGCCTGATCCGCGGGTGCTTGGATGACAAGCCTTCTGCCCAAATCCACGGTTGGTACCCAAGGCGCGCTAACCCTGCCGTATCCGGCGGCGAGACCAAATCGTAGGGAAAGTCCGAATAAAGGACCAGGTTTTCAGGGTGGCCTTCCCCGGCCTTGCGGGTGATGAGGTGGTCAACACGGCTACCCACACCTACAGGAACGAAGAGCAGTTCGGCCTTGGTCACGGCCATTAGCTCGGCAACATCGTCCTGGAGTTGCCGGATGAGCGTTTTATCTCCCCGTGCTATCCGTCCGAGCGCGATGTCGAATCGATACGTCGAGTAGCGGTGTGTCAGTTCCGGCAGGAGCTTGTTCCACGCGCCTCTGGCGAGCCGCGGTAACTGTCGACGACGGAACAAGGCATCCACGGCGCCCAGATGTATGAGCTGTACGCCCATGGCAGCAAGGACAGCCTTGTCCTCTGCTTTGCGGGCCTCGAACAGTTGCACGCCATCCTCAAGCGTGGACTGACGCACGAAAGAGCGGGCGGCCCGGGTGTGCGGTGCAGGGGAGGCTTCCGTGAACACAGTTGCCACGATGATCTCCCGTTCCTGCGCCTGCGCCTCAATAAGCGCACCACAGGACAAAACCGCGTCGTCAAGGTGGGGCGACAGGAACAGCCAGGGAGCGTCGCCTGCCAAGGATCGTTCGATTTTCGATTCAATTGCCATGCGGAGGCCCTTCCTGTGGATGAGGCCCGGTTGGAGCTGCTTCAGCAACTGCATTGCGAAAGGATGTGGCCTGCATTTCGGCGAGCCGGTCCCAATTGAAGCCTGAAGCAAACGCCCTGCCTTGGGCCCCCACCTCCATCAGTCCGTCCTGTGCGTATCTGCGCGTTATCTCGGCGGCAAGGGCCTCGACGTCGAACGCCGGAACCAACCAGCCGGCGGCGTCGGGGACAATCTCCCTCAAGCACGGGATATCGAAGGCAATGACCGGAGTTCCAACTGCCAATGACTCGATGGCCACCAACCCAAACGTCTCCTGCCTGGAGGGAACAACCACAAGCCGCGCATCACTCATCGCTTGGAATTTCTGCTCCCCGGAGAGCCACCCCAGGAGGCGTATCCGGTTGGAGAGACCCCTCTCTTCAATGACGGCGCGAAGCTTAGCTTCGTCGGGACCGGCACCCGCAATCAGGAGCTGGCCATCAACACGTCCCGCACATTTTTCCCAGGCCGCCAGCAGCAAATCGAGACCTTTGCCACCGAACTCCAAACGCCCAATGCATAGGATGTCCTGTCCGGGTTTGGGTTCGGGTTTCCAGGCTGCGGGATCCACACCATTACCGATCACCTCCACACGAACGTGGGGGTTCATGGCCGTCAAGCGGTCAGCGATGCCCTGCGACACTGCGATCATCCGTCGGTAACGCCTAACACCCCACTGTTCCAACCAATGCAAGGGCAACCCATATTCACGTGCTTTCTCTCGCGCATGCAGCCACTGGACCAGGCCAACTGTGGGGCGCTTTGTCCAGAGCGGCGCAGCCATGCTGGAAAACGGCGCGAAAAAGTCCTCCACCACCAGATCTGCGGCTCCGCGACGCCGTCGAACCTCAAAGGGCAGCATCAGCACGTAGCCCAGGAGCCGGGCTAATCTGTTCCGCCCATGGCCTATTCCGATCGGCACGTAGTGAACGCCGTCCTGCACACGTTCAGACCACCCGGGGTATCTGGTGGTCAGGACCGTCATTCGGAAGCCGTTGGCAACCAGCCGACGATCGACCTCGTGTGTCCTCACTGATCCCCCACCGGCGCCGGGCATGCCTGGGTCTTCGAACCCGAGATGTAAAACCCTCATGATCTTTACCGTTCTGTGCCATGGTCTTTGGACGGGAACCCGATATTCGCCGATGCCGCAACGTCCAGATCCGCTTCCCGCACGAACCAGAGCGTCGTATCACCATTGGTGGGTCCCTCGGAAGTGAAAACAGGAGTTGCGTGCTCCTTTAGCCAGGCGAGCATCGCGGGATTCGCGTAGCCGTATCCCTGGCTGATGGGCAGCGACTGGGTCAGGATGTAATTGACGCCATGCTCTTTCATCAAGGGTGCTGATGGCCAGATTCCGAACCTGGCGTCGTCCCTGAATGCCAACTCCCCAGTGCTGTTGGTGACGCTGACGCGCCCATCAGCCGGCAGGTTCGCTGTGACCCACTGCCTCGCACTGGCAAAGCCATTGTCCACAGTGAGTGCCGTGCGCACCCCAAGGAGCACCGCCAAAGCAATGAAGCAGATGGACATCGCCCCGAGGGCCCTTCGACCCTTCGGATATCTCTCAATGAGCTCCACCACGGCCAGCACGGAGCACAGGACCCCTGCCACCATGACGCCATACCCATATTGCTCTTCGAAGGTGCCGAAGATGGCGCTGTAGGCGCCCGCGACACCCAGAGCCAGCCCCGCCAGTCCAACAAACCGCCGCCCTGCATGAAGGCTGAAGCACAAGAGGAGGCTCACTACGGGACACAGTGCCAGGAGAATATAACTGGTGCCAAAGTGACCGCTCTGCTCGATCAACCGGGACACGATGCTCGGCGAGCCTTCCGCCGTGAAACCCGTGTTCTTCTCAACCCCGGACATCCGAAGCAGCCCATTGCTTTTGGCCCACACCCAATCCGGCATTTGTCCCCGCAGCGCTATCACGACGAGGTAAGCGGCATAGGGAATGGCAGCCATCGCCGCCACCACCGCAGCCTCTCGCCAAGGCAGGGTCTGCTTCCACAACACAGCAACCAGCACCGGAACGAAGGTGCAGATGATGAAGAAGTCCTTGCACAGAACTCCGTATCCCAGAAGCAATCCCGCTACAGCCAATCGCAGGAAAGGGACAGGTTCCTTTGCTCGCTTCGGCGTTCGCAGCAATATCAAAAACCCTGCAAGCACAGCCGCCATGGCCGAGGTCTCGAGGAAGGCATGGCTGTTGTTGCGCAGAATGAAAGGCTCGAACGCAAGTAGCACAGCGCAGAGCCACGCGGGCGCGGCACTGGTGAGCCTTTTGACAAGGAGGAACCCCAAACCCACTGTCAGTGCTCCGAGCGCGGCGTTGAGCCATCGCAAGTGCAGTACGACATCCACAATTTCGCCAGAGACGTTAAACAGCCTGATGACACCGGCTTCAAGGATGAAATAGCCCGGCGGGTGGAGGAAGAACGGTCCATCCGGGAGCGTTGGAAATTGGCCCACACTGACAGACTCGCCTAAACGCACGTACAGCAACTCATCCACCCAGAGCTCGAAGCCCCGTTCAAGACCAAGGGCACGAACGCAGAAGGCTCCGGCAACAACGGCGAAGAACGGCATCCAGATGCCCGTGAGTCTCTGAACACGCCGCGCAACTTTGCTCCAGCCGGGCAACAGACCGCGCTGATGTGCCAGTATGGCAGAGCCTGTGCCGGACGCCAGGAGCAGCCACAGCAATGGTTGAAACTGGCTGGCCACGCCCAGCACGACGGCCAGTCCGGCTGGGTAGGCAAACCACCGCCAGGCCACGCCTCCCGGACGCTTGGCGGCGGCAAGAACGGGACGAGCTATAAGGGCCAGAACCACGGAGGCCAGCACGGAACCCGCCGCTGAGCCCACTGCCATGCCGGCAACAGTATTCAGACACCAGCCAGCCCACAACCCACCCACCACCAGAAGGCAAGCGACGGCAAGGCCTACCTGGCATCGCCGGTACGCCCTCACCGCGAGAAGGATGGTGGACAGTACCATCAGCACCGCGTAGCCAAGGCCAGCTACCGCCAACCATGGCAGCAGCTCCAGGGAGCCGTGATACTTCTGGGGCACAATCAGCCCGGCCAGCGCGTGCGGTGCCGTCGCGATAATGACGAAGGCCACTACCGCCAATTGCCCAAAGGAGGTGAAGGCGGCTCCAAGGATCTGGCGCACGTCCGCGCCTGGGGTGCGTAGCAAGGGGAAAACCACCAAGGCAGTACCGGCCGCCACATACACCGGCCCCTTGGCGATTGACGCCAAAGCTTGGAATCCGGCTGCAGCGGAGGATCCTTCGTCCAGAAACCCAACCACCACAACATCCAGGCCAACCAGTACTGAAACTACGCACAGCACCGATGCGATCTCGATGGTCTCCGCCCACCGCCATTTGTCCAGCAGCACACGCGGACGCCAATGCAGGTCCCGATAGAAGGAAAGTGGCACGGCAAGTGGAGCTACTGAACCCACAGCAAATCCGAGGACCGCTCCCCCGGCACCCCATGCCAGGAAGATCACCAACACACTGAACCCGAGCCTGAGGACAACTTCGCCGATGTTTGTCAAGGCAACCCAAGTGAAACGCAATTCACCCTGCAACCAGCCCGAGGGTGCCGTCACGATGAAGATGGCCAGCGAACCCAGCGCTACAGCGCCTGCCAGCGCTGGTGTGGCAAAGGCCAGAGTCACCATTCCTGTCACTACGGCTGCCGCTGCTCCCGCCAGGCATGACACAAAAACCGAGAAGGCCAGGCCATCCTTGCGTTCCTCGGAGCCTTCAGGATTGACAGCGACTACATGGGACAAGGGAAGAGGTACCAACGCTGATGCGACAATCCCCACGATTCCCATCAGCATCGCGGCCGACGCAAAATGCGTGTAGTCGATGGTCGGCAGCATGTTGGCCATGAGTAAACTGCAGACGTAACTGACTGCACCCACTACACCGGCCGACATGGCCAGGAAGACGCTGTTCTCCCCTACTTTGCTGTTTTCACCTCTTTTGTTTCTCCGTCCCGGCAGACTTTCCACACCACCGGGCTTGGTTTCCTGATCCGTTTGAAGCAAAGTGTCAGCCATGTCCACACTCCTGGCCGATTCCGGCCGTATGCGCCCTACAGGCCATCAACGGCGTGGGCAGGCGAAGCAGCGCTTGCGGGTCCGGCCAGCAGGACGCTTCGTCCGGCCGGTTGCAACTCTGCCGAGTCAACTCCGATCTGCTTCAAAACCGCGAAGGCTTCGAACTCATCGCGGCCTTTCATCAGTACCGAGGCTTGGCCGTCGCCCTCCCACACTTCATCGGTGGGACGCAGTATGGCCCGGAGATCGGTGCCTGGCGGTAGTTCGAAACGAACCAGTGTGGACATATCGGAGCGGGAACTGCGTCCACCGGTGGCTTCCAGGCTTTGCGTCTCTTCAAGGACAACACCAGCCAGAAGCGCCGAACTCCGCTCCCACGTAAAGCAACGTGCCCACTCCTGGCATTGTGCAGAGAACTCCTGCGATGCCTCATGGGCAGCCAACGCCTCCAAGGCGGCAACCATGGCGCTCCCGAATTCCTTGGCTGTATCCACCAACCATCCTGTGCTGCCGTCCACTACGGAATCGCGGATGCCTGGAACACGCAATGCAAGGCAGGGAACGCCCCAAGCGGCTGCCTCGATGACTGAACATCCCCAGCCCTCTGACGCCGATGTGGAAGTAGTAAGCCATGCCCGGTTCAGCAGCCCGTTGCGGACCTCGTTGGGCTGATAGCCGTGGAAAGTCACGACGTGGCTTAGCCCCAGGTCCATCGCGAGTTGCTGAAGGCGGCCTCTTTCGGGCCCATCGCCCACGATTTCCAGGCGCAGATTAGGGATACGGGAGGCTGCAACGGCAACCTGGCCCAGCAGCAAGTCCAGTCGTTTGTGCGGCACCAAGCGGCTGACCACCGTAATGGTGGGCTCAGGCGCCCTGGGCCCAACCTCGGCCGGGACGTCGATGGTGCCATTGGGTACTACGTGTATAGGACCGGAGAACCCGAGCCTGCGAAGTTCCAACCGTGTGGAGGGTGATACGGCAACAATGGCACGCTGGCCATAGACAGCTTTTGCGCCGCGGCTTTCCAGGAAACGACCGAGGGCAGCCAAGGGCGGAGAGAACCTGCTGCTGAATTGCTCTTGGTGAACGTGATGGATCAGTTGAATGATCGGCGTCCTGCCCGGCATGAAGAGCGGCGAGAAGAACGGGATTCCGTTCTGGCAATCCACCACAGCATCGTAAAGACTGCCTGTTCGCACGAGCTTGAGCGCGGCGTGGGCATAGATTGCCAAGGGACCGCCAGCGCGAAGTATCCGGATGCCGTCGATGACGTCCTCCGCAGCCTGGTTCGCTTCACGTCCGGTAAACCACGTGACTTCAGCCCCGGCCTCTATCCACCTGCGGGAAATCTCGTGCATATATTGCTCGGCGCCCCCGGCCTGGGAATGGCCGACGTCACGCCAGTTCAGGATAAGTACGTGCTTTCCAGCAAGATGTGTCGGCGACATTGGGAAAGCACTGGTCATAGGATCGATTTCTCTAGTTGAAGCACGGAGGCAAAACTGGCGATTCCGTCGTGGAATGGCCGGAAGGTTGACGATTCTCCGTCAGTCCAGGCGACAGGCAGTTCGATGATTCGGGCCCCTTGGTGTTGCAGCCTCAGAAGCAGCTCCACATCAAAGGCGAATCCCGTCGCGCGGCATTGGACCATGGCAGCCGTCAGCGAGGACCGCTCAAAAAATTTGAAGCCGCACTGGGTATCGAAGATGCCCTTCACTTTGGACTTAGTTAGTGCGCGGAAAGCAGTACCGCCGACGCGGCGTCCCAGTTGTTGCGGACGGACCAGGGTGGAACCCGGCGCGTGGCGCGAGGCAATAACTGCTGCAGCACCCTCTTCGAGGTGGGACATGGCAGCAGTCAGCGTATCCAAGGGTGTGGCCAGATCGGCATCAAAGAATCCCGTGAAACGTGACGTACCGCTGAGGAGGCCCCGGCGGACAGCTGCCCCCTTGCCGCGACGGGAACACCCGATCACGGAAATCGGGACGGTGCTCCCTGTCTCACGGCTTCCTGTCTCGCGCGAAATACGGCGGACTACAGCCCCGGTCTCGTCAACGCTGCCGTTATCCACCACCACGATCCTCGAAGACCACGGTTGACTTGCCAGGAAATCGACGGCCTGCAGCAGGGTATTGGGAATCCGTCCGGCCTCGTTGTAGGCCGGAATTATGACTTCAAGATCAACCAAGGAACGGCGCAGTGAATCTGCATGTCGCAGTGCCTGAAGGCCTCCCCTGCTGCCGATGTGCATACTGCGTGAGTGGAGCACAGCCATCTGAACCTCCGTATACGTGAAAACGTAAAAGTTCGTTTTCTCGTAAAGGGAGTGGGCACAGGCCGCGAGACATGACGCCAACTTGGCGTCCCGATCAAGGGGCCTGGATCACACCACCCAATGCCGCTAGCACTCCAGGCCAATGTTGCTGGGCCAGAGCCCAACCCGCTGCCCCCATTCCAACCATGGCGTATCCGCTGACAGGAATCAGCACCAGCCACTCGCGCCGTGATCCAGCCCTGCCCAGCAGCGGAATCGAAAAAGCCCCGTTGGCCCGCCAAATGCCACTGATCAGTGATTTCCTGAGGAATTTAGGTGGCTTGATGACGATCGGCCACAGCAACGGGACGCCACCCACGGTGATCATGTCCCCCACAATGTGGACGACGACACCCGTCAGCATTGACAGCGGCAACCAACCCCATTGATCCGGTGCAAACCAGGTCACCAGGCCAGCCATCACCACAGCGAACAGCCAGTTGGTGATCCAGCCGGACTTCGGAAACAGGTTCAAAGCCTTAGCTGCCAGGTTGATCATGAACATACACAGCAAACCAGCGCCAACAGAGAGCTTCCCTGCCGGCGTGATCATCTGAAATTGAGCTGCCATGGCTGCCAGCACTACAAAGGCCGAGGCTCCCAACAGCGAGTGTGTGCCTTGCCGGTGCCCTCCGCTGGCTTTCTCGATTCCCACTGCAATGACATTCGAAAGCGGCGGCAGCGAATTCGCAATGGTGCTGTGCCGGTGGTCCCAGTCGCACACCAAGGCGGTGCCCGCCGTCGCCATGGCTCCGATCAGGATGCCGGTGGAGTCCAGCGGATACCAGCCCAAGGCGTAGGGGCCGGTCGAGGCAATGGCAATCCACGCCGCGGCTCCCGACGCGGCGTGGTGTCCTCCCATCATTCGCTTAGCCTGCCTTTACGGGTACATCTGAGAAGATCGCTTCGATCACGTTGTTGGCCCAGTGGAGGATCTCGGCGTCCTGCAGATCACGGCCACCGATCCTGGCCGTTTTGGGCTTGGGGATCAGCACAGCATCCAGCGCAGGCTTGACCTGGGAACCCGGGTACATGCGGTTCAGGCGCATGGTTTTGGATTCGGGCAATTGCGCCGGCGAGAAGCGGATGAAGTTGCCTTGGAGCGCGACGTCGGACAGGCCGGCCTCGCGGGCCCCCACCCGGAATCGGGCCACGGCGATGAGGTTCTGCGCCGGCAAGGGCGGCTCACCGTACCGGTCCACGAGTTCGGCGAGGACCTCATCGATGGCCTCGCTGGTCACCGCCGCGGCCAGCTTCCGGTAGGCCTCCAGGCGCAACCTCTCACCCGGCACATAATCATGCGGCAAGTGGGCGTTGACGGGCAGCTCGATCTTCATCTCGGCTGCCTTTTCCTCGGCCTCGCCGCGGTACTCGGCAACAGCCTCGCCCACGAGCCGGATGTAAAGGTCGAAGCCCACTCCCTGGATATGTCCGGACTGCTCACCGCCCAGCAGGTTTCCCGCACCACGGATTTCGAGGTCTTTCATAGCCAACTGCATGCCGGCGCCGAGCTCGTTGTGTGCCGCCACAGCCTTGAGCCGCTCCAGGGCCACCTCGCCCAAGGGCTTTTCCGAAGGATAGAGGAAGTAGGCGTAGGCACGTTCACGGCCACGACCAACACGTCCACGGAGCTGGTGGAGCTGCGAAAGTCCGTACTTGTCGGCGCCGTCCACAATCAGGGTGTTGGCGTTGGAGATGTCCAGCCCGGTTTCAATGATGGTGGTGCAGACCAGGACGTCGAAGCGTTTCTCCCAGAAGTCCACAATGATCTTCTCAAGGCGGCTCTCGGACATCTGGCCGTGCGCCACTTCCACCCTGGCCTCGGGGACCAGCTCGCGGATCTGTGCGGCAATTCGTTCAATCGAGGACACGCGGTTATGCACGAAGAACACCTGCCCTTCGCGCATCAGCTCACGACGAATGGCCGCTGACGTCTGCTTGTTGGTGAACGGACCCACATAGGTGAGTACCGGGTGGCGTTCCTCCGGCGGGGTTGCCAGCGTGGACGTCTCGCGGATACCCGTCAGGGACATTTCCAAGGTACGCGGAATCGGCGTGGCACTCATGGCCAGCACGTCCACGTTGGTGCGCATCTTCTTCAGTGCTTCCTTGTGTTCCACACCGAAGCGCTGCTCTTCATCCACGATCACCAACCCCAGGTCCTTGAACTCAAAGTCCTTGGACAGCAGCCGGTGCGTGCCGATCACAACATCGACGGCGCCGCTCTTGACGCCCTCGGCTGTTTCCTTGGCTTCTTTGCCGCTCTGGAACCGCGAAAGGGGCTTCACCCGCAGCGGGAATCCGGAGAAACGTTCGGTGAAGGTCTCGTAGTGCTGCTGGGCCAACAGCGTGGTGGGCACCAGGACCGCTACCTGCTTGCCGTCCTGGACAGCTTTGAAGGCCGCTCGGACTGCGATCTCGGTTTTGCCGTAGCCGACGTCCCCGGAAACGAGGCGATCCATCGGGATTTCCCGCTCCATGTCCGCCTTGACTTCGTTGATGGTGGTCAGCTGGTCGGGGGTCTCCACATACGGGAAAGCTTCCTCGAGCTCGCGCTGCCAGGGGGTGTCCGGGGCGAAGGCGTGTCCGCGGGAGGCCATCCGGGCCGAGTACAGCCGGATGAGCTCTCCGGCGATCTCCTTGACGGCCTTGCGGGCCTTGGACTTGGTGCTGGCCCAGTCAGCGCCGCCCATCTTGCTCAAGGCAGGGGCGTCCCCGCCGACGTAGCGGGTGACCTGATCCAACTGGTCCGTGGGGACAAACAAGCGGTCCCCCGGAGCGCCACGCTTGGATGCTGCGTACTCCAGCACCAAGTATTCACGCAGCCCTGCATCGGAGGACGACGTACCGGTCACCTTGCGCTGAATGAGCTCCACGAACCGGCCGATTCCGTGCTGCTCGTGCACCACAAAGTCGCCTGCGTGCAATTGCAAGGGGTCCACGGCATTCCGCCGCTTGGACGGCATGCGCCGCATGTCCTTGGTGGAACTGGCGGTGGCGCGGCCCAGCAGGTCCGCTTCGGTCAAAAGGCCCAGTTTGAGGCCGTCAAGGACAAAACCACGCCCGACGGCGGCAGTGGTCACCTCGATGATGCCCGGCTGTGGATCCTTGTCCAGCGAGTCCACGCGTGCACAGGGGATGTCGGCATCGTGGAACAGCTCAACCAGGCGCTGGGCCGGTCCCGGGCCGTCCGTAACAACTACCAAGCGCCACTGCTCGCGGACACGTGAGCCGATGAAGTCCAGCATTTCCGCGACCTCGCCCTGGTAACCACGCGGTTCCCGGGCATGGAGGTTCAGGACGTCGATGTCCAGCACCAGGTCCTCATCGGTCGCGAGCGAGGTGATGGACCACCAGGAAACGCTGTGTTCCAAGGCGGCGGATCGGGTGTCTGTCAGGGAACGGAAGCTCGCGGCGTGCAAGTCAGTGGATGCCTGGGAGGACAGATCAAGGGGCGCGGAACCGCCGTCGGACGCCGTTGACCAAGCAGCTTCCAGGAACTCTTCGTTGGTTGCGGCGAGGTCGTGCGCGCGGGTGCGAACCTTTTCCGGTTCGATGACCACGCTCAAGGACCCGGCCGGAAGCTGGTCCACGAACGGGACCATGGCATCCACCAGGACCGGAGCCAAGGACTCCATACCTTCAACGGCGATGCCACCGGCGATCTTCTCCAGCATGTCAGCCGCCGCCGGCATATCGGCTTTGAGCTTGGCAGCGCGGGACATGACGGAGGGCGTGATCAGGATTTCACGGCACGGCGGGGCGTGCAGTTCCGTGGGGTGGTGGATCCCGGGAGCGGACAGCGAACGCTGGTCGGCCACAGCGAACCACCGCATTTGGTCAACTTCATCGCCGAAGAACTCCACACGGATGGGGTGGTCCTCCGTGGGAGGGAAAACATCCAGGATGCCGCCGCGAACCGCGAATTCACCTCGGTGCGTCACCATGTCAACCCGGGCATAAGCGGCGTCGGAGAGGGCCCGGACAACATCGGTGAACGAGCGTTCCTGTCCTACCTGCAGCGTTACGGGAACGAGGTCGCCCAAACCGGCAACAATCGGCTGGACCACGGCGCGAACCGGAGCAACCACCACACGCAAGGGTGCCGCCGTCGAGGTTTCAGGGTGGGTCAGGCGGCGCAGGACGGAGAGCCTGCGACCTACGGTGTCCGAACGCGGCGAGAGCCGCTCGTGCGGGAGGGTTTCCCAACTGGGGAAAGCAGCCACCGAGTCCGCGGGGAGATAGGAGGCGAGTGCCGCTGTCAGGTCCTCGGCCTCACGCCCGGTGGCGGTGACTGCCAGCACAACAGGGGCGTTCGCGGCGTCGGCTCCTTGGGCAGCAAGGCCATCGGCCATTTCTGCAAGGAGAACTGCCCGCATCCCGGTAGGGGCGCTGATCTGGTAGTCCGTGCTCCGGGCCGAAAAGGGCCGCTGAGCCTCAGTTCGGACGCGCGCAAAAGTCTTGTCCTCCGCCAGTGCGCGGCGCAGACCGTTGAGGCTCATGGCTGAAACTCCTAGGGTGGGTCCAAGGGCAGGCAACACAAATGCCCGGAAATTCGAACGAATGCCGGGTCATTCCAGCCTACCCCTCCCTCAGGGCCCGTTGATGGCGGGACATTTCCGCTGTGGCCACGGACACCCCGTAGGATGTTGGGAGCTAAAAGAGCTTCACCACCAACATATCCACGGAGGACCCATGGCCCTGAGTGCATCCACCACCCTGCCGCACAGCGTTGACCGAGTAGCGGCCGTCTTTGTCGACGAAGACTTCCTGCGTCACACGAGCGAACTGGTGGGCGGCTCCCTGGAATCGTTCACGATCGACGGCGACCCTGCCGGCGCTTTCAGCACCACCACGGTTCGTACTCTGCCCACTACCCGTCTGCCGGATATTGCCCGCAAGTTCGTGGGCGAGCGCCTGACCGTTACGCAGACCGAGCAGTGGGAGGCGCCCGCAGCAGACGGCTCCCGCGCCAGCAAGATTGCCTTGAAGGTCTCCGGCGCTCCGCTTGACGTCACAGCCGTCCAGCGCCTCGTGGCTGAAGGCGCGAACACCCGGATCGAGCTCGAGGGCAACGTTTCCTCGTCCGTTCCGTTCCTCGGCGGCAAGATTGCCGATGCTGCTGAACCGATGGTTGGCAAGGCCCTGAACATCCAGTCCCAGCAGGCGCAGGCCTGGCTCGAAAGCCACTAGCATGCAGCTCCCCGCCATTCTGGGCTGGGTCCTGATCGTTGCCGGCG
Organism: Paenarthrobacter sp. 10L420; assembly: GCF_056395385.1. Taxonomy (NCBI): domain Bacteria; kingdom Bacillati; phylum Actinomycetota; class Actinomycetes; order Micrococcales; family Micrococcaceae; genus Paenarthrobacter; species Paenarthrobacter sp. 10L420. Next base: position 221,868 of record NZ_JBFTJK010000002.1, on the reverse strand, counting down.
TATGGTCCCTGGTTGTATGGCCGCAGTTCCTGAAGCGCGTCATGAAGGACCCCCGGGCCCGCGACGCTGCGGGGAAGGCCACAAGGTTCCTGACCGTCCACGTGGTCCTGGTGTCCATTTCCATGGTGCTGGGACTAGCGACGGCGGTCATCGGGATCACGGGGCTTCTCGCCTAAGTTTCGCCCAAGTAAGTCGCAGCAGTGCGCGTTTTGAGAGCTCATAGCGCGCACTGCTGCGACTCACTTGGGTAGAATGGACTTTGGTGTGCCGGGAAGTCTGGTCGGCGGTGTCTTTGCGATGCCTGCCCTTGACTACTCGACCCACAGGAGCCACCGTGGCCAAACAACCCCTGACCACCATTGTTTTCAGCCGCTCCAGCTACCCCGAGTACCGCCGGATCCTCTCGATCCTTCGAACAGAGACCGTGGGCGGCGCTCTCCTTCTGGCCGCCACCGTCATTGCGCTGATTTGGGCAAACTCCCCCCCCGCTGACGGTTACTTCGCATTACGCGACCTCAAAATAGGCTACGAACCTTGGCACCTGCAGCTCAGCGTCGGGCATTGGGCCTCCGACGGCCTGCTGGCTGTGTTCTTCTTCCTCGCAGGCCTTGAACTCAAACGGGAGTTCGTTGCCGGGGAACTCCGGAAACCGGCCCGCGCCGTTGTACCGGTGGCCGCCGCCGTCGGCGGAGTTGTTATTCCTGCCCTGATCTACGTCCTCTTCAACCTCGGCTCCGCCTCGGAGACACTCAAAGGCTGGGCCATTCCCACGGCTACGGACATCGCATTCGCCCTGGCCGTGCTTGCCGTTATCAACACACACCTTCCCGCCGCGCTCCGGACTTTCCTGCTGACTCTCGCGGTAGTGGACGACCTCATCGCCATCGGCATCATCGCTTTCTTCTACTCCACCGGGATCCAGCCCCTCATGCTCCTGGCCGCGCTGGTGCCGCTGACCCTTTTCACGTTCCTGGTCCAGAAGCGGATCCGCAGTTGGTACATCCTGCTCCCCTTGGCCCTGGCCACCTGGGGCTTCGTCCATGCCTCCGGCATCCATGCCACCGTGGCCGGGGTGCTGCTGGGCTTTGCGGTTCCGGTCTTCAACAGCGGGAAAAAGGGTGAGCCGGAGGAAGGGCTCGCTGAGCACTTCGAGCACCGGCTGCGCCCATTCTCCGCGGGATTCGCCGTGCCTGTCTTCGCGTTTTTCTCCGCGGGGGTGGCGCTGGGCGGGTTCGACGGCATGCGGGCCGCGCTCAGTGATCCGGTGGCCGTGGGAATTGTTGCGGCGTTGGTAATAGGCAAGGCCGTAGGCGTCTTCGGTACCACGTTCCTGGTGACCAAAACCACCCGTGCGAGCCTGGATTCCAGCATTGCGTGGATCGACCTCTTTGGGTTGGCACTGCTGGCGGGGATCGGGTTCACCGTCTCCCTGTTGATCGGCGAGCTGAGCTTCGGCGCGGGATCTGCACACAATGACCACGCCAAGGTGGCCATCCTCTCAGGTTCCCTGATCGCGGCGCTGCTGGCCGCCGTCGTGCTCAGGGCCCGGAACCGGCGGTACCGCCTGGTTCAGGCAGAAGAACAACGGGACGACGACGGCGACGGCGTACCTGACGTCTTCAGCCGCGCCTAGCGCGGGGCTGCTCCGCCCTGCTCGATGGGCTGCTAGGCCGTCGCCTGGTTCAGCGCGTCCTCCGCAGCAACCCACGAAATCATGGCGCATTTAACCCGGGCGGCGTAGCGGGCCACACCTTCGAACGCGGCAGCGTCTCCCAGAATCTCTGGATCCGCCTGCACCTTTCCACGCGAGCGGAGGACCTCACGGAAGTTATCGATCACGGCGTGCAATTCCTCTACCGACATTCCCTCGCCGAGGTCGGTCAACACTGAAGCCGACGCCATGGAGATGGAACAGCCTTCACCGTCCCAGCTGATCTGCCTGACCGTTCCATCGGCGACAGCCAGTCGGAGCGTTACCTCGTCCCCGCAGACCGGGTTGAGTTGGTGGGATTGCCCGGTTGACGTGCCCGTTGGGACTTCCGTGCCCGCGAGCCCGCTGCCGTGCCGCTGCTTGGAGTGGTCCAGGATGATCTGCTGGTACAGCTGGTCAAGACTCATGGTGCTGGTTACCCGTTCGTGGAAGTGTGTGGGGAGCGGCTGCAGTTCGGCCGCGTGGGTCAGGCCTGGAAATAGGCCCGAACGCCAGACACGGCGTCAAGGAAGGCATCGACGTCGTCCGTGGTGTTGTAAAGGTACGTACTTGCCCGGGTAGTAGCAGTCAGCCCCAAGCGGCGGTGCAGCGGCTGGGCGCAATGGTGGCCGACGCGGACGGCGATGCCGCGATCGTCAAGGAACTGGCCGACGTCGTGCGCATGGACCCCGGCGACGTCGAAAGCAGCCAGCCCGATGCGTTCCGCACCAGAAGCAGGGCCCACCACGCGGATGCCGTCGATGCCCTCAAGTCCCTTGACCAGGCGCTGACCCAACGTGGCTTCCCAAGCATGGATGCGGTCGATCCCGGTTTCGGACAAGTAGTTCATGGCAGTGGCAAGGGCAACCGCCTGGGAGATGCGCTGGGTTCCGGCTTCGAAGCGCTGTGGGGCAGGCAAATATTCGGCGCGCTCCATGGTGACGGTAGTGATCATGGAACCACCTGTGAGGAACGGCGGAAGGACATCCAGGAGTTCCTGCTTGCCGTACAGGACGCCGACGCCCGTGGGGGCCAACATCTTATGGCCCGAGAACACAGCGAAGTCGACGTCCAGGTCCTTGACGTCAATGGGCATGTGAGGCACTGACTGGCAAGCATCCAGGACCACCAACGCCCCCGCGCGTCGGGCGAGAGCCACGAGTTCGGCAACGGGGTTGATGGTGCCCAGAACGTTGGAGGCGTGGGTGAAAGCCAGCAGGCGGGTGCGCTCCCCCACGATCTCTGCTGCGGCGTCCAGGCGAAGGGTGCCATCGTCAGTGATGGGAATGTACTTGAGTGTGGCTCCGGTCCGGAAGGCGAGCTCCTGCCAGGGGATCAGGTTGGCGTGGTGCTCCATCTCCGTGACCACGATTTCGTCGCCGGGGCCGATCCCCAGCTCCTTCAACGCTGAGCTGCCACGGCCCTGCGCAGCCCACAAAGCGGCGTTGGACAGAGCGTAGCTAATGAGGTTCAGGCCCTCCGTCGCATTGGACGTCCACACGGTTTCCTCGTACTGGGCGCCGATAAAGTCCGCCACCGTCTGGCGGGCATCCTCAAAGGCCTCAGTCGCGCTCACCGCAAGTTGGTGTGCACCACGGTGGACTGCGGCGTTGCGTTGCTCGTAGAACTCCTGCTCGGCCTCGATCACGCTCAAGGGGTTCTGGGACGTAGCCCCGGAATCGAGATAGATCAACGGCTTGCCGTTGACCAGTTGGTCCAGGACGGGGAAGTCGTTCCGGATCCGCAACACCTCCGCATTGTCCATGGCAGGAACCACGGACTGCTGCAATGAGGCGGGAGTTGATACGACTGTCAAGGGGCACTCCTTGGAAATCCTTCGGGGACACTCAATTATCCCACGGCCCGACGTCCCCGGAGATGTGCCGTACAGCACGTCAATATCCTGCAGTATTTCAGTCTCCAGCAGTCCTTCAATGGCCTGCAGTATTTCAGTGCCCTGCAGTACCGGGCAGCCATCCAAGCGGCGGAGCAACATCGCTGTCGAAAGCCCCGTGCAGCCGCTCCATCAAGGTCCAGGCGCGGCGGCTCGCCGCACTGCGGGTCCTCGCTTCGTAGCCGCTTGCCGCCCGCGCGTAACAGAGGGCCGCCTCTGCGAATTGCCGGTCTGCAGAGAGACTCTTGCCGGCGGACTCAAGCAGCTTGGGATCATTGCCCAGCAAAGCCGACGCGAAGGTTCCCATCGCCGCCGCGCGGGCCCCCCGCAACGAGGCGGCAAGCTCACCAAGGCGGCGCTGCACCACGAGGTCCTCGACGGCGAACTTGCTTGCGTTGAGCGTCATGAGGGTCAACGCCTCGGCCTCCATCAAAGGACTTTGCTGGCCATGGAATGCCTCGGCTACCGCAAACAAGTGGCTCGGTTTGCGCGAAACCTTGTCCTGCGCAGCCGCCACGAACAGGGCGCTCAGCTGGGGCAACAGACCTTGATCAGAAAGGCCTTCACGAGTTGGGCCGGCGTGGGCGGGACTGTTGTGGGCGGGGCTGGCGGGGGTTTCGCCGGCTGCGTCCTTTCCCGCCACCAAGCTTTGCTGCACTCTTGCCATGGCCTGCTCCGAATCACCGCACAGCGCAGCGGAGTACGCCAGCATCGCCGATGCCAGCTGAAGAACCGGCGGCAGGCCGGCGTCGTGCAGTTCAGCCACAACGGGTTCCAGCGTTCGCAAGGCGGGCCGGGGAAGGCCCTGGCTGAGCTGCGCATATCCCCGCGCTACTTCCAGGCACCAAGCCAGGTGCGCTGGTACCGCGTAGGCCCACGGGCAATCCAGGAGGGCGTCCACCTGGCTCCATGACAGGTTGTGTCGCAGGTGGAAAACGTGGCGGAGGAGGACCCCTGGCCGGAACATTTCCAGCGCCGGATCGGCATTGATGGCGGCCAAGGCAGCGGAAGACTTTTCCAACGCTTGTGGAGCGTCACCGGACAGCAGGAGCTGTTCGGCCTCATGGACATTCCGCATGACCCGGGAGGCTGGATCTGAAGGTTCCTCCAGCCCTTGCGACCCGCCGTCGGGCTTTGGCGGCATGGGTGAGGTCGCTCCCAACAGGCTGAGGCCCATCAACCGGGAAGCAGCCTCGGCCTCCACCTCCGCCTGCACTCCTGCGCCCACCAGTTCACGCAACTCCGGTGCTGCTTCTTTGAGCTGTCCTTCGGCAATGAGTGCCCGGGCACGGAGCATCCTGGCTTCATTCCGGTGACTTGAACCGTTGATGCCCACGGAAGCCCGGATGGCCAACTCAGCGGTGGACGGTTTATCAGCCGCAGGCGCTGCGGCGAGGATGAGTTCGTCGGAGAGGCTCAGCCCGCAATCGAGCGTCCAGGTCATCCACCTCAGCATTGCGGGTGCAGAATCCGCCGTGAGTCCCGGCTCCTCGATGCCAAGCCGGAGGGCCCTGCTGCGCGAGTGGGGAACGGACAGCCGGATGCCCTCGCCCCTCAGCCATGAACTCGTACGGACAAGCGGCGGCCTTCCAGGCAGCACCCGGATGTCGTGTGAGTCAAGAAGGTGTTCCACGGCTTTCTGGCCGAAGTGGTGCTCAACAACATCCAAGGCCAGGGGCTCGGCGAGCGCAATAACCTCCAACGCCTTCAGTTCTTCCGCAGCATGCTGGGAGATGTCGGCCCGGACATGCTCAACCACCCCTGGCCATTGGCAATGTGCCCGTACGTCCATGGTCCAGTAACCGTCGCGCTCCACCAGGAGGTGGGCGTTGCGTGCATCCTGGATGGCGAGGCAAAGGAGTCCTACGTTGAATCCGCACATCGCCGCCAGGAGACTGCTGGCGCGTCTTTGAACCTTTCCGCCCAGTACGTCCTCGGACAGAGCCTGTGCCTCGCTGAACGTAAAGGGAGCCAGGAAGTACTGCTCGAGAAATCCTTCTTCCCACAATTGGTACAGATCCGGCGGAAGCGGGCGGCGGCTGTCCGCCGTCGCCACCAAGGTGGCTCCGAATCCCGGCATCAGCTGCAACAAAACCGCGAGGGATGCAGGATCAACGAAGTGGATGTCGTCCACGAGGAGGACCAGTGGAGGCCGTTTAGGCTCAGGGTGACGCTTGCCTCGACGCCGTGCAAACGGTGGTGTGTACAGGTATTCCGCTGGACCCAGGCTTTGGGTGAGCGCCCGCAGGACATGAAGTCCGGGGAGGGCCGTTTGTTCGCCGGAGGGCTCTACTGGTGCGCTCAAAGCACCATAGACGGTTGTCTGGAGTTCCGGTTTGCCGGCGAATGTGCGAACGTCCACGGAGTCCGGGAGTCCTGCTTTGATGGAGAGCAACAAATGGCTCTTTCCAGATCCCCTGTCGCCGGTCACAACTATGCCGTTGCTGGAAGGAGATGGTACTGCCGAAAGGATCAGATCCAGGATCTGCTTCCGGTCCGGGAATGTTGGCGGCCTCAGCCCGACTGTGACAATGTCTTGGTCCAGCCAGGGGTCCGGCAACATGCGCACTCCAATAGCAGCAGTCCCTTGGTCCGGGAGAATTTAGGCTTCCGCGAGTTTGCGGGATCCCTGGCCTAGAAGCCGGCGACGGCTGGGGGGAGAGTCTCGGTCTCAGAAGACTCTGTCGCCGCCGGCTTCGTCCAGGGCCGGACCGCCTCTCGACGGCCGGAGCACCGGCTAAAAGAGACCACCGATGCGGTATTTCGATATGGAATTCGGGGGATGCTTGGGGCTTTCCTTCCTTCCAAGATCAGTTAACCGCGTGCCGGAAATCAGAACACCAGTAATCGGTACTCGATTAGTAGGGCGGTTTCCAGGCCCCGATACTCTGTTGTACTCAGTACCTTGGAGGGGCACTACTTGGTCCCGCCGGGGATAAGGCCCGGGTTACTCCATTGATTGGTGGTAATAGGTGCAGTACCGCGTCCACGTGGTGCTTGCGGGCGTCGGAGGCTACTCAAATTGCCGTGCGTCAATTGCGGACAGCAGCCCCAAGGTCCTCGCGCCGGCGGATGCCCAGCTTGGCATAGCTGCGGTACAAGTGACCCTCCACCGTGCGGACGGAGACCATGAGTTTCTCTGCGATCTGACGGTCAGTGAGTCCGGAAACGGCCAGCGCCACAATATCCTGCTCCCGCCGGGTCAGGGGCACGGACCGGTCTACCTCGGTGTGGGGGTCGTGGAGCTGTGTGTCCCCAAGGCTGGCCTCGCTGACGTCGCGCAGCACGGCCGCCTGCCGCGCCTCCGGGCGCTTGCCCTCGGCATCAAAGGCGATGGCGGCCTTGTCGAAAGCTGTGGCCGCTGGCCCTGGCATGCCTCCAGCGGCCAGCAGATTGCCCGCGTTAACGAAAGCATCGCCGGCGCCGTCCACCTGGGCGGTCGCCAGCATGTGCCAACCGCCTGCCCATGCCCCAGCCATTGACGAGGCAGTCTCCCGGATCGGGTCCATTACGTGCTGGTCCCCCAGCTCTGCCCTGAGGACCAGGTTCTGGAGCAGGACGCCCGGAAGTTGATGCAGATGCGTGGAATCAGGGAGGCTCCGCAGCTTCTCCAGCCCTGTTCCTTTATTCAAATGCTCCTTGGCAGCCAGGGTAAAGATCTCAGCCAGGGCTTCAACATAGGCGCCACCGGCAGCCGGGACCACTACTGTATCCACGGACAGGCGTTGGGCCAGTTCGTTATTTCCTGACCTGGCGGCAGCATAAAACGCTAGCGCGTTGCCCAGACGGCGCAACCTCTGCGGGTCCTTCACGCGGAGGGCCTCCACCGCGGGCGTCAGCACAGCGCTGGCTTGTTCCAAACGTCCCTGCCGGAGCAAGGACAGTCCTTTGAGCGCCTGGATGTCGCCACCGAACGTTATAAGCCCCATGGCGGAGCTGGCGGCATAGCGGTTCAGCGCGGCTTCGGCTGCCGCCCAGTCACCGGATTCCAACGCGGCCAAGGCATAGCGGACTAGGATGAAGTCCGTGAAGTACAGGAGGTCGTCATGGTGTTCATCCAGCAACACCAGCGCTTCCCTGCCCATCTCCAATGCCTGCACCGCCTGGCCCTCCACCATCAGCAACTCGCACTGCATGGCCAGCAGGAAAAGCTGGTTCATGACGAAATCCGGCTCGTCCACGGCAAGACCGGCCTGGAACGTGGCAAGTCCCTCGCGCAGCTCCCCATAGCGGCCGTCATGGGCCAGCGCCGCCAATTCCAAAGCTGCAGCATGCCGTCGAATTTGCAGGACCACAGGGTCCTGGGCGTTGCGGCCCGCCACTAGCGCGTCAGCGGCCGAGTGAGCGTCCGCCAGGATGTCACCCGAGCTGTCCCCCATTGCGGACCTTGCAGCCCCCCACAGCAGTCCGGCACCCAAGGGCCCGGACGGATCGGCGTCCAGGAACCCTGCATCTTCCCCGAGCAGCTGCACGGCACTGCGGTAGTCGCCGTCGTTGTATTTGACCATTGCCATGACGGCACGGGCACGGGGACGCAGCGCTTCGGAGCGAACCTTGGCAGCGGCCTGCAGCGCGAGTGGATTCTGCAGGAGTTTTGCGGCGAGGAACGCCGCCCGCAGCAACTGTTCGTCCTCGACGTCGGCACCACAGTCCAGCGCCCAACTCACCATTCGAAGCAGACCCTCCGCCGTGGAGGGCTCCGCGGGCAGGTGCTGGACCATACGCTGGCGGATCTGGAGGCTGCGGGCGGGCGAAACGATGTGGCGAAGCGCCTCACCATACATCGGGTGCCACATTTTCACCGGACTACCAGCGCCATTACTGGAAGTCACGAGCCTGTTGTCCATCAGCGACCGCAGCGTATCCCTGCCCACAAGCGCGTCGAGTACAGCGGCGGGCACGGGTTCGGAAAGGGCGATGATGTACATCGCCTCCCGTTCAGCCTCGCTGGTTCGCAGGACTTTGTTCCGAACCACTTCAGAGAGGCCCTCGCCGGCGCCGGAGAGGGCACTCGTGAGGAACCAGACGCCATTTCGGCGCACCAGGTTTCCGTCAGCCTTTGAGTCTTCCAGGAGGCAACGGAGCAGCAGGGGGTTGCCCTCCGAAACAGAATGCAAAACATCTGTGGTGCTTGCCATGACCGACCCACCCAGGGTTTTCCCTGCGAGCTCGGCCACTTCTTCCTTTTCCAGGGGATGGAGTTCGAAGCGCTCTGCCAAGCCGTCGTACCAGAGCTGGAGCAGGGCAGGAGGCAGTCCGGGCCGTGGCCTGCTGGTAGCCACGAGCCGCGCCCAGCCAGCCGTCACCAACTCGGCCAGAATCTGGCTGCTGGCCTCATCGAGGTCATGGGCGTCGTCCACTACCAAAAGGAGCCTTGCACCTTCGCTTCCGCGCCTTTTCTCGAACTGGGACCAAAACTCGCGGAGGATAGCCACTGGCGACGTGGCCTGTTCCACAGGCAGGTCCAGGAGATACGGCGCCAGGACACCGAAAGGAACAGCGGACAGGGCGGGGCTGCCATGGATCCGCATCACCACCATTTCGCCGGCCAAGCGGGCGGCGATCTCTTCGGCCATGGCCGTTTTACCGATGCCGGGGTCGGCAAGGAGCAGGACGGCGCCCGCCCCCTCCTGCCTCAATATTTCAGTCGCCAGGTCCAACTCGGCGTCCCTGCCAACAAGGTACTCAGCCTGCATGGGCACGCACCCGGTTGACGGAAACTACACTCCTCAACTCACAGGAGACCATTGAGCTCGCCTCGCGATGAGACGCCGAGCTTGGTAAATACTTGGTACAGGTGTCCTTCAACGGTCCGCACAGACACCCCAATATCCATAGCGATTTCACGATTGCTGACACCCTTTCCGGCCAGTTTGGCAATTTGCCGTTCACGCTCGGTCAACACCGGTGCGTCGCTTCGTGGTTGGATCGGCAACGCCGAGACCGATTGTTCCAGACGCTCAAGCCTAAGCTGCGCGGTCCGGGCAGCCGTGGTTTCACCGGCATTGCGGGCAAAGTCCAAGGCCATGGCCACGCACCTGGCTTCCACCACCAACAAATCCAGTGCAGCTGCGGCGTCGGCGGCAGCCAGGAGAGAACGCGAACTCCGTTTCAGGGATCCGCGGGCGAGGTCGCGGGCGATCTGCGCCAAAGGGCCTTGACGGTTCTCGGCAATTTCCTCCAGCAATTTGTACTCGGCGTCCGTGCCCTCCACTGTGGCGCCAAAAAGGCAAATCCCGGCCGTTGTAAAGCGACGCTTGTCGATGTCCTGCTGGACCCTGGCCAGCAGCCGCGGCTTGACGTCCGGGTCCCCCATCCATCGCCCTGCCATTTCAGCGCAGAACTCGGCAACGGACTCGGAGAAATATGTCCCAACACCCCGGCAAGTGCGGTACAGGTCAAGGTACCGTCCGGCTTCGAGTGAATTGCCCAGCTGTGCATAGGCAAAGGCGGTAGCAGCGTAGGCAACCTTGACCATGTTCATGGCCGGGCGAAGCTCAAGCTGGGCGGCGGCGGAGCGCAACGGTTCGATCGCGCTGGAGGGCTTTCCGGCGTAGGCGTAGGCAAGGCCCACGCCCAGTTCGGTGATTGCACCGCGATACTGCAGGCGCGAAGGTGTGGAGGGCGTCCGCCGCATGAGCTCGATGCATTTCCGCCATTGTCCGGAGAGCAACAGCACTCCGAAAGCCTCCCGGGCGAAGGACTCCTCCAACTGCGCCGGCCTGTCATTGTTCCCCAGCTGCCGGGACACGGTACGTGCCAGTTGCTGCGCTTCCAGTTCCCGGCCCATCACGCATCGGGTTTCCATGAGGCAGAACGCGGACTTCAGCCAGTGTTCCCGGTCATCGGCCGGGTCCTTGACCAGTTCCTTTTCCAGGTCCTCGGCCACAGCTGCGTACTCGCCCATATAGGCCTGGTATTCGTAGTTGCAAAGAAGGAGCCTGTTCCGGGCCCGCGTGATCAGCTCCGGCGCGTAGGCCTCCGGATTCGAAACCATGGCCTCCAACGTTTCACTTGCCGCCGTGATCACGCCGGGCACCATTGCCGAACGGCCGTCAATCCATGTCATGGCCTGGCATTTCGCAGCTGTTACTTCGGCAAACTCCATGGGGTCCAAAGCTGCAATGTGCGCCTCTGACACCTCATCCAAGGCCTGGGCAGCGTGCAGGGGCAGATCCAGCATGAGGTAGGCAGCTGACTTCAGTCGCTGCCCCGCCACCCACTCGGGGTCCTTGGGATCCAGTGACAGCGTACATTGGATGGCAAAGTTGGGATCGTAATCATCCAGGGCAGCCCGTCCTGCTGCCAGAGCATGTGCTGGCGACGGAGACGGTTCGTCCTCACAGGCGTGCATCCAGGCGGCGTAGCTCAGCAGATCCTGTGGAGCCAACCCACCCAGCTCCGGCTCCTTGGGTCCAAGAAGCATCAACCTCAGCTCGCGACGCCGCCGCGTACTCAGCCAGCCCCGGACAACCTCACCGACGTAAGCGTCGCGAAGGGAAACCCAGTGCTCGCCGTTCCGGTCAACGGCGAGCAGCCCGGATTCCTCCATCTCCACAAGCACTTCTGTGCCAAAGATTGCAGCCAGATCCACGAGTGTCGCGCGCTGCGCGCAGGCCAGGACCTCGACGACGGTCCGATTGGCCTGCGGTTCGCGCGCCAACCTGGAACGGACAAAGTCCTCCACAACCGTGGCGCCTTCAAGCTTGATACGGTCCCTGAGCGTCCACACGGAATCGTTCAGGACGAGGTTGCCGGAATGGCGCTGCTCATCCAACAGCGCGTGCAGGAGCATCGGATTCCCACCGACGGCGGAGTGGAGTGAGCCCACCAGCGTGGAGGAGACGTAGTGGCCCAGTACCGAACCGAGAACCTGCTTCGTCTGTTCTTCGCTGAGCGTATTCAGGTGGACTTCGCCTAGTTGCTCCTCCAGCACCAGCCGATGGAAATCAGCGGGGAGATCGCTGGAACGTTGAACAGTGGCGATCACCTTTGCTGTTCCAGTGGCCATCAGATTCAGCAGCACGCCTGTACTCATGGGATCCATACCGCCAGCATTGTCCACGATGAAGACAGTCTGGCGGCCCGCAGCTTCTGCACGGATCAGGGACGTGATCGCATGGAGAATGCCCGTGGGTGAACTGACGGCCTCGGACGGCAGTCTCGCCAGGAGGAATCCGAGGCACCCGTAGGGAGTCTGGCCATTGGCCACCGTGTTGCGCAATTGCAGGCTGTGGATCTTGGGACCCAGGGAGGAAATTACTGCCCGGGCCAAGCCCGACTTGCCAATTCCCCGTTCGCCCGTGAGCACCACGCCGTACGATTCCGGGGACTCAAGGTGCTTGGTGGCCCGGGAGAGATCCTGGCTCCTGGCCAGCAGTGACCATGTTTGCCGATCGGATGGACCGCCCACAAGGTCCGGAGCCGCAGCCCTCGCTGCGCCTCCACCGCCTCTGTTTAGCAACTCCGCCGACATTCGCATCCTTCGCTACAACATCCGCGACAGTCCCCCACCGCTTACCTGCGTACCATGCACACTACCTCCGGGCGCCGACAGTTTGGTAGGGCTAAGGGCGCCTCGAATCATCAGGCTTTCCTCAGGCTTTCCTCAAGATTTGCTCAAGTTCTTGCGGCATGATGCTTCTGCTGCGCCGCCAACAGCCCCTCATTGACCAGCAGTTCCACCGCGTCAGCCGCCTCGTCCAGCAGAAACGGCAATTCCTTCTTCTCGGCCGTTGCGAAATCCCGCAGCACAAAATCAGCGGTATCCATACGTCCCGGAGGCCTGCCCACCCCTACCCGCACGCGCAAATAGTCCTTCGTTGCCAGTGCCTTGGAGATGTCGCGGAGGCCGTTATGACCACCCTCACCGCCACCTATCTTGAGCTTGACCGTGTTGAAGGGAATGTCGATCTCATCATGGACGGCAATAACGTGGTCCGGCGCGATGTCGAAGAAATTGCTCAAGCCCGCCACAGGACCACCGGAAACGTTCATGTAGGTCATGGGCTTGGCCAGCACTACGCGGGGTCCGCCTATCCCCAGCCGACCCTCTACTACCTGGGCCCTGGCCTTGTGGGTCTTGAACTTGCCGCCCATCCGCGATGCCAGCTCGTCAAGCACCATCTGGCCCACGTTGTGCCGGTTGTTGCTGTACTCACTGCCGGGGTTGCCGAGGCCAACTATCAGCCAAGTGTCAGTCATGGTCTCATCCTAGGGAGTCTTGTCAGGGAATCGGGTCAGCGATGGGGGTCCCGGAGTTGCGTGGGACGGAAGAAGAAAGTGGCCGGGACCCAAGGGGTACCCGGCCACTCAAAAGGCGTTTGCCTTACATAGTCAAAGACTACTCAGCTGCTGCCGTGGTTTCTTCTTCAGCTTCAGAAGCGGTCTCGGAGATACGGACCACCAGGGTGTCGCCTTCGGTGAGCAGGGTGGAACCCTTCGGCAGGACGAGGTCCGATGCGTGGATGTTCTCCCCAGCCTTACGGCCTTCGATGTCAACCTCGACGGCGGTGGGCACGTGGGTTGCCTCGGCCTCAAGGGAAACCGTGGTGGCTTCGAGGCTGGCAACAGCACCCGGAGCAACTTCACCGGAAACATGGATGGCGATGTCGACGGTAACCTTCTCGCCGGCCTGGACGGTCTGGAGGTCAACGTGCTCGATGATCTGCTTAACCGGGTCGCGCTGGATGTCCTTGACGAGCGTCAGGTGCTGCTCGCCGTCGACGTCGATTGCCAGCAGGGCGTTGGAAACGCGGACAGCCAGCGTGGTGGCGCGGCCGGGCAGGTTGATGTGGATCGGCTCTGCGCCGTGGCCGTAGATGACAGCCGGGATCTGGCCGGCCATGCGTGCACGGCGGGCAAAACCCTTGCCGAATTCGGTGCGCAGTTCTGCGGTGAGCTTCTGCTCAGACATGTGTACTCCTTGATTACTGTGGCGTCCGGGAAATTCCGGACAAGTCGATCAGCAAGGGCGGAGGTCTGTGGACCTTCTACGCCCGGCGATCGTTGCTGTCCAGCAGCAAAGCCCGCCTGTGTCGAAGGAGATGCAGACCCAGTCGATAACGGAGACCCGCAATTCCGGTTCAAAACGCGCACCGGATGTGCTCTCCCTCGCCAAGGTATCCCCAAGAGTTTACCAGCGGATGCCTGCATTACTGAAAACGGGCCATCCGCACGCCCTGGAGGCAGCGGATGACCCGTGATGTCAGCAGTCCGGCGTCAGGCTTTGCCGTCGAACAGGCTGGTGACGGAACCGTCGTCGAACACTTCACGAATGGCGCGCGCGATCAACGGTGCGATCGACAACACCGTGAGCTGCGGGAAGCGCTTCTCTGCCGGGATGGGCAGGGTGTTGGTGACAACAACTTCGCGTGCGCCGGAATCAGCGAGGCGCTGCGCTGCCGGATCCGAGAAAACGGCGTGCGTGCAAGCGATGATGACATCCTTGGCGCCGGCGTTCTTCAGGACCTGGACGGCGCCGGAGATGGTTCCACCGGTGTCGATCATGTCGTCAATAAGCACGCACGTGCGGCCTTCAACCTGGCCAACAACGGTCTTGGAGACGGCCTGGTTGGGCACCGTGAGGTCGCGGCTCTTGTGAACGAATGCCAGCGGGGCACCGCCCAGTCGTTCCGCCCACTGTTCGGCCACGCGGACGCGGCCGGTGTCCGGCGAAACAACGGTGATGTTGTCCGCCTCCACTTTGGTGCGAATGTAGTCGGCAAGCAGCGGGATCGCCATCAGGTGGTCAACGGGGCCATCGAAGAAGCCCTGGATCTGGGAGGTGTGCAGGTCCACGGACATGATGCGGTCCGCACCGGCGGTCTTGTACAGGTCCGCTACCAGGCGGGCAGAAATGGGCTCGCGGCCGCGGCCCTTCTTGTCCTGGCGGGAGTACGGGTAGAACGGTGAAACAACCGTGATCCTCTTGGCAGAGGCGCGCTTGAGGGAGTCGATCATGATCAACTGCTCCATGAGCCAGTTGTTCAGCGGGGCCGGGTGGGCCTGGATGACGAAGGCATCCGTGCCGCGCACGCTCTCGGCTGAACGGACATAGATTTCCCCATTGGCGAAGTCATAGGCGTCGATGGGCAGGAGCTCGGTCTCCAGCTCCTTCGCGATTTCCTGCGCCAGCTCCGGATGTGCCCTTCCGGCGGCGAGAATCAATTTCTTCTCGCCGTGTGCGGTAATTTCGCTCATGCCTGTTTGCCCTCTTCTGTGGTTGCTGGAGATTGTGAGGATGTGGGGGCGGGGGTCAGCAGGGAGTCCTGCGCGGCCTGCGCCAGCTTCGCGGAGACAGTGCCCGGGCGGTTGTCTTGCACCCAACCTTCGACGTTTCGTTGTGCGGCCAGGCTAAGGGCGAGGGCTCCCGGCGGGACGTCTTTGCGGACGACGGCTCCGGCGCCGCTGTAAGCGCCATCACCCACAGTCACCGGAGCCACGAAGACAGTGTTTGAACCAGTCCGCACACCCGAGCCGATCACCGTGCGGTGCTTCTTCTCGCCGTCGTAATTCGCGGTGATGTTGCCACAGCCGATGTTGGTGTCCTCGCCGATTTCAGCGTCACCTGCGTACCCGAGGTGGGACAGCTTGGAACCGCGGCCGATGGTCACGTTCTTGGTTTCGTAGAAGGCGCCGATCTTGCCCGTCTCCCCCAGTACCGTGCCGGGGCGGAGGTAGGTGAACGGTCCAACGCTTGCTTTGGCGCCGATAGTGGAACCTGAGCCATGCGTGCGGGTCACTTTGGCGCCTTCGCCAACGTTGACATCGGTCAGCGTTGTATCGGGACCCACGACGGCGTCCCTCGCCACCGTGGTGGAACCGTGCAGTTGCGTATTGGGCAGCAAGCGGACGTCTTCATCGAGCGTCACCGTGGAATCGATCCAGGTGGTGGACGGATCCACTACGGTCACGCCCGCCCGCATCCAGGACTCGACGATGCGGCGATTCAGCTCGGCGCCGAGCGCGGAAAGCTGGATGCGGTCGTTGGCGCCCTCAACCTGCCAGCGGTCCTGGGTGACGACGGCGGCAACCCGGCCACCGGCGTCGCGCGCCAAGCCGAGGACATCGGTGAGGTACATCTCGCCCTGCGCGTTGTCAGTGGTGACCCGCGTCAGCGCATTCCGCAGCACAGCGGCGTCGAAGGCGTAAATACCGGAGTTGACCTCAAGGATGGTGTGCTCGGCTTCGCTTGCGTCCTTGTGCTCGCGGATGCCGGTGACTGTGCCGTCTTCGGCGCGTAGGATGCGGCCGTAACCCGAGGCGTCGTCCAAAACGGCAGTGAGCACTGTAACGGCGTTGCCCTGGGCTTCATGCGTGGCCACGAGCTCGCCCAGCAATTCGCCGGTCAGCAGGGGTACATCCCCATAGGTGACAACCACAGTGCCGGTGAGCTCCGCTTCGGCGTCGAGGGCCTTGAGGGCAACCTCCACCGCGCGTCCCGTGCCGGCGATCTCGTCCTGGTCAACGATCACGGCTTCCGGATCCAGCGCGGAGACGTGTTCTGCGACGCGATCGCGCTCGTGTCGGACAACTAGGGCCAGCTTCAGGGGCTTGATGGAACGGGCGGCGAGGAGCGCGTGACCCACCATGGAGAGGCCGCCGATTTCGTGGAGAATTTTGGGAGTCCGCGACTTCATTCGCGTTCCGGCACCTGCAGCCAAGACGATGACTGCTGCGGGACCGGTGGTTTCGGGGCTCACGTACTGGCTCTCCTTGCTCGGTTTTGTCCCGGGTAACCCGGCTTCGGAATGCTGCCATTCCAACTATGGACCCAGGCACCGTTCGAGCTGTTCCAGGTACAGAGTGGAGCGCATTTTCCGACCGTTCCGCCCATAGGATTCGAACCTATACTCCACGGCTCCAAAGGCCGGGGTGCTGCCATTACACCAGAGCGGACCGCGCATGCTTGCACCCCCAGGCGGCAGGGCCTGACGGTTTCCCGGATCACCGGGATGCACACACAAGAATCTAGTTTGCCATGACCTTTGCATGGTTCGCGACTTGACCCGCTGCGACGGGTCTCCAGATGCCCTGTTACGGCGCTTCCGGACCAGCCGCGCGGCGGGTTAGGGCATGATGGACACGTGAGCAAGCGCACTGAACTTTCCCGGCCCGCAGCCGGCCTCGAGCCTCTGGGAGACCGCCCTGTACGGTTGCGGATGACGGGACAACAGCGCCGCTCCCAGCTCATCGGCATTGGCCGGGCGCTCTTCGCAGCCAAGGGCCTTGACGGCACCACAATTGAAGAAATTGCCGCCAGTGCGGGCGTCTCCAAGCCCGTGATCTACGAGCACTTTGGGTCCAAGGAGGGCCTCTACCGGCAGGTTGTCGAAACCGAATTCCGGATCCTCCTGGACTCCATCACCGAGGCACTGAGCACGGAGGCCAAACCCCGCGTCCTGGTGGAGCGGGCAGCACTGGCACTCCTTGGCTACATCGAAGACCGCACCGACGGCTTCCGGATCCTCATGCGCGACGCACCGCCCTCACAACCCGAAGGCGCCTTCTCCACGTTGCTCTCCCACGTCACCGCCCGGGTGGAACACCTGCTCTCCGACGAATTCGCCCGCCGCGGATTCAGCGCTGCCGACGGCGCAATGTACGCGCAGATGCTCGTTGGAATGGTGGCGATGACAGGCCAATGGTGGCTGGACAGCCGTGAGCCGGACAAACGCGCGGTGGCAGCTCACCTGGTGAACCTGGCGTGGAACGGACTGACCGGGCTGCAGAAGGAGCCCGAGCTCCGCTCCGACGGCTGACCCCATCCTTCTCTCACATCCTGCGCCGTTTTTCCCCACGCTCTCTCACATCCCCACGTCTTTCGCCCCACGCTCTCTCACATCCCCACGTCTTTCGCCCCACGCTCTCTCACATCCCCACCCGGGGCCCTGCGGTCGGACTCTCGTCGCTGGCCTGGGGAGTGTCGGATAAACGGTGGATCCAGGGGTTGGCAGAGGCAGGCCCTGTGCGGGAAATGAAAGAGCATCCGCCAAAAATGGGCACGACGTGAAAGAACGTTCCGCAGAAACCTGTGGGATGTGAGAGAACCTTCAGGGGTGGCGGGTATCCGGAAGCGTGCGTCAAAGCGACGAAGTGGGGCCGCTGCGGTCGGACTCTCGTCGCTGGTCTGGGGAGTGTCGGATAAACGGTGGATCCAGGGTTGGCAGAGGCAGGCCCTGTGCGGGAAATGAGAGAGCATCCGCCAAAAATGGGCACGACGTGAGAGAACATCCGCCAAAAAATGGGCAGGACGTGAGAGAACGTCGGTCAAAAAAACGCAGGACGTGAGAGAACGTTCAGAGGCGGGGCGGCGGGTGTCCGGAAGCGTGCGTCAAAGCGACGAAGGAGCAGCACGCGGAGGATGCGCGCCGCCGCGGCGACACGCACGCGGAGGATGCGCGCCGCCTGCCCCGCGCTACGAAACTACTCGCCCAGGATTTCGGCGGCCTCCAGCCATTCGAGCTCCAGGCCTTCTTTCTCCTCCAGGAGTTCCTGCAGCTTGGCGTTGAGTTCGCCCAGTGCATCGAAGTCCCCGGATTCGGACTTCGCGGCCATTTGGGTGTGCAGCTTTTCCTCCTGCTGCGCTATTTTGCCGAGCTGGCGGTCGATCCTGTTGAGGTCCTTGCGGGCTTCACGCTTTTCGGCTTCGCTGGCGCCCGAAGCAACAGGTGCAGAAGCACCGCCACTCGCAGAAGTGGGAGCACCCGAGCCGCCGCCAACGGCGCCGGAAGCCAGCGCCGCCTCGCGCAGTTCGAGGTATTGATCCACACCGCCGGGCAAGCCGCGGAGTTTGGCATCGCCAAGGAGGGCCATCTGGTTGTCCGTGACGCGTTCCAGGAGGTACCTGTCGTGGCTCACCACAACCAGCGTGCCGGGCCAACCGTCCAGGACGTCTTCGACGGCGGCCAGGGTGTCGGTATCGAGGTCGTTGGTGGGTTCGTCGAGCATGAGTACGTTGGGCTCCCCTACCAGCAGGCGCAGGAGTTGGAGTCGACGGCGTTCACCACCGGAGAGGTCGCTGACGGGTGTCCACTGCTTTTCCTTGGTGAACCCGAGCTGCTCCACGAGCTGGCCGGCGGTGAATTCCTTACCACCCACGCTGAAGGACCGCTTTTCCCGCTCGATGACCTCAATGACGCGCAGGTCCGAGACGTCGTCGAGCTCCTTCACGTCCTGGGTGAGCACGGCGGTGACCACGGTCTTACCGCGTTTGACTTTCCCTGACGTGGGCTGGATTTCGCCGTTGAGAAGCTTGAGCAGCGTGGACTTGCCAGCCCCGTTGACGCCCACCAAACCAAGTCGTTCGCCAGGGGCGAGCCGCAGGGTGATGTTGTCGAAGAGTTTCTGCCCGTCTGCTCCGTCGACAAAATCAAGGGTCACGTTCTCAAGGTCCAGCACATCCTTGCCCAGGCGTGCGGTTGCCATCTTGCTGAGCGCTACGGAGTCCCGGGGATCCGGAACGTCTGCAATGAGGTCGTTGGCAGCTTCGATCCGGAACTTGGGCTTGGCAGTCCGGGCCGGGGCGCCGCGCCGAAGCCACGCCAGTTCCTTTTTGACGAGCTGCTGGCGTTTACCTTCGACGACGGCGGCCGTCCGGTCGCGCTCTGCGCGCGCCAAAACGTAAGCGGCGTATCCGCCGTCGAACATGTCCACCATGGCGTCGTGGACTTCCCAGGTGTAGTTGCAAACTTCGTCAAGGAACCAGCGATCGTGGGTGACCACCAGGAACGCGCCTTGGTTGGCGCGCCAGCGCGTCTTGAGGTGCTTTGCCAGCCAGGCCACGCCTTCAACGTCGAGGTGGTTGGTGGGTTCATCCAGCATGATGACGTCGTGGTCTTCAATGAGGAGCTTGGCCAGCGCGACACGGCGCTTTTGCCCGCCGGAGAGGGCATGGACGTTGGCGTGCCAGTCGACATCACCAACCAGTCCGCCCATGACTTCGCGGATCTTGGGGTTGGCCGCCCATTCGTGGTCCGCGCGGTCGCCGACGATCGCAGCGCCGACTGTCAGGTCGCCGTCGAGCACGTCGCCTTGGTCGAGGTAGCCGACGTTGACGTCCCCGCGTTTGGTGACGCGGCCGGAGTCGGGCGTCGAGCGCAAGGCGAGCAAACGCATGAGGGTTGATTTTCCGTCACCGTTGCGGCCGACCATGCCGATGCGGTCGCCATCCTCCAAACCGAGGGTGACGCCGTCGAGGACAGTGCGGGTCGCGAACGAAACGGTGAGGTTTTCGCCGCCAAGCAGGTGGGCCAATGGGTACTACTTTCTACTGCTGGAATGCGGGAGCTACTAAAGGAGGGTATCGGAGATGATCCGGGCGCCGGGCACGGGTCCGTGGACGGCGACTGCTGTATGGCCTCGATGGGACAGCTCTTCAGCGAGGACGCTGGCGGACACCGAGTCCCTGGCAAGCAGTGCGATGGTGGGCCCGGATCCGGACACCATGCCTGCCAGGGCGCCCCGAGCTTCGCCCAGGCCGATGGTGTCCCGGAGCTGCGGGGCCAGGGCGATGGATGCCCGCTGGAGGTCATTGATCAGCACCCGGCTGAGGGTCTCGGGATCGCCGTGGCGGAGGGCCTGGAGGATTGTGGGGTCAACGTCTACGGGTTCGGGGATTTCCACGCCTTCGGAGTCGCGAAGTCCGTCCAGCGTGTGGAAAACGTCTGGCGTGGAGAGGCCGTAGTCGGCAAATACCAGCACCCAGTCCATTTGTGCCTTCGCAAGCGCGGGTGACAATTTGTCGCCAACACCGAGTCCGACGGCGGTCCCGCCCAGGAGCGAGAACGGAACGTCCGCGCCCAGTTCGGCTGCCAGGTGGGCAAGTTCCTCGCGGGAAAGGCCGCTGTTCCACAGGGCATCGCAGGCAAGCAACGTAGCGGCGGCGTCGGCGGAGCCCCCACCCATACCTCCGGCAACCGGCACGCGTTTGGTGATTTCAAGGTGGACGCCGGTTGGTTTCTCGGACAGCTCTGCCATGATGGCTGCGGCCTTGTAGGCCAGGTTGCTTTCGTCCAGGGGAATATCGACGCCGTCCAGGTCCAGCGTGCTTTTGGGGCTGATGCTGACGGTAATTCCCTCAGCTTCGGTGCTGGTGGCTGCCACTTCCTCGTACAAGGAAACGGCCAGGTAGACGCTTGCCACGGAGTGGTAGCCGTCAGGGCGCAACGGACCAACGCTCAGGGAAACGTTGATCTTCCCGGGCGCTTTGACCCGGACCGTTCGGGCATGGAAGCGATCGCCTGCGTATGGCAGGCCGCTGGGTTTGCGGGTGTTCGGACTCATGCGTCCGCTGGGTGGCGGGCTTCGGCGATCCGGACGTAGGCAGCGATGTCCAGGACCTCGCCCCGGGCTGTGGGATCAACGCCTGCGGCGACGAGGCACCGTTCGGCCTCTGCCGCACTGCCTGCCCATCCAGCCAACGCTGCACGCAGGGTCTTACGACGCTGGGCAAACGCGGCGTCAATGACAGCAAACACTTGCTCCCGGGTGGCGTGGGTGGCGGGTGGGTCATGACGGGTAAAGGCAACGAGTCCTGAGTGGATCTTTGGAGCAGGCCAAAACACGTTCATGCCGATCACGCCGGCCTTGCGCATGTGCCCGTACCAGGCGGCCTTGACCGAGGGCACGCCGTAGATCTTGCTACCGGGAGTTGCTGCCAGGCGGTCTGCGACCTCATCCTGCACCATGACCAGGCCATGCTGCAGGCTCGGGAAGTGTTGCAGCAAATGAAGCACCACGGGGACGGCGACGTTGTACGGGAGGTTGGCCACCAGTGCTGTCGGTTGCACTGGCAGTTCCGTAACCCTCATGGCGTCCGAGAGGACCAGATGGAAGTTTTCTTCAGCCTCGGGCCGCCATGCACGAACAGTTTCGGGGAGCTTCCTGGCGAGCACGGGATCGATTTCGACTGCAACAACAGTGCGCGCGGCGTCCAGCAGGCCAAGCGTCAGGGAGCCCAGACCTGGACCCACCTCAAGGACGGTTTCCCCGGCGTCGATATTGGCGGCTGAGACAATCCTGCGGATCGTATTACCGTCAATGACAAAGTTCTGGCCCAACGTCTTGGTGGGGCGGACACCGATTTCCTCGGCTAACCGTCGGATATCTGTGGCGCCCATCAAAGGCACGACGGCGGCGGGTTCGGAATTCGGTTCAGTCACCTAGGTATCGTATCGCCTGTGCGGGGTCAGGCTGCGTGCGCGCAGCCCCAGTCGCTGAGGCCGTTCCTGGCGTAGAGGCGGTTGGCGATATCGATCTGCTGTGCCTTGGTGGCAAGGTTGGCGGTGGGGGCGTACGCGCCGCCGCCATTGGCCAACCAGGTGGGGCTGGAGAACTGGAGTCCGCCGTAGTAACCGTTGCCGGAGTTGATGGACCAGTTTCCGCCGGACTCGCACTGGGCGATCCTGTCCCACATGGCTTCGTTCGGGGCTCCGGTGGGCCCACTGGACGTGGCAGCCTTGGCAGCGACCGGGCGGGCCTTGGTTCCGACCGCGATCTTTTCGGTGACGGGCTGAGTGGTGACGTTGCTGGATACGAGGGTGCGGGAAGCTTCGCGGCCATCCACCAGGACCAGCTTGAACGTCTTCACAACGGAACCTGCAACGCCCTTTTGGGTCACTTTTTCGTCGCCCTTGTAGAGATCGGCACTATCGGTGCTGACGCTTTCGAACGGCACTTCCTCAGTGGCGTCGGCGGTCTTGCTGGTGTCCACCCGGGAGACCTTGATCACCATGTCCTGGATGACCGGTGCGTTGCCGGGCTGGGAGACGCGGTCGCTGGCACCCAAGGTGACTCCGGCGTCCTTCAGGACGGTGGCGACGTCGGGCGCCGTCGTGGTGGTGCTGGTGTCCTTGCCGTCAGCTACCAAGCTGATCGTCTTGGGCGTGGAGATGGAAACGAAGGAGCCGGTAACAGCCAGGGAGGCGTCCTTCGGCTGGGAGATTTCGGAGGAGCTGGCGACTCCCAGTTCACTCACCAGGCCGGCGACGTCCGGCGCGTTGGTGTTGACGGTCTTGCGGGCGCCGTCCAATTCGATGGAAACGGCCTTGGCGAGGTTGATATTGACCACCGAGCCGTTTTCCACCTGGGTATCAAGGTCCGGTGAAACACGGTCTGCGTCCTTCAGCTCGACCTTGGCTGCTTTGACCACCTGGTCAACTGTGCCGCCGAAGGTCTTGATGGAGCTCACCTTGCCATCAACATTCAGGGTGATTGTCTTGTTGTTGCCGACGAAGGCGACTACACCGACCACCAGTGCTACAACAACCAGCAACTGGGCACCGACTTTGAGAAAGCTGAACTTGCCATCCGTTGTGAAGAACTTGATCACGATTGCCCATAACTCTCAGACCATCCGGGCACGGGGAAAAGCGCAAAAAACAATGCCAGCCGCAAAACTGAGGGGCCAGGCAAAAAAGCCTGGTCCCACCCTCTGCTGCCGGCATCTGCGCCGCCAAATACATTCAACTAAAGAGCCCGGACGGATCCGGGCCAGTTGTCCGAAGGCCTTCCCCGACCCCGGCTACTTGTTGTACACAGTAACCGATCCGTTATAAACGGACCAAGAATTCTACATACCGGGTATTCATCGCCGTCAGTCCCAGAGGGGTTCGAACACCCCGTTTCAGCCCCACGATCCGTAGGCATTTACGGTATTTTGAGCAAGCCTGGCGCAAAGTTCTGAAAGGTCATCTTCTGTCACTTCCGCCATCGAGCGAACGGTGTATGGCACCATGTAGCTCGCATTTGGCCGGCCACGGTACGGGTGTGGCGTGAGGAATGGCGAATCTGTTTCCACCAGGATCCGGCTGGGCTCCGCAATGGCCAACGCTGCCCTGAGGTTGCCGGCATTCTTGAACGTCATGGTCCCCGCAAAAGACATGTACCAGCCATTGTCATTGCAGATGCGGGCCAGTTCCTCGTCGCCGGAGAAGCAGTGGAAAACCACCCGCTCAGGGGCGCCTTCCTCGTTCAGCACCTGCACCACGTCATCGTGGGCGTCGCGGTCGTGGATCTGCAGCGTGAGGCCAAGCCGCTTGGCGATGTCGATGTGCCTCCGGAAGGAATACCGCTGATGTGTCAGGCACTCACCGTGGGTTCGGAAGAAGTCCAATCCTGTCTCGCCGATGGCACGGATCCGCGGGTGGCCGGCCAGTCCCTCGATCTCTGCCAGCGCCGATTCCAGCTCCCCCCGCCCCGCGTAGACGGGTGCGTCGTTGGGGTGGATGGCAACGGCACCCAACAAGCGGGCATCGGCCTCCACTGCTTGCACTGTGAAGCGCGACGATTCCAGGTCGCAGCCAACCTGGATCGCCCCCTGGACACCAACAGCCTCGGCGGCATCCATAGCGTCCGCAACACCGACTTCGATCAATCCGTGGCGGAAGTCCAAGTGTGTGTGGTTGTCCATCACCGGGACGGGAAGCGGTTCCGGGGCTGGCGGGTACTCTTTGCGGGAATCCGATGCTTCTGTTGCACCGGAGGACGCGCGGTAGGGAGCGGGGGCGAGGGAATTGCACATGCTCCCACCTTAATCGGACCGCGGTCCCCCATGCTTGGAGACAAATTCCAGTTGGCACATAAATTCCCGGAGCACTATGTCAGGGACGGCCAAAGTCTGGGTAGTCTGGAACGGACAGACGGCCGACACCGGCGTTGGCCACGGCTGAAGGGCAATCCATGGAGTCCAAGCGACAAGTCACCGTTGAACCTACCCGACTTCAGGGCGAGGCGTACAGTGCGCTGCCCCGGGACGCCGCGGCGCTCAACGGACACAAGCCGCAGGTCATGGACGCGGAACGTTTCCACGATGCCAGCGAGCGCATCCTGGCATCCATCAGCAAGGTCATCGATGGCAAGGCAGACGCAGCAAAGCTTGCACTGACGGTTCTCCTGGCCCAGGGCCATCTCCTGCTGGAGGATGTGCCCGGGGTTGGCAAGACCCTGCTGGCAAAGACACTGGCCCGGACCGTGGACTGCACAGTGTCCCGTATCCAGTTCACCCCCGACCTTTTGCCCTCTGATGTGACGGGCGTGTCCATCTACAATCAGTCTTCGCGGCAGTTCGAGTTCCGGCCAGGTGCCGTGTTCGCGAACATCGTGATCGGCGACGAAATCAACCGCGCCTCGGCCAAGACCCAGTCTGCGCTCCTGGAGTGCATGGAAGAGCATCAGGTGACGGTGGACGGGCACTCGTACCAGCTGGGATTGCCGTTCATGGTGGTGGCAACGCAGAATCCCATAGAAATGGAGGGCACCTATCCGCTGCCCGAGGCCCAGCGCGACCGCTTCATGGCCAGAATTTCCATGGGCTATCCGGACAGGGATGCCGAGATCGAGATGCTGGAAACGCATCAGGCGTCCTCTCCTTTGATCAACGTAACCCCGGTGGTCACAGCGGCCGATGTGGCAGCCATGATTGCAGCCGTCCAGCAGGTTTACGTGTCCACGGCCATCAAGGAATACACGGTTGCCATTGGCCGGGCCACCCGTGAAAGTGCCCGCCTTCGACTCGGCGCCAGTCCGCGGTCCTTGCTGCAGTTGCTGCGCGCCGCGAAGGCTACGGCAGCTTTGGATGGACGCGATTTTGTTCTTCCCGACGACGTCGTGGACGTGGTCGAATCGGTGCTCGCCCACCGCATCATCCTGGACCGGAAGGCTGCGAGTTCCGGCGATACTCCCCAAACCGTCCTGCGTGGCATCCTCGCTTCCCTCCCGGTCGCCCAGGAGCCGCCTGGCGCGTGGCGCAGGGACAAGCAAAGCGCATAGGAGACAGCGGGCATGGCACTCGTGGATCGGCTCCCCAAGCATTTGTTCACCAGCCGCGGATGGGGATTGCTCGCCGCCGGGGTTCTCTCGCTTGTATGTGCGTACATTATGGGCAGGCGCGATCTCCTGACTCTGGCCGTATTTTTGTTGATACTTCCCTTGGTTGCGCTGGCCGGAGTCCGGGTGCTGAAACCCAAGTTCCAGGTGTATCGGGAATTCAATCCCTCCACCGTGGAAACGTCCACCGCCACCACGGTTCGCCTGGCTGTTGCCCGGTCCACGTTCTCCACTGGCCACGTGATCATGGAGGAACAATTGCCTCCACGGTTCGGCGATCCGCCGGCTTTCCGCTTCCCGGCGCGGACTGCAACAGGCGGCACCAGCCGCTACGAATACCATCTGCGATCCGGCAAGCGGGGACAGTTCCGCATAGGTCCTGTTACTGCCGAGTTCAGCGACCCCTTCGGCTTGTCGTTGCGGCGACATGCCATCGACGACGGCGACCTCCTCACTGTGACGCCGGCCGCCCTCGAACTTCCCGTAACGGGACTCGCCGGGGCGCGTGGGAACGATGGCGTAACGGCCACCCGGATCAGGGCGAACCCCAGCGACGACGACATCATGACGCGCGAATACCGGCATGGGGATCCCATGCGCCGCGTCCACTGGCCCGCGACGGCGCGGCACGGACAGCTCATGGTCCGCCAGGAGGAATCGGTCACCACTCCGGAAGCCACCATCATCCTTGACCAACGTTTCGCAGCCTTCGCCTCCGGCACTAGCTCGGTTTTCAGCTCGCACGACGACGACTCCGACCTCGTGACCAGCCCGAATTTTGAGTGGGTTGTAACAGCGGCGATGTCCATCAGCGCGCACTTGGCCGAACGGAACTACTCGCTGCGCGTCCTGGACGCCTTCGGTAGCCCGGCCTTCATTCGCTCGCCGTCGGCACCGGACCCGGGCGTGGAAGAGTTCAGTGGCGTCGCCGGCCTTCATGCCATTGCCGAAGGCTTGGCCGCCATTGAATTGAGCGGACCAAAACACCACTGGGTTGACCACCACAGGGCTGAACACCACCGCACGGGAGAAAGTAGTCCGGAGCATGAACAGCGCTCCCCTGAACCCTCTGGTTCTACGGTTCACCGTCTAAATGGGGCATCGGAGGTACCGGGCCAGGAAAACGTTGATTCCGTCTTCGATGACCGCCTGATGGACAAGCTCGCCGCACATCGTTTGCGCGGCCCGCTCCTTGCCTTGCTTGGCAACCTGACCCTGGCCGAGGCCAAGGCCCTTGCTCCAGCGGCCGGCTATGGCGCCAACGCCTTCGCGATAGTAGTTACGGACCCTCAAAGCAATAACGAGTCCCGCAACCCGGACTCCCGCAACCATGACTCCCGCAACAAGGACGATGTCCTGGAAACCTTGAGGCAAGGCGGCTGGAAAGCTGTCTCCGTCACGTCCAAGACACCACTGACGGCAGCCTGGTCCGGCTTCGACGAAGGCGGAATAGTCCTCGCCGCCAGTGCGGCAATGGACGTACGGCGCGGAGCGGCGGTGCCACGATGACCGCCACGTCCCATCGTGGGTCCCCCGCAACGTACCCGCGAGGCCTACCGCAACAGGGGGCCGGCGGAGACGCCCCCACTCCTCCCCCACAGCGAGCCCAGCCGCCCGGCCTCTACCCGTGGATCATGGCCGGTTCGGTGGCCGTGGCCGTTCTCGGTTCAGCTCTATCACTGAATGGAGTGTTCAGGGGTTGGGCCTGGTTCATGCCCCTGATCACCACCGTTGTGGCTGTGGCCCTGACGCTGGCCATCCTCCGGACCCTCCGGATCCAGCCTCTGCTTACCACGTTGGGCTCCTTGGCCGCTTTGGCCGGGATACTCAGTTTCACTTTCTGCCGGCAGGACAGCTTCCTGGGCTTTGTCCCCACCACCGGGACGTTTACCGCGGTAGGCCGGCTCATCAAGCGCGCCGCAGAGACTGTTGTGTCGGAGAGCGCTCCAGTGGCACCCAACGCTGGGATTGTCTTCGTCACCTGCGCCTGCCTGGGACTGCTGGTGATCCTGATTGACGCTCTGGCCGTGCCGCTATCGATGCCGGCGGCCAGTGGAATCGGCCTCCTCGCCGTCATGGTGGTTCCGGCAACCATCAAGCCGCAAAGCGTAGGTGTCGCAGGTTTCGTTGGGGCCACCGTGGGATATCTGCTCATTCTTGGTTGCAGCCATTGGTTCGCGCCTGATGCGAGGCTGCAGTCCGGAGCACCACGAAGTTCCGGCCAGATCAGGCGCTCCCTGGTGACGGGCGCACTGGCACTGGGTTTGGCGTTGGTTGTTCCATTGGCCATTCCAGGGTTTGAAACCGGCACCTTCCCGCAAGGTTCGCGGCTGAGCCCCTGGGGTACCTCGAATGGCCTGAATCCGATGATCACCCTGGGTAACAGCCTGCGGAGTCCCACGGGGGCAGGACGCATCACGTACTCCACTAGTTCCAGCGCCGCCACTTACCTGAGGTCCGTCACCATTGACCACTTCGACGGCGAAACCTGGGCTCCCGATGACCGCTCCGCGTCAAGGCGGAGCGGGGTGGACCGGATAGAGCCGGGCTACTCCATCCAGGGAGAAGTCGTGAATGCGGTGACGTCCATCAACGCGGGTTTGTTCACCAGCCCCTACTTGCCGGCACCGTTCGCCCCCGTCTCCGTTAATGGGCTGAACGGCCGTTGGACCTGGGATCCAGCCACCCTGAGCATCATGAGCACCGAGACCAGCACACTGGCACAACGGTATGTGGTCTTCTCGGCCGCACCCAAGATCACCGCGCAGGCACTGTCCCAAGCCACGGGTAAGCCAAAGTCCATTTCGGAGGATTTCCTCCGCGTTCCAGGGAACCTGCCAAGCATTGTGCGCCAGACTGCGGAGCAAGTGACGTCTTCAGCAGGCAACAACTACGCCAAGGCGCTGGCCATCCAGAAATACTTGCGCTCCAGTGAATTCACGTACTCCCTTCAGGCTCCGGTCCAAAACGGCTATGACGGCAACGGGCTGTCGGTGCTGGCGGACTTCCTGGCGGTCAAGAGCGGCTATTGCGTCCACTTCGCCTCCGCCATGGCGGTCATGGCAAGAGTGGAGGGCATCCCCAGCCGCATCGCAGTGGGATACGCGCCCGGCCGGCTTACGGGCGAAACTGTCGCCTTGGTAGGTCAGGGATCGTTCCCGGAGTATGAGGTAGACGCCCGTGACGCCCATGCATGGCCCGAGCTCTATTTTGAAGGACTGGGGTGGGTACCCTTTGAGCCGACCCCATCGCGCGGCGTTGTTCCGGAGTATGCCACCGAGTCCTCAGTCCCGGGCGGCCTGAGCACCAATGCTGACGAGAAGGACGTTCCAGGCACCGCAGTGACGCCTCCTCCAACCACTGTTCCGCTGCCGGGAGGCGACGCGCAAACTGCCGGCTCTGCTCCAAGTGACCCCCTGCCAACGGTTATTGCCACGATTTCGTCAGTGCTGTTGCTCGCGGCTTTCCTTGGCTCGCCGAGGCTGAGCAGGGTAATCCTGCGACGCCGCCGGCTAAATCCCAAGGAACCAGCGGATCGGGCATCACGGGGTCACCATGATTCCGCTGCCCTCGCATGGGCAGAGTTGCAGGACCTCGCCACGGATTATGGTGTGCCGTCCACGCCCAGTGAGACGCCAAGGCACTTTTCCGCCCGGCTCCGTTCAAGTTCCATTCTGGGTGAGGCCGGAGGTCTCGACGACGCCGCTCATGCCGCCGTCGCTTCACTCACCGCGGACTTCGAACGGCAACGTTATGGTCGCCCGATGGAGGCCGCCTCGCCGGCGGCGGCCAGGATCGCCGTCGTTCGTGAA
The DNA here is from genome assembly GCF_056395385.1 of Paenarthrobacter sp. 10L420. Lineage (NCBI taxonomy): Bacteria > Bacillati > Actinomycetota > Actinomycetes > Micrococcales > Micrococcaceae > Paenarthrobacter > Paenarthrobacter sp. 10L420. Next base: position 192,644 of record NZ_JBFTJK010000002.1, on the reverse strand, counting down.
TCGTTGCGGAACAATACCAGCTGGTTGGTTCGCTTCCGCGCCAACTGGCTGCCGCCGTCGCTCATGCGGCGCTGGTTCCACGCACTCGGTGCCCCCTTCCGCGCTGTGGGGTCCCTGTTCCGGCGGACGGGGCGAGGGATTGCCAGATCCGGCCGCGCAGTCAAGGGACTTCTTCCGCAACGCCGCTAAGACCGCAAACACCACAACGGCTCGCCCGGGAACAGCAAAGGGCCCGACTCCGGAACTTATGGTTCCGGCGTCGAGCCCTTGCTTGTCTCTACCGTTCTTGTTGCGAGAGCGGAGGACGGGACCCAAGGACCTAGTCGGCGTAAGGGTCAGCGATACCTACGTACTGGGTGTAGAGGTACTCTTCGATGCCTTCGGAGCCGCCTTCGCGGCCCAGGCCGGACTGCTTGACGCCACCGAACGGTGCAGCGGCGTTGGAGATGACGCCGGCGTTGAGGCCGAGCATGCCGGTCTCGAGCTTTTCGCTGACGCGGAGGCCACGGTTGAGGTCCTTCGTGAAGACGTAGGCAACCAGGCCGTATTCGGTGTTGTTGGCCAGGCGGATGGCGTCGTCTTCGGTGGAGAACGTGACGATCGGGGCCACAGGTCCGAAGATTTCTTCCTGGAGGATACGGGAGTCGGCGGCGACGTTCTTCAGCACAGTGGGCTGGTAGAAGTAGCCGGGACCGTCGACGGCGGCGCCACCGGTCACTGCTGTGGCACCTCCTGCTACAGCTTCGGTGACGAGGGCGTGAACACCATCGCGGGCCTTGCCGTCGATTAGCGGACCAACCTTGGACTCCGGGTCAGTACCGCGTGCCGTGGTGAGGGAGCCGATCTTCGCTGCGAACTTCTCAGCGAAGGAGTCGGCGATGGACTCGTGCACGATAAAGCGGTTTGCTGCGGTGCAGGCCTCGCCCATATTGCGCATCTTGGCGGCGATGGCGCCTTCAACGGCCTTGTCCAGGTCGGCGTCCTCGAAGACGACGAACGGTGCGTTGCCGCCCAGTTCCATGGACGTGCGCAGGACCTTGTCAGCGGCTTCGCGAATCAGGGCCTGGCCTACCGGCGTGGAGCCCGTGAAGGAGATCTTGCGGAGGCGGTCATCCTTGATCAACGGGCCCGTGACAGCACCGGCAGTTGAGGTCTGGATGACGTTCAGGACACCTGCGGGAAGTCCGGCTTCCTGCATGACCTGGGCGAAGAGCAGGCTGGTCAGCGGGGTAAGGTTTGCGGGCTTGAGCACCATGGTGCAGCCAGCGGCGACGGCGGGGGCTACCTTGCGGGTTGCCATTGCCAGCGGGAAGTTCCACGGCGTGATGAGCAGGCAGGGCCCAACCGGCTTCTTCTGCACGAGCAGGCGGTTCTTGCCGTCCGGTGCAGCAGAATAGCGGCCTGAAACACGGACGGCTTCTTCGGAGAACCAGCGCAGGAACTCGGCACCGTACGTGACCTCGCCGCGGGCTTCTGCCAGCGGTTTGCCCATTTCGAGGGTCATGAGCAGGGCGAAGTCCTCGGCGCGCTCGGTGACCAGTTCGAAGGCACGACGCAGTATCTCGCCACGTTCACGGGGCGCAGTGCGTGCCCAGTCAGCCTGGGCGGCAGCGGCGGCGTCGAGGGCGGCGGCACCGTCTTCAGCACCGGCGTCGGAGATGCTGAGCAGGACCTTGCCCGTAGCCGGGTCCTCAACATCAAAGGTCTTTCCGGATCCCGCCGGGCGCCACTGACCGTTGATCAGCAGGCCGGTGGGGACGGAAGCCAGCAGTTCGCTTTCGCGTTCAACCGTGACAGTCATGGCGACTCCTTCGTCTTGGGTGCATTGGAGGGTTGCACCACTAGGGTTCCTTGCCAGAATTGGCTTGAATTACTGCCACGGTACTGCCATGCAAGAAGCAGTGTCTACGCCTTCACGCACTGCCATACGCTCGCCAAATTGTGCATCTGCACAGGGAGGATCAGCGGGCTGCAAGCACCGCGGAATACAGCTCCCGCTTACTGACACGGGCATCATCCGCCACGGCGGCAACGGCTTCCTTCAGCCGGATTCCCTGGGAGATCAGCTCGTTCACGGCAGCCACATGGTCTTCCGGTTTGCCGGGGGCCTGCTCGGGAGCTCCACCTACAACCACGGCAATTTCACCGCGAACCTCGTTGTTTTCCGCCCACTCCAGGAGCTCGCGCAGCGTTCCGCGGATCACTTCCTCATAGGTTTTGGTCAGTTCACGGCAAACAGCAACGCGCCGTTCTGCCCCGAAGCGCTCGTGCAGTGCCCGAAGCATCACTTCGAGCCGGTGCGGTGCCTCGAAGAAGACCATGGTGCGGCGCTCGTCAGCCAAGTCTGCCAGACGGGAATTCCGCTCCCCCGACTTCCGTGGCAGGAAGCCCTCGAAGCAAAAGCGGTCTGTGGGCAGCCCGGATAGTGCAAGGGCTGTCAGCACGGCGGAAGGTCCCGGAACGGCAGTGACAGTCAGGCCAGCCGCTACAGCGCCTTCCACCAAGCGGAAGCCAGGGTCCGAGACGGCCGGCATTCCGGCGTCGCTGACCATCAGGATGGTTTTGCCGGCCCGCACATAGTCCAGCAGTTCACCGGTCTTGGCTACCTCATTGTGTTCGTGATAGCTGATGACGCGCCCGGACACCTCTACGCCCAAGGCCTGGACCAGCCGATGCAGGCGGCGGGTGTCCTCCGCGGCAACGATGTCCGAGGTCGCCAGGAGCTCAATCAAGCGGGACGATGCATCGCCCACGTTGCCTATTGGAGTGGCAGCAAGCACAATCCTGCCACTCGCTGCCGTTGGGATCGCGGCGGCACCGGCGTCCGGTTCATCAACCGCCGGTTCATCGTCAAAGGGGGCTTCGTCCGGGGTGCTGCGCTGTTCTTCCACCTGCCAAGCCTAATGCCGCGCGCACCTCAACGCCGCAGTAAGAATGGAAAGGTAGCATGGGCGGGTGAGCCAGTCCCCCGTTCCCACCACCGATTCCGGAACCCCCGCAGCCTCGGCGTTACGTTCCGGAGCCACGGACGTGGCGGCAACCAACGGCGCGGAAGAGACCACCAGGACAACAATGACCAAGACGAGCAAGTCCTGGCGCCCTCCTTCCGGACAGCACGCTGCTAGCGACCGCAACAGGAACACCAGACCGGCTCTGGGACGCCGGCTGGCAGGCCACCCCTGGATCGCCAGCCCCACCACGGCCTATACAGAAGACGCCCTGAAGTCGCGGTTGATCGGGGTGATCCAAACCTGGCGGGACTACCCGCCGTCGTTGCGTTTATGGTTCTGGTTGATTCCCACCATTAACGCCGTCATCGGCGGAATCCTGCGCTTCTTCCGTCTTGAGGTCCCACACAGCCTGGTGTTCGACGAAACCTATTACGTCAAAGACGCGTATTCGTACCTCATCAGCGGATATGAACGCAGCTGGCCTGCCAATGCCAACGATTCCTTCAACGCCGGCAATCCCGAAATCCTGCTCAACACCCCGGAGTACGTAGTTCATCCTCCGGTCGGGAAATGGATGATCGCCTTTGGTATGTGGTTGTTTGGGGCTGACAATCCTTTCGGCTGGCGCTTCGGTGCCGCCTTGACCGGGACGCTCACGGTCTTCCTCCTCTCGCTCATCGCGCTGAAGCTCTTCCGTTCCCACACCCTTGGCGCAGTGGCCGGGTTGCTGCTCGCGGTTGACGGCCACCATCTGGTGTTGTCGCGAACGTCCCTGCTGGACATCTTCCTCGCGTTCTGGATCCTTGCCGCCTTTGGCGCGCTGTTGTTGGACCGCGACGACGGCCGGCGTCGCCTTGCATCCAGGCTCGCCGCCCGTGCGGCTGCTTCGCCCCATGGCAGGCCTTCCGCCGCGCAACTGTTGGCCGGCCCCTGGCTGGGCATGCGATGGTGGCGCCTTGTTGCTGGCATTTACCTCGGCCTGGCCGTAGGCACCAAATGGTCTGCGCTGTTTTTCGTCGCGGCTTTCGGCTTGTTGACTGTCTTCTGGGACATGAGCGCCCGCCGCATCGCCGGGATCCGCAGCTGGCCCAGTGCAGCGCTCATGAAGGATGGCCTGCCGGCTTTCCTGACCATTGTCCCGATTGCGGCAGCCACCTACGTGGCCACGTGGACCGGCTGGTTTCTCTCCAAGGATGCGTACTACCGCCAGTGGGCGGCCACCAATCCCGCGCCCGGGTGGGATTGGCTGCCCAATTCCGTGCGTTCGCTGGCGCATTACCACCTTGAGGCCTACAAGTTCCATCAGGGCCTCAGCGCCGACCACCCCTACGAGTCCAGCCCCTGGACCTGGCTGGTCATGGGCAGGCCAACCTCGTTCTATTACCAATCGCCGAAGCAGGGAACTGCCGGCTGCATTGCCGAGACCTGCTCCTCGGCCATCCTGCCCGTAGGCAACCCCATTGTGTGGTGGGGCGGCACCATAGCCCTGGTGATCCTGCTCTTCTGGTGGGCCGGCAGGCGGGATTGGCGGGCCGGGGCCATCCTGGCTGGAGTCGCGGCCGGATACCTGCCGTGGTTCATGTACCCGGAACGCACGATGTTCATTTTCTACGCAGTTTCCTTTGAACCGTTCCTGGTGCTGGCCCTGACGTACGTTCTGGGGCTGGTGTTGGGTCGCAGCAGCGATCCTCCCTGGCGGCGGAGATCCGGACTTTACGTCGTGGGCTTGATTGTGGTGTTGGCCGTACTGGCCACAGCGTTTTTCTATCCTGTGCTGACCGCCGAAGTCATCAGCTACCAGGAATGGCGGATGAGAATGTGGATGCCATCGTGGATCTAGGAGGAAGATCGTGAGGGAGGCAAGCACGGAGCTTCTGGTCGAGGCCGACGAGAATACCAACGTGACCGACCTCCTTCTGGAACGATGCGCCAAGGACCCGTTCGGCAACCTGTACGCCCATAAGACAGCCAATGGCTGGCTGAACGTTCCCGCTGCGCGCTTCCTCGCGGACGTGCAGGCCCTGGCCAAGGGCCTCATCGCAGGAGGCGTCAACCCCGGCGATCCTGTAGCTGTGCTGTCCCGTTCAAGTTTCGAATGGACCTTGGTGGACTTCGCCATCTGGATGGCTGGCGGGGTTACCGTGCCCATTTATGAAACGTCTTCGGCAAGCCAGATCGAGTGGATCCTTGCCGATTCCGGCGCCCGGCGCATCTTTGTGGAGGACACCTCCAAGGCAGACCTTCTTCGCGGCCTGGTTGAGAACTCGACAGCCTTGGGTGAGGACCCCGTGACGATCATCCGTATGGAGCACGACGGCGAGGCCCCCAACCTGACCAGCCTCGCCGCCGTCGGAATTGGCATTATGGATGCCGAACTTGAGCGCCAGCGCAGCGCCGCCAACCTGTCCGATGTCGCCTCGATCGTCTACACCTCCGGCACAACCGGCAAACCCAAGGGCTGCGAAATCACCCATGGCAACTTCGTGTTGGTTGCCCGGAACGTGATCCCGTTCCTTCCCGAACTGCTGATGCAGCACGGCGCGCGAACGTTGATGTTCCTACCGCTGGCACATGTCCTGGCGAGGGCAGTCCAGGTGGTCTGCCTCACCGCAGGCGTCACCTTGGGGCATAGCTCCGGTGCCAGCGGTCTCATGGCGGACCTGGGAGCTTTCAAACCCACCTTCCTGCTCGCAGTTCCCCGGATCTTCGAAAAGGTCTACGCCGGGGCCGGACACAAAGCCGCCATGTCAGGAAAGTCCGGACTGTTCGCCGCTGCGTCCGCCACCGCCGTCGAATATTCGACGGCGGTGGACCTCGCCGCCCGCGGGCAGGGGCCCGGTCCAGGCTGGTTCCTTGGTCTCAAGCACTCGGCATTCAACAAACTCCTCTACCCCAAGGTGCGGGAGGTCTTCGGCGGGGCCGTCGGCTACACCGTGTCTGGAGCCAGCCCCCTCAGCCTCCGGGAGAACCACTTCTTCCACGGCGCGGGAATCCCGGTCCTTGAGGGCTATGGCCTGACCGAAACCACTGCGCCCTGCACCGTCAACACGCCAAGCATGTCCCGAATAGGGACTGTTGGCATACCGTTGCCCGGCACCACCATCCGCGTGGGACAGGATGGGGAGGTGTTGGTCAAGGGAATCGGCGTCTTCAAGGGCTATCACCGGAATGAGGCCGCCACCGCTGAGGCCTTCGTGGACGGCTTCTTCCGCACAGGAGACCTGGGCGAGCTCGACGCCGACGGGTTCCTGACTATCACCGGCAGGAAAAAAGACCTGTTGGTCACCGCTGGCGGCAAGAACGTCGCTCCCGCTCCCCTTGAGGAGAAACTACGGGAGCACCGGCTCGTGGGACAGGCCGTGGTGGTGGGCGACGGCAAGCCGTTCGTCGCAGCGCTGGTGGCACTGGATCCCGAAGGACTCGCAGACTGGTGCGCCGAGAACAAGCGTAACGCCATGTCCCCCAGTGAAGCCGCGAAGGACGAGCGCGTCCGTGCAGCAGTTCAGTCCGCCGTGGACGAAGCGAACACCCTGGTTTCGTCCGCTGAATCGATCCGTAAGTTTGGCTTTATCACTGCAGATCTCAGCGTCGAGTCGGGGCACTTGACGCCCTCGCTGAAGCTGAAGCGGGCCGTTGTGGTTAAGGACTTCTCGTCGTTGGTGGAAAAGCTTTACGAAAAGTAGCGGCTCGGTGGTTATGCGACGGTGTCGTTGGTGTCCTTACGGAGACCTTCCGCCTCGCCGTCGTCGTCGATCTCTGTTGAGGATGCTTCTTCTTCGGCTTCTGACTTTGAGTCCAAACCCCGGCGACGCCGCGTGGGCCAGGTGAGGATGAAGGTGACCGTCGCCGCCAGGAACACGAGCGCTCCAATGACGATTCCGGCATCCACCCAGAACTGTCCCGGGAAGAGACGGATGAGCGTGTCTTCCAGGGAGAAGGTCCAGGTGCCATTGGCGAAGAAGATCCGGTGGAACTCGGTGAAGAACTGCTGCCAGCTCAGGGCTGCCAACACTGCAAGGCCAATGATGATGACCAAAGTGACGATGGAGCCGGCGAAGAGCCCACGCCGAACGCCACCTTCACTGCGCTTACGCAAGTAGGCAATGGCGATGATGCTCAGAAGAATGAGCAACAGGCCGGCACCAAAGGATGTCAGAATGACCATCTTCACGTCCGCCATGTGCGCGACTTCGCTGTCTTTGAAAAGCTTGGCGCCGTCCTGGTTGACCAAGCCACCCAAATACCGTGGCCCCGACCAGTTGCTCAAGTAGTCCACAGCGTAGGAGCCATAAGTCATGCGATCGTCCGTGCTGAACCCGTACCCGTCTCCCGGGAAACCCGGCCGGTTGTATTCAACCCAGAGGAACAGGGGGCTGGTCACTGCCCGGACAGCCAGCACCAGGAGGATCACAGGGAAGAAGACCGCGAGCAGTACCTGGAAAATCCTGGGGCCCATTGGCTTGACCTTCGCTGCCTGCTCGCGTTCTGCATTGCGCCTGGCAACCTCGTCCTCCGGCGGACGAACCTGAAGGGCCGACGTCGGCAACGGTTCGGAATAGTGCGTGGGTTGGCGACTTGCGGGCGCATCTGCCACCGTCTCAGCGAATAGCGGCGGCTCCGGCTCCACGTCCGCGGACTCGGCAGCCTTCCGGTCAGCGCGGCTCTCCGGCTGAACCGGGACCTGGCCTGAGGGAGCAGCAGAAGAACCACCCGGCGCGGTGGGCTTCATCCAGTCAAAGGCCGGCTCGTCGGGGTCCTCATGGACGTCCGTCTCCGGATCTTGTGGTTTTCGGCTCTTGTCACTCACAGCGGTTTCACTTCCGTAGGCATCCCACCGGCCTAACCATGCTGCCGGCACTCTTGTCTGCATTCGAGCCTACAGTCCGGGTTTGGGCGGAGACGAGGAGCCACCCCGCGTAGAGCAAGATCGAAACGCAACTGTAAGGTGCGGGCATGTTCGCCTAGACCGCAATCCCCCGGTAGCCGGCGTCATGGCTGTCAAGGTCGCCAGTGGCGCCCGAACGGAATGAACGTCCACCCAGAACCAGGGTGTACGTCCAATAAGCTGCCAGGACCAGTGCCCCGATCGCGATCTTCATCCAAACAGGCAAGGGGCTTGGTGTCACGAATGCTTCCACCACGCCCGAAATGAGAAGTACCAAGACCAGCCCGAGGGCAACCGTGATGAGCGAACGCCCTTCGTCGGCGACGGCCTGCATCCGGGTCCTGGGTCCGGGCCGGACCATTGACCAAAAAATTTTCAGCCCGGCTGCGCAGGCGATGAACACTGCGGTAAGTTCCATGAGTCCGTGGGGAAGGATGTAACTAAAGAAGACATCCAATTTTCCCGCAGAGGCAAACACACCGGCAGCCGCGCCAACGCCTTGGGCGTTGAGGAAGAGAATCATGGGCACCCAAAATCCCGTAATTCCGAACGCAACGGCTTGAGCGCAAATCCAGGCGTTATTGGTCCAGACCGCGCCGGCAAAGGACGCGGCCGGGTTCTCCGAGTAGTAGTCGATGAAATCGTCTTCAATGTACTGACGCACCCTGTCATCGCTGCCAAATGCGGCTCGCAGCGCCTCAGGCGACGTCCCGATCCAAAGTGCGTACGCGCCACTCACCAGCATGAAGAAGACCCCACACCACACCGTCAGCCATCGGAGTCTGTAGAACGCCGCGGGCAGTGCGATGACGAAGAAGCGGGCGAGGTCTTCCATGAAGTTCGAACGTGCCCCGGTGAACCTGGTTCGAGCTTGGGCAAGTGCGGCAGACAGTGATGAGGACAAGGCCGTCTCGGGAGCCACCGAGCGGATGAGTGACAGATGTGCGGAGACAGTCTGGTACAGGCGCAGCAATTCGTCGGCTTCGGATCCAGTGAGCCGCCGCTTATGGGCCAGAAAAGTGAGCCGCGACCATTTGTTCCCATGCACGGCCGAAAAGGCATCGATGTCCACGGCACCACCCTATCCCTGTCTGCCCAGTCCCTGTCTGCCCTATCCCTGTCTGTCGGGATGGGCGCGGCTAGACTCGTTGATGCGGGTACTTGATGCGCCCGCCGCGATTGCTACGCACCGGGGGCGGACTTGAGTTCAATCATCACAGGCGAAGCAGTGGTCTTGGAGTTGCGCCCGGCGTCCTTCGCCGCCCGCGCTCTGGGGCTCATTCTGGACGTCATTGCCAACGTCCTGATGTTGATCCTCCTCATCGTCCTGGTCCTCTCCGCCGCCCGGGATCTCGATGAAGCCGCGGTCCGGGCCATGATCCTGGCCTGTGTGGTCTTCTCCTTCGTCATCGTTCCCGTCACTGTGGAGACACTCACCCGCGGCCGCTCACTGGGGAAACTGGCCGCGGGCCTGCGCGTGGTCCGGGACGACGGCGGATCCATCAGGTTCCGGCACGCGGTCATCCGTGGATTGCTGGGGTTCCTCGAGATTTACATGACCTTCGGTGGCCTCGCTATCGGCGTGGCACTTTTCAACGACAAGTCCAAGCGCCTCGGCGACGTCGTGGCCGGCACTTACTCGCTGCGGCAGCGCGTGCCCTCCGAGCCGAGGATCTTTCCCGGCGCTCCGCCCTACCTCCAACCGTGGGTAGCCATGGCGGACATTGGCCGGATCCCCGACGCCACAGCCCGCCGGGCGGGAACCTTCGTTCAGCAGGCATATCTCATGGCACCATCCTCACGCGTCAGGATGGCCGCAGCACTGGCCTCCGAGCTGGCCAACTACGTCGCGCCGCCACCGCCAGCGGGAACCATCCCCGAGGACTACATAGGGGCGGTCCTCGGCGAGCGACGCAACCGCGAACTTGTCCGCCTCCGCACAGCGGAACAGCGCAACGCCGCCATCGGCGAAAGGCTGCGCAAGCTGCCGTTTACACAGGACTGAGACAACGCCGGGGCTTCCGGCCGGAGGCCGCCGGCTGTACTGTCCAGGCACGTTCGCTCGTTCCTCGCTTGGACGCACGCTGCCGGACCCCGACCCCCAGCCTTTCGCCGCCCTTCTTAGTGCCAGTGCGCCGGCGTCGTGAGCCTTTCGGGTAGGCGCGTTTCGGGGCTTCCCTGGGCGGCGTTGATTTGCGGTTGCGTCAGGTAGAGGGACCTGGAGAGGTTGGCGCCGTGGAGACGGGTATCGCGCAGATCGGCGCCGAGGAGGTCCACGGCGGTTAAGTCACTGCGCTCCAGGTTTGCCCCTATCAGGTAGGCACCGCGGAGGTCCGAGCCGCACAGTTGTCGCTTTGCCAAGTTGGCGCCCATGAGGTCGGCACCCGGGTGGAGTCCGCCGTCGGGCATTTCACGGCCCTCAGCCCCATATGAAGCGCGCACCTCCTCGCTGACCTCCATCAGCAGGGCACGCACTTCAGCATGTAAATGTCCGACGTCGGCAGCCAGGACTGCGGATGCCTCGCCTTGGGATGTGGTTTCAATATCTGTGGACAGCCGGCGGGCGGTGGCGGCCAGCTCCGGATCGAAAGCGCGTTGCTCAGCTTCGGACAAATACCACAACATTTCGTGCAGTTGCTTGACCACCTTGAAGACAGCGAACATCGAGGACTTGGACGCTGGGTCCTGGACCCAACTCGTGCCCCCGAATGTGTGCTGGGAAACCACTTGGCCTGCGCCGAAGCAGTCAAAGACGGTACATCCGCTGAATCCGCGAGGCCGCAAACGTTGATGGATAGTGCAGGAAAAGTCGCTGGCCATGTTCGGGCAGGCCGAAGCAGCGGGTTTATCGATCGCGAAATCAGCCGAGCGGGCGAAGCCAAGGGCGGTGCAGCAGAGAGCGAAGCAATTGCTGCAGTCCGGGCGAAGGGTTGGCGAAATTGTCACAGCAATTGTGTCCCCGGCTGGAAATGGCGGCTACCGCTGGGCGTAGCTGGCCCAAGGGACGTTCCAGTCGCCGAAGCCCTCCAAGGGTTCCACGGCTGGCGCACCGGTATTCAGGATCTGCACGACGTCGCCGGTTTTCATGTTGTTGAAGAACCACGCGGCGTCGTCTGGCAGCAACCCAACGCAGCCGTGGGAGACGTTCACGCGTCCAATGGCGCCCCAAGCGGACTCCAGGGCCTGATGGACGTAGACGCCGGACCAGGTGAGGCGGTTGGCATAATCCACGACCATAGGAGCGTAGTAGCCTTTGTCCCCGGGTTTGAGGCCGATGCTTCCAGCGTTGAAGTTGGATTTGCGTTCCTGCTCCAGGATCACGGCGTAGCCGGTGGGCGAAAGCCAGTCTTCTCCGCCAAGCGATACGGGCGCGGTGTGCATCAACTGGCCGTCGAAATACACGTTCATCGTCTTGGTGTTGTCATCCACTACAGCCACGCGCTGCGGCCCAGTAGTGAAAGTGGAAACAACATCGCCATTTCCAATCATGTTGTTGCCGAAATCGACGCCCAGGAGCTTCATATCCACTGTGACCGTGGTTCCCGACGCCCAGAATGCCTCCGGGCGAATGCGGACCTTCTTGTCCGAGTACCAATGCCACGCGACTGGCTGGCCCGATGAAACAGTGATGGCGACGCGCTTTTCCATCGCGGCCTTGTCAACCACAGGTTCACTGAAGTTGATTTCGATCGGCTGGCCCGAGCCGGCAACTGTGCCGTTGCGCGGATAGATGGAAGCGTCGGCTTCGTAGGCAGCAGAAACCGTGGTGAAGGTCTGCGTCTTCTTGGTTTCCTTACCCGCGGTGTCCACAATGGTGAAGGAATAGCTGTACTGGGTCTTGAACTTCAGGACCTCAAGGGTTGTCCACGTGCTGCCGTCCGCGCTGGTCTTCCCCTGCACAGGTGTACCGCCGTCAACCGGCGCCAAAACTACGTCCTTGACCTTACCGTTGACGGCCTTGATCTGGGGGCCAACCACTGGATTCCATTCCACAGCGCCGTCCAGCGGTGTGATGCCCATCTCCACGGGTTTAGCCTCTGGCGTCGGAGTGGATTGGGTTGTTCCCACGCCATTCGGGGTGGCACCGGCCAGCAATCCAGGAACGGTGGCAACGCCAATACCGCCCAGGACGAGGGCGGCGCAGACCCCTGCAATGGCAAGGATCTTGCCCGTTTTCCGTTTGGCGACTTCCGTCATGGTTCCTGTCTTCCTGTCCCCCGGCAAGCAATACTGAACACCCAATTCTAGCCGAAAGGCCGGCCACGCTGGTCACGTGTCCGGCCTTTCACTGCGGGCTTGAGGCTGCCTGTTTGTGGTTACTGCCACCGCAAACTGAACTTGGCTTAGTAGCGGTAGTGCTCCGGCTTGTAAGGGCCTGCAACATCCAGGTCCAGGTAGTCCGCCTGGTCCTTGCTCAGTTCCGTCAGCTCCACGCCAAGGGCATCCAGGTGCAGGCGTGCCACCTTTTCGTCCAAAATCTTGGGCAGGACGTAGACCTGCTTCTGGTATTCGCGTTCCCCTGCCGGCTGGTCCTTCTTGGTCCAGAGTTCAATCTGCGCGATCGTCTGGTTGGTGAACGAGTTGCTCATCACGAAGGACGGGTGGCCCGTTGCGTTGCCCAGGTTCAGGAGCCTGCCTTCAGACAGAACGATGATTGACCGCTCGGAGTCGGAGCCGGCATCGAAGACCCACTCGTGAACCTGCGGCTTGATCTCCACCTTCTTTACGCCGGGAACCTTGGCAAGCCCGGCGATGTCGATCTCGTTATCGAAGTGGCCGATGTTGCCCACGATCGCTTTGTTCTTCATACCCAGCATGTGCTCGGCCATGATGACGTCCTTATTGCCGGTGGTGGTGATGAAGATGTCACCCTGGGCAAGGACAGATTCGAGCTTGGCCACTTGGTAGCCGTCCATGGCGGCTTGCAGGGCACAAATGGGGTCGATCTCGGTAACTACGACGCGCGAACCCTGGCCGCGCAGTGCTTCTGCCGCACCCTTACCGACGTCGCCATAGCCACAAACCACGGCAACCTTGCCGCCCATGAGGACGTCCGTTGCACGGTTGATGCCGTCCGGCAGCGAGTGGCGGATGCCGTACTTGTTGTCGAACTTGCTCTTGGTGACGGAATCGTTGACGTTGATGGCCGGGAACAGCAGCTTGCCCTGTTCCGCGAGCTGGTACAGCCGGTGCACGCCAGTGGTGGTTTCTTCCGTGACGCCCTGGATCCGGGCTGCCACGCGCGTCCACTTCTGCGGGTCCGCGGCCAGGGTCCGGCGAAGGAGGTCCAGGATGAGGACGTACTCTTCAGGATCTTCCTCGGTGGCTGCGGGAACAGCACCTGCTGCCTCGAAATCGACGCCCTTGTGCAGCAGCAAAGTGGCGTCACCGCCGTCGTCCAGAATCATGTTGGGACCCAGCTCCGGGTTTTCGTCCGCTCCCGGCCAGGTGAGAATCTGCTCAGCGGTCCACCAGTATTCCTCGAGGGTCTCGCCCTTCCAGGCGAAGACGGGAACGCCTTGCGGATCCTCCGGAGTGCCTTTGCCGACGACGACGGCGGCAGCGGCTTCGTCCTGGGTGGAGAAAATGTTGCACGAAGCCCAACGGACCTCGGCACCCAGGGCGGTGAGGGTTTCAATGAGGACGGCTGTCTGGACCGTCATGTGCAGCGAACCGGCGATGCGGGCGCCCTTGAGCGGCTGCGAGGGGCCGAACTCAGCACGAAGGGACATGAGCCCCGGCATTTCGTGCTCGGCGAGACGGATCTGGTGGCGGCCTGCCTCGGCAAGGGAAATGTCAGCCACTTTGTAGTCGAAAGTCATGGAAGTCCTTATAGATGTTTAGGCGTACCGTGCGGGATTGCTGTTCTGGAAGTACGTCAGGCTTTGGCGTGGTGTTGGCCGGAACTTGCGGCGTTGGACGCAGCCAGCAGTTCCGGGGGCAGAAGCAAGGGAATGCCGTCCTCGATCGCGTAACGGACCTTTTCACCGTTCTCGGCGGCAGCCGTTGAAACAAGCTCCTCGCCCTCCTGGACCAGCGGTGAGCCCGTCACGGGGCAGCGTAGGATGGACAACAGTTCAGGACTGACCTTTGGCATGAATGATGCTCCCTGGATGGCGCGGGTGTGGCGCCGCTGGCGGATTTATCTGCAGATTCCAGCCTACAGCGCACGACCATCCCCCAAGGAGCCGACGACGATTTGAGTCCCGGGGTTGCCGCAGTTGGCTCAGCCAGAACGGACTTAGGACGGTTCGCGCAGAATCCGCAAGTGGCCACGGCGCGTACCTTCAACCATGGCGGGCGGCTCGACATGCGGCCGACTGGTACGGGGTGGGGTGTCCGTTGCCGCTGAGGCGGCTTCCCGCACGGCGTTGGCGAGTGCCAGCAAGTCATCCGGGCCAGGCTCCGGAGGTGTTGTTGGCATAGCCAGGCGAAGGACTTCCCAGCCCCGTGGAACCGTAAGGGATTCCGCATGCTGGGCGCAAAGATCGTACGCATGCGGTTCGGCGTACGTGGCCAGCGGGCCGAGGACCGCTGTGGACTCGGCATACACGTACGTCAAAGTAGCCACCGCGGATTGGCGGCAGGCGGACCTTGAACACTGACGAATAGCACCCACAACATCCCAGATTAGCGCCCTTTGGCCCATACTCTGCGCATTGGCTGGCCGTGCCCGCCCGGAAGCTGCAGTCTGCGCCGGTCACGGCGCGCTGTTCGCCATGATGTCGCATTGGCGGTTCCTCGGGACTAAAGTCGATATATGCAGTCACAGCCACATGTTCCTGGCTTCACAATCCGGTGGACTGACGCCGAAGGCGATCAGGCAAAGGAACACACCGGCGCGGATGTCCGTGGTTTCCGGCGGCGCCGGAGAAACCGTCACGGCAGAGGACTGCGTGGGGAACTCATGCTCCCCAGTCTTCCCGGCTTCCGGACCCGTGCCGAGCGTTTCGACGACATGGTGCTGGACTCAGCCGAACGCCTCCAGGATATGTGGGGCAAGCAGTTGGATGGCGTGCTCTTCGCCGTCGACGAAATCCCGCCGAACCTGGAGCAATTGGTCGCCGAAGGTACGGCAGCTCCCATGGGTTCCTACACTCCCGGCAGCCGCGGCGAAGCACCGATGATCACTGTGTACCGCCGTGTGGTGGAACAGACTGCCGGAACACGGGACGAGCTGCAGGACCTCGTCCACGACGTCGTGGTGGAGTACACCGCGGAAATGCTCGGCGTACCACCAGAGACGCTGGATCCTGTGTACCGGCGTCGTTACCAGTAGCGCCGGTACCGCTAATGCCTAGTGGCCTTAACGCCTAGTAGCCCACTGTCACGGGAACTTTTTCGAGCCCCGCAGCAGCATCCTGGATGCCCAGAACTGAGACGTCGGCGCGGTCCTGCCGACCCAGGACAAGTGCCCCATACACAGGGTCCCCTGATGCTGAAACCACGTACCCGGCAACCACCGCCTGTCCGGATTTTGCTGGAAGTTCGATCAGAGATGTTGTGCCCCCGGACATGTCCACGTCCACGGACTTGCCCACCTTCCCATCGGCTGTCACCGGTGCATAGCTGACAGTTGCCCGTCCCTCCGGGACACCGAAGCTGAAGAAGCTCTGCCCGTCACGGGGCAGTGCGACCAGATGCTGGCTTCCCAGGCGGGCCGAGGACGGCGACCAAGCGAAATCCGTTGGTTCCTCCGCTTTAGCCCCCCGTGCAATCCGGGTAGCAGCTACGAACGCGACGTCGGAACTTGCGCTCACGGTGTAGCTGCCGGCAGGAACGCCGTCGAGGTCCAGCGTAGCTACGGTGCCGCCCTTGACGGTGACTACTCCCCCGTTGGGGCGCTGGCGCTCACCGTTGGCGCCGTACAGCCGGACTTGAACCACGGCGTCCGTGGACCCAGGTACGGCTATTTGAAGCGCGGGAACGGCATCGGCAAAGCCCGATTTGCTGCCCAGCGCCTTGATCGCTGCCGCATCCTGAATGTCGACGCCGGCCATCACCTGGAGATTGGACGGCCCGGAACCTGGGGACAGGAACTCCACCCCACCCGGCACAAGTCCACGCAGCACGCTCTGCTGGATGGTCCCTGCGACGGGTCCGCCCGAGCTGCGTACGTGCACTGCCAGTTGGGATTCGCCGGGGGCAAGGCCGGCAAGGTTTACCGCGCGCGTTGTCCCTGGAGCCACCAAAAGACCCCGCGCGCCAGGCGCCTGGATCTGTCCCTGGGCGCCAAAGAGGTCCAGGTTGACGGTAGCGGGCGTTTCCGATGCATTGCTGAGGTTCAGGACCGCCGTCCGGCCAAGCGCGGTGTCCGCACCCAAAAGCCAAGCGTCGTTTCCGGGCTGCTGACACGGAGCCGCCGCAAGGCCGCGGAGGTCGCCGTCCTTGGCTGAATAGCTCAGGTTCGCGGCCAAGGAGGCTTGTTCGTTTCCGATCGGGTCAGCAGCCACCACGGTAGGTGCGGTCACAGGGCTGATGGATGCAGCCGCTGCCGCCAAAACCGGTGGACCGGAAGTGGGCGATGGTGTGCTCGTGGGGGTCTTGGCAATTTCCGCAACTGCGTCCCCTGCCAGCGACATCACTTTACTGCCCGGAATGGTGCCTGCGGGATTGCTCAGGACCAGTGCGTTAAGCGCACTGGTGGCTGTGGTGGAAACCGGGCTGAACTCAGCATCAGTGTCCACATCGGTTCCCGTGACAAGGCGCGCAGGTTCCGGGCAAACGCCCAGGGAGCGGCCCGCAGGAACATCGGCTTGCCGGACGTCCACTGCAGAACCGCCAGACGGCGCTGGAACCATCGAGGTGGCCGCGACTGCTCCGCCTCCCGCCGCCAGGATCACTGCTGCTGACAAGACCCCAGTGATGATCCCCTTGTTGGAACTGCGGGCGCCCTTGCTGGAACTGCGGGCATCCTTGGCGGAGTTGCGTGCATCTTTGGTGGAACTGCGCGTCCCGTCATCGTCCGCCTGCTTCTTTGGGTCCTCAGACACTGCTGTACTCCTTACGGAGGGAGACTTCGTCCCTCGACATGCCGGTTCGCGAGCGGCGGGCGGGCATCGGAACTGCCAGCAGCACGGTCAGTCCGAACACGACGGCCTGCAGGATCCCGAACCAAAGACCCCAAGGGTTGGTGTACCGGATTTCCAGGTTGCCTCCGTTGGCCGGAAGTTCGAAAGCCTGGGCCCATCCGGAGGTGGTCGACTTCAGCTGTCGCCCATCCATCCAAGCACTCCAGCCGGGATCGGACCGTTCAGCCAGGACCACCCGACGGCCCTCGTCACCCGCGGGCACCGCTGCGTCAACGGACACCTCAGCTGAGGGCAGGGAGCCGATGGCCTCACCTTGGGCGTTGAGAATGCGCACCCTGTGCGTGGTGTCTGCGGCGGTGGCGGCAGCGGAATTCCGCGGGGTTACGCGCCACAACCACCCGGCGTCGGTTTGTCCAACAGCAACAAGGCCCGGGACGGCGTCGATCCTGCTGGCGGTCAGCTGGGCCGCGTCATCAGCGGCCTTGAGCACCACAAAACCGGCGCCGAGCTGCTCCAAATCATTGCGGGGGTCCACCCCTGTGCTCGCCACAATGGTGGCCACTGCCCTGCGGAGGGAAGCGGTAGCGGCGTCGTCGGCAGCAATCTCTTCGCGACCCGGCGCCCCAATAATGGTCCTGGCCGAAGCGATGGTGGACAAGTTGTCCAGCGTAGTCCCTGCACCACGCATCAGCGAGGACGTAAAGGCACCCTGCTCGCCGCTGGTGATAACCAACGTCCGCGTACGTTCGGGTCCCTCTCCGCGGTCGACGGCGGTGGCTGGCAAGGTGTCGTTATCCACCGGCCACACTTGGCGGGCCGAGCCCAAAGATGGTTTCTTACTGGCCTCTGACGGTGTGGCGTCAGCGGTTTGCGTAGCCGTTGGGCCCTCGGATGAGGGCTGCAGGACGTTTTGTCCTGCCCATGCCACCATCCCGGCCAACGGTCCACAGACGAGGAGAGCCAGTGCCACGCCCGAAGCTACGCGCCGCAAGGGCGACTTCCAACGGGCGGCATCAGTCGTCCTGGTGGGAACGGCGAAGATTTTATCGGCGCCGAGCAACGCCGCACCGAGCAGCAGGATGCCCGCCGCTGAAACCGCCGGTCCGGTGAAGGGACCAACAATCACATTGTTGTTGACGCCTGTGGCCACGTGGCCCATCAGCCAACTGCTGGCCAAGGTAGCCAGCGCGGCCAACCAGAAGACGCGTGCCAGGACGGTGCGCTTACCAGGAAGGAACAGTGCTGCGACAGCCAGGAGAAGTACTGGCACGCTGACCAGCAGAGCAAGCAACAGAGCCCAGGGCACAGCGCCAGGCCCGAACATCCCAAGACCTGTGAGGCCGCCGTCCATTTCGAACGCCAGGGGCTGGCCCAGGAACTGTTGCCACAGTGGGGCCGCGTCGAAACTGAGTGGCAAGCCCGGATCGGCCAGCAAGGACCGGGGGCGGTCAAGTACCGAAATTCCATAGGGAATGAACAGTGCGGCGCTGGGCAAAAGCGACCACCAGAGTGTCTTGCCCCGCGGTCCGAGCACCACGGCTGCCAAGACGACGACCACCGTAATGGGCCCCAAGAGGGACGGTGCCGATGCAGTGATCGCAGCCATAGCCAAGCCCGCAGCCGCCGCAGCGGTCCAGGACGGCGTGCCGTTAATGCCCGGTTTACCGAGCACGAGGGCCGGGCGGCGCGTGAAAGGTACCCGTGTGGCATGGGCACGGCCTATCGCCGAACCCGAGGCACGTATTAGCGCCAGCATCAGCAACGGCATCAGGACGTGGGCCACCAAAGCACCTGGCCTGCCCTGGTTTATGGCAACCAGCAATGCAGGCGCCCCGGACCAGGCAAGAGCGGCAACAATCCGGAACCGGCGCCGGGTGGTCAAAGCCCCTGCAGCGAACCAGGCACCGATTGCAGAGAGTGGCATGGCCAGGATCAGCAACCACACTGTTGCCGAGTTGCCATCGCCACCGCCAAACAGGGAAAGGAGCCACAACACGTAAGCG
The DNA here is from genome assembly GCF_056395385.1 of Paenarthrobacter sp. 10L420. Taxonomy (NCBI): domain Bacteria; kingdom Bacillati; phylum Actinomycetota; class Actinomycetes; order Micrococcales; family Micrococcaceae; genus Paenarthrobacter; species Paenarthrobacter sp. 10L420. The sequence goes on along the minus strand of NZ_JBFTJK010000002.1, from coordinate 173,773 downwards.
AAGGGATCGGCGTGCCCGGGCAGTCCCGCACCGAGGGAAATCCACCACGTGGAGGCGTTGGCCCAGATATCGGAGGGTGACTCGGACAATGGGAGGAGCCCTCCCCCCGCCACAGTTCCCGTGCGAAGGAGACCGAAGAGCCCAATGAAAGAAGCGGCGAACGCGATGAGGGCGGCAGCGACTGCGCCGGTGCCAACCCATCCGCGTTCGTTGGTGGCCAGCGCTGCGAAATCGTCAGAGGCATCGCCGCTGGGTTCGGGGGCGAGAAGATCCGAGGCCACAGTAGTTTCCTCGCTGGGGCGGATGGCCTCCAGCAGGGAACGCCTGTTGGCACGGACTTCGCGCGACGACGCTTGGAGGCCCCGGACCACCGAACGGTGCAAGCGGCGGGTCTTCGCGGCAATCCGGCGGCCTTTTGCAATAGCGAGGGGCCGCACCAAGCCAGCGACGGTGGCCGTGAACTGGGCGAATCCGTAGCCCGGTTCCTTGACCAAAACACTCAGCACCAGACGGACGAGTGCGCCCAAGAGCGCTCCCACAGCCTGGAACGGCAGGTTCCACCACGGCGTGTGTTTGAGGCGCATGTGAATTTGTGCTTTGCGTGCTGCGGAGGACGTACCCAGACCGTGCGGTCGGTGCTCCACATGGAACATGCGCGCGCTTGGCACCACCACCACGCGGTTACCGGCAAGCCAGTTGCGCCAGCAGAAATCGACGTCGTCTCCGCTGCCCGGCAAGGCAGGGTCAAAACCCTGCAACTGCTCCCAAACGTCCCTGCGGATCAACATGCCGGCAGAGTTCACCGCGAAGGTGTCAGAGCGGGCATCGTATTGCCCTTGGTCCACTTCGTCGGCGTCGATCAGTGTGAGGCGTTCGGCCCAGCGGCTGGTGGACAAGCCAACGTCCACCACATGACGGTCGTCGTGCCACCCAAGCTGCTTGCAGCCGGCAACAGTTACCGAAGTGGTCCGTTCCACGGCGTGGAGAAGCTCGGCCAAGGCGTCAGGAGCAGGAGCGGCGTCGTCGTGAAGGAGCCAGATCCATTGGACAGCACCGGCCGCTTCAGCGTCTTCGGCTCCATCGTTGGGTGCAAGCTCGTCCAGGCCCGCCTGGACAGCGGCACCAAAGCCAGACTTTGGCTGGACGTACTTGGTGACGTTTGCTTGCCCCAAGGCCGCCCGGAGCAAGTCGAGGGAGTTGTCAGTGGATCCTGTATCAATGCCAATGGCGGCATCTGCCGAACGCGTCTGGTCCGACAGTGCCGCCAAGGTCCTGGGGAGATAGTTCCCGCCGTCGTGGGAAACCACGACGGCGGTAACGTGTACTTCCTTAAGAATTAGACTGCCCGCTTCCTTAGCCGGCGACGTTCGCGCTCCGAGAGCCCGCCCCAGATGCCGAATCGTTCGTCGTTTGCGAGGGCATACTCAAGGCACTGAGAACGGACGTTGCACGCTCCGCAGACCTTCTTCGCATCCCTCGTTGATCCGCCCTTTTCGGGGAAGAATGCTTCCGGATCCGTCTGGGCGCACAGGGCGTCTGTCTGCCAACCGAGTTCGCCCTCGTCATCGAAGTCGCCTTGGCTCGGCAGTCCGATCCACACCGGCTGTCCTGGGATTTCCCGAGGACGACGCAACTCCATCGGAGGGTCGTCCACATCTTCGTCCGGCCCGGCAGGCAGGTCGCCAATCAACGCCTCGTGTGCAGCGAGGAGGGCAGTTGCCTGATCCTCCAACGACTGCTGCACGTTCTGGTTGTATCGGTCTGCCGCTTCCGGATCCGCCGGGTCCACGTACCAGTCCCCTGGTACCTCCCGCGAACGGTATTTCACCGACGCATGTTCTGCGACGACTGCATCTTCCTGGATACGCAACGCTTGCCCCATGGCGTCCCTCCTGATTTTGCAGCTGCTGCTTGGATGTATTTCCGATCCCCGGTGTTGTTCCGGGAATCTGTGCAGCGGCGTTGATTACTAATTACACGCGTGTAACTACCCGCCAGTCAAGCCGCGCCGGGATAATAATCAAGAATCTGTAGAAACGTGGGATGCGCCACGCCCAACGTTTTCCGCCGTGGCGCGGCTGGTTGGAGGAAAAACGGAAGCCCCGCATCACTTTGCATGAACAATTCCTGACATTCCGCGGAATTCCCAAGATCACGCCCGGATGTCCATCGATTGGACTTAACGGAGGTGTGTCGCATTTCACATTTCCCCGTGGGGCGGCGGCCCCACCGTGGCAGGATTGATCCATGAGCATCCCGGCAGCGAACCTGATGACCACCCTGCGATCCGGCCATTCCACCTCCCCGAGGCTGACGTGGTACGGCCCTGATTCCGAGCGCGTGGAGCTCTCCGGGCGGGTCTTGGACAACTGGGTTGCCAAGACCAGCAACCTGCTGCAGGACGAACTGGACGCCGAGCCGGGCAAGGCTATCCGGTTGGACCTTCCCGCACACTGGAAATCCTTTGTGTGGGCACTCGCCGCCTGGCAGTTGGGCATGGAGGTGGTCTTCGATGGCACCACCGCTGACCTGCTGGTAACAGACACTCCCGACGACGGCGCCGGGGCCGGCTTCGAGGCGGTCGTCGCCGTGCCGCTCGCGGCACTTGCGATGCGGTGGCCCGGCGACCTGCCACCCGGCGTCGTGGACTATGCCGCGGAAGTACGGTCCCACGGTGACGTCTTCATGGCACACAGCGAACCGGAAGCCAGCCTTCCGGCCGTCCGCGGCAGCGCGGGCCACACACATGACAGCCTTCTGGACCGATTCGCTGCACCCCAGGAACCCGGGGTCCGGCTGCTGGTTCGGGCGTCCGACGGTTTGGAGCCGGGGCTGGCAGCGGCGTTGGGCGCGTGGAAAGAAGACGGCTCAGTGGTACTGGTGCATCCCGATCTGGAAGTGACCGGGCACCTGCTTGAGAATGAGCGCGTCAGCCGATCCTGAGATCAGTTCTTGATGGAGGGCAACTCGCCGGTTGAAGGTCCTCCGCTGCCCGCCTCCGCAGCTGACTTCTCCTTGTGATGGAGCTCCAGGATCTCGTGGTCGTGAGAGTAGGCCGGCTCGGCATCCAACTCTTCGTTGAAGACCCAAAAGCGGTAGGCGAAGAACCGGAAAATAGTGCCCAGGACGAGTCCCACGACGCTTCCTGCGATAAACAGCGATGGCTTGTCATTCAAGTCCAGCACGTACTTGGCGAACCACACGCAGCCGGAGGCAATCAGCAGCCCGACGAAGTTCATGACGGCAAACAGAACGGCTTCACGGACCACGTTGGCCTGTTTGCGGTGGCGGAAGGTCCAGAAGCGGTTGGCTACCCAGGAGAACACGCTTGCAACGATCGTCGCAATGGCCTTCGCCCAGACTTCGCTTCCGTGCATCGGGCCGGAAAACAGCCAGATGTAAACTGCCGAGTCAATGACAAAAGCAACACCGCCTACGGCGCCGAACTTTGCTACCTCGCGCCAAAAAAGCGAGGCAAGTCCGCGGATGCGATCTGCAAGTGTGGTGATCATGACCCTCCATGGCCGTTGAAAAGTGGGCCGATGGGCCACATCCATTTTAGCGCCCATTTCCAACCGTTCCCTTTGAGTCCCCTGTGAGAACGCCGATACGGGGGCCCGCACCACATCCAGATGGTGACGTTACAGCGGCTGAATCAGTGTTCCGGCCGCTGGTTCGGTAGGCTGAACCTTGTGACTTTTCCAGTAATTGGTGTTGTTGGCGGCGGCCAGCTCGCACGCATGATGGCCCCGCCTGCTACCGCTTTAGGCTTCGAACTACGCGTTTTGGCTGAGGGCGAGGACGTTTCGGCTGTCCCCGCTGTGGCCAACGCCCCCATTGGCGACTACAAAGACCTGGACGCTCTGCTCGAGTTCTCCAAGGGCGTGGACGTCCTGACCTTCGATCACGAACACGTTCCGACACAACATCTGCGTGCCTTGATCGACGCCGGCGTGAATGTGCAGCCAGGACCTGATGCCTTGGTAAATGCGCAGGACAAGCTCGTGATGCGCGCGGCCATCGATCGCCTCGGGCTGCCCAACCCGGAGTGGGCCGCCGTTGATTCAGTAGAAGAACTGGTGGCATTCGGCGACAAGATCGGCTGGCCTGTGGTGCTGAAGACGCCGCGCGGCGGCTACGACGGCAAGGGCGTCCGCATTGTTGACTCCGCCGATGACGCAGCTGGTACTGCGGACTGGTTCCAGGCCATGAGCCCCCTGCTTGCCGAAGCCAAGGTGGACTTCAGCCGCGAGCTCTCCGCCCTTGTAGCCCGCACACCCAGTGGTGAATCACGCGCCTGGCCGGTAGTTCACACCATTCAGGTAGACGGCGTGTGCGACGAAGTTATCGCCCCCGCACAGAACATTCCACTCGAAGTTGCCGCCGCAGCCGAGGGGGCTGCACTTCGGATCGCCAACGAACTCGGCGTTACGGGTGTCATGGCTGCCGAGCTCTTTGAAACCCCTGGGGTTGGCGCTGGCTTCCTCATCAACGAACTCGCCATGCGCCCCCACAACACGGGCCATTGGACGCAGGACGGATCCATCACCAGCCAATTCGAACAGCACCTCCGTGCGGTGCTGGACCTGCCGCTGGGCGCCACGGATGCTGTGGCGCCGGTATTTGTCATGAAGAATTTCCTGGGTGGGGATAACCAGAACCTCTTCGAAGCCTTCCCCATGGCCTTGGCTTACGAACCGGCAGCAAAGGTGCACTGCTACGGCAAGTCCGTGCGGGCGGGGCGGAAGATCGGGCATGTCAATCTGGCTGGCACATCTACCTCGGAGGTAGATTCCATCCGCCAACGCGCCACGGCAGTAGCCAACATCATCCGTGACGGCCGGATGCCCGCACAGACCACCCACGAGGAGACCGAATGACATCAGCATCAACAGCCCCGCTCGTAGGTCTCGTGATGGGCTCCGACTCCGACTGGCCCGTCATGGAAGCCGCCGCGGACGCCTTGGCTGAGTTCGGCATCCCCTTTGAAGCGGACGTCGTCTCGGCGCACCGCATGCCCACTGAGATGATCCGCTATGGCCAGACCGCGCACGAGCGCGGCCTTCGCGTCATCATCGCCGGAGCAGGCGGGGCCGCCCACCTTCCTGGAATGTTGGCTTCGGTCACTCCCCTGCCTGTCATCGGCGTCCCGGTTCCATTGAAGACACTGGACGGCATGGACTCACTGTTGTCCATCGTTCAAATGCCTGCCGGAGTTCCGGTTGCCACTGTCTCCATCGCCGGTGCCCGCAACGCAGGACTCCTTGCTGTACGGATGCTCGCCTCCGGCACAGACGAACTCGCAGACCGCCTTCGCGAAGACTTGCTCAAATTCGCCCAGGAGTTGAACGACGTCGCCACCAAGAAGGGCGAAAACCTGCGCCATAAGGTTGAAGAAGTCTTTTCCCCAGCAAATGCTTCCGCCCGGAGCAGCCACTAGGACGGCAGCGGATGACCACCATGCACAAGAACCCGAATCAGTCCGGCGCCGCCCTGACTGATCCAGTCCGCTATCCATCCGGGGCCAGCGCCCCGGTGCGGACCAAACGCGCCTTCGTGCTGGTCCTCCTCACCCTCTTCATCCCCGGCAGTGCCCAGATCGTGGCAGGTGACCGCAAGCTGGGCCGCCTCGCCCTTCGCATCACACTCACTGTGTGGGCGCTGGCTTTGCTGACGCTCTTGATTGCGCTGGTGAACCGGAGCATGCTGCTCAGCATCGTCACCCATCCCGTGGGCTCGCTGTTCATCATCGTTGTCCTCGTTGCTTTGGCTTTGGGCTGGGCCTACCTGTTCCTGAACACCTTGCGGATCATCCGGCCCAACCTGCTGGCCCCCGGGATGCGGCCCATTATTGCCGTCGTCCTTGCCGTGACAACAGTTCTGGCCAGCGGGTCATTGGGCTACCTTGCCTACGTGTTGAACGTCAGCCGCAACGCGATCGGCAGCATCTTCAACGCGGGCCCTGCCATCGATCCCGTGGATGGCCGCTATAACTTCCTGATGATGGGCGGCGACGCCGGTGACGACCGCACAGGTCGGCGTCCGGACAGCCTGTCGGTCATCAGTGTTGATGCCAAAACGGGTGAAAGTGCCATCATTTCCGTTCCCAGGAACCTGCAGAACGCACAGTTCAGCGAGGGATCCCCCATGCGGAAGATCTACCCCGACGGCTATAACTGCGGCGATGAATGCCTCATCAACGCCGTCAACACCGAGGTCACCAATAATCACAAGGACCTGTACCCGGGCGTTGCCGATCCCGGCGCCCAGGCAACACTGGAAGCGGTGTCCGGGACCTTGGGTATCACGGTGCAGGCCTATGTGCTGGTGGATATGGACGGGTTCGCCAAGCTCATCGACGCCATGGGCGGCATCCGCATCAAGGCTGGCGGCTGGGTACCTATCAGTGGTCCTGTCACTGACGAGGCCAACGGGATCCACGGCATGCCCGATGGCTGGATTCCTGCCGGCGACCAGCACTTGGATGGCTTCCACGCCCTTTGGTACGGCCGTTCCCGTGAATTCGTTGACGACTACGCCCGTATTGCGCGCCAGCAATGCGTACAGCAGGCCATGCTCAAGCAGCTGGACCCCGGCACGTTGCTGACCAAGTTCGAGGACATCGCCAACGCAGGCACAAAGGTGGTGGAATCCAACATCTCCTCCGCGCAGCTGGGAAGCTTCGTGGACCTCGCCTTGAAGTCCAAGGGCCAACCGGTCAAGCGCCTCACTATTGGCCCTCCCGATTTCGATGCCTCGTTCTCCACGGTGCCGGACTTCGACCTGATTCACTCCAAGGTCCAGGAACTGCTGACCTCCCAGAACAGCCCAAAGGCCGATGACTCCATGGTGTCCAACAACGGCAGTGTGGGTTCCAATGTCGCGGCAGCGGGCCCAGTCCCCGGCAGCTTCGCGGCCGCCATGCCCGCGGGCCAGCAGCCCTCGCCGTCGTCCTCGGACTTCACGCCGGTGACCACCACGCCGGACGGTACGCCCATCACGGAAGAACTGCTCAACGGCCTCAAGGCCCAGGGCGACGAGCAAGGCATCCGGGATCTCGTGGCAACCAATGGGCAATGCGCCCCGCTGTAGCCCGCAGCAGCACCACCACCTCACGTTCAGCGCGACGATAAGGACTTTCCTTCGTGTACCAGATTGAGAATGTTTTGCGACCCTACGCGTGGGGTTCGACGACGGCGATTGCCGGCTTGCTGGGGCGGCCCGCGTCAGGTGGTCCGGAGGCAGAAATGTGGATCGGCGCCCACCCCGATTCCCCGTCCACAGCCATTCATCCAAATGGGGTCACGCAACCCCTTGACGCCCTGATCGCCTCGGATCCTACCCATTTCCTGGGAGCCGACAGCCTTGCCGAGTTCGGGCCCCGGCTTCCCTTCCTTACCAAGATTCTGGCCGCAGAGCAGCCACTTTCTTTGCAGGTGCACCCTAGCTTGGAACAAGCACGCGAAGGCTTCGCCCGCGAGAATGCTGCAGGGATCCCCGCTGATTCCTCCGAACGCAACTATCGGGACGATAACCACAAGCCGGAGATGATTTTTGCACTCACGCCGTTCCGGGCATTGTGTGGGTTCCGCTCCCCTGCAGCAGCCAAAGGTGTTTTCGAGCACCTTGCCAAAGTGCTGGACTCCGCCGCGGTGGAGGTCCCCGCAATCATCAGCGGCGTAATTTCCGACCTCAGCCTGCCCAATGAATCCGAAGCCCTCAAAGCTGCCTTCACACGCCTGATCGAGGGCGGCAGCGAGGTCTCGGATGCCATTCACGAGGTAGAGGCCGTCCTGCGTGCAGGCGCCCCGCAAGAGCCCCACGAAGATGCGCTGGCGGCAATGCTGGGAATCAACGAGGCTTTCCCCGGCGATCCTGGTGTGCTCATTTCCCTTCTCCTTAACCACCTTTCCCTGCAACCGGGCGACGCCGTGTACCTGCCGGCCGGCAACGTTCACGCCTACCTTCACGGCCTCGGCGTGGAAGTCATGGCTTCCTCGGACAATGTGCTGCGCGGCGGACTCACCCCCAAGCATGTGGACGTCCCGGAACTGATCAAGACCATCCGCTTCGAATCGATGGGTGTGCCCCACGTTGAAGCCAGCGGCACGGAGTTCGGCCAGGAACTATACCGCCCGCCGTTCAAGGAGTTCCAACTCCAGCGGATCGAACTCGGTCCGGGTGCCGAACCGGTGCCGCTGGCACAGTCCGGTCCCGCCGTCGTCGTGGTTGTTGCCGGTTCCGTGGTGCTCGACTCGCCCAAGAGCGACCTCCCGCTGCAGCGAGGCGGCGCCGCCTTCATCCCTGAGGTAGAAAACCCAGTGAATGTTCATCCTGTGCAAGGCGCCACCGATACGAGTATTGCCTTCGCCGTGACCACAGGATTGGTTAAGTGAGCGTGGACTTCTTTCTGCAGACCCCCGCTTGGGCTGAGGTCCAGCGCTCGCTCGGCCGCCGGGTCCATGAGCAGTCAGGTCCCGGATGGAGCTTCCTCGCGATAGAGGAAAAGAACCCGGCGGGCAAAGTCATCTACGCCCCTTATGGGCCTGTAGCAAAGTCCGTGGATGCCTTCGACGCCGCGATGGCGGCCTTGGTGGAATTGGCGAAGAGGGAACGTGCCGTCTTCGTGCGGATGGAACCTGTATCAGCCGGCTTCGCAGCGTCCGAGGCCGATACGCTCCTTCGTTCCCGCGGCCTGCAGCCGGCGCCTGTGAACCTGCAGCCGGAGTTGAGTTGGATCGTGGACCTTGAGGGCGACTTCAAGGACGTTCTTGCCGCAATGAAGCCGACCAACCGGAACCTCTACCGCAACATCCACAAGAAGGGCGTGACTTTCCGCGCATCCCAGGATCCTGCCGACATCAAAGTTCTCCTGCATTTCCTCCACCTGACGGCAGCACGCAACGGCTTCAAGCCACAAAGCGATGAGTACCTCACCCAGGTAGCTGAATCTTTGCTACCGTCCGGCGCCGGAACGCTGTTCATAGCTGAGCTCGAGGGCGAGCCGATCGCTGCAGCTTTCACTTACGATTCCTCGGACACGCGAACCTATGCCCACGCAGCGCTGGATGACACCCACCGCAAGCTCAGTGCCGGTATTCCGCTCCTGGTCAACCTCATGGCAGATGCCAAGGAGAAGGGCCTGAAGCACGTGGACCTCTGGGGCGTGGCCCCTGAAGACCAGCCGGACCACAAATGGGCGGGCTTCACGTCCTTCAAGAAGTCCTTCGGAGGCCGCGAAGTAGCCTACCCCGGCACATGGGACCTCCCGGTGAACAAACTCCGCTACGGCGCCTACCAACTGGCCAGAAAACTCCGCGACAAACTCCGCTAAGCCAGTTCCCCAAGTCAACACAAGGAACGCGTACCTCCACCACCCACTTTGACGCCGCCGACGCGGTGACACGCCGGCCATCCCGGCGTGTCGGACCACGTACAGCGTCAAAGTAGGTCGCGACGGCACACCCACAGGCCGACCACCCCGGAAAGCACGACGGCGGCACTCGCCCGAGCGCCGCCGTCGAACCTAACCCGGAAGCGCACCTCGTGCCCCGGCTGACCACATGCACATTCCCCGGCGACCCGGCAACGGCCAGGGCCGCGTACCGTCATGACCCTCTTTGACTCAACACTCACTGCAACACGCCCGGAATGACGGCATGTCGGACGGCCTGCAGGATCAAAGTAGGTCGCGACGGCACACCCACAGCGGCCGACCACCCCGGAAAGCACGACGGCGGCACTCGCCCGAGCGCCGCCGTCGAACCTAACCCGGAAGCCCACCTCGTGCCCCGGCTGACGACACGCGTCATCCCGGGTGACTCACCAACAGACCCCCGACACCCAAATCCGCGCGTCCCCACTCCATTTGCGCAACGAAATCGAGCTCAGGTGTCACCACCCCTCCCCCAAAAACGCGCGCAACCGGAGCCGGCTGGACACAAAGAAGGACGGCGAGTATCGCGAAAGCGGCATCAAATCGACGAGGTACGAGGAGATAGCCGCCGAGCGATGCTCGCCGTCCTTCTGTTAGCCAAGGGGTTACGGCTTGCGCGCGTACGTCTCCCACTTGGATGCGTGGTGCTCAGCATCAACGAAGCGGACTGTGCCGGACTTGGAACGCATCACGATGGACTGCGTCAGTACGCGGTCCTTCTGGTAGCGAACGCCGCGGAGGAGGTCGCCGTCGGTGATGCCGGTGGCTGCGAAGTAGCAGTTGTCCGAGGTGACGAGGTCGTTGGTGGAGAGGACGCGGTCGAGATCGTGTCCGGCGTCGATCGCCTTCTGCTTCTCATCGTCCGAGGTGGGCCACAGTCGGCCTTGGATCACGCCGCCGAGGGATTTGATGGCGCAGGCAGCAACGATGCCTTCAGGTGTGCCACCGATGCCCATCAGTGCGTCCACGCCGGTTCCGGACCGGGCTGCGGCGATGGCACCTGCGACGTCGCCGTCCATGATGAACTTAGTGCGCGCGCCGGCTTCGCGGATTTCTTCCACGAGCGGGCGGTGCCGGTCGCGGTCCAGGATCATGACGTTGAGCTGGTTGACCTTGACGCCCTTTGCCTTGGCGATCAGGTGCAGGTTCTGCTTCACGGGCAGGCGCAGGTCCACCATGTCGGCAGCTTCAGGACCTGTGACGAGCTTTTCCATGTAGAAGACCGCGGACGGATCGAACATGGAGCCGCGTTCGGCCACTGCCAGGACGGCAAGGGCGTTGTTGATGCCGAGGGCGGTCAGGCGGGTTCCGTCGATGGGGTCCACGGCGACATCGCACTCGGGACCGGTGCCGTCACCCACCTGCTCGCCATTGAACAACATGGGGGCTTCGTCTTTTTCGCCTTCACCGATGACCACGACGCCATTGAAGTGGACGGTGTGAAGGAACGAACGCATGGCGTCGACGGCGGCGCCGTCTGCCTTGTTCTTGTCGCCGAAACCTACCCAGTGGCCACCGGCAATTGCGGCGGCCTCGGTGACACGGACGAGTTCCAGCGCCAGGTTGCGGTCGGGTTCGTCGGTGCCGACGGCGAGCGACGGCGAAATCGTGGAATACTGCTGGGTCATTGGTGCAGGAGACACTTGAACCTCTTCTTCGAGTGACGATTCACGGGACCGGAACACGGTTGCACGAGGCAACCTGGGGTCCCTCTATGAACGATCATAGTCGCCGCATGCGTTTGGAGTCGCTGGATGACCACGGCCGGCAATTCCTGCGGTGAGGTTCCCGGTTGTGTGTTCACAGCCGGGATGAGGGACTATGGAGGGGTGAGTGAAACGCAGGACAAGCCCGCTGCCGGCAACCAGCCCAAGGCCGCAGAGGCAACCCCCAACAGCGCCCCGGACGCTATGGATGCCCCTTATAAACCCGTCATTCCGGCAAAAGCCGCCAAGCGGGCCAATGCCTCTGTCATTGGCATGATCATTGCCCTGGTGCTGTGTGTCCTGGCATTCCTTCCTATTGTGTTGATGAACCCCGCTCCGAAGGGTGAGGGCTTTCGGCCCGCCGTTGACGTTGCTTCCATAGCGCGCAACGCTGCCGATGTGGCGGGATTCACACCTGTCACGCCGGAAACCGGCGACACATTCAAGCCGAATTACGCCCGCTGGGAATCCGGCACGGGAACGGGCGTGCCCACGTGGGAAGTTGGTTACCTGACTCCCAAGGAGGCCTTCATCGGCCTCACCCAGACCACCAAGGCGAATCCCACATGGGTGCTGCAGCAGACCGGCAACATGCCAGTAACCGGCACCCGTAACGCCGGTGGCCAGGATTGGGAGCTCCACGATTCCGGCAAGGACAAGCGCAGCATGGTTCTCAACTACCGCGGAACCACTATCATCCTGAGCGGCACGGCCAACCTTGCAGAGTTCGCCACGCTCGCCGCCGCCGTGGTTAAGTCTGCGGACCAAGCCGCTGCAGCGTCAGAATCTGCAGCGCCGTCCTCATAAGCACACGCGGCGCAACAGTTTTACGACACGCCACCTCCGGGCCGTAAAGTAATCAGGTGCCTACTTATCTGACTCCCGCCCTTGCCTGGCGCCGCCTCCAAGAGGGCAACGAACGCTTTGTTGCCGGCGAATCCCTGCACCCCAACCAGGACGCCTCCCGGCGCTCGTCACTCATCGAGAACCAGAACCCCTTCGCCGTCATCTTTGGCTGCTCCGACTCCCGTCTTGCCGCAGAGATCATCTTCGATCTCGGCTTGGGCGACGCCTTTGTGGTGCGTACTGCCGGCCAGGTGATCGACGACGCCGTCCTCGGTTCCCTTGAGTACAGCATTGCCGAGCTCGGCGTTCCGTTGATAGTCATCCTTGGCCACGACAGCTGTGGAGCCGTGACGGCTACCAAGGCCGCCGTGGAAACCGGCGAGATGCCTGCCGGGTTCATTCGCGACCTCGTGGAACGCATCACTCCGTCCGTTCTGACGTCCCTGCGCAACGAACAGGAAGACGTCAATGACATGGTGGTGGAGCACGTCAAGCAAACCTCAGCGCGGCTGGCGGACAGCTCACGTGTGATTTCGGACGCCATCGACGAAGGCCGTGTGGCCGTGGTGGGCTTGTCCTACAAGCTCGATGAAGGCCGTGCGGCCCTCGTTTCCGGGATCGGCAAGCTCTAGTGGACCGTGCTCCGGCCTCCGCGCCGGAGCACGTAGCACTCCATTCCGGGTTTTCGATGCGGCACCCAATCGCCCTAAGCTAGCCCCATGACTTCCACCACTGAGTTCCGTATTGAACATGACACGATGGGCGAAGTTCGCGTCCCCGTGAACGCCCTGTACCGCGCCCAGACGCAGCGTGCTGTGGAGAACTTCCCCATCTCCGGCAAGACGCTTGAGCGCACTCACATCGAAGCCCTTGCACGCGTCAAGAAGGCCGCTGCACTGGCGAACGCCGAACTGGGGGTGCTCGACGGTGAGCTCGCCGAGGCCATCGCCGCAGCTGCCGATGAGGTGGCAACGGGCAAGTACGACGGCGACTTCCCGATTGACGTCTTCCAGACCGGCTCGGGCACTTCCTCCAACATGAACACCAACGAGGTCATCGCTGAGCTCGCTTCGCGTGCCCTCGCCGCTGCGGGCAGCGACAAGGTTGTCCACCCCAACGACCACGTGAACGCTTCGCAGTCCTCCAACGACGTGTTCCCCACATCCGTCCACGTTGCCGCCACCTCGGCCCTGATCAATGACCTGATCCCGGCCCTGGAATACCTGGCAGCATCCTTGGACCGTAAGGCCGAGGAGTTCAAGGACGTCGTCAAGTCCGGCCGCACGCACCTCATGGATGCCACGCCGGTGATGCTCGGCCAGGAGTTCGGTGGCTACGCCGCCCAGGTCCGTTACGGCATTGAGCGCATCAACGCCGCACTCCCCCGCGTCGCGGAGGTCCCCCTTGGTGGCACCGCTGTTGGCACCGGCATCAACACTCCTGCCGGCTTCCCGGAGCGCGTCATCGAACTGCTCGCAGCCGACACGGGGCTTCCGTTGACCGAGGCCCGCGACCACTTCGAAGCTCAGGCAAACCGCGACGGCCTCATCGAGGGCTCCAGCCAGCTGCGCAACATCGCGATCTCCTTCATGAAGATCAACAACGACCTCCGCTGGATGGGCTCCGGCCCCAACACGGGCCTCGGCGAAATCGCCATCCCGGACCTTCAGCCGGGCTCCTCGATCATGCCGGGGAAGGTCAACCCCGTTATCTGCGAAGCCTCCATCATGGTCTGCGCCCAGGTCATCGGCAACGACACCGCGATCGCCTGGTCCGGGACCAACGGCGCCTTCGAATTGAACGTCGGCATCCCTGTCATGGCCGCCAATCTGTTGGAGTCCGTCCGCCTGCTGGCCAACACCAGCCGCGTCATGGCTGACAAGATGATCGATGGCATCACCGCCAACGTTGAGCGCGCCCGATTCCTGGCCGAGGCCTCCCCCTCGATCGTGACCCCGTTGAACAAGTTCATCGGCTACGAGAACGCCGCGAAGATCGCGAAGATTGCCGTCAAGGAGGGCCTGACCATCCGCCAGGCCACAGAGAAGCTTGGCTTCGTCGGCGAGGGCGAAGGCAAGGTCACTGAGGCAGAGCTCGACAAGGCTCTCGACGTCACCACCATGACGTCCCCGGCTCACAAGAACTAATACTTAAAGCACGACGGCGGCCGGTACCTTTCGCATGAAAGGTACCGGCCGTCGGCGTACCCGGAGCTTGTGTAAGGCTCCGCGCGCCTAAGCTCTACAAATTTTGCACTTTCTATAGAAGAGTGCAAAACTTTACTTTGTGAGCAATAGTGCAAATATCGACGGCGGCCTCCGTGAGCGCAAGCGGGCCGCCACACGTTCGGCGATTACCGCCGTCGCCCGTTCCTTGACCGCAGAACGCGGGCTGAACGGATACACCGTGGAACAGGTCTGCGAAGAATCGGGTATCTCGCGGCGAACGTTCTTCAACTACTTCCACTCCAAGGAAGACGCGGTGATCGGCGCGTTCTCGGACGAACTCCCCCAGGACGCCATCGAAGACTTCAATCATGGGCCAGTACAGAACGCAGACAGCATCTCGAGCACTTTGCTCGCCGCCTTGTACCAGCTCACGTTGACCATCATGGAGCGTTCGGCAATCAGCCGGTCCGAGGTCCACCAGCTCATCGCCGCCATCAAAGCCGAGCCCCAACTCCTTGGCCGCATGACGCTTGAAGGCGAAGCCCGTGAGCGCCAATTCGCCGAACTCATAGCGGCCCGCGAAGGCCTCTCACCCGGGCACCCGGAAATCGTCATGGCCGCAGCCGTCTTCGGAGCCGTCTCCAAGAAGACTGCCCAGCAGTTCTTCTCGGAGGACAATGTCCGGCCCTACCGCGAACTTCTGCGGCAGAACCTCGCCGCAGCCCAAAAACTCTTTGCCCAATCACTGGGCACCACACCTGCCGAAACCCCGAAGGATCACGCATGAGTACCCTTTCCAAGGCAGCCGAGCCGCTGCTGTTGACCCAGAAAAGGATCTGGATCATTTTCTCGGCGCTGATCGCAGGCATGCTCCTGTCCAGCCTCGACCAAACCATCGTTTCCACTGCCATGCCCACCATCGTTGGCAAGCTGGGCGGGGTGGAGCACCAGGCCTGGATCACCACGGCCTACCTCCTGGCCACCACCATCGTCATGCCGATCTACGGCAAATTCGGTGACATCCTGGGCCGGCGCAACCTGTTCCTCGTAGCGATCGCCTTGTTTACGCTCGCTTCCGTGGGTTGTGCGTTCGCCACGGATTTCTGGGGCTTCGTGATCTTCCGCGCCATCCAGGGCCTCGGCGGCGGTGGCTTGATGATTCTCTCGCAGGCCATCATTGCCGACGTCGTGCCCGCCAAAGAGCGCGGCAAATACATGGGTCCCTTGGGCGCTATCTTTGGCCTGTCGGCCGTTGCCGGTCCGCTGCTGGGTGGATTCTTCGTTGATCACCTAACCTGGGAATGGGCCTTCTACATCAACATCCCCATCGGCATCGCAGCCTTTATCACGGCATGGTTCGCCCTGACGTTGCCGAACAAGAAGGCTGAGAAGAAGATCGACATCCTGGGTGTCCTCTTCCTTTCCGCAGCCACCACCTGCCTCATCTTCTTCACCGATTTCGGCGGCAAGAAGGATGAAGGATGGGATTCCCCACTCACGTGGGCTTTCGGAGCAGGTATGGTTCTGGCGGCATTTGCCTTCGTGATGGTTGAACGGCGTGCCCAGGACCCCATCATTCCACTGAGCCTGTTCAAGAACCCCATCTTCATCAACGCGACGGCCATTGGCTTCACGCTGGGCCTGGGAATGTTCGCGGCGATCGCCTTCGTACCTACGTTCCTGCAGATGTCCTCCGGGACGTCCGCCGCAGAGTCCGGTCTGCTCATGGTGCCGATGATGGTTGGCCTGATGGGAACGTCCATCTACTCCGGCATCCGCATTTCCAAGACCGGCAAGTACAAGATGTACCCGATCCTTGGTGCCTCACTGACCATCGCGGCCATGTTGTGGCTGACCACCCTGACGGCTGAAACTCCGATCTGGGTCATCTGTGTCCAGCTCTTCATCTTCGGCGCAGGCCTTGGCCTGATCATGCAGGTGATCGTCCTGGTGGTCCAGAATTCCGTTCCGGCAGACCAGATTGGCACGGCCACCAGCACCAACAACTACTTCCGCGAGGTGGGTGCCTCGTTGGGCGTCGCCGTGTTCGGTTCCATCTTCACCAACCGCCTTGCTGAATCCTTGACCAACGCTTTTACCGGGGCAGGTGCATCTGCCGAGCAGGCCTCGCAGTCCACCAGCACGCTGGATCCACAGGCCTTGGCCCAACTGCCTGAGCAGCTTCGGGATGCGATCGTCAACGCCTACGCCAACTCGCTGGCGCCCGTGTTCTGGTACTTGGTTCCGTTCATCGCCATTGCATTGTTGCTGGCCATCACGCTCAAGCAGATCCCTCTCTCGGACACTGCCGGCATGGTGGCGCGGGGCGAGGCCGTCGGAGGTGCAGAGGCTGAACGCCTCGAAGCCGAACGCCTGGAAGCCGCTGTGGCCTCTGCCGAGGGACAAGAGCCTCGGCGGGCACCGGCTGACGCAAGCGCCAAATAGCTTAGTCCTCCACCTGGTACGCCACGGGGCCTTCGGGCTCCGTGGCAAGCCTGATGGCTTGAAGGTTTCCTTCGCTCATGTCAGGCAGTTCATCCAGGCCGAACCAGCCAACGTCGATCGATTCGTCATCGTTTACTTGAGCATCGCCGGAGACGTATCTGCAGCGGAAGGTGATGTCCAGAAAGTCGCAGATGTCGCCATTCGGAAAGGTCACCGGACCTACAACCCCGACGGCGATGATCCGCTCAGTTTCGGCCACAACCGCAGTTTCCTCGAAAATTTCCCTGACCAGCCCGGGAGCCGGATGCTCGCCTGGCTCAAGGATGCCCGTGATCACCGTCCAGTGGTGATTGTCGGCCCGTTGGCAGAGCAGCACCCGGCCATCGTCGTCGAAAACCACTCCCCTGACCGCCGGCAACCAGAGCGGGTCATTCCCGATCTTCTCCCGAAGCTTGAGGATAAATTCCGGTGCGCCCACGGCGTTAGCTTTCCTTCAATTCGATCGTGGCCAGTGAGTTGCTCAACGTGAGCACGCCGTCGTCGAGATTCCAGTGAACAGGCTGCTCAAAGAGCTTGACGGTCCAGCCCTCGTAGCTGCCCTCAAGCTCCCGGCAGCCCATAGCGGAGGCGACCATCGAACGCATTGCCCAGACATCGTCCTGGACCGAGACTTCCACACTGAGCACGTTGCACGGTGTCTTCACCAGCAGGGTCCACTCCCCGTTGACATGCGTGGAGCTGATCTGCAGCGGTTGGGTCCCGAGCCACGCTACGTCTCCAGTGGCATCGCTCCCGCGCACCGACGTAAAAGTGGAGCAACCCAGCGGACCGCCCTCGCAGAAGGGCTCCGGCTGCTGAGTCGTGAGCGGTTGGATGCTGGCCCCCGGGGTTGCACCGGGAACGTTGCCCGATTGCCCGCAGCCGGAGAGCAGCAAAGTGCAGGCCATGGTGACCCCCAGTACGGACCAAAAACTACTTCCCTGCACCGCAGCTCCCTCCAGGCGTCTTGAGCGCATCAAACCATCTGGGCTAAGCATGCCGCAGCCCGGTGAACCGCAGAATACGCAGAAGCGTTGCAGTTCGGCCGCAGTTGGCCCCGGCGGCCTCCGCCCGAACGGTTCAAGCAGGTAAAAGCACCATGCTCACCAGGGCTCCTGCCAGCATGAAGGGTCCGAACGGGATGGCTGAACCCAGCGTGCCTCGCCTGGACACGAGGATCACCAGGCTCCACAATCCGCCGAGCAGGAAGGCAGCGAACGTGCCCGCGAAGACATGGGTCCACCCAAGGTAGCCGAGGTAGAGTCCAAGCACCCCGGCCAGCTTCACGTCCCCGAACCCCATACCGGGTGGATAGACCAGGCGAAGCAGGAAGTAGAACAGCCATAGCACGCCGCCACCGGCCAGCACTCCGAGCCCAGGGATACCGAACATCGAGGCATCCAGCCCAGGGTCCGGGCCGCCAACGAACACCAGGACCGCAGCGCCCAGCAATAGGACGCCGCCCACCGCATAGGAGGGAAAGACGATCCGGTTCGGCAGTAGATGGCTCCGGACATCAATGATGGTCAGGCGCACCGCCATCACTACGAAGTACGCGCAGGCAAGAACCACCAGCCAGAAGCCCAGTGGGCTGGCGTCCCAGAGGTCGGCGAGTCGTCGGATCACCCTGCAGATGCTATCCCGAATTCGTCCAGGGGCCGGGTTGAACGCGTAGGTAAACTGTGGATATGGGGCGCTACAGTGCAGGTGGATCAGGTTTCGGACCGGACTTCGGGTCTGGTTTTGCGCCAGCTAACGGGCATGGCGGGCAGGCGCAGGACTTGTCCTCCACATTCCGCAATCTGTGCCGTTCTTCACCATGGAAGTGGACCAGCCTTCGTTTCGAATACCTCGAACGGCCTGGCACTGGCGCCAACATGGTCCGTGCATGGCTCAGGCGGCCCGGCGCGCTTCGTCTGGAGACTCCCGACGGAAAGCTGCTGCACAGCACCACGGGCATCAACGATTCCCGCGACGACTTTTACGTCAGTGCGACGCGACGCTCATGGTTGCTTCCGGCGCACCTCGTCACTCCGGTTTATGACGCTGCTGGCTTGGTCCGTAGGCGCCCTGAGGCGGCCTACGGTGAACCCTCCTTTGGCAACGGACGGCTGGCTGCAGCACTGGATCCGGTGGAACTTGCCGGTAATGCGCCCGTCCCGCTGGAGTTCCCGGATTCCAATCCAGTGTCACTGGAAGAGCCCCGGGAAGTTGACCATGAGGGACGGTTGGCCTTGGAAACTGTGGTTACCCGTGGCCGAACCTACGTGCCCTTGGATCCTTCCCAACCTTTGGCCCATCCGGGACGCACGCTCATCAGGGTGGATGCAGGGACCGGGGTCTGCGTCGCCAGCCAAAGCCTGGACGGCGATACCGCAGGCAAGGGTCATTGGCTGAAGATCCTGGCAGTTGACGAATACATGCTGGACGATCTCTTCCTTGCCGAGTCAATGAACCTGACCGACGTTCGACGCCATATCTCCTGGGACATCGGCCCAGCAGCCTGACATCCCCACGATCCACCAAGACTGTCACCAGCTCTGTGACTCGCATGCCCTCGACGGCCGGGCTAAGCTGCACCGATGACCACGCCCGCGGAAATCTGGCCGCCCTTCGGACTCACGCTCACGACTCCCCGACTGACCCTCCGTCCAGTTCTCGACGCCGATATCCCGGCTGCCGTCGCTGCAGCCCGATCCGGCGTCCACGAACCCGGCAAGAGCCCGTTCAGCACCCCGTGGGCAGAACTCCCGGACGACGAGCTCGCACCCAACATGGCCCAGTGGTACTGGCGCTGCAGGGCCGGATTCACGCCTGACTCGTGGACACTTCTCCTCGGGGTCTGGCACAACGAGGAACTCCTGGGCGTCCAGGACATCGGCGCCAAGAACTTCAACACCCTCAAAACAGTCAGCACGGGCTCCTGGCTTAAGCAGTCCGCGCAAGGGCAAGGCTTCGGCAAGGAGATGCGTGCCGCCGTCCTGAGCTATGCGTTCGACTATCTGGAGGCGGAAGTGGCCGAGTCCGAAGCGGCCTCATGGAACAAGCAATCCCTGGGCGTCTCCCTGAGCCTCGGCTACGAACTCAACGGCCTCGTCCGCGACAACTGGGGCGACAAAGTAGAAGAAGTCCAAAGAGTCCGCCTCACCCCGGAAACCTTCAACCGCCCCAACTGGACCCTCAAAGCCCAAGGCCACGAAGAGCTGAAAACCTATCTCAAGCTCTAACCGCAGCTGAGCGGCTAGCGTGGCCGCGGGCTTCCGGGAAGGAGCGCATCGCGACGCATCGGACCCGAAGGTCGCCCAGCGACCTTCGGGTCCTTTTGCGTTGTGTCTAAGCGACGGCGGGAGGCCGTTGCCGCGCGGCGGTGACCACCGTGCGGGAAGGACCAGTTAGATTTCGGCCCCTTCGAGCAACTCCGTCACCAAGGCTGCAATCGGCGACCGCTCGGACCTGGTGAGGGTGATGTGGCCAAACAGCGGATGACCTTTGAGGGTTTCGACGACGGCGGCCACGCCGTCGTGCCGACCAACACGGAGGTTGTCGCGCTGGGCGACGTCGTGGGTGAGCACGATCTTGGAGTTCTGTCCGATGCGGCTCATCACGGTCAGGAGGACGTTCTTCTCCAGGGACTGTGCCTCGTCCACGATGACAAAGGCGTCGTGCAGTGAGCGTCCACGGATGTGGGTGAGCGGCATGACTTCGAGCATGCCGCGGTCCATGACTTCTTCCACGACTTCCTGGCTGACCAACGCACCGAGTGTGTCGAAAACGGCTTGAGCCCAAGGGTTCATCTTTTCCGCTTCAGACCCGGGGAGGTATCCCAGTTCCTGGCCGCCTACGGCGTAGAGGGGCCGGAAGACGATGACCTTGCGGTGTTCCCGCCGCTCCAGGACGGCCTCGAGGCCCGCACAGAGTGCCAGTGCGGATTTGCCCGTGCCAGCGCGCCCGCCGATGGAGACAATGCCCACTGCGGGATCCATGAGGAGATCGATGGCCAGCCGTTGTTCCGCCGAACGGCCATGGAGTCCGAAGACGTCACGGTCACCCTTGACGAGGCGGACCTGCTTGTCCGCCCCTACGCGGCCGAGCGCCGAGCCGCGGTTGGACAAGAGGACAAGCCCGGTGTTCACGGGAAGTTCCGCTGCGGCGGGGATGAAAACGGGCTCATGGCCATACAGAGTCGTGATTTCGTCTTCGCTGGCTTCCACTTCGGCTATGCCGGTCCAGCCTGAATCCTTGACGAGTTCGTTGCGGTATTCGTCGGCGTGCAGTCCCATGGCAGAGGCTTTGACGCGCATGGGAAGGTCCTTGGACACCACGGTGACATTGTGGCCCTCGTTTGCCAGGTTCTTCGCTACGGCCAGGATGCGGCTGTCATTGTCCCCGCCCCGGAAGCCTGCGGGAAGGACCTCCGTGGAAATATGGTTCATCTCTACCCGGAGCATGCCTCCGTCGGCACCAATGGGTATCGCGTGGTCCAGTCCGCCGTGTTCGATTCGGAGGTCATCCAGGAGCCGCAGGGCTTTGCGGGCAAAGTACCCTAGTTCGGGATCGTGGCGTTTGCCTTCGAGTTCGCTGATGACCACGATCGGGACGATGACTTCGTGCTCAGCGAAGCGCAGCAGTGCGTGCGGGTCTGAGAGCAAGACGGATGTATCGATCACATAGCTGCGGCCCACTGCAGACGATGCTGTCCGTTCCCCCGATGAAACCCGTTTGGCGCGAGAGGTAGCTGCACTTTCCCCGTCAGAAACCATTGTGGGCAGTTGCTCAGAAATAGCCACATCGACTCCAGCCCCGGGCGGTCGCCCGGCCTAATGGTGAAGCGGCTCGGCCGGAAGGCCGGGCGTGGCCTCCCATGTAACTGGTGCGATAGTTCGCTCCATCTACTGGCCTCCCCGATCAGCGGGCGGTTTTGCCTGCTGATGGGATTAACGTAATCCCTCTCACAGAAAATTCCGAAACCTGCGTCGGCAAGTCGCATTGCCAGCTGATTAATTCCTGATTAACCGAAGCGCACCTAGGAGCCGAAGCGACGCTGGCGTCCGGCGTAGTCCCGGAGCGCCCGCAGAAAATCAACCTTGCGGAACGCCGGCCAGAGGGCTTCGCAGAAGTAGAACTCGCTGTAGGCGCTCTGCCACATCAGGAATCCGGAGAGCCGCTGCTCACCGGAAGTTCGGATGACAAGGTCCGGATCCGGCTGGCCGCGCGTGTAAAGGAACCTTGAGATGTCGTCCACCGAAAGTTCATCTGCGACGTCGGACATAGTCCGCCCTTTGGCGACCGCATCGCGGAGGAGTTCCTTCACGGCGTCGACGATTTCACGCCGCCCGCCATAGCCGACTGCCACGTTCACATGGATTTTTTCATGGACCGGGGTCCGGGCGGTCAGCTTGTTCAGGCGATCGGCCAGGTAGTCCGGGAGAAGCTCTGGTGCGCCCATTGCGTGCACAGAGACGTCCTCGTTTTCATCCAGCCGGTCCATGGTGTTGGCGATGATGCCCATGAGCAGGTCAAGCTCTTCGCCGGAGCGGTTCATGTTGTCCGTGGAGAGCATGTACAGCGTCACTACTTTGACGCCAAGCTCCTGGCACCAGCCAAGGAACTCGTGGATTTTGTCCGCCCCGGCCTGATGTCCCTGGCTGGTTGGCGCGTTGAATTGACGGGCCCATCTGCGGTTGCCGTCCACCATGACACCGATATGCCTGGGAATGCGGTCTTGCTTCAGGGAGCGAAGGAGTTGACGTTCGTAGTAGCCATAGAGGAAACCGGGCAGCTCCACCGGACTCTCACCTGACTTCCTTACTTTTACGACGACGGCGCACCTCCAAGGCTACCTTCCCGAGCTGCCCCACTGGTGCAGCGAGAGTCAAACTCCCATCGTGCAGGAGCTACTGAGCAGTAACTTACTGAAGCGTAGGTTATTCTTTAACGATGGCCGAGCTGCTCACTATCAAGCCCGCATGGCGCGGTTGGATTCACGCCGTTGCCGCCCCTTTCGCCCTCGCGGCCGGAATCGTCCTGGTGTCACTTGCCCCCACAGCCGACCGAAAGATCACCTCCACGATCTATGCGGTAACGGGCGTCCTTCTTTTCGGCGTCAGCGCCGTTTACCACCGCGGAAATTGGTCCCCGAAGACCCGGCTGGTGCTCAAGCGCCTGGACCACACCAACATCATGCTGGTGATCGCCGGAAGCTATACGCCGCTGGCTTGGTCGCTTCTGGAACGATCCCAAGCCGTCACGTTGCTGTGGATTATCTGGTCCGCGGCCATTGCCGGCGTGCTGTTCCGGGTTCTCTGGACCGACGCCCCGCGTTGGTTATACGTCCCGATCTATATTGCGCTGGGCTGCGGGGCGCTCTTTTACCTTCCGCAGTTCTTCACAGCGAATGCCGCCTCTGCCACGCTCATTTGTGTGGGCGGCGCCCTCTACATAGCAGGCGCGGTCTTCTATGCCATCAAGAAGCCAAATTTCAGCGTTCAACACTTCGGGTTTCACGAACTCTTCCATGCCTTCACCGTCTTGGCGTTCGCGGCCCACTTCATCGCCATCATGATGGCAGTCCTCAGCTAGGGCCGGCGGTCATTCGCGCCAGCATTGATTGCACGTCCGCAACGGTCCCCACCGGTATCTCGCACACCATATCCCGGCACAAATACACTTGGGGCGAGCCATCAGGCGCACCCGTGCGATGAAGCAGCAGCGGGACCTCGCCATCACCAGCCGGGGACACGGCGTCGTTCTCTTGCAACGCGACCGCCATACCCGGGCTGGCGGATTTCAGAAGCGCGCTGTGCAGCTCGCTCAGCAGTGGCGAATCGGGACCAACGACGGCGGCCTCCACCGGCCCTGCCAGCGCCGCTTGCGCCGTGGCCAGGAGCCAACCGGCAACACGGGGCGCGCGTGTGGCCAGCGAAGGAAGCAGGCCCAGGATATTCCCGGCCATGAGTCGGTGGGCGTGGGAGCCTGAGTACGCCGAATACGTCAGCAGCACTCCGGCAAATCCAGCAGCCCCGCTCGGCGTGGCATTGTCGAACGGATCAAGGGCAGCCCGCTGCCCTTGGGCGTTGAACACCTGGGCAGATTCCCCGGCCGAATCGGCGAGATGCCCGTCCTCGACAAAACGCGCTTCGGCGGCCCGGATGATGTATTCCGCCAGGCGGTACCAGCGCTTTTTTCCCGTCACGGCGTACAGCGAGAACAGGCCCTCTGCACAGAATGCGTAGTCTTCCAGGAGTCCCCCGATCCCCCGCGCCCTGGAATCGTGCGAGACCCGGACCAGCAGCCCGTGTTCGGCGTTCCAATGCACCTTCTCGAGATACTCGGCAACGTTCTCAGCTGCAGCGACGAGGTCCGGGCGGTCCAGCACCGCTCCGGCCTCGGCAAGCCCGGCGATCGCGAGCCCGTTCCAACCCGCCACAACTTTCTCGTCCCTGGCAGGCTGGTTCCGGAGATCCCGTGCGGCGAGGAGCGCGGGCCTGACGCGGTGCCAGAGCGCGGACTCGGGAGCGGACAAGGGCCGTCCGGGATGCAGCGGAGATCCCAATTCCGAGACGGTCCCCTGCGCATCCACATTCATCATGCGAGCCACGGCCTCAGCGTCATCCGGGCCAAGGACTTCCAGCAACGATCCGGGCGTCCAGAGGTACGCTGCGCCTTCATGGTGCACCCCGTCCACCACGGTATCGGCGTCCAGGGACGAAGCCAGTCCACCCCCGGGCAGCCCCAGCGAGGCCAGCATCCAATCCCCGCACCTGGACGCAACCCCCGCCGCCTCCTCGGCCGGGAACACATCATTGCCTCCAAGACGCACCCAGTGGGCGTAGACGCGCAGGAGCTGGGCATTGTCGTAGAGCATCTTCTCGAAGTGCGGCACCGACCAATCCGCCGTGACCGAATACCTGGCAAAACCGCCGTCGATTTGGTCGCATAATGCCGAACGTGCCATTCCGGCCAGGGCGCGTGCGGCCATGTCACGCGCGGCCTCCGATGTCTCCGACCGTGCCGCTGCGTGACGGATGAGGAACTCAAGTACCGCCGACGGCGGGAACTTTGGGGCGCTGCCGAACCCACCGGCGTCGTGGTCTTCTGACCGGGCCAAAACCGTTACTGCATCCGAAAGCAGCTGTGCATCAAGTACCTCGGGCGGGCCGTCAAGCCGAACGGCAGATGACAGCTGGGCGTTTGCTATGTTCGCGGCCAGTCCCCTGGCGTTTTGCTCCACAGCCTCGCGGCGTTCAACCCACGCCTCGTGGACCGCTTCAAGCACGTTTCGGAAGGACGGCCGGCCGGGCAAGGGAACGGGCGGGAAATATGTGCCCGCATGGAAGGCGAGGCCCTCCGGAGTCAGGAAAACGGACATTGGCCAGCCGCCTTCACCGCTGATGGCCTGCGTGGCCGTCATGTAGACGGAATCGACGTCCGGCCGTTCTTCCCGGTCCACTTTGACGGGCACAAAGTGTGCATTGAGGTAGTGCGCAGTTTCCTGGTCCTCAAAGGATTCATGGGCCATGACATGGCACCAATGACATGCCGCATAGCCGATGGAGAGAAACACGGGGACATCCCGGGCTGCGGCAAGGGCAAACGCTTCGTCGCCGAAAGGACGCCAGAAGACCGGGTTGGCTGCGTGTTGGCGCAGGTAGGCAGACGGCTCCGCACCCAGGACGTTCGCCGCCCCGGGCCAGTTGTTTCCGCGCGGGCTAGCGGCTTCCGGGAGCGGCATCGCCGTTCTCATCCGTGGTGCCGGCGTCGCCGCCCGCATTATCAAGGGTTCCGGCTTCTGTAGCCAAGCGTGCCTCCTCCACCTGCGCACGGTACCGAACCCGGCGGATACGGCGAACCATGTCCACGATGAGGAACGTCGAGAGGATGACGACGAAGGCCGTGAGGACGAAGCCCCAGGTCCCGGGCGTCACCTGGTCCTCGGACAGGCCAGGCCGCAGCGTCCCGGTGGGGTCGGGCGAGGGAGTGACGGTCAAGGCGAGGATCAAGTGGTGCACGTTCAAACCTTCTATGGGAGCTGATGCATGTCGGCAGGCTTCAGCATGAAGCTGGGCTGTTCGATGGCCGCCGGCGATTTCTACAAACGATAGAAACTGGTGGCAACACCTATCTTATCCCCGCAAACAGGTCCTTTTCCGGCAACTCCGTAGACACCCTGGACTTGATCAGCGTGTAGTCCTCCCAAGGCCACGCCGTACGTTGCAAGTCAGGTGAGACCGCAAAGAAGAAGCCCATGGGATCGATCTGCGTCCGATGCGCCCGGAGAGCGTCGTCGCGCGCCTCGAAGAAGTCGCCGCAGTCCACCTGCGTGGTGGTCTGGTGCGCGGGAGCAGGAGGAGTGTGGCCCTCGGCATCTGCTTCAAGCCACGCCGCGAGCCGCTCAGCATACGGCGACTGCAGCCCGGCCTCTTCCAGAGCAAAGTGCAATGCACGGAAGCGTTCGGGGCTGAAGGCGCGATCGTAGTAGAGCTTGCTGGGCGCCCAAGGCTCCCCTGTTCCGGGATAGCGTGAGGCGTCACCCGCTGCCTCGAACGCCTCCACGGCAACCTTGTGGGCCATGATGTGGTCCGGGTGGGGGTAGCCGCCGTTTTCGTCGTAGCTGATGATGACATGGGGCTTGAAATCGCGGACCAGACGGACCAGTGGGGCCGTAGCGCGTTCCAATGGCTGCAGGGCAAAGCATCCCGGCGGGAGAGGCGGAAGGGGATCGCCCTCCGGCAGGCCAGAATCCACGAAGCCAAGCCAGCGCTGCCGGATGCCAAGCACGGCCGCCGCATTGGCCATTTCCAACCGGCGGGCACCTGCCATGTCGCGCTTGGGGTGCGGAGCGTCCACCATGCCGGGGTTCTGGATGTCGCCCCTGGATCCATCAGTGCAGGTGGCGACCATGACGTCTACTCCTGCAGCGGCGTACATCGCCATGGTCGCTGCACCCTTGCTGGACTCATCGTCCGGATGAGCGTGGACGGCGAGCAGCCGCAGCTGCTGCTCGGAACTGCTGGACGCTGTCACTTGACGGCTCCTCTTTCATGGATGGTGCAAATCAGGGCTGTGCAGGAGGTGCCGGGATCCGCACTAAACTGGATAGGTGACTTCAGAGGACCTATCGGCCAACGAACTACCGGCAAGCAACAGCCTAGCCAATCGCTACGGTGGTCAAAAGCGCGGCTTGACCCGCACATCGAAGCGGAACATCGTCATCGTGGCCCTGATCCTCGGAATTGTGTTCGCAGCATGGGTCGCAACGTCCTCTGCACAGGCTCCGGTGACCTTCAAGGACATCGGCTACAGCACTGTCGATGGCACCCAGGCCGAGGTCGACTACCAAGTCACCAAATACCCGGGAGCCACTGCCAAATGCGCCGTGAAGGCCATGGATTCCAAGTTCGCGGTGGTGGGCTGGAAAGTGGTGGTGATCGGCCCCAATGAGCCCAAGGACGGTGCCGATGGCGGGAGCACAACAGCCCAGCGCACGGTGCTGAGAACCGAGTCCCCCGCTGTCGCCGGCGTAGTGGATAATTGCTGGATCGTGGACAGCGGGAAATAACAATCGTGTGACCCACAACTCAACCAGTTTGGGTTCGTCCAGAGGATTTACTACAATGGATGAAACCTTCACCCCGTTAAGTTGGTTACTGAGTTTCACGAGTGGCCACCTCGGCGGGGTCTTTGCTTTGTCAGATCAAGAGGAGAAATCCGTGTCTACCACCAACAGCGCCACAGCAGCTTGGCTTACCCAGGAAGCTTTCGACCGCTTGAAGGCTGAGCTGGACCACCTTTCCGGCGCTGGCCGGGCGGAAATCGTCCAGAAGATCGAAGCCGCCCGCCAAGAAGGCGACCTCAAGGAAAACGGCGGATACCATGCAGCCAAGGAAGAGCAGGGCAAGATTGAAGCCCGCATCCGTCAGCTCACCGCGCTCCTGCGCGATGCCCAGGTTGGCGAAGCCCCTGCCGATGACGGAATCGTAGAGCCCGGCATGTTGGTTGTTGCCCGCATCGCCGGGGACGAAGAGACATTCCTGCTCGGCTCGCGTGAGATCGCCGGCGACTCCGACCTCGATGTCTTCAGCGAGAAGTCTCCGCTGGGTGCCTCCATCATCGGCCACAAGGAGGGCGACAAGCTCAGCTACACCGCCCCCAACGGCAAGGTAATTCCGGTGGAGATCGTTTCCGCCAAGCCTTACGTCGCCTAGGCAGCGCCAAGAACCCGACGCCGGTCCACCCCTTTGCGGGTGGGCCGGCGTTTTTCGTGCCCGGCTACCCAACTAAGTCGCAGCAGTGCGCGTTTTGAGGGGGCGATTAACGCGCACAAATGCGACCTACTTGGGTCAGGTGGTGGCCTGGGGTTTGGGACGCAACAGGATGGCCGCGATGAGCCCTCCAATGGCACCGCCAAGATGGGCCTGCCACGAAATAAAGCCCATGACGGTTGGCAGCACCCCGAAGAGGATGCTGCCGTACGCCATGAAGAGCACCACGGATAACAGAATCTGCCACCAGCTCCTGTTGAAGAAGCCCCTGACCAGCAGGAACGCGAAAAATCCGAACACCAGCCCTGACGCCCCCACTGTCACGCCTCCCCCACCGATAAGCCACACGGTCAGGCCCGAACCCAGCCAGCTGAAGGCCAAGGCTGTGAGGAAGACCCTGATACCGGCCAGGAAAACCAGGAAGCCGAAGATGATGAGGGGCAGGGTGTTGGACAGCAAATGGTTGAGGTTCGCGTGAAGCAGCGGGAACGTCAGGATGTCCAGCACGCCGTCCACGCTGCGGGATCGAAGTCCAAAAGTACTGTTAAGGCCATGCCTCATCAGCGTGTTCAGGAACTCGATCACATACAGCAGGATCACGAAGCTGCCCATGAACAGCAGGCCACCCTTGGCTCGCCCCGCGAGTGTCTCCTTGGCCTCGGCCTTGGATTCGTCAGGCGTTTCGAGCACCATATCCGCGTCTCCCCGTCAGTGCACCACGATCGGCTGAAAGCCTTCGGCCCTCAAGGCGCCGAGGACCTGTTCGCCGTGTTCGTGGCCCTTCGTTTCCAGGTTAATGGTGATGGAGACGTCGCCCATGCTGATGGAGCCACCCAGTCGCGTGTGGTCCAGGCCCGTGACGTTGGCGTCGTTTTCGGCAATGATGCGGGCAATAGTCGCCAGTGAGCCCGGGCGGTCATCCAGCATCATCCGAACCGTCATGAACCGGCCCGCGGCCGAGAGGCCACGCTGGATAACTTTGAGCATCAACATCGGATCGATGTTGCCACCGGAAAGCACGACGGCGGTGTTCCCCGGGTTTTCGATCTTGCCATCCATCAGCGCGGCTACTCCCACCGCGCCTGCCGGCTCCACGACCATCTTGGCCCGTTCCAGGAGGAAGATCAGGGCCCGGGCAAGGGAATCCTCGCTCACAGTCACAACATCGTCCACGAGCTCGCGGATGATGCTGAAAGGAAGCTGCCCTGGCCGGCCTACGGCGATGCCATCGGCCATGGTGGAGACCTTTTTGAGCGGCACCAGGGCGTCTGCAGCGAGGGACGGAGGGTAGGCAGCCGCGTTTTCCGCTTGTACCCCGATGACCCGGATCTCGCGTCCGAGCTCTTTGGCCCTGGCCTTGATGGCCACCGCGACGCCGGCAAGAAGCCCTCCGCCGCCGACGCCCATGAGGATGGTGTCTACGTCCGGGATCTGTTCCAGGATCTCCAGCCCGATGGTGCCCTGGCCAGCGACGACGTCCACGTTGTCAAAGGGGTGCACAAAGACTGCGCCCGTTTCGTTGGCGTAGCGCTGGGCTTCGGCCAGTGCTTCATCCACGTTGTGGCCGTGCAGGATAACTTCGGCACCATGGCTGCGCGTTGCTGCAAGCTTGGGCAGAGCGACACCGAGCGGCATATAAATGCGGGCGTTGATGCCCAGGCTCTTCGCGGCTACGGCTACGCCCTGAGCGTGGTTGCCTGCAGAGGCAGCCACCACGCCGCGCTTCTTCTCGGCATCAGTCAGGCGGGCCATCCGCACGTACGCGCCGCGGACCTTGAAGGATCCGGCACGCTGCAGGTTCTCGCATTTGAAGAAAACTTTGCCGCCCACGAGGCTGCCCAGCGCACGGGACGACTCCACCGGAGTCTTGGTAATAATGCCCTCGAGCAGCTCCTGCGCCTTGAGGACATCGTCCAGCGTGACGGGCAGGGTATCGAGGGTATTCACTGACTATTCTCCTTTGTTGGTGTCAACTGCAGGCTCCTGGACGGAGGTGTTATCTGCGGTCTTGGTTTTGCCGACGGCGCTGCTGCCGCTGCGGGATCCGGCTCCCGGAAGGTGGACTTCCTTGAAGTTGGAGTCACCACCAGCTTCCGACGGCGCGGCTCCAGGCTGCAGCTCGGCCGCGCCCAATCCTTCATCATGTTCCCACGTCCGGCCGGCAATGTAGCGAACCGCCGTGTTTACTACGGCGAGCAGCGGCACTGCGAACAGCGCGCCGGGGATGCCCGCGAGATAGGATCCGGCAGCTACTGAAAGGATGACTGCCACGGGATGAAGCGCTACGGCCCTACCCATAACAAGCGGCTGCAGGATATGACTTTCAAGCTGCTGGACAAGCAGGACGATGGCCAGCATGATCAGCGCATTCACGGGTCCGTTCGCCACAAGGGCCAGCAGGACGGCGATCGCACCGGTAACCAGCGCACCCACCACGGGAATAAACGAACCAATGAACACCAGGACCGCAAGTGGAAGCGCAAGCGGAACCTGGATGATCGCTGCACCGGCTCCGATGCCCACGGCGTCCACGAAGGCAACGAACATCTGGATCCGAACATAGCTGACCATGGAGGTCCAGCCGCGGCGTCCGGCACCATCAGCGGCCCTCCGGGCTGTCTTGGGCAGGAGCCGGACCAGGAACGCCCATATGCGGCTGCCTTCCAGCAGGAAAAAGATCAGGATAAACAGGGCCAGGACCAGGCCGGCGGCAAAGTGTCCGGCCGTGCTGCCAAAGGACAGGGCACCGCTGAGGATGGTGCTGCTGTTGTCCTGCAGGGCCGTGACGCCGTCTGAAATGTACTGGTGAATTTGGGCGGCCGTCAGATGCAGGGGGCCGGCAGCGAGCCAGTCCTGGATCTGCTGGATTCCCGTCAGCGCCTCCGTCCAAAGCTCCCCGAATCCTGAGACCAGCTGCCTCCCGACCAGCGCAAGGGCACCCCCGATGACCCCGATGAAACCCAGCACTGTGATGGCCACAGCCGCACCGATGGGCAGATTCCGCTTGCGCAGCCAGAGCACCACTGGGTAGAGGAGTCCGGCCAGGAGCGCCGCGACCATGACCGGAATGATGAGGAAGCTGACCTTGCCCAGCAACCAGACCAGGGCGCCGATCATCAGCAGGATCAGGCCCAGCCGCCACGACCACGCAGCCGCAATGCGCACCCCGTAAGGAATGTCTTGGGCAATTTGTCGGTCAGAACGTGATTTGGCGTCAGGTGTTGGCGTCATGAACCCATAATTCCGCAGCCCGCCCCGTATGGGAAACCGGCCCGCCGCGCGCATGGCCTAGAGGGAGGCCGTAATCCCCCACGTCATGGTCAACGTCTCCCCTGGCGCAAGCCAAAGCAAACCATCCCCGCTGTTAAAGGCGTTGGCTGGACCTGTCATGGGCTCTATGGCGACTACTTTTGATCGGCCAGGGAAGGTGTTCGTGACGAACACGTGGACATATTGGCAGTTCTGGTCTTGCTCAAGTGACACGCTGCGTCCATCCGGCGCGGTCAGCGTATGGCGGGCCACGCCGCCGTCGAACGTCAGGTCCGTCAAGGCGACGTCGATGTCCAAGCTGCCCACTGAGCGACCTGAGGAAAGGTCAAAATCTCCCTCCACGGCAGTGGTGCTGCGGGGAATCAACCGCTCGTCTGCTACCAGGCGGGTGGCTGCCTTGACCGTCAGGACCAAATCTTCAGGGGCTACGTCGCCCAGCCGCAGGTAGGGGTGGGCGCCAAGGACGACGGGAGCACCATCTTGTGAATCGTTGACCATCGTCTGCGAGACGCGAAGGTCCAGGTTTTCGTCGAGCTCATACTGAACGAGGTGACGGACAAGGAAGGGGTAGCCATGCTGTGGGAAGACGGTAGCTTCAAGGGTCACGGAGAACTCAGACTCGTCTACCAGGGCGTAACCGGCATTGCGGAGCAGTCCGTGACTGGCGTTGTTGCGTGAGACCTCGGTGATATCGAGCTGCTGCTTTTTGCCGTTGAGATACCAGACGCCATCCTCCACCCGGTTGGCCCAGGGGGCGAGCGTGATGCCCGTGGCGCCTGGCGGAATCTCGGCGTCACCGTAAGTTTCGGTGAGTTGGACGCCGCCGCGAGAGTACAGTCGAAGACCTGCCGCGAGCTCGGTCACGATGGCGAGCGCATCGTCCCGGCGAAGCTCGAATTGGCGGCCGGTGGCGAAGCGTCGGGGTGCTGATTCGAGCGGGCTTTGGGCAGATGGGGAAGAGGCAGACATGGCAATACCGTACTGCATGCCGTCCCGTTCCCAGCCAATGAGGGATGTTAGCTTTTGTTTGAAACTATGCGTTTTTGATTGCTTTGTGGGATGATGGACCCATGAGCCGTATGACCCGCACCCGCCTCGCTGACAACCGTGAGTTGATCTACTTTGATGACCCCGGAACTCCTGAGCGCACACCGGACTCGCTGGTGGACCACCGCGAGCTTCCGGCCCGTGGCGAGCCCGGCGAGGTCAGGTACGACGCCCTGTCCGGCGAATGGGTAGCAGTGGCCGCCCACCGCCAAAGCCGCACCCATCTCCCCCCGGCCGACCAGTGCCCTATCTGCCCCACGACAGCGGCGAATCCCTCGGAAATTCCGGCCTCCGACTATGACGTCGTGGTGTTTGAAAACAGATTCCCCTCGCTGGGACCTGCGCTGGGCGACATCCCTCAGATTCCGGGTCATGGATTCGCCGGCCACGGCGTCACCGGGCCTGCCTTCGGTCGCTGCGAAGTTGTGGCCTTTACTCCCCAGCACACAGGATCCTTCGCGGAATTGGGAGAGACCCGCGCCCGCACCGTCATAGAAGCCTGGGCACAGCGCACAGAAGCATTGAGCGCCCTGCCCGGCATCAAGCAGGTCTTCCCGTTCGAGAACCGCGGCGCCGATATCGGAGTCACCCTGCATCACCCCCATGGCCAGATTTACGCGTACCCCTACGTCACGCCCCGGGCCGCCACCTTGGGCGCGGTAGCCCGCAAATACTACGACGACGTCGACGCGAAAGAAACGCTTGGCGCGTCCCTCCTGAAGGCAGAACGCGAGGATGGCAGCCGGATGGTTCTGGAAGCCAAGCACTTCAGCGCCTACGTGCCCTTTGCAGCCCGCTGGCCTCTGGAAATCCACCTTGTCCCCCACCGCAGCGTCCCTGACCTCGCGGCCCTGACGGGCGAAGAACGCGACGAGCTCTCCCACGTCTACCTTGACCTGCTGAAGCGGCTTGATGCCCTCTACCCCACCCCCATGCCCTACATCTCCGCCTGGCACCAGGCACCCCTGGACCCGATCCTGCGCCCGGCGGGGCAGTTGCACCTGCAGCTCACCTCACCGCGCCGCGCTGCCGATAAGCTCAAATACTTGGCGGGCTCCGAAGCAGCCATGGGAGCGTTCATCAATGACACCACCCCCGAAGCTGTGGCGGAGCGACTCCGCGAAGTCGCTGCTGCCACGCAGTTGACCAACACCCTGCAAGGCACCCGAGCATGACCACCAGCACTGACACCAGCGTGCTTTCTGCCCGCTTTCAGGAAACTTTTGGTTCAGTTCCCGACGGCGTGTGGCAGGCACCGGGTCGCGTGAACCTGATCGGCGAACACACGGATTACAACGAGGGCTTCGTCCTGCCGTTCGCGATTGATAAGACCGCCAAGGTTGCCGTCAGACTCCGTGCAGACTCCACGGTGCGGCTGCTGTCCCTGTTCGGAGGTCATGGCTTGGTGGAAGCGGACCTTTCAAGCCTGGAACCGGGATCCGGCCAGGGCTGGTCACGCTACCCCCTCGGCGTTGCCTGGGCCCTGAAAGAGCGTGGCATCGACGTGCCCGGCTTTGACCTGCTGCTCGATTCGGACGTTCCGCTGGGCGCTGGGCTCTCCTCCTCCCACGCGATTGAATGTGCCGTCATTTCTGCCCTCAACGACCTCACGGGGGCAGGCCTAGGCGCAGAGGACTTGGTGCTCGCCACCCAGCGTGCTGAGAACGTGTTCGTCGGCGCACCCACCGGCATCATGGATCAATCCGCTTCTCTGCGCGGCGCCAAGGGTCATGCTGTGTTCCTGGATTGCCGGGACCAGCACGTTGACCTTGTCCCTTTCGACGCCGAAGCATCGGGCCTGGTCCTGCTGGTCATCGACACGAAGGTGTCGCATTCACACGCCGACGGCGGTTACGCCTCCAGGCGCGCCTCCTGCGAGTTGGGTGCCGAAATCCTCGGCGTCAAAGCACTGCGCGACGTCGGCGTGGAATCGTTGGAGGAAGCCGCGGGCTTGCTGGATGAGACAACCCTTCGCAGGGTCCGCCACGTGGTCACAGAAAACGACCGCGTACTCCAGACCGTGGAAATCCTCACCAGCCAAGGCCCGGCCAGCATTGGCGCCTTGTTGGACGCCAGCCACGTGTCAATGCGCGACGACTTCGAGATCTCCTGCCCCGAGCTCGACCTCGCCGTGGAGACCTCCCGGGCCAACGGCGCGATTGGTGCCCGCATGACGGGCGGGGGTTTCGGCGGCTCCGCCATCGCCCTGACCCCTGTAGGCCAGGAGCAACAGGTGCGTGACGCCGTCGTGCGTTCCTTTGCCGAGAGCGGTTTCACCGCGCCGGACATCTTCACCGTGACTCCAGCAGCAGGCGCACTTCGCTTGGCCTGACCTCTCAGGCTTACGCCCGCCTTCCTTCCAGACGCCGGGCGTAAGCTGGGGCCATGACTGAGGCTGTCATCGTTTCCACTGCCAGAAGTCCAATTGGGCGGGCCTTCAAAGGCTCCCTCAAGGACGAACGCCCCGACGACCTTGCTACCGCCATGGTGCAGGCCGCACTCGCGAAAGTTCCGGGTTTCGATCCTGCCGCCGAAGATGAAGGCGGCCTGGATGACCTCCTGCTGGGCTGTGCCGAACCCAGTGGCGAAGCGGGCTCCAACATGGCCCGCGTCGTCGCCGTCCTCGCAGGCCTGGACCGCGTACCGGCGGCTACCATCAACCGGTTCTGCGCGTCCAGCCTCCAGACTCTCCGCATGGCCTTCCACGCCATCAAGGCCGGTGAAGCGAACGCGGTCATCTCGGGCGGGGTGGAGAGCGTCTCGAGATACCAGAATTGGGCAGGGGCCGGACAGACCGACGTCGGCAATCACAACCCGCTCTTCGAATCAGCAGCCCAACGGACAGCGGCCCGGGCGGCGTCGAATATTCCCTGGACGGATCCGCGGCTTGGCGGGAGGCTTCCTGACGTCTATATCGCCATGGGCCAGACAGCCGAGAATGTTGCCACCAGCTATGGAATCAGTCGGGCAGAGCAGGACGAGTGGGGCGTGCTGAGCCAGAATCGCGCTGAAGCAGCCATTGCCTCGGGTTTCTACGCACGAGAGATCACACCGTACATGCGCAAGGACGGCACCCTGGTTGACCGGGACGACTCTCCTCGCGCGGGAGTGACCTTGGAGGCTGTATCCGCCCTGGACCCCGTCTTCCGGCCCCAAGGCACAGTGACGGCGGGGAATGCGTGCCCACTGAACGACGGCGCCGCCGCCGTCCTGGTCATGAGTGACGCGCGCGCACGCGAACTTGGAATTCAACCGTTGGCACGAGTTGTCTCCACCGCCGTTTCCGCCCTGTCACCCGAACTCATGGGCATGGGACCAGTTGAGTCAACGCGGCGGGCGTTGGCACTGGCAGGACTGACGATTGACGACATCGACCTCGTGGAGCTCAACGAAGCCTTTGCCGTCCAAGTGGTTGCGAGCGCCCGTGAACTTGGCATCGACCCACAGAAGCTCAACGTGCACGGTGGCGCCATTGCCCTGGGGCACCCCTTCGGCATGACCGGAGCGCGCATGACCACCACGCTCCTCAATGGTTTGAAGGAACGCGACGGAACCCTTGGCCTGGCCACCTTATGCGTTGGAGGCGGCCAGGGAATGGCTGTTGTTTTCGAACGCCTGAGTTGAGGTGTCCTGCGCCACGTCACTGTTTTAGCCAAGTCGCCGTTTAAAGAAAAATGCCCCCGAAGTAATTCGGGGGCATTTTTCTTGAACTTGGGCGGACTTAGTCGTCGCCGCGCAAAATCGCCAGAAGCCGGATGATTTCGACGTAGAGCCAAACCAGCGTGACGGTCAGGCCGAAGGCAGCGATCCAGGAATAGCGCTCAGGTGCGCCGGCACGGACGCCTTGTTCGATGCTGGTGAAGTCCATGATGAGCGAGAAGGCTGCCAGGCCAATCGCCAGGATGCCAATGAAGACACCCAGGGGGATGCCTGCAATCGTGATACTCGTGCGCAGGCCGAACGGTTCCTGAACCGCACCGGTCCACATCATGACGAGGTTGATCAGCGCAAAGACGGCGTAGCCGATGGTGGCGATCATGAAGAAGCGCACCATCTTGGGTGTGGCGCGGACCTTGCCGCTCTTGAAGAGCAGCAGCGTGACGCCGAAGACTGCCAAGGTACCGATGACCGCTTGGAGGCCCACGCCGGGGAACATTCCGTCAAGAATCCGGGTCAGGCCACCGAGGAAGAGTCCCTCAAGACCCGCATATGCCAGAATCAGTGCCGGCGAAGGCTGCTTCTTGAACGTGTTGACCAGTGCGAGCACGAATCCGCCCAGCGCGCCGACGATCATCAGCATGCTCGACAGGGCCGGTGCTACAAAGAGAGTGATGCCCGCGCCCACGACCAAGGCAACAAGGCAGGCGACGGTCTTCATGATGACGTCGTCGTAGGTCATCCGGCCGGTGTCGGCAGGTCCTGCTGCAGGCTGGTTGTACATCTGCTGCAGTTGTTCGTTGGTCATGTTCTGCTGCGAGGCGGACCAAGCGGACCCGGCGTCGAGGACCTGTCCAGGCGCGCGGCCTGGAGCCTGGTTAAACTGCTGGCCGTACTGGTTGGAATACGGATTTTGCGGAACAGGCGGTGCCTGTTTGGCTCCACGGAAATTCTTTCCGTTGAAGATAGGGTTTCCGCCAAGTGCCATTGCGGGTGTCCTCCTGAAAAAGGGCTAAGTGATAATTCACGGTACCAATTACCACGCGCCCAAGGCATGGAAAGTTCCCTTGTTCACCCAGACGAAACTCAACCGTGACACGAATGTGGAAGATTGCTTGTTGCCTATAGCTTCACAGTTGTTATCCGATCGCTATCTTCTGACCTCTATGCTGTGCATTTTTTAGCCGCAGCGAGCGGTAACATAGGCCACACATGGGTGACTTAGATCACAATCGAGGCAGCTAGGCAAGAACTGTTCACAAGCCCCATGACCGTTCGCACCGGCTGCAATGGCGCAGCCGGGACCACCCCCACTGTGGAGGTTTCCATTTTGAGAAGCACACTGCGCGACCCGTCCATGAGACGGTCCAAGGGACTGCAGAGAGCCGTGGGGGCGTTCTTCGCAGCCCTCATTGCCACTCTGTTGATCGCCGCCCCCGCGGCGGAGGCAACCACCCCCTCGCCTTCGCCATCCCCAACGAATTTCCAAGACAATATCAGCGGCTTCCTCCGCGATGATGCCCGTGCTCCCATTCCGGGCGTGAAGATCAAGGCCTCGGGCAACGGGTTTGAGGGCGAAGCAACTTCCGGAGCCAACGGCGCTTGGAACATAGGCGTCCCCACACAAGGCACGTACAGAGTTGAGCTGGATACCTCCACCTTGCCCCAAGGCATCAAACTTGCCGATGGTCAGGAGAACCCCCGCGATGTCACCTTCAGCCAGACGTCCA
This sequence comes from Paenarthrobacter sp. 10L420, assembly GCF_056395385.1. Classification (NCBI taxonomy): domain Bacteria; kingdom Bacillati; phylum Actinomycetota; class Actinomycetes; order Micrococcales; family Micrococcaceae; genus Paenarthrobacter; species Paenarthrobacter sp. 10L420. The sequence continues at coordinate 136,168 of NZ_JBFTJK010000002.1, read as the reverse complement.
ACCTGTCAGTCATCTTCGCCTTCGGTAAGGGCATCGTCGTCCAGCAACAAGACTTCGGACAAAACCTCCTCAACCGCCTGGTTGCCGGGCTGAGCTTCGGCCTGCTGCTGGCACTTGCCTCCGTCGGCCTGTCCCTTATCTTCGGCACCACAGGCCTTACCAACTTCGCCCACGGCGAGATGGTGACCATGGGTGCCGTGCTCGTCTTCATGCTCAACAGTTTTGGGTTGCCGTTCTGGCTGGCCATCCTGCTGTCGCTGATCGGCGGCGGGCTCTTCGGGTATGTCCAGGATGCCGGGCTCTGGCGGCCTTTGCGGCGGCGCGGCTCGGGCCTGGTGCCCATGATGATTGTCAGCATCGGCCTTGCCCTGGCTATCCGCTACGTCATCCAGTTCTTCTTCGGCGGCGCCACCCAACAGCTGCCCGGAGCCCAAAGCGCTGAGGTCCAGATCGGGCCCATTTCCATCTCTCCGAACAACCTCTGGTCCCTGTTGATCAGTGCCGTGGTGATTGCCATGATCGGCATAGTCCTGCTGAAGACCCGTCTTGGTAAGGCAACCCGTGCGGTGGCCGACAACCCGGCTCTGGCCGCGGCTTCGGGCATCGACGTCGACTCGGTCATCCGGCTCGTATGGATCGTTGGCGGCGTCCTGGCTTCCCTCGGCGGCATCCTGTGGGCCTACTACCGGCCCGGGGTGACGTTCGACATGGGCTCGCAAATCCTGCTGCTCATCTTCGCCGGCGTGACGCTCGGTGGCCTGGGCACCGTCTTCGGCGCCCTGCTCGGCTCCATCGTCGTCGGAATCTTCGTGGAGCTGACCACCGTCTTTGGCCTCCCTGCCGACCTCAAGTACGTTGGCGCTTTGTTCATCATGATTGTTGTTCTTCTGTTCCGACCGCAGGGTATCCTCGGCCGGCGTGAGCGTGTGGGTTAGGAGCGGGCCATGGACTTCGGATTTATTCTTTCCAGCGCCCTTGGCGAATTGTTCAGCCCGACGACGGCGGCCTACGCGCTTGCCGCTTTGGGCCTGGCCGTACACTTCGGCTACTCAGGCCTGTTGAACTTCGGTCAGGCCGGTTTCATGGCAGTGGGCGCCTACGGCTTCGCCATCTCCACGTTGACTTTCAAAACTCCGTTCTTCATCGGCCTGCTTATCGCGGTCCTGTGTTCGGTAATCTTCGCGTTCATCCTGGGTATTCCAACACTGCGCCTGCGGGCGGACTACCTCGCTATCGTCACTATCGCAGCAGCGGAAATTGTGCGCTACGTCGTCACTACCAACCAACTCACCAGCGTCACGGGTTCGGCAAACGGCCTGGCCGCATTCGAGGGTGGCTTCTACTCCATGAATCCCTTCCCTGAGGGGTCCTACATGGGAATGAACAACCGTGACTTCTTTATCCGGGTTGTGGGTTGGGGCCTGGTCATTATCTGCTGCCTGCTGGTCTGGCTGCTGATGCGCAGCCCTTGGGGGCGCGTCCTGAAGGGCATCCGCGAGGATGAGAACGCGGTGCGGTCACTCGGCAAGAATGTCTATTCCTACAAGATGCAGGCCCTCATTATTGGTGGCATCCTGGGCGCCCTCGCCGGCATGATCTTCACCCTCCCCCGCGGCGCCGTCCAGCCCTCCAACTACGGCACTGAGCTCACGTTCTTCCTTTGGACCTGCCTCCTGCTCGGTGGCATGGCCACCGTCCTGGGCCCGGTGATCGGAGCCATGATCTTCTGGGTAGTGCTCTCGCTGACGCAGAGCCTGCTTTATGGGCTCATCGAATCCGGAGTCGTCACCTGGCTGACCACCGTTCAGGCCGGCCAGCTGCGCTACATCCTTGTTGGTGTGGCACTGATGCTCCTGATGATCTTCCGCCCGCAAGGCGTCTTCGGCAATAAGAAGGAGCTTGCTTTCGCATGAGTGAGACCAACGAACCAAACAGCAACAACCCAACCAATCCGGTTACCCCTTCCGGCACTGGTGGCTCAGCCCACCGCGCCATCCCAAGCGACGAGTCAGGCATCGACTACATGACCGATTCGCGTCCTATTGCGGTCGGGGAAAATACCCCTGGCTGCAAGAAGCGCGATCCGATCGTCGTGGCCGAAAACGTCACCCGCTCCTTCGGCGGCATCAACGCCGTGGACGTGGAATACCTGGAGATCCCCCGCCACAAGATCACCGCATTGATCGGGCCAAACGGTGCCGGCAAGACCACCCTGTTCAACTTGCTCACCGGCTTCGACACGCCAAACACGGGCAAGTGGCAGTTCGAAGGAAACAGTATTGCCGGCGTCTCGTCCTACAAAGTGGCCCGCATGGGCATGGTGCGGACATTCCAGCTGACCAAAGTCATGGGCAAGCTGACAGTCATGGAAAACATGCGGCTCGGTGCAGCGGACCAGCCAGGCGAGCGTCTTTCCAAAGCCCTGTTCAAGGGCATGTGGGGTGGCCGGGAGAAGGAGATCACGGCACAGGCACACGTGCTCTTGGAGAAGTTCAAGCTGGACACCAAGAGGGATGACTACGCCGCTTCCCTCTCCGGCGGCCAGCGTAAGCTCCTGGAGATGGCACGATCCCTCATGGTGAAGCCCAAGCTCGTCATGCTCGACGAGCCCATGGCCGGCGTGAACCCCGCACTGACCCAGTCCCTCCTGGACCACATCAAAAACCTCAAGGCTGAAGGCATGACGGTCCTGTTCGTGGAGCACGATATGAACATGGTGCGCCACATCGCAGACTGGGTAGTAGTCATGGCAGAAGGAAAGATCGTGGCCGAAGGCCCTCCCGGGGAAGTCATGAAGAACCCTGCCGTGATCGATGCTTACCTTGGCGCGCACCACGACGTTGACCTCGGCGACGCAGAAGGCATCAAGGTGCTCGAGGCAGAACTTGAGGCCGACGAAGAGTCGGTAGTGGGAACCGAAGACGCAGGCATCCTGTCCGACATCGTAGAAACCAAGAAGGAGGACGGGAAATGAGCAGCACCAGCGCAATGCCCGCCTCGGCAGATGCCCCAGCCAGCGATTCGGTCGTCAAAGTCACCAACCTGGTGGCGGGCTACATTCCCGGCGTCAACATCCTCAATGGTTGCTCCATTGAGGCACGCAAGGGTGAATTGATCGGCATTATTGGACCCAACGGCGCCGGTAAATCCACCCTGCTGAAGGCCATGTTCGGCCTGGTCAAGGTCCACTCCGGCACTGTAATAGTCCGGGGTCAGGATCTCACAGGATTGAAGGCCAACAAGCTTGTCACCCAGGGCGTCGGCTTTGTCCCCCAGACCAACAACGTATTCGCCACGCTCACCATCGAAGAGAACCTCCAGATGGGCATGTTCCAGCGGCCCAAGGCGTTCGCCGAGCGCTTCGACTTCGTTGCCAGCCTCTTCCCCGAACTGGCCAAGCGACGTGCCCAGCGAGCCGGTTCCCTCTCAGGCGGTGAACGCCAGATGGTCGCCATGGGGCGGGCACTCATGATGGATCCTGCAGTGCTCCTGCTCGATGAGCCTTCGGCGGGTCTCTCCCCCGTCAAGCAGGACGAGACCTTCCTTCGGGTCCACGAGATCAACCGCGCCGGCGTCTCAGTCATCATGGTGGAACAGAACGCCCGCCGTTGCCTGCAGATCTGCGACCGCGGTTACGTCCTGGACCAAGGGAAGGACGCCTACACAGGCACTGGACGCGAGCTCATGAAGGACCCCAAGGTCATCCAGTTGTACCTGGGAACCCTCGCCGACGAGGTCTAGCAGCCGCTTTACACGCACGGAGGGCTCTGGGTTACCTGGGGCCCTCCGTCGTTCCCCGCCCGTGCGAGGCCCGCTCTTCGCCCAAAACCACCCCAAGCACGCACACCAGGCCCCACAACACAGAACAGGTCCCCTTCCTGGAGAGGAAGGGGACCTGTTCTGTGTTGCGGTCTAGCCGGGCCTTGGCTTAGAGCTTGCCGAACTCCGCCTTCACGGGCATTAGCTTATTCTCGTTGGTGTATTGATAGATGCCGATATAGGCTTCCGTCGGGTCACCCGCATCCGAGAACGTGATTGGACCCGACTGGCCGTCGTAGTCGATGTCCTTGCCGTTACGAAGCAACGTGACGCAGCTGGCGAAGTTGTTGCACTTCTCGCCACCCTGCGATACGTCCTTGAGCTTGGCTGCGATATCAGCGCCCTTGGTGCTCTTGGCTTCCTCAGCGGCGAGAGCAATCAGGTTTACTGCATCGTAAGACTCACCGCCGTATGTGAAGTCCTTCAAAGCCGGATCCACACTAAGAAGTGACTTGGTGAACGATTCGGCCGCGAAAGTGCCAGGGAATGTTCCGTGAGCGCCAGTGAGCGTGCCCGGTTGGAAGTCCTTGCTGTAGTCGGTGGTGTTGCCATCAACCAGGAACAGCTGTCCGGGCTTTGCCCCCTTGCCTGTGACAAGTGGAATAATGCTCTTGGCTTCATCAAATGTAATCAGGACAATGGCGTCGGGCTTTGCCGCAATGACCTTGTCCACCTGGCTGCTGAATTGGGTGTCGCCGGTATTGAACAGTTCCTCGGCTACCACCTTGCCGCCGGCAGCTTCAAAGGCCGCCTTAACGTTCTTCTGCAAGCCGGTTCCGTACGCGTCGTTGAGGACGATCATGCCGACGGTCTGAGCGCCGCAGGTGGCCATGTAGTTGCCGAGAACCTTGCCCTGCAGGACGTCGGAGGGTGCCGTGCGCCAGTAGAGGCCCTTGTCATCCCATGTTGTGAAGTCGGGCGACGTATTTGCCGGGGAGAACTGAAGCACACCTGCGCCTGTGATCTGGTTGATGACCGTCTTGGAAACACCGGACGAGGCCGCCCCAATAATGGCGCTCACGCCCTGGCCCAGGAGGGCGGTGGTGGACTGGGTTGCGATGTCGGTCTTGGTGTCACCCGAGTCACGGTGCACCACCGAAACGGGAGCGCCGAGAACGCCGCCAGCATCATTGACTTCCTTGATACCGAGGTTGACGCCAGCAACTTCGGGTGGGCCGAGGAACGCGAGCGACCCCGTTGTCGGCAGAAGCGATCCAAGTTTCAGAGGAGTGGAGGTAGTGGTGGTCGAGGGAGGTACGGGCCCCGTGTTGGTAGCAGCCTGGCTGTTGCTGGCTCCCGCCCCTGCACTCGGAGCCGGGCAGGAGATGCCTGCAGCGGCGGCGGAACTTGACCCGGTTTGGCTCGGCGTGGAGGACCCACCACAAGCTGTGGCCAGGAGGGCAACCCCAATGCCAAGCGCTGTAAGCTTGGCGGCTCGGGGCGCCGCTTGGGAAAGATCAAACATTCGTTGTCTCCTCGATCGAAAGGTGCGAACTGCCTTTGATGCGATAACTCAGGTGTTCCTGATTAAGACTCAAACTAGTGCAATTGATCCGGGAAGATAAGTGATTCAGGTCACATCCCTATAACACTCGTTGCCTGTGGGGAATCTACGAGCCTGCTGGGAAAAGTCTCTGAAGAGTGGCTGACACATGGAAGGGGAGGAAACGTCCTCCCCTTCCGCTCAGTGCCCCAAGTGGGACTCGCTGGGGAGGCATTGGAGTCCGTCACGAAACTCATCATTCCACCACTGAGAAATTACCCCGTTCCACACCCAAACTAGCGAACATTCGAGAGCACATGAAGACCGTCAAAGATCCGTTGTTCATCACCATCGTTTCCACCGGCATCACCGTCGGCGCAGGGGCCGTAGTGTCCGGCGGCATGTACCCCGTAGTCAGCTTCGGATTGCTGGCAGCTTGGGTTGTGGTCGCGGTGGTTGCCGGAATCATCCTCGTAAGGCGGCGCCGGCATGGTTGATCTCCCAGAAATCAGGGCGGCGGCCGAAGCGAAAGCCAAGGCCGCCGCCGAGGCCGAACGCCTGGACGTGGAACTACGCACCCTCATTCGGGAAGCCTTTTCAGATGACGACATCCGGCTCAAGGACCTCATCGAAGCCACCGGCCTATCCAAGCCCCGGCTTTATCAGATCAGGGACGGCAGGCGCTGAATGGCCAGGATGACGACAGGGGTCTGCAATCTAGGATTTGCAGCGGTCAGCGTACTCGTTGCCGGGCACGTGGGGCGGCAAAAAGCCCGCAAGGCAGACATTGATGTTGTCGAAGCCTGGAGTCGAGGCGCGAAAAACCCCACCGTGTAAAGGGCGGTGGTCTTTCTTGTCTTCTAAACCTGAGCCAAACTCAGGTTCGAGAGCTCGGCAGCGAATTCACTACCGTGTGCCCCGAAGGCTCGATGCTTGTTCTCCTTCACCATCTCTAACCATTCTCGAACAGTCATCCCGCCAGGGACGTCTACGGTATCGGCCGAGATCCCGTTACCTCGTCGCCCCTGAAAGGACGTGATGTCGAGCAGGTCATCAAAATCGGTGACCAGCGTCGCCTCCGACTCGCCGACTTGCTCCATACGATGGATTGTCAGGGCAGCTGATTCGAAGGACGCGGCGATGACCACTGTAAATTCCCCGTCCGAATCCCTCGGGATGACCTTCTCTGCCCGTGCGAAGAACTTAGGGTCGCGCATAAGCAGGCTGAACTGGGCCGCAATTTTCGCCCGTGCCTTCAATGTTTCTTTGCTCGCCATTGGTCCCTCCATTCCACCGCGTCACCGATGATTCGCATAGTTGAGTCTAAGTAAGCTTGGTGGGCTTGTTCCTCATTGTCCAGCGTTCCGAACGTTTTGGACACCTTCGGTTTCTTAGGACGCAGGAAGTCACCCTCGTGCAGGTGATAGTTCGAGTGCGCGGAACATGCTCTCACCACGTGCTCCATGGTCTTTGTCACTGAATGGTGAGCCATGAGTCCAACGCTGAAGTCCCAGACGTGGCCACGGCACTGAGTGTTTCTGTCTATGGCCACGAGCGGATCATCATTATCGATGTACATCTTGATGGCTGGACGCGTTTCGACGCATTTTTCGCACCGCTCGTGGTGCAGCTCGCCTTTGTCTAGCGGCCCATGGGTCTTCGCGTTCACTATGCAACCATACGCGATCGCGAGGTTGAAAAAGGGAGCCTACCCAACCGGTCCACCAACACCCTCGGTTCCCTTGTAAACAAAGGGAACCGAGGGCCTTTTCGTCAGTGCCCCAAGTGGGACTCGAACCCACAACACGCGGATTTTAAGTCCGCTGCCTCTGCCAATTGGGCTATTGGGGCGCCCGCACCATGGTATCCCAGCTAGACGGGCATCCCAGCTACACGCGCTCGAATGGCGCCGCGTAGCGAAAGGTTCCCCGGACGCCGTCGGGCCAGGCCGGAAGGGGCAGCAGCTGGAAGTGATCGCCCCAGGCTGCCCGGGGCGGTTCCACCCCCAAGGACGTGGCCGGCACGTACCCGAAGCGCGGGTAATAGAGAGGGCTGCCCAGCAAAGCAATCGCAGGCTCCCCTGCCGCCGTGGCGCGCGCGGCAGACTCACGCATGAGGGCCGAGCCGACGCCGCGTCGCTGAAACTGGGGAAGGACACCGATGGGACCCAACCCCAAGAGTTCGAGGTCGCCGATCCAGCCGCGAGTGCTGATGGCGTAGCCAACAATGTCCCCGCCGATCTCAGCCACGATGCTCAACTCTGGAATGTACTCGACGCACTCGAAGAGCTCGCGCAGCAAGCCAACCTCCACGGGTGTCCCCTCAACGGGTTGGCCAGTCATGGGAGACACCGAGAACGCCTTTGCCGTCAGTTCCAGGATTTCAGGGCGGTCTTCTGGCCGTTCCGTCCGCAGTACCACCCCTCGGGCCAGCAAACGCAACACATCCAGGGCGCGGTCGGCGTCCGCTACGGGGACCAGCAAGTGGTCATGGTGAAAGCCGGCGAGGACGTTGCAGCTGATGCCTGCATGCGTCAATGCCGCGCTCACGGCTGCGGTCAGCCCTACCGCTTCCAACGCGGAATGGATCTGCAGCGTGATCCAGGCGGCCACGAAATCGTAGGAAAGGCCAAGCCTGTCCGCCTCACGCCGTCGCAGGACCACAGTCAAACCCTCGGCCTCCCGGACGGCGGCCTCGATGTCGCCTTCCAGCGGCTTGCCATGCGGCCAGAGGGCGTACACGTAGTTACCCTCCCTGATGACAGGATGCAGTGACGCCAGAAGGGTCTTCAGATCAGTTTCGCCGGGCATGGCTACAGCTTAAACGACGACGACGGCCACACCCCTTAGGGGAGCAGCCGTCGTCGAACGTGTACTACTTGGCGTCAGCCGATACCGGAGTCTTGTCCTCGGCAGGCTTTTCCGTAACAGCAGGTGCGGGGGCAGGTGCAGCAGCCGGCTTGGGGGCCGGGGTGGCAGCTGCAACGAAAGCGCCACGCGGGTTGTCCAGGTCAATCAGCTGCGTGGTGTCGCGACCAGCGAAGAAGGCCAGGATCCAGCCGAAGATCACCCGGAACTTACGCTCAACCGTGGGCATCGCCATGCCGTGGTAGCCACGGTGTGCCAGCCAGGCGAGGCCGCCCTTGAGGCCGATGCGGCCCAGCAGGTTGATGTTGGCAACGCCCTTCCACTCGCCGAAGCCGGCCACAGCACCAAGGTTCTTGTGCTTGTAGTCGTGCAACGGCTTGTCCCAGCGGGAAGCCCAGAGGTTCTTGGCGAGCTTCTTCGCCTGGCGGAGCGCGTGCTGGGCGTTGGGGACGCAAGTACCGTCCGGCAGGCCCTTGCCCGTGAGGTCCGGAACAGCAGCGATATCGCCAGCTGCCCAAGCGTTCTCGACGATGCCTTCGTCACCGGCAATACGGAGGTCCGGGAGGACGCGGACGCGGCCGCGCGGTTCCAGCGGGAAGTCTGTGGAGCGGATCATCGGGTTGGCCTGCACGCCGGCAGCCCAGACCAAGGTGTCAGCTTCAACTTCACCTGCGGACGTCTTGTCCGGGAGGTTGATCAGCTTGAGGTTGCCCTCGGCGCTGTCCAGGGAGGTGTTGAGGAGGACCTCGATATCGCGGCTACGCAGGTGCTCTACAACCCACTCGGCCTGGGATGCGGTGACCTCGGGCATGATGCGGCCCATGGCCTCAACGAGGATGAAGCGGACTTCTTCCTGGCGGACACGCGGGTTGTTCTTGACCGCGGCGCGGGCGAGGTCTTCCATTTCGGTGAGGCATTCGATGCCGGCAAAACCGCCACCGACAACCACGAAGGTGAGTGCCTTGGCGCGCTCTGCGGGGTCCGTCATGATGGAAGCGGCTTCAATGCGCTCCAGCACCTTGTTGCGAAGCGCTACGGCTTCCTCGATGGTCTTCAGGCCGATGCCCTTGTCAGCGAGGCCCTTGATCGGGAAGGTGCGCGTGATGGCACCAGCTGCGATGACGACGTCGAAGTACGGAATCTCGAAGGGAGCTTCACCATTGGCAGGCGCCACAACCGCTGTGCGGTTTGCGTGGTCGATGCTGGTGACGCGGCCCTGGATGAGTTCGGTCTGCTTGAGGTGCTGACGGTGGGAGACGACGGCGTGGCGTGCCTCGATGTTGCCACCAGCGACCTCAGGGAGGAACGGCTGGTAAGTCATGTAGGGCAGTGGATCTACGACGGTGACGATGCCACCTGCATTCGCGATCTTCTTCTGCAATTTAAGGGCTACGTACAGGCCGACGTAGCCGCCGCCGACGACGAGAACCCGGGGACGGTCAATGAGCTCTGGGGTGGTTGCCATGAAACCAGAGTACAGCACTTTGTGAAAATCTTCACTAGCTACTTCCGGGTGGGTGGATCCACAGCTTCCAGCGTTCCCGTTTCGGCCTCTTCCCCTGTAGACGAAGGCCGCCGCGCTACCCTGCGCAGCTGAATGGATGCGCCCACAAGGATCACCGCGAAGATGCCGCCGAAGCCGAGTACGACGGCGGCCGGAAGCGCGTCGTCCACGTGCGCCGGAGTGGCGGCAACTGGAACAGTTGGATCTGCCAAGGTAGGTGGCGCGCTGGTAGGACTGGCCACGGGCGCCTGGGACGGGGTGCTGAAGTCGCCCCGCCGGTGGACACGAATCCAATCCGCGATCGAACCGAGCGGGTTGGTGCTTGTGGTCTCTACCTCATCCTTCAGAGCTGCCTCTGCGTTCAGCACACCGTAGCCGTAAAGCGGGTCCTTGCCAGGGGCGCCAGCGTCCTTGGCCGTGCTCACAATCCTGTTGATGACCTGCTTTGCACTCATCTCCGGCCACTTGGACCTGATGAGTGCGGCCACGCCGGAAACAATGGGCGCGGACCCGGAAGTTCCAGCCCATTCGGCGTATCCGCCTCCGGGCATCCCGCCAAGGAGGTTTTCTGCCGGTGCTGCAACGCCGATGCTGATCCCCTGCGAGGAGGAGTCGACGCTGGCCCGGCCATCGCCGTCGAGCCCTGCCACGGTGAGTACACCGGGAATGGTGGCGGGAGCTCCTACCTGCACGTTGCCACCCACCCGGTTCCCCGCGGCGGCGACGATCACCACATCCTTTTGCTCGGCATACAGGAATGCCGCATCCCAACTTTGCGGCCATACCGGTGAGGTACTGCCCAGGGAAATATTGATGACCTTTGCGCCATTGTCCACAGCCCACCGCACGGCATCGGGAATCTGTTCCTGGTCCGTCTTGCCTCCGGGGTTCGGTGAACCCAGCCAGGTGGACACGGCCAGGATCTCAGCTTCAGGCGCGACGCCGACAATTCCGTCCGGTCCCCCAGCGGGAGGAACGGTGGGCGAGGCTGAGGGCGAAGGGGAAGCTGTGGGCGTGGTGTGTCCGCGCCCGGCCAGCATGGTGGCCACGAGTGTCCCGTGCTCCGTTTTGGCGCCGATGCTCTTCTGTCCGTTGGGCGCGCCAGCTCCGGAAACGTCCGTTCCACCCACCACGACGCCCTTGAGGTCAGGGTGGTTCCCGTCAATGCCGCTATCGATGATGGCTACCTTGACGCCTGCTCCCTTGGAGACCTGCCAGGCATTCGTGATTCCCGATTCCTTGAGCCAGAACTCCTTGTCCCGCCAGGCGTCCGCCGTCGCTGCCGGGGCAGTTAACAGCGCACCGGCCAGTGCTCCCCCGGCCATCATCGTGGCCAGGGCAGCAGAAAGCAGGCGATGGTATCGCAGGGTCATGCGGAGTCCCGGATACTCAGGGCAATCCCATCCAGGATGTCGTGTTCGCTGGAAATTGCACCGCTGATAGCACCGTTGCCCACGGCGGCAAGCCTTCCCAGGATGCGCCGCCACACCAGGGCTCCAGCTCCGATGACGTCCACCCGGCCTGGATGCATGTAGGGAAGAACCGCCCGTTCGTCGCGGGTCATTTCCAGCAGGCTGGTGCACGCATCGCTGATGGTTTCAATGTCCAGGTAGGCACCGTGGATCCGGTCAGGCTGGTACTCGCTCAGGCCCAGGGCGTGCGCAGTGATGGTGGTGATGGAACCCGCAACGCCAACCACGGCTGTGGCACGGTCCAGCGGAACGGTCTGCGCGGCAAGGTCAAGTGCGGCGTCGACGTCGGCCTCTGCTGCTGCAATCTGCGCCGCTGTAGGCGGGTCGCTGCGAAGGTGGCGTTCCGTCAGCCGAACACAGCCAATGTCCACAGAACGCGCGGCAATCACGCCGCTGGCGTCGCCGAGGACGAATTCGGTGCTGCCGCCACCAAGGTCAACCACCAGCACCGCGTCATCGCCGGTAACGGGCAAAACGCTGCTTGCACCTGCGAAGGACAGCGCAGCTTCCTCATCACCCGAGATAACTTCAGGCTCCACGCCAAGAAGCTCCCGGATTCCATCAACGAAAACCTGGCGGTTCCGGGCGTCGCGGGTGGCCGAGGTGGCGGCAAAGCGCACGCGCGCGGCACCGTGTTCACGGATAAGTCCTGCATAGTCCGCTGTGGCTGAGAAGGTGCGTTCCAAGGCCTCGGGAGCAAGTTCTCCGGTAGCATCCACACCTTGTCCCAGCCGCACCACGCGCATTTCACGCACGACGTCGGTCAGCGGCCCGGGCGCCCCGTCCGCCGAGGCGTCGGCAATGAGGAGGCGGATGGAGTTGGTTCCGCAGTCAATGGCGGCGACGCGGCTCATGCGTCCTCCACCAATTCGCTGCCGGACTCGGCCTTGGGCTTTCGGACCGGTGCCGGGCGACCCACGATGTCAGGCAGACCTTGAGGACCGTGACGGCTCAGGTCCCTGGAAGGAGCCTCGCCTGCAGTGTCCCAGGCGCCATCGCAGTAGCAACGGTCCTTGGTCCACCACTCTGCGATTGCGTCCAACGCTTCATCACCCAGCGGGTTGACCCCGGGACCAGCGGCCAGGGAATGGCCAACCAGGACGTGCAAGCACTTAACGCGGGTGGGCATGCCACCAGCGGAGATTCCATCGATTTCCGGCACGGCCCCCGTGCCGGAACGCCCAGCGATCTCATTGCGTGCCTGCAGGTAGGACTCATGGGCGCCGTGATACGCATCCGCAAGTTCCTGATCCGCAGTAAGCCGATCATTCATCTCGTTCATCAACCCGCCCGCTTCGAGCCGTGACACGGCGGACGTGATGACCGGGTGGGTCAGGTAGAACGTGGTGGGAAACGGAGTTCCGTTGCTAAGCCGGGGCGCAGTGGCCGCGACGAGCGGATTCCCACATACACAGCGCGCGGGAATCTCCACCACGTCCCGCACCGGCCTGCCCAGCTGGCGGCTGAGGACATCGAGGTCGTGTGCTGATGGCTGGCGGGATTCCTGCGGCACGGCTGCCGTGTTCTCTTCCACTTGCGCTGCCAACCTTCCTGCCCTTTTGGCCATGTCCCGGAAGGACACGACGGCGGCGGGCACCGCGTCTAGTCTGTTGCCGATCGTCTGATTGACTCCCAGAGCGCATCCACCCAGGGCAGGTTTGCCGGGTTTGCGGATGATCCGGAGCCGGTGCGGCCCCCAGGGGTACCGGCGGCTTCTTCCCCGCCAAATACCCAGTAACCCGTTTCACCCGGCATAACCATGTTAATGCGGTCGCGGGCCTGCTGTTTCACGTAGTTGGGATCCTGCCACCGCGAAAGCTGCTTGTTCAGCTCCGTCTGCTCTGCCTGCTTGCTGGCGATCTCGGCCTCCAGGGCGGAGATTTCAGCCCGCTTCTCCAGGAAAATCCGGACTGTGGGCGCAAGCATGATGGTGATCGCAATCATGACGACAGCCAGTGCCAGCATCCTGCCCGAGAAGGCCTTCGCCGGTACGGGATCGAGGTCCTGGGCTTCACGGGTGCTGTTGCCGGAGGGTTTGCCCGAAGCTTTCATGGACGAAGCTTTCATGGACGCGGCGGGGCTGGTCTTGGTGGCCGGGCTCCTGGTGCTGGCTGCGCTCCTGCTGCTGGCTGAGCTCTTGGTGCTGCCCGCAGTCTTGGGACTGCCTGCGGTCCTGGTGCTGGCTGCCGTCTTGGCACTGCCGGAGGGCTTGGGAGCCGTGGGCTTCCTGGTGGCCGGTGCCGGCGTCGAAGATTCCGCAGAGCTGCGGGAGGCACCGAACTCAGCCGCAATGACCTCTCCGCCGGCCGAGGCTGCGCTGTTGGGCCTGCCTGCGCCGACAGAGTCTGCGCTGTTTGGCCTTCCTGCGCTGTTCGGCCTACCAAGGGCATCAGCCCTGGGAACCTTTGGACGACGGGTGGCCATGACACTCCTGTAATGCCCGGTGCTTGCCTGGCGGGTTGCTGCGCTTGCCCTGCGCGTAACGTACGTGTGCGGGACTTGCGTAGGTCCTGCTGTGCCCGCGGTTCCGCAGGCAAGCGTTAAACAGAACCGGTGGCTATGGTCTTTCCACCATAGCCACCGGTTAGCTGTTTTCGCGGAATGCTAGCCCTTGAAACGCGGGAACGCGCTGCGGCCGGCGTAGCGTGCGGCGTCGTCGAGTTCTTCTTCGATGCGCAGGAGCTGGTTGTACTTGGCGACGCGCTCGGAGCGGGCCGGGGCACCGGTCTTGATCTGGCCCGCGTTGGTAGCAACGGCGATGTCAGCAATGGTGGTGTCCTCGGTTTCGCCGGAGCGGTGCGAGGTGATGGTGGTGTAACCGGAACGCTGGGCCAGGGAAACGGCGTCCAGGGTTTCGGTCAGGGAACCGATCTGGTTGACCTTGACCAGGAGGGAGTTGGCCGTGGCGGCGCTGATTCCCTGCTGCAGGCGGACCGGGTTGGTGACGAAGAGGTCATCGCCAACCAGCTGGACCTTGTCACCGATGGCGTCGGTGAGGGTCTTCCAGCCTTCCCAGTCGTTCTCGTCCAGCGGGTCTTCAATGGAGACTAGCGGGTAGTCGGCAACGAGCTCGGCGTAGTAGGCGCTCATTTCCGAGGCGGTCAGTGCCTTGCCTTCGAACTGGTAAGCACCGTCCTTGTAGAACTCGGAGGAAGCAACGTCCAGGGCAAGGGCGATGTCCGTACCCGGGGTGTAGCCGGCGTTCTTGATGGCTTCCTGGATCAGGTCCAGTGCTGCGCGGTTGGACGGCAGGTTGGGGGCGAAGCCACCCTCGTCACCGAGGCCCGTGGAGAGGCCCTTTTCCTGGAGGACAGCCTTGAGGTTGTGGTAGACCTCAACGCCCCAGCGCAGGCCTTCGGAGAAGGTCTCGGCACCGATCGGGGCGATCATGAATTCCTGGATGTCAACATCGGAGTCGGCGTGCGAGCCACCGTTGAGGATGTTCATCAGCGGAACCGGCAGGACGTGTGCGTTCGGGCCACCGAGGTACTTGTACAGCGGCAGGTCCGAGGAAGCAGCAGCTGCGTTGGCAACGGCCAGGGAAACACCCAGGATGGCGTTGGCGCCGAGCTTGCTCTTGTTCGGGGTGCCGTCGAGGTCGATCATGGCCTGGTCGATGCTGCGCTGGTCCGTTGCGTCGAAACCAATGAGTGCCGGCGAGATCTCGTCGATGACCGCGTCAACGGCCTTCTGGACACCCTTGCCGAGGTAACGGCCTTTGTCGCCGTCGCGGAGTTCAACAGCTTCGTGCTCGCCGGTGGAGGCGCCGGAGGGAACTGCTGCGCGGCCGATCTGGCCGTCGGAAAGCAGGACCTCAACTTCTACGGTCGGGTTTCCGCGGGAATCAAGGATTTCGCGGGCGTGGATGGCATCGATAAGCGCCATGGATGTGCTCCTTATGGGCAAATTACAGGAATGTGGAGGGAAATTCTCAACGTCCTCGTCGCTACTAGCGTAGTCGAGAGTGGCTTAGGTTACGGAACGGGTTCAAACTCCTCACGTCATGAAGGCTGGGCCTTCCCGTTCTGAAACGATCGAACTGCTGCGCGGAGGGCACGCTCGGCGTCGAGCCCTTGCTCCCGGGCGCCGGCAACGACGGCGAGCAACAGCTCACCGAGCGCGTCTTCCGAGTCTGGAATTGCAGGAAGCCCGACGGCGGTTGCCTGCCTTTTGGCGTCGATCGTCAGACCCGCACGAGCAGCACGGTCCAGGGACTTTTGTGCCCCTGCCAAGGCAGGCAGGTGCGGTGGAATTCCCTCAAACGGATCGGCACGGCCCGGCTTCTCAGCACGCTTCACGGCATCCCACTTCAGGATGATTTCCTCGACCGTGGCCGGGAACGTTGCCTGCAGCGAACCGTCCGGCTTGAACACATGCGGATTGCGGCGGACCATTTTCTCGTTGATGCCGTGGGCCACGGCATCAAAGTCAAAGCTGCCGCGCTCCTCGGCAAGCCGGGCGTGAAGCACCACTTGAAGCAGTACGTCCCCCAGCTCGCCGCGAAGCTCCTCGTCCCTGACCGGCGAATCCCCGGCCTCGATCGAGTCCACAACCTCATAGGCTTCCTCGATCAGGTACTCCACCAGGGACTCATGCGTCAGCGCACCCATCCAAGGGCAGTGCTCCCGCAAAGAGGCGACAGTCCGGATCAGCTCCGTAATCCCGGTCCCGGACTCGTTAGCCGAGGTTGGCGTAGGCATCGTTGATGTACTCGACCAAAGCTTCACGCTCGTCCAGCGGCAGGAAGGCGGCCTCTGCGGCATTGAGCGTCAGTTCGAGCAAATCATCGAGGTCGTAGTCGAAGGTTTCCACCAGCAGCTCAAACTCGTCCGTCAGGGTGACACCGCTCATGAGCCTGTTGTCCGTGTTGATGGTGACGTTGAACCCGAGCTGGAAAAGCATGTCCAACGGGTGGCTCTCGATGCCTTCGCCGAAGCTGGAGATAGCGCCGGTCTGGAGGTTCGATGACGGGCAGATTTCCAGTGCAATTCCGCGGTCGCGAACCCAGGCGGCCACGCCGCCGAGTGTCACCATGCCGATGGTGTCCTCGCCGTCGTCGTCGGAGTTGTCTTCAAATTCCACCGTAATGTCCTCGGCAATACGCACTCCGTGTCCAAGCCGCAGAGCGCGTCCGTCCACGAGCGCCGACTGGATGCTGTCCAGGCCTGCGGCCTCACCGGCGTGGACCGTGGCCGGGAAGTTGTTCTCGGCAAGGTAGGTGAAGGCGTCTTTGAAGCGTGAGGGCAGGAAGCCGTCCTCGGCGCCTGCGATGTCGAAGCCCACAGCGCCGTTGGCGCGGTGTCGAACAGCGAGCTCCGCGATTTCCTGGCCGCGGTCGGCGTGGCGCATCGCAGTGATGAGTTGCCCTACCTGGATCTGCTGGCCGCGTTCTTCCGCCGCGTCCACGCCGGCTTCGAGGCCATCCTGGACCGCTTCCACTACTTCATCCAGTGTCAGGCCCTTCTGCAGGTGCTGCTCAGGGGCCCAGCGGACTTCACCGTAAACGACCCCGTCCTCGGCAAGGTCTTCCACGAATTCCTTGGCGACCCGGAACAGGCCTTCCTTGGTCTGCATCACAGCAACCGTGTGGTCGAACGTTTCCAGGTAGCGCACCAGCGAACCGGAATCGGCGGATTCGCGGAACCATTCGCCCAGGGCAACCGGATCAGTGGAGGGCAGCGTGTGGCCGACGGCCTGCGCCAGTTCGATGATGGTTGCAGGCCGCAGTCCTCCGTCCAAATGGTCGTGGAGGGAAACCTTGGGAAGGCTCTTCAAATCGAAGTCGAGGGCAGGGGCAGCGTCAACAATGGGCTCAGTCACGTACTAAGAGTAATCCCCACCGCCGCCATGGACTCGTTTCAGGCCCCCTCTGTGGTCGCCTGCGGAAGGCAGGAGCCTAGCCAGCGGGCTTGGAGAGGTCGACGCCGGCAACGGCCTTTTGGGTCAACTCCTGGGGGTCCGGCGTTGGCGCCTTCGCTGTTGTAGGGGCAGCTGCGGCCTGATCCTTCTTAGCCTGATCCTTCTTAGCCTGATCCTTCTTAGCCAGATCCTTCTTCTCCAGGTGCTTGTGCCACCAGCGAAGGACGTGGTCCACAACAATGCCCAGGATCACCGCGAACGCCACGGCAATGCCCACGCCGAGCAGGGGGTTGTTGTGCACCCACTGGCCGGCGAGAAGGCCGATGCCGATGGAGTAGCAAACCCAGGTGACGCAGGCGAAGGCATCCAAGAAGAAGAATGTCCTGTGGCGGAAACCCGTCTGGCCGGCAACGTAGTTAACAGCCACACGTCCCCAGGGAATGTAGCGGGCAGTAAAGATCAGGACTGCCCCACGTTTGTCGAGCTCATACTGAGCCCACGCGAACATCTTCTGGACCTTGGGGCGGCGCATCCACTTCCAGCGTGTCAATCCGATCTTGCGGCCCAGCATGTACGCCATATTGTCACCGGCCATTGCACCAACCAAGGCCGTGGCTCCCAGAATCCAAAGGTTCGGCTGACCGTTGTGAAGGGACAGCGCCGAGAGCCCCACAATGGCTGTTTCACTGGGAAGAATGGTGGCAAATCCGTCAATGAAGAAAAAGACGAGGAGTACCGGGTAAATCCAAGGCTGCCCGGCTGCATGCTCGAGCATTTGGTTCAAAAACTCCACGCGGCGGTAGCTCCTAGGCGAATATGACTTGACACTGTGACAGAAGTCGCTCTTAGTGTCCCACGGCCGGGACGTCGTTCGCTACGCCCCAGCCTCGGGATCACCCACTTAACGCTACGCGTGGAGTACTCGTTCCGTCGTCAACCGCCGGGCTGATCTCCCGGCGTCGTTCGTGTCATACCGTGGGTGGAGGCGGCGCTTCTTCCTCAGCAATACTCGTGGCGTCTTCGACGTTGCTGCGGTCCAGCGGCGCCGATCCCCTGACCTTGCTGATGATGCGGTCAATGATGATGCCCAGAATCACAGCCACCACAATGGCAATCACTGCGCCCAACAGGTGGTTGTGCTCGAACCAGACCCCAAAGAAGTACCCCAGGACCACCGAATAGCTTGCCCACAGGATGGCGGACATCGCAGTCAGCGCTACAAAGCGGCGGTGATGGAAGTGCGTGGCACCGGCTGTGAGGTTTACTGCCACCCGGCCGATGGGAATGAAGCGCGCCACCATGATGAGTGAGGCCGACCGCCGTCGGAGTTCCTTACCGGCCCAGCGGAAGGCTCCTTGCATGCGCTGCGTACGCATCCAACGCCAACGCTGGACCCCGATACGGTGCCCTATCAGGTAGGCAATGTTGTCGCCTGAGAAGGCGCCGATTGCTGCCATGACCCCGAGCAGCCACACGTTGGGTGAGCCTGCGCCGCCGGAGACAGCACTCAAGCCGACCACCACGGATTCGCTGGGAATGGGTGGGAAGAAACCGTCGATCAGGCAGCAGGCCAACACAAGGAACAACACCCACGGCTGCTCGGCCGCGGCCAGGATGAAATCGTTGATGGCCTGCACGGGATCTAAGCCTAGGCGATCCTGTCGATGATCAGCTGATGGGCCGGTCGTGAGCCCTCAGGTGCAATCACCACGGCGTCCTGCAACGCTTCCTTGGCCCGCTCAAACTTCTCAGGAGTATCGGTCAGGAGCGTCATCAATGGTTCGCCGGCCCTGACCAGCGCGCCCGGTTTGGCATGAAGCCGCACCCCGGCACCGGCCTGGACTTTGTCCTCCTTGCGGGCGCGGCCAGCTCCGAGGCGCCACGCGGCAACGCCGACGGACAGGGCATCCAGTTCAACCAGGACGCCATCAGCGGGGGCGTAGACAACCTCGGATTCCCTGGCCACCGGCAAGGCGGCGCGCGGATCGCCGCCCTGCGCTTCGATCATCCGGTTCCAGACGTCCATGGCGCGCCCATCCTTGAGGGCAGCGGCGGGGTCGGCATCATGAATGCCGGCACCGGCCAGCATCTCCTCGGCCAAGCGGACAGTCAGTTCGACGACGTCTTCCGGACCACCGCCCGCCAGGACGTCCACAGACTCCTCCACCTCGATCGCATTACCGGCTGTCAGGCCCAGGGGCGTGGACATATCTGTCATCAAAGCCACTGTGTGAACGCCCGCGTCCTTGCCCAAGGCCACCATGGTCTCCGCCAACTCACGAGCCCGCGCCTCATCCTTCATGAAGGCGCCGGAACCCACCTTTACGTCCAGTACCAACGAGCCGGTGCCTTCTGCGATCTTCTTACTCATGATCGAGGAAGCAATCAACGGGATCGCTTCAACCGTTCCCGTGACGTCACGCAATGCATAGAGCTTCTTGTCAGCCGGTGCCAGACCGGATCCGGCAGCGCAAATGACCGCTCCGACGTCCTGGAGCTGGGCCATGATTTCCTCATTACTCAGGTTCGCACGCCATCCGGGGATTGCTTCGAGCTTGTCCAAAGTGCCGCCGGTGTGGCCGAGCCCGCGGCCGGACAGCTGCGGCACGGCCACGCCAAAGACCGCCACCAGCGGGGCCAACGGGAGGGTGATCTTATCCCCCACCCCGCCGGTGGAGTGTTTGTCGCTGGTAGGCTTCCGGCCGCCGTCGGGCGTTGTCAGCGAGGAAAAGTCCATCCGCTCCCCGGAGGCGATCATCGCCGAAGTCCAGCGTGAGATTTCCTCGCGGTTCATGCCGTTGAGCAGGATCGCCATGTTCAGCGCCGCCATCTGCTCCTCGGCGATCACACCCCGCGTATAGGCGTCAATGGTCCAATCGATCTGTTCCGGAGTGAGCGTGCCTTTGTCGCGTTTGATGGAGATGATCTGAACGGCGTCGAAAGCTTCAGGGCTTCTCACGTGGTTTCCTCCAGGTTTTCGGGACCAAAGGCGTCAGGCAGCACTTGGTCCATGGATTTGATTCCCTGCGTTGTCATGAGCTGCATTCCGGGCGCCCGGAACTCGTAGAGCAGCTGACGGCAGCGCCCGCACGGCATGAGGACGTTTCCCAGGCTATCGACGCAGTAGAAAGCCGCGATCCGGCCCCCACCGGTCATGTGGAGCTGCCCCACCAAGGCGCATTCAGCGCAGAGGGTCAGGCCATAGCTGGCGTTCTCCACGTTGCAGCCGCTAACGATCCTGCCGTCCTCGGTGAGGGCCGCAGCCCCCACCGGGAACTTGGAATACGGGGCGTAGGCCCGTTCCATGGCCTTTACTGCAGCTTGTTCCAGTGCATGCCAATCGACGTCAAGCGTTGGCATGCGTCAACCCTTCACGTACGGTATGCCGCTTGCGGCAGGTGGCCGCGACCTGCCCACCAAACCGGCGACGGCGAAGATGGTCACCAGGTACGGCAGCATGGCCATGAACTGGCTTGGCACCGGGGTACCAATGATGCCCAGAATCGATTGCAGATTGTACGCAAAGCCGAACAGCAGCGAGGCGAGGAAGGCACCGATCGGGTTCCACCGTCCAAAGATCAGGGCCGCCAGGGCAATGAAGCCACGGCCACCGGAGATTTCCTTGGTGAAGGAGTCGATAGTCACCAGCGTGAACACAGCACCACCGATGCCGGCGATCGCACCGCCAAGCGTCACGTTCCAGAAGCGGGTGGCGTTGACGTTGATTCCCAGAGTGTCCGCAGCCTGTGGATGCTCGCCGACAGCGCGGACACGCAGCCCCCAACGCGTCTTGAACAGGCCGAACCAGACCACTGCTACAGCCACATACATGAGGTAGCCAGCGATGGACTGCTTGAACAGGATGGGCCCGATGATGGGAATGTCCGAAAGGAATGGAATCGGCAGGATATCCAGGCGGCCAGGGGTGTTGAACTGCTCCTTGTTGGTCACCATGACTGTGCCGAACAGGAAGCCGGTGAGACCGGAGACCAGCACATTGAGCACAACGCCCACAATGATCTGGTTGACGAGGTATTTGATGCTGAAGACCGCGAGGACCATGGACACGACGGCGCCGGCGGCTGCGGCAGCAATCAATCCGACATAGGGGCTGCCGGTCACCGTTGCCACCAAAGCGGCGGTGAAAGCTCCGCCCAGCAGCTGGCCTTCAATGGCAATGTTCACCACGCCCACCCGCTCGCACAGGACGCCGGAAAGGGAGCCAAAAACCAAGGGAACAGCCAAGGTCACCGAACCCGCAATGAGGCCGGCAAGGGAGATGGACGGCTGCCGTGCGCCGGCAACAATCCATACCAGCAAGGCGAAAACGAAGACCACCGCGAAGGCGATCGGCAGCCATTTCGGGGATCGCTCACCCCGTGTCCACAAGTAGATCGAGTATGCGGCCATGGCCAGGAGCACGATGGCCAGGACGATGCCACCTACCTGGCCTGGAATCGCCAGCGCCGGGACGGCAAAGGCGTCGCCGGGATCGCTGATCTTCATTTCTGCTGTCTGGTCCGGACCCAAGAGGCCGAAGAACACGAGGGCAATGAGTGCCAGGACGCCAAGCGAAACCGGGACCTTCAAGGATGGCCGCAGCCCGGGTAATGCTGTTGCTCCCGCTAGGGGCGCGGTGGATGTTGCGCTCACTTGGCACCTCCGGTGGCGTTGGCAAGGGCAGCTTTCCGAGCGGCCTTCGGTGTCTTGTTCTTCTTCTTGGGCTCAAGCCGGAAAACCGACCTGATCAGTGGCGGCGCCGCGATGAACAGGACGATCAGGGACTGGACCACCAGCACGATGTCGATCGGCGTTCCCGTTTGGATCTGCATCTGAACCGCACCGGCCCGGAAAGCACCGAAGAGCAGGCCCGCGAAGAACGTTCCCCATGGAGTGCTTCGGCCAAGCAGTGCAACAGTGATGGAGTCGAAGCCAATCTGGGCTGCAACACCGCCCGTCAATACCTTTTCGGTGCCGGCCACCTGGGCAACGCCACCGAAGGCAGCGAGGGCACCGGCAAAAGCCATCACCAGTATGGTGGCGCGGGGTACCTTGACGCCCGCCGTGCGCGCGGCCACTGGGTTGGCACCAACTGCGCGGAACTCAAAGCCAATGGTGGAGCGGTTCAGCATCCACCACACGCCGTATGTCAGCAGGACGGCCACCAGGAAACCCAGGTGGAGCCGGGAGCCTGGAATGAGCACAGGGTAAGTGGCAGTCTCATCCAGCCGGGGTGAGATAGGGCTGTTGTCCCCCGGGCGCCGGAAGGCCGCGGTGTTCAGGAGGAAGTCCAAAAGGAACAACGCGACGTAGTTCAGCATGATCGTCACGATGACCTCGTGCGCGCCGGTCCGGGCTTTGAGGATGCCAACTATCGCACCCCAGGCAGCGCCGCCGAGGACGCCCATGATGATGACCAGCAGCAGGTGGAGCCCGAACGGCAAGTGCCAGGTGAAACCAACATAGGCAGCCAGCGTTGCGCTGATGATGATCTGGCCTTGGGCGCCGATGTTGAACAGGCCGGCGCGGAAGGCCAAGGCAACGCCGAGGCCTGCACAGATCAGTGGGGTGGCTACCGTCATTGTTTCAAGCAGGGGCATGAAACCTTCGCGGGGGTTGAACACCGAGCCCTGGAACAACGCGACGTAGCTCTTGGTCATGGCATTCCACAGCGCCAGCAGGAAATCGCTGGGCCGCGCGAAGAAATAACCCGCGCTCTCGGAAACCTTCTTATCCGTGCTGGCAATGAGCAAACCGCCCAGGAACAGCGCCACAATAACCGCCAGGACGGACACGAAGCCGTTGCCCATGACGATCCGGCGCATCGTGCTGGCTTGCCGGTGACCGGTGTCCCCACTCTGAGAGGACACGGGGACGATGGACGGTTCCAAGGTGCCGCCAGCGGTGTCCAGCGCGACGTCCGCCGCACGTACTTCCGAGGCAGATTCCTCGGGGGTCTCGTCCTTGCTGGGAGTCTGGTCCTTACTCGTCATGGGAGCCTCCTTCCGGGCCTACGCCAGCCATCATCAGGCCGAGGGTGTCACGGGGAGTTCCGGCAGGGACAATGCCCACCAGCTTCCCCTTATAAAGCACGGCGATCCTGTCCGCGAGTTCGATCACTTCATCGAGTTCCGTGGAAATGATCATCACGGGTGTTCCAACGTCCCGCTCCGCAACTATGCGCTTATGCAGGAACTCGATGGAGCCAACATCCACGCCGCGCGTGGGCTGGCTTGCGATGAACAGCCGCAACGGCCTGGACAACTCGCGGGCCATAACCACCTTTTGCTGGTTGCCACCGGAGAGGGTTCCTGCCGCAGCTCCCGCCGACGGCGTCCTGATATCGAACTCCTGGATCTTGGCTTCGGCATTTTCTGCCACTTTGGCGGGCTTCATGCTGATGCCGCTTGCGAACGGTGCTTGGTCGTAAAGGTCCAGCACCAGGTTCTCGGCAACGGAAAAGGGGCCTACCAGCCCGTCCACTGTGCGGTCTTCCGGGACAAAGCCGACGCCGGAGCGCAGCACGTCCTTGACCGGCAGGCCCAGGAGCTGCTTGCCGTCCAGCGTCACGGATCCCGTGACGTGCGGCTGGATGCCGAGGATGGCTTCCGTAAGTTCCGTCTGGCCGTTGCCTTGGACACCCGCGACGGCGAGGATCTCACCTTGGGCGATGTCGAAGCTGATGCCGTCCACCACGTTGGTTCCATTGGGGGCGCGGACTGTCAGGTCCTTCACAACGAAGGTTGTTTCCTTTGGCTGGGCTGCGGCTTTGTCCAAGGTCAGGCTCACGGGGCGGCCCACCATCATGGAGGCAAGTTCCGTGGCTGAGGCCGTGGGTGGAGCATCGCCTACTACTTTGCCGCGGCGGATTACCGTGATGACGTCGGAGACGGCCTTCACTTCGCGAAGCTTGTGCGAAATGAACACGACCGATGTCCCGGCTGCCTTGAGCTGGCGCATGATGTCCAGCAACTCATCCGTTTCCTGCGGCGTCAGGACTGCCGTTGGTTCGTCCAGGATGAGCACCTTGGCCTCCCGGACCAACGCCTTGATGATCTCGACGCGTTGCTGGACGCCTACGGGGAGGTCCTCCACCAGGGCGTCGGGATCGACGTCGAAGCCGTACTTCTTTGAAATGTCCCGGATTTTCTTCCGGGTTTCATCGATGCTGAGGACGCCACCGAACGATGTCGGCTCTGCACCGAGGGCCACGTTTTCGGCGACAGTGAAGACGGGAACCAGCATGAAATGCTGGTGGACCATGCCAATACCGGCGGCCATGGCGTCGCCCGGGCCCCGGAAGTTGACCGTCTTGTCGTCGACGAGGATTTGTCCGGCCGTCGGTTCATAGAGTCCGTACAGCACGTTCATGAGGGTTGATTTTCCGGCGCCATTTTCGCCGAGGAGGCAATGGATCTGGCCGGATTCGACCACGAGGTCGATGTCTTGGTTGGCGTAGAAGGTCCCGAAAGCTTTCGAGATCCCCTTCAATTCGAGTTTCACAACTCCCACCGTTCTTTGAGTCCGAGGGACGGCTGTACTGCTCAAAGCCATTGGCTTTGAGCAGAAGCCTATTCTTGCGAGGGCCAGCAAGATAGGCGCTGGGGCCCCGCAATATAGGCGCTGGTCAGGGCAAAAACGAGCCGCCAGTACCGGCACTCGGTACTGGCGGCGCGTCCAGGAATTGTTACTTCTTGGGGCTTGCCGCTGATTCAACAACCAGCTTGCCGGACACGATGTCCGCCTTCAGGGCATCGAGCTCGGACTTCGTCTCGGCGGGGACTGCGGAATCGAGGTCGTGGAACGGTGCAATGGCAACACCCTTGTTGGCAAGGGTGCCAACATAGGCTTCGTTGCTGAACTTGCCTTCCTTGTCGTCCTTCACCACTGTTTCGACGGCCTCATCCATTTGCTTGACCACGGAGGTCAGCATGAGGTCCTTGTACTCAGGAGCAGTGAGGTAGCCATCGGAGTCAACCCAGATGAGCTTGACGTCCTTGCCGGCGGCCTTGGCTTCCTTGAGGGCTGCACCTGCACCCTTACCCACCGGGCCTGCCACGGGCATGACGATGTCCGCACCCTGGTCCAGGAGGTTCTTGGTGATCTGCTTGCCGGTGTCCTGCTTCTCGAAGTCGCCCGTGAACGAGCCATCCTGAGTGGCCTTGTCCCAGCCGATTACCTGGACGGACTTGCCCTTGGCCTTGTTGTAGGCCTGGACGCCGTCATAGAAACCGTCCATGAAGATGGTCACCGTTGGGAGCTTGATGCCGCCGAAGGTTCCCACCTTGCCGGTCTTGCTTGCGGACGCAGCAGCGTAGCCTGCGAGGTAGGCAGCCTGGGCGGTGTCATAAACCACCGGCTTCACGTTGGCGATGGGGTCCTGGTACGAGAAGTCGATGATCGCGAAGTGCTTGTCGGTGTTCTTCTGCGCGGCTGCCTTGGTGGCATCGCCCAGGAGGAAGCCCACTGTGACGGTCAGATTGCAGCCAGCGGAGACCATGCCGTTGAGGTTGGTCTCGAAGTCGCTGTTGGCCTTGGACTCAGCCGACTTCATGGTAATGCCAAGGTCCTTTTCGGCCTTCTGCATACCCTCGAAGGAGGACTGGTTAAAGGACTGGTCATCGAATCCGCCGGAGTCGGACACAATGCAGCCGATGTAGTCGCTCTTGGTGGGGCCGCCCGAACCGGAGTTAGGGGCTTGTCCGCAGCCGCTGAGCAGGAGCGCTGCCGCCCCTGCAGTTGCAATACCGGCCATTGAACCGCGCTTAAGGGTGGCACGCAGTGGGTTCTTCAATTTTCCTCCAGGAAGAAAGTGAGTCGCGCTACGACGGATGGTCAATGAGTGTCCGTTTCGAATACCCGAGGCAGAAATTCTGTTTTCACTGAAGTTCGCAGCACTGCGCCGAAGCGCCTTGATACCCACAACACTAGTGGCGTGGACCACACGCAGGTAGCACAATCGAGTCCCCAAGGGCAGATTGTTGACCTTTTGTTACCAAGCAGTAGCCGGGTGCGCAAGTCACACCCGGCCCACCCCCAACCTCAGAGCCTGACGAGCATCTTTCCGGTGTTGGCGCCGTCCAGCAGATCAATGAATGCCTGCGGTGCGTTCTCCAGGCCGTCCACGATCGTCTCGTCGTAGCGGATCGTCCCGTTGGCCAGCCAAGCGGCCATCTTTTCGGCAAATTCGGCCGAGTGCTGGCGCTGGCCGCCCACCAGGAATCCGCGCAAGGTCAACTGCTTGCCAATCGCCAGCGCCAGGTTCCTCGGTGCAGCCGGCGGTTCGGTGGAGTTGTATTGCGCAATGGCACCGCACATGGCAACGCGCCCGCCCACAGTGAGCGTGGCCAGAGCGGCTTCGAGGTGCTTGCCGCCCACATTGTCGAAGTACACATCGATGCCGCGCTCCCCCGCCGCCTCACGCAACTGATCAAGAACCGGGCCATCGTTGTAATTGAAGGCGGCGTCGAAACCGAGCTCCAGCAACCTGACGACCTTTTCGGCCGAACCGGCACTGCCGATCACCTTGCTGGCTCCGGATGCCTTGGCAATCTGGCCCACCATGGATCCCACAGCGCCGGCCGCACCGGATACGAAGACGACATCGCCTTCTTCGAACTCGGCCACCTTGAGCAGGCCCGCATAAGCGGTCAGGCCCGTCATGCCCAAAGCACCAAGGAACGCCGATGTTGGAGCAAGGCCGCTTGGAACCGTGGTTGTCGCAGCCGCGTCCACCACCGCGTGCTCGCGCCATCCCAGTTGATGCACGACGACGTCACCCACCTTGTGCGCGTCGGACCTGGACGCGATCACCTCACCTACCGCACCGCCGTCGAGCGCTGCATCCAGGCGGAACGGCGCCGAGTAGGACTTGACGTCATTCATGCGTCCGCGCATGTAGGGATCCACGGACATGAACTGGTTCCGGACCAGGACCTGGCCGTCCTGAAGGTCCGGGAGGCCGGAGGCGGACAGCCGGAAGTTCCCCGGGGCAGGGCGTCCTACCGGGCGTGAGGCGAGCTGGATTTCGCGGGTTTCCACCGGCGTGCTGGTAGCGGCGCTCATGCTGCGAACTCCACGAGCTTGAGGTCTACGGCCATGTTGCCGCGCGTGGCGTTGGAGTAGGGGCAGATCTGGTGCGCCTTGGCCATCAGTTCTTCCGCCTTTTCGCGATCCAAGGCGGGCAGGGCGATCTCCAGCTCGGCGGCCAAGCCGTAGCCCTCGCGGTCAGTGAATGCGCCGAAGTGGACCTTGGCGGCAACGGCGGAATCGCTGAGGTCAACGCGTTCCTTGCGGCCCACCAGGCGCAGGGCGGAATGGAAGCATGCCGCGTAGCCGGCGGCGAACAACTGCTCGGGGTTGGTGCCCTGGCCGTTGCCTCCCAGCTCAACCGGGCTGGCGAGGGCTACGTCAAGCTTGCCGTCGTTGGTACGGGCGTTGCCGTCGCGGCCTTCGCCGGAGGCCAAAGCCTCGGCAGTGTAGAGAGTCTTCACGAATCTTCCTTTATCTCTTGGACATCAGTGGGCTTGTGTGTGGCTTGAAAATTCTCAGAGTGACTTCTGCAGTGCCGCGGTGAGTTTGCCGAGCGTCGCGTGCAACTGCTCAATCTCATCCGTGGAGAGGCCAGCGGCATCAGCGAGGCGCTTGGGGACGGCCTGGGCGCGGGTGCTCAGCTCCCTGCCGGCATCGGTCAGGACGACATCCACCCGTCGTTCGTCATCAACGGAACGGTGGCGCTCAACCAGACCGAGCGCCTCAAGGCGCTTCAGGAGAGGCGACAACGTGCCGGAGTCGAGCCCGAGTTCGGCGCCAAGTTCCCGGACGCTGCGCGGTTCCTGCTCCCACAGGACCAGCATCACCAGGTACTGCGGATAGGTAAGACCCAGCTCGTCCAGCACGGGGCGGTAGACCGCCGTCGCGGCCTTTGACGCCGAATACAGCGCAAAGCAGACCTGGTGGCGGAGGCGGGGTGCATCACTCATGGACAAAACGATAGTGCACAATTCAATTGTGCACAACTCAACTTGGCCCAACTAGGGGACAACACATGTCCCAATGAGTGCTCAGTGGAACACGTGCTGTCCCTTAGTTGGGTTTAGTCCTGGAGGTCGCGGATCGTTCGAAGTGCAGCTGCAGTGAGGACCCGGATGGCGTAGCCAAGAGCGCGTTCATCCACGATGAAGTCGCCACGGTGGAGGTCATATTCCTCGCCACCAGGCGTGTGGGTGCCGAGCCGCATCATGGCACCCGGAAGGTCAGCCAGGAACCAGGCAAAGTCTTCGCCACCCATGGACTGGGGCGTCAGGACCACGGCGTTCTCGCCGAGTTCGGCACGGGCCGCGGCTTCAATCAGCGCAGTCTCATGCTCGGAGTTCACCACGGGAGGAACGCCGCGGGTGTGCTCCAGATGCACGTCCACACCGTAAGGAGCGGCAACCTGCTTCACGACGTCGTCCAGCAACTCCCCCGCACTGTGCCAGGCATCGCGGTCCAGGCAGCGCATGGTGCCCGCCATGTAGCCAGTGCCCGGGATGGCGTTGGGTGCAGAACCTGCCGAAATCTGGCCCCAAACCACTGACACTCCACTGCGGACATCCACGCGACGGGAGAGCACGGCGGGTACGTTGACCGCAATTTGCGCCAGGGCAAAGACCAGGTCTTCCGTCAGGTGCGGCCTGGACGTGTGGCCACCGCGGCCCGTGAGTTCGATCTTGATGGTGTCCGATGCCGACGTGATGGCCCCGATCCGGGTGCCGATCTTGCCGACGTTGATCCTTGGATCGCAGTGCAGCGCAAGGATCCTGGGCACGCCGTCCAGCACGCCCTGCTCGATGCAGGACAAAGCACCGCCGGGCATGGTCTCCTCGGCTGGCTGGAAGATGATGCGGACGGTCCCGCCCAGCGGCGTGTTCTTGTGCATCCGCTGCAGCACCAAGGCAATGCCGAGCATGGTGGTGGTGTGGACGTCATGCCCGCAGGCGTGGGTGACGCCGTGGTTCTTCGAAGCGAACGGCAGGCCCGTTTCCTCGATGATGGGCAAGGCGTCGATGTCACCACGCAGTGCAGTGGCAATGGGACCTTCCCCGATGTCCACCGTTAGCCCGGTGCCTTCAAGGCGGCGCGGCTGCAATCCGGCAGCTTCGAGCCGCTCCACGAGTTTGTCCGTGGTGCGGAATTCCTTGAAGGAGAGTTCAGGGTGCGCGTGCAGATCCCGCCTGAAATCGATGAGTCCAGGCAGCAGCTCGTCCACCCACGGACTTACAACGGGGGTCGGCTCGGTTTCAGTGGTGTAATTGCGCACGTCACAACTCTAGCCATCCACGGCCTCGGAAGAACGAAAGCCACCTCTTGGTTACGCTGCTTTCAGGCGCAGGACAACCAAAGAGGTGGCTCACGGTATAAGGGATTGCTACAGGACGTCCGTATCCCCGCTGGCTTTCAAGGCATCAACAGTGCCCTTGACCAACTGGGCATGTTCCTTTGTAGTGACCAGGAGCGCGTCGGGCGTGTCCACGATGACCACGTCCTTGATGCCGATTAATGCGATCACGCGCTTGGTATCGGACACCACTACGCCGCTCGCATTCTCGGCAAACACACGGGCACCTTCGCCAAGAACGGTCACTTCATCGACGTCGCCGGCGTTGTTCAGGCGGCCGATTGCGGCAAAGTCACCAACGTCGTCCCAGCGGAAAGTACCAGGCACGACGGCGACATCGCCGGCTGCCGCTGCCGGCTCGGCCACAGCGTAGTCGATCGCAATCTTGGGCAGTGTGGGCCAGACACGCGCGGTAACTTCAGCGCGCTGGGGCGTGTCCCAGGCTTCGGCGATTTCCTGAAGGCCCTTGAACAGCTCCGGCTGGTTCGCTTCGAGGTGCTGGAGCATGAGCGTTACGGGAGCCACGAACATGCCTGCGTTCCAGACGTAGTCCCCGGCTTCTACATATTTGTTGGCAACTTCCTGGCTGGGCTTCTCAACAAACTCAGCCACGGCAAGCGCGTTCGGAGCACCTTCGACGTTCAGTGCTGCACCGGAGCGGATGTAGCCGAAGCCGGTGGAGGGGTGCGTGGGCTTGATGCCAATGGTAACGATCTTGCCCGTGGCAGCGGTGTAAATTGCCTCACGCACGGTGTCCTGGAACAGATCGTCGGGGCTGATCACCTGGTCTGCGGCGAACGAACCCATGATGGTCTCCGGGTCGCGGCGGTGGAGAATTGCGGCGGCCAAGCCGATGGCAGCACCGGAGTCCTTGGGCTCGCTTTCGAGCACCAGCTCGTCATCGCCCACTTCGGGGAGCTGCCGGCATACAGCGGCACGGTGTGCCTCGCCGGTCACAACGAGCACCCGCTCACCGGCCAGCGGCTCAAGGCGGTCATAGGTGGCCCTCAACAACGTGCTGCCGGAGCCGGTCAGGTCATGTAGGAACTTGGGCGCAGCGGCACGCGAGAGTGGCCACAGCCGGGTCCCCACACCGCCCGCCGGAATAACCGCGTGGAAGCGGTTCAATGGAGATTCCGGGAATGTCGCGTCTTCTGTACTCACCGCAACACTTTATCGGACGCGGCTGCAAAGCCCCGCAGTCCGCCACACATGTGGCCTTCGTCTCATGAAGCAGCTGAAATTGCCCAAATATCGCGTAAATACGGGCAGGAAACATGGAATTAACAACCAGAGAAGCGCGTCCTAAATTGAATAAGCTGGTAGCGAAGCCTAGATTTAGGCGTGAGCTACGAGTGCTCTCGCAGCAGGCGTTCCCCCCGCATGGATCCCATGCCAGCGCCGCTGTGTTGCAGGAAGGTTTAATCAGTGCCGACAAAACCAGCTGGCACCTTGTACCGCGGCCGTGAAGGCATGTGGTCCTGGGTTGGACACCGTATTACCGGTGTAGTGATCTTTTTCTTCTTGTTGGTCCATGTGTTGGACACCTCATTGGTGCGCGTGTCCCCTGAGGCCTACACGGCCGTCATTGGTGCTTACAAGAACCCCGTCATGGCCCTGGGTGAAACGGGCCTGGTCGCCGCGATCATCTTCCACGCCTTCAACGGCCTGCGTGTGATCGCCATCGACTTCTGGAAGAAGGGCGCGAAGTACCAGCGCCAAATGCTGTGGATCGTGCTTGCACTGTGGCTGGTCACGTTCGCTGGCTTCGCTGTCCGCCACCTTTCCCTCGCGCTGGGAGGCCACTAGACCATGACCACGATCGAATCCCCCCGCAGCGGAAAAATCGGTGCAGGCAAGATTGCTCCGAAGTACAACCGCACCGGCCCCAGCCGTGGCAACTTCGAAATGATTGCCTGGCTCTTCATGCGCCTCTCCGGCATCGTCCTGGTGGTGCTGATCTTCGGCCACCTCTTCGTGAACCTGCTGGTAGGTGAGGGTATCCATGCCATCGACTTCGGTTTCGTCGCCGGTAAGTGGGCGGATCCCTTCTGGCAGTTCTGGGACCTCGCCATGCTCTGGCTTGCCATGCTGCACGGAACCAACGGCGTCCGCACCATCATCAACGACTACGCTGAAAAGGACGCCACGCGCTTCTGGCTCAAGGTAGTCCTCTATGCAGCCACGGCTGTCATCATCATTCTCGGCACCCTGGTGATCTTCACGTTCAACCCGTGCCCCGTCGTCGACGGCGTTCAGCTGCCTGGCGGCTTCTGCCCGGCCCCGTAGCGGCTTCCTGGCGCAGCCGGCCGGCCCTGTGGGGAACCGGTTGCGCCCGACTTAGCGGAACAGCCTCCGCCGACCATCTGAATTTTTGAAAGAGAGAGCATCTGGTATGCAGGTCCATAAGTACGACGTCGTCATTGTCGGTGCAGGTGGCGCCGGCATGCGCGCCGCGATCGAATCCGGTCAGCGCGCACGCACAGCGGTACTGACCAAGCTCTACCCCACCCGCTCGCACACCGGTGCAGCACAGGGCGGGATGTGTGCAGCACTGGCCAACGTCGAAGAAGACAACTGGGAGTGGCACACCTTTGACACGATCAAGGGTGGCGACTACCTGGTTGACCAGGACGCAGCCGAGGTCATGGCGAAGGAAGCCATCGACGCCGTGCTGGACCTGGAAAAGATGGGTCTGCCGTTCAACCGCACGCCCGAGGGCCGGATTGACCAGCGACGCTTCGGTGGCCACACCCGTGACCATGGCAAGGCTCCCGTCCGCCGTGCTTGCTATGCAGCCGACCGTACGGGCCACATGATCCTGCAGACGTTGTACCAAAACTGCGTCAAGCACAACGTTGAGTTCTACAACGAGTACTACGTCCTTGACCTGCTGATCGTCGAAGAAGACGCAGTCCGCGAAGACGGTACCCCTTACAAGCAGAAGCGCGTCGCCGGCGTAGTTTCGTACGATCTTGCTTCCGGTGAACTGCACGTTTTCCAGGCCAAGTCCGTAGTGTTCGCCTCCGGTGGTGCCGGCAAGGTCTTCAAGACGACCTCCAACGCCCACACCCTCACAGGCGACGGCATGGGCATCGCCTTCCGCCGTGGCATCCCCCTGGAAGACATGGAGTTCTTCCAGTTCCACCCGACCGGCCTCGCTGGCTTGGGCATCCTCCTCACCGAGGGCGCACGTGGTGAAGGTGCCATCCTGCGTAACTCCGAGGGTGAGCGCTTCATGGAGCGTTACGCCCCAACCATCAAGGACCTTGCACCCCGTGACATCGTGGCCCGCGCCATGGCCAACGAAGTGCGTGAAGGCCGTGGTTGTGGTCCAAACAAGGATTACGTCCTCCTGGACCTGACCCACCTTGAGCCTGCCCACATCGAGGCCAAGCTTCCGGACATCACGGAGTTCGCGCGCACCTACCTGGGTGTGGAGCCGTTCACGGATCCTGTCCCCGTGTTCCCCACCGCGCACTACGCCATGGGCGGCATCCCGACCAACATCACCACCGAGGTGCTGCAGGACAACGACACGATCGTGCCGGGCCTCTACGCAGCCGGTGAAGTTGCCTGTGTTTCCGTGCACGGCTCGAACCGACTCGGCACCAACTCGCTCCTGGACATCAACGTCTTCGGTAAGCGCGCCGGCATCGCCGCTGCGGAGTACTCCAAGACAGCCGACTACGTCGAGCTGCCCGAGGACCCCGAGGCAATGACCCGCGGCATTCTCAATGGCCTCCTGACCGGCAACGGCACCGAACGTGTTGCCCAGATCCGCAAAGAACTGCAGGACACCATGGATGCGAACATGCAGGTGTTCCGTACCAAGGAATCCCTGGAGCAGGTCCTTAGCGACATCGCTTCCTTCGAAGAGCGGTACAAGAACGTCACGGTCCAGGACAAGGGCAAGCGCTTCAACCTGGACCTCCTGGAAGCAGTGGAGCTGGGCTTCCTGCTGGACATGGCCAAGGTCATGACAGTCGGCGCCTTGCACCGTGAAGAGTCGCGCGGTGGCCACTACCGCGAAGACTTCCCGGACCGCAATGACGAAAAGTTCATGAAGCACTCCATGGCATATCTGGACTCTTCCGTCACCGTCGACTCCTCGGCGGAATCTGTTGCGGGCATCCGACTTGAGACGAAGCCCGTCATCTTCACCCGTTACGAGCCGATGGAGCGTAAGTACTAATGACGACCGAAATGGCAGAGCCCGCTTCCAAAATCGAGCTCCCGGCAAGCGTTGCGGGCGACGGTGAAATTCCCACCTTCCACATCACGCTGCGCGTACGCCGCTACGATCCGGAGATCTCGGACGAAGCACGCTGGGATGACTACAAGCTGACCATGTACGGCACGGACCGCGTTCTGGATGCCCTGCACAAGGTCAAGTGGGAGATCGACGGCAGCGTTTCCTTCCGCCGCTCCTGCGCCCACGGTGTCTGTGGTTCGGATGCCATGCGCATCAACGGCCGCAACCGCCTCGCCTGCAAGACGCTCCTGAAGGACCTGGACACCACCAAGCCCATCACCGTCGAGCCGATCAAGGGCCTCCCCGTGGAGAAGGACCTGATCGTGGACATGGAACCCTTCTTCCAGTCCTTCCGCGAAGTCATGCCGTTCCTGATCAACAAGGGCCACGAGCCCACCAAGGAGCGCCTGCAGTCCGTTGAGGACCGTGAGCGCTTTGACGACACCACCAAGTGCATCCTGTGTGCTGCCTGCACCTCGTCCTGCCCGGTCTTCTGGACCGACGGCCAGTACTTTGGTCCGGCCGCAATCGTCAACGCACACCGCTTCATCTTCGATTCCCGCGATGACGCAGGCGACATGCGCCTGGAGATCCTCAACGACAAAGAAGGCGTGTGGCGTTGCCGCACCACCTTCAACTGCTCGGAAGCATGCCCCCGCGGCATCCAGGTGACCCAGGCAATCGCCGAGGTCAAGCAGGCCATCCTGGCCCGCAAGATCTAGTTCGCCGGTCCCGCTAAGGAACCACACGACGACGGCGCCGCCCACCACTTTTGGTGCGTGGCGCCGTCGTCGTTAATCATTTGGCCTACCTCGCCCCGGCCGGTAGCCGCAAAAGCAAGGAGACCAGCGTGCCACGCTCTGAGAAGATCACTTTCACCGGAAGCACGGGTGATGCCCTCGCCGGCATCGTGGACGTGCCTGAGGGGCCTGTCCGCGGCTGGGGCGTGTACTCGCACGGCCTGACCCTGGGCAAGGACAGCCCCGCTGCTTCCCGGATCTGCAAAGGGCTCGCGGAGCAAGGTGTTGGCATGCTCCGGTTCGACAACCTTGGTCTGGGTGGTTCTGCCGGGGAATGGTCCGCGGGATCTTTCAGCGTCAAGGTGGCTGACACCATCCTCGCCGCCGCCTTCATGCGGGAGCAGGACAGGCCGGTCTCCTTGCTGGTGGGCCACTCCTTTGGTGGCGCCGCTGTGCTGGCCGCTGCGCGCGATATCCCTGACCTCAACGCCGTGGTGACCGTGGGCGCACCTTACGAGCCAAAGCACGTTGAGCACATGTTCGACGCCGAGATTGACTCGATCCTGCGCGACGGCAGCGCCGTCGTTGACCTCGGTGGCCGCCCGATGGAGGTCCGTCGGCACTTTGTGGAGGACGTAGAACGTGCTGACCTGCGCGACTGCATCCGCACTCTCCACAAACCGTTAATGGTGATGCACTCCCCCACCGACAACACCGTGGGCATCGACAACGCCAGCGAGATCTTCCGTACAGCGCGGCATCCCCGCAGCTTCATTTCGCTTGAGGGCAGTGAGCACCTCCTGACCGGCAAGGGACAGGCCGCCCGGGTGGCACGCATTATCAGCGCCTGGGCGGATCCCTATCTGGAAGTCCGCGACGCCTAAAACCAACGCGGGGCCACTTATGGCCCATGTTTCCCTCTGGAAGGGACCACAAGTGACCCCGCGTTGTCCTATTTGCCGATGGCGGCCTTGCTCTCACTAAGCCACTGTTCGGCGGCCTTCTCCGGGGTCAGCCGCTTGAAGAGGACTTCGGTGTTGATGCGAGCTGTAATCTCGGAGACTGCTGTTGAACCGGTAGGACCGATGAACGTAGGGGCGAAGTCCATCTTCCCGATCTGGTCGATGTAGGCGGCCTCGGCCTTGCCCTGCGGCGTGAGCAGATCCTTGATGGCCGTACGCATGCCGGAGTTGCTGGGCACGCCACGGTCGCTCTGGATGATCTTTGCTGCGGCCTCATTGTTCACCAGGAAGCTGACCAGCTTGGCAGCGGCATCCGTATGCTTGCTACGCGCGGAGATGGTGTAGAACTGCGATGACTGCAGCCAGATGCCGGGCGTGGGCGTCTCGCCAGGCAACTTCAGCAGCTTCAGCTCAGCGCCGGAGGCTTTGCTGAGTGCGGTCAGGGAGTTGGACCAAGTGAGCATCATGCCGGCCTGCCCCATGCCCATAAGTGTCTGTTCAGTGCTGACGTTGAGTTTCTCCACGGTTTCCGAAGCGCTGGGGGCAGCGCCTGACTCGCTGAGCTTGAGCGAGAAGTCGAAGTAGTCCTGCACGGTTTCCTTGTCCAGTCCCAGCTGGCCGTCCTGAGTGTACAGCGACTTGCCACGTTGGCGGGCGAAGGCATCCAGCGAGTCATGCGTAAGGACGGTGGCTGTGCCGTATGTTCCCTTGGGGCTCTTGGCTGTGATGTCTTCGGCGGTCTTTGCGAAGTCATCCCAGGACCACTTGCTGTCATCCGGCAGGGCAACGCCTGCAGCCTGGAAAACAGCGGGGTTCACTACGATGGCCAAGGCATTGGCACCAGTGGAGACGCCGTACTGCTTGCCCTGGACCTGCCCGTTTTCCAAGGCTCCCTGATCCATTTTGGAGAGGTCGAGTGAGCCGTCCACCTTGGACAGATCCAGCAGGGCCCCGCGATTGGCGTACTCGGCCGGGTAGGCACCGCCCATGGTGATGACATCGGGGGCGTCGTTTGCTGCCACCTGGGTAGCGAGCTTGTCGAAGTAGCCTCCTATGTCGCCATACTCCGGCTTGACCTTGATGTTGGGGTTGGCAGCCTCGAACTCCTTGATGGCCTTGTTGGTCAGTTCGGCACGGGTGGCGTTGCCCCACCATGAGAACCGGATTTCCACGGGGCCGTCTTCGGGCTGGTTGGATGAGGGGCTGGAGCAGGCTGCGGTGAGCCCCAGCATGCCGACGGCTGCTACGAAAGCTATTGACTTCCGGATAGTACGGAGAGATCTACGCGTCATTGGGTAAGCTTCTTTCAGGCTCAAGAAAACGGTTCCTGAAACGTATCAAGGCAGTGTATATTCGTCAATAGTTTGGGATATGAACTATTTGAGCTACTAAGGAGTCCGCCGTGCCCAAGAGGTCCGAGTCCCCAGCCATCGACCGCAAGGCACTTGTCCAGCGCCACAATGTCCGCCAGGAACGCCTTGACCCACGGAGTCCTGTTTCGGTCGGCAATGGCGAGTTCGCCTTCACGTTGGATCTCACCGGCTTGCAGACTTTTCCCGCGGCCTACCCTGTGGACGCCCGCGATGACCTCCCTGCGGGCACGCTTCTGGGAACCCAGTCCCAATGGGGTTGGCACTCCGTGCCGGCGCCGCAGCCGTATGACCTTGCCGACTCGATAGTCCTCTACGATTCCCCCCGCGGCCCAGTGCCGTACGTGGACATGGTGGGTGGCATCGTTAACGATCGCGAGACCGACACATCCCCGGCTGAGACCTGGCTCCGGGCGAACCAGCATCGGCTGGACCTGGGTCGCATCGGCTTCCACTGGCTTGAGAATGGCACCGTCCGCTCAATCCTTGAAGCGGAGATCACCGACGCCGAACAAACACTCGATTTGTGGTCGGGAGTGGTGACGAGCCGCTTCACGTTGGCAGGACACCCCGTCAAGGTTACGACGGCGTGCCACCCCGACCGTGATGAGCTCGGCGTCCGCGTGGAATCGAGGGCGCTTGGTGCCGGTTTGGTCGTCGGCGTCGGCTTCCCCTATGGCTCCGAGGCGTGGCATGACGCGGCTGACTGGAACAGTTCGAACGCGCATACCACCTCGCTCGACGGCCCGGTGATGTCCGAAGACCACGATGGCTGCGCAACATGGACAGCCCACCGCGAGTTGGACGAGGCCCGCTATCAGGTGGTGATCACCGGCCAAAACCTGACAGTGGAACAGCCCGAACAGCATCAACTCCAAGTAGCTCCTGCTAAGTCCGAAAGTCCAGACACCAACGAGATGCTGGACTTCTCCGTCGCCTTCCTTTCCGCCGGAGATGGCGACTGCATCCCTCGAGGCAACAACAGGCGAACAATCACGCCACCTGCGGTATGCCATGCCGCCACTGATCGGACCGGCGTCGAGCTTTCACCTGCCTGTAGCGTGATCGCAGCCTCCGGGGCCTATTGGCCTCGTTTCTGGTACTCGGGCGGCGCGATCGAGCTTGATGCGACCGACGATCCCAGAGCCAAGGAACTGGAGCGCAGGATTGTACTTTCCCAGTACCTGACGGCGATCAATTGCTCGGGCTCGCTGCCTCCGCAGGAAACCGGGCTCGTATGCAACTCCTGGCGTGGCCGCTTCCACTTGGAGATGCACTGGTGGCATGCCGCGCACTTTGCGCACTGGAACCGTGTGGAGCTGCTCCTGCCATCGTTGCGCTGGTACTCCACGGTGCTGGAGACCTCACGGCAGACGGCAAAAGCGCAAGGATTCGACGGCGTCCGCTGGCCCAAGCAGGTCGGACCGGACGGCAGGGAAAGCCCAAGTCCCATCGGGACATTCCTGATCTGGCAGCAGCCACACCCCATTCACTTGGCCGAGCTGGTGTACCGGGCACATCCCAGCCATGAGGTGCTGGAAGAATTTGCGGAGATCGTTTTTGAGTCAGCTGCCTTCATGGCCGGTTTTGCCCATCCAACGTCGCGTGGGTTCGAGCTGGGGCCTCCCTTGATTCCTGCCCAGGAAAGCTACGGCTCCATCCGGGCCAAGGTCACCAATCCCACGTTTGAGTTGGCCTACTGGCAGTGGGGCCTGCGGACCGCTATTGCCTGGCGCGATCGGCTGGGTCTGGACCCTGTGCAGGCATGGTCCGATGTAGCAGATGGCATGGTGTCGCCACGCGTGATCGACGGCGTCTACGCTGCGATCGATGTGGAGCCCTTCACCATCCGCACGGACCACCCTTCAATGCTGTGCGCGCTAGGCGTCCTGCCCCTGACGGATTTGATTGATCCGGACATCATGCGCGCCACCCTGTCGGATGTCCTCGCGGACTGGGACTGGGGCAGCACCTGGGGTTGGGACTATCCGGTAATGGCAATGACCGCTGCGAGACTGGAAGATCAGGAAGCTGCCGTCGACGCGCTTCTCCTCGACGCCGGCAAAAACACAGTGCTGACCAATGGGCACAACCGCCAAACCGATTCCCTGCCGCTTTACTTACCCGGCAACGGTGGGCTCCTCGCCGCCGTCGCGCTCATGGCCGCGGGCTGGGACAACGGACCAGAACGCCACGCGCCAGGTTTCCCAGCCGACTGGACCGTCGCTTGGGAGGGGCTGGTCCGGTCGCCGTAGGCGCACTGTAGCAACCCGGGGTCACTTATGGCCCATGTTTCCCGCTGGAAGGGGCCATAAGTGACCCCGCGTTGCCCTATAAGAAGGGAATGGTTAAGTCTGGGGAGTGGTGCGACGTGAACCGAGGACCTTCTTGCGCGGGGTCTCCCCCGCTTGCAGGTCGGCCTCGCGGATAGCGGCCCACGAAGCGGACACGAGGTACACCTGGCTCACGAGGTTGAACCAGATGAGCAGGCCGATGATGATGGCAAACGAGGCGAGGACAGGGTTCTGTCCTGCCCGGGCGAGAAGTTCGGTGCTGAAGAGTTGAAGCACCGTGGTGCCAATGCCAGCCAGCGCAACGCCTTCCATGAATGCCCGGCGCCCCAGCTTGAGGCCACCTGCGACACGGAACAACACGGCCGCCGTCGCGCAGTTCAGCAGGAGGGGGACGACGACCTTGACGACGGCGGCCACGGGCGCCGCGACCGCTTCATCCACCCTAAGTAGGTCGAAGATCCAGGCAGCAGCCGTGCCAAAGATGAGGGACGCGCCGGCACTGACCACGAGGATCGCGCCAAGGAGCAGTAGAGTACCGGCGTCCACCAGTTTCTGCAGGATGGGGCTGCGCTGGAGAGGATCAGCATCCGTCACGCCCCGCAGACCTTCCCTGACGCTGGCAATCCAACCAAGGGACGTGAAGACGGTTATCGCAGCGGCGATGACGGCGGTCCATCCAAGACCTGAGGGATTGAGCAGCGATTGGGGGTCAACCAGTCCCTCACCGCCATTGACCTGGAGGAGTCCGGGAGCTGCAGAGGCCACGCTGCGAATCACGGCGTTTTCGAGAACCGGATTGCCGCCCAAAACGATTCCCGCGATGGCGAAACCCGTAGTGAGGAGGCCCGTGACGGAGAAGAACATGTTGAAGCCGATGCCGGCACTCAGAAGCGGCCCATGCTGGCGGGTGTAGTTCTGGAAGGAGCGCATGGCCCGGTTGGTGTTCAGCCTTGCGAGCAGGAGCGCGAGAAGGGCGCTGGCCCTCTTCGGCAAGCCTTCTCCGGCACGCTTGGCGTGGCCCCAGTCCTGGCGCTTGTGAAGAAGTTGAAGTTTTAGCTTTGCCAGCTCAGTTGGCAGCGGAGGACCTCCCGCCGGTGGATGTTGATTCCGCCTGCTGCGTTTCGTCAGTGTCGCCGCCAAAGTCGAGCTCTTCCCGTAGCTGCCAAATTCCATTGGTGTCGTGCTCGTAAAGTCCCATGCTAACCACTGGGAAGGTTGCCCGGTAATCTCTCAGAACCGTTTCGGCCTCGTCCAGATTTTCCTCGGCGACATCATGGGCCACGGTGACATGGGGGTGGTATGGGAAGGGAAGCAAACGCTCAAGCGGACCCGTCTGGAGCTTTTCGTGCAGCTGCACGCACTCTTCGAAGCCTTCTTCGACGTTGACAAAAACCACGGGCGAAACGGGCCGGAAGGAACCAGTGCCGGAAATGGTGATGGTGAACGGTTCCTGTGAGCGGGCGATATCGCGCACGTGGTCCCGGGTGGCTGCCCAGTCCTGAGTGGGCGTGGTGGTGATGAGTGTGATGTGGGCGGGGATGACTTCGGCCATGGGATCCCCAAAGGATGCCCGCCATGCTTGCAATTCCCGCGCGATCTCTGGCGGGAAGCCAAGAATCACCCCTACGCACATGGTGTCACCGGCACCGCAATCGGTGCCGGTGACAGCGGGCTGGCGCGATTCGTCCGGACCGACGCCTTGAGGGGTATCGGTCTTGACGTTGAGCTGGCCAGCTGCGCACATGAACTTAGCGGACTCCTTGCTCGGTGCGGTAGGCATCCCCGCGGTAAGGCAGGAAGCCCACCTTGGAGTAGACGTCGGCGAGCGTCGCGGAGGCGATCTCGCGGGCTTTGTCTGCACCGTGAGCCAGGAGACGGTCCAGCTCTGCCGGGTCCGCGAGAAGTTCGTTGGCCCGCTCACGGATGGGGGCAAGGCGGCCGGAAACGAGTTCGGCGAGATCTACCTTGAGGTGGCCGTACATCTTGCCCTGGTAATCAGCCACGATCTTCTCAACTGGGGTACCACTGATAGCCGAGTAGATAGTGAGCAAGTTCGAGACGCCCGGCTTGTTTTCGCGGTCGTAACGGATCTCGGTCTCAGTGTCAGTGACGGCGGATTTGATGCGCTTGGCCACGGTCTTGGGGTCATCCAACAGGTTGATGAGGCCCGCGGGTGATTCGGCAGACTTGGACATCTTGGCCGTGGGGTTCTGGAGATCGTAAATCTTTGCCGATTCCTTCTGAATGAAGGGCTCGGGCACTTGGAACGTCTCGCCGAAACGGCTGTTGAAGCGGTTGGCGAGGTCGCGGCTGAGCTCCACGTGCTGGCGCTGGTCTTCGCCGACGGGTACGCCGTGCGGCTGATAGAGGAGGATGTCTGCTGCCTGCAGGATGGGGTAGGTGAACAGGCCGACGCTGGCGTGGTCCGAGCCCTGCTTCTGTGCCTTGTCCTTGAATTGGGTCATGCGGCCTGCTTCACCCATGCCCGTGATGCAGTTCAATACCCAGGCAAGCTGGGCGTGCTCGGGAACCTGCGATTGCACGAACAGGGTGCACTTCTCCACGTCCACGCCGCCAGCGATGTACTGGGCCGCCGTGACCCTGGTGCGGCGGGCGAGCTCGGCGGGATCCTGCGGAACGGTGATGGCGTGCAGATCCGGAATGAAGAAGACGGCGTCGTACTCGTCCTGCATGCGAACCCAGTTGACCAAAGCGCCAAGGTAGTTGCCAAGATGCAGGGAGTCAGCGGAGGGCTGCATGCCTGAAAGGACGCGCTGCTTGGCGCCAACGGCAAGCTTGGTGGAGGTCACGGTACTCCCGCTGGGCAGTGTGGCGGCTGGGGTGCCGGTTTCAGTCGTGATGGAGCTAGTCATTGAGCAATACTTTCGTGAAGCTTAGAGCCGGTAGTCCACTACCAGCGGTGCGTGGTCAGAGAAGCGGGTGTCCCACGAAGGCGCCCGATCCACGACAGCCGAGAACGCGGCCGATGCAAGTCCGGGAGTCGCCAGGTGGTAGTCGATGCGCCAGCCTGTGTCAGTGTCAAAGGCCTTTCCGCGCTGGGACCACCAGGTGTAGGGGCCGGCGACATTTCCTGCCAGGCCCCTGTGGACATCCCTCCATCCGATTTCTTCACCCAGGAAGCGGTCAAAATACGCGCGCTCCTCTGGCAGGAAACCGGCACGCTTAACGTTGCCCTTCCAGTTCTTGATGTCCAGTTCGGTGTGTCCGACATTGAGGTCGCCAACTACCAGCGCGTGATCGCTGTGCTTGGCGAGCTCGGGGAGGCGCGTGGTCATGGCGTCCAGGAAGCGGTACTTGTCCTCCTGCTTGGGCGTGCCTGCCTCACCGGAGTGAACGTAGGCGCTGACCACGGACAACGTGGAGGATTCACCGGCTGTGTTCCTGACGGTGAAATCCGCTTCAACCCAGCGGCCAGCGGTGGCGAAGTAGTCATCGCCGATCCCGATCCGTGTGCCGGTGGGTTCCTCGCGTGATGCAATGGCAACTCCTGCGCGGCCCTTTGCCTCAGCCTCAGCGTGGAGGATGTACCAGCCTTCGCCGATCAGCGCGTTCACAATCGCATCAGGAGCACGGACTTCCTGCAGGCAGAGGATGTCTACCTCGCGTGGCTCCAGCCATTCCGCCATGCCGTTCTTGTAGGCAGCCCGAAGGCCATTGACGTTGACCGATGCGATGCGAAGGAAGTCCTTCTTCAATGCCGTACTCACCCGGTCTACTCTAGTCGATGATGGTGCCGGCCACGGGCTCGTCCGAGCCACCTGAGGACTTGATCATGTCCCGGGCATTGGTAGCCGTGATCGCGATGGTTTCCAACGCGCGGTTGATGGTGTCCTGGTTTGCCGCTGCGCCTTTGGCACGTTCTTCGTCCACAACGCGTACCTGCACCTGGACAATCTTGAAGGAATGGTCCAGCTTGAGGTCTCGGACCTCATCGGCCTGGCTGCGTTCGGCGACCACGCGGGTGCCGCCGCTGTCAGCCGAGGACGACGACGGCGCGCGGCCGGTTGCCGAGTTGAAAGCGGCCTGCGCTTCGCTGAACTTTGCTCCGGCGCGCCGCGCGGCCCTTCGAATGCTGAATACCACGAAGGTGGCCAGCGCGAGCCAGCCGAAGGCGACCACCGCAACTACCCAACCCACAAAATCGTTCTGGTTGGCCGCGAAAATGACGGCCACCACGAAAGCGATGATGACTACGGTCATCCCCAGGCCGCCGATGCGGAAGCCCTTGAAAAGGCCTCTACCGGACGAGGACGTGGACGGGTGCGGGTCGCCGAGAGATTGCATGAGTCAATTGTCGCAAACCCCCGAAGGTGCCCGCGCC
This sequence comes from Paenarthrobacter sp. 10L420, assembly GCF_056395385.1. Lineage (NCBI taxonomy): Bacteria > Bacillati > Actinomycetota > Actinomycetes > Micrococcales > Micrococcaceae > Paenarthrobacter > Paenarthrobacter sp. 10L420. The sequence goes on along the minus strand of NZ_JBFTJK010000002.1, from coordinate 92,822 downwards.
GCTTCCACGGATGGCGAACATGGAGTCACTTCAGGAACAACTGGCGCAGCCGTCCGGTGGTGAGCATGATCCCGAGCGCGATCATCACCAGGTAGTAAGCAACGTGGATGGCTGTGGCAGGACTGAACGAGCCCACGCTGATTTGGCGCAGCAGTTCAACCCCGTGCCACAAGGGCATGGCTTGGATGAACCACTGGATGACCTGCGGGTAGACGCTGAGCGGATAGAACGTGGCGCTGAAGAGGAACATGGGCAACAGGAAGAAGTTGATCCAGTCCATCTGCTGGAACGTCTTCATGAAGCTGGTGATGCCCATGCCGAAGCTCGCGAAACCGAAGGCAATCAGCACCGATGCAGGGATGACCAGGATGGCCCACCAGGTCGTCAGCAAGCCCATGACCCCCATCACCGCGGTGAACCCGGTGGCATAGAGAAGGCCCCTCAGGAGTGCCAGGAAGATCTCGCCCATGGCAACGTCCAGCGGCCCGAGGGATGTGTAGAGCATCCCTTGGTACAGCTTGGCGAAGTTCATCTTGAAGAAGACGTTCCAGGTGGAATCGTAGATGGCGCCGTTCATGGCTGAGACTGCGAGGAGTGCGGGCGCTATATAGGCCGCGTAGCTGATGTCCTCGCCGCCAGGCCCCTGGACTGTCCCCACGATCGAGCCCATGCCGACACCCATGGCCAACAGGAAGAGCACAGGCTCGAAGAACCCGGACAACAACACCAGCCAGGTACTGGACTTGGCCGCCATGAGGCCACGGGCAACCACGGCCTTGGCATTTCGTGAGTAGAGGGGGCCGAACTTCCGTTCCCGGGCGATATCCGTGGCGCTGTGGCCGCCGGTCAGGATACTCATGAGCCCATCCTCTTCACGAACTGGCGCCGGACCAACAGCCAGCCGGCCGTGGCCGTTCCCAGGAGGAACACCACATGCGTAATGGTCAAGACAGGGTTCTCGTCCATGCCATAAGTGAAGACCCGCCCCAGCTCCGTTCCGTGCCACACAGGCGATATCCAGCCGATCCAACGGACAGCCAACGGCAGCGTGTCCAGGGGAAAGAACGTCCCGGAGAACAGAAACAGTGGCATGACAATGAACCGCTGCACCAAAGCGAACTGCCCCTTGTCCTGGGTGATGCTGGCGGCATAGGCCATGAGTGGCAGGCCGAAGGACAAGGCCGCGACCGTGGCAACCAATGCGGACACCCATCCCCACGGACTCGGCGAAGCCCCGAACATGGCCACCACCGCCAAGTAGACCACCGACTGCAGCAGGAACCTGAGCGTGCTTGCCATGATGTGGCCGCTCGCTATTTGTTGCGGTACCAAAGGCGAAGCGTGCGGCCCGTAGAACACCCGCCGCCATTTGAAGCCATCCATGATGGGGTAGGAGAACTCTCCGGAAGCCGTCATGACCGCCGCGGAGACCAGCAGCGCAGGTGCAACAAATTCCAAGTAGCTGACGCCGCCGAATATGGATTCGCTATTCGCATCAACAAGGCTTGCCAGCCCAACTCCCATGGCGAACAAGTAGGCCACGGGTTGCCCCACGCTGTAGAGAACCACGGACCAGCCGTAATTTCGCATGACGCGTAGCACTTGTTCCGCATAGAAAAAGGAACCCCAACGCCGCGCCCTGGCCGCCGAGACGGCAGGCGAATGTGCCCGCAACGGCTGCTCCGCCGTCGTGATTGGCTTGTTCACCGACTCAGTCAACGAGGCTCCTGCCCGTAAGCCGCAGGAACACGTCCTCCAGTGAGGAACGGCGCACCAGTGACGTCATAGGGCGCAGGCCGCGCGCGGAAACCTGCTCCAGGGCGGCCTCGCCGTCGTGCGCGTAGATGAGCACGCGGTCAGGCAGTGTCTCAAGCCGCTCGCCAATGCCCTGAAGTTCGACGCCGATACTAGAGTTCCGCTCGGACCCGAACCTGAGCTCAAGTACTTCGCGGGAGGAGTGCTCGCGGATCAAGCTGGCCGGGGATCCCTCGGCCATGATCTTGCCCTTGTCTACCACGATCAGACGGTCGCAAAGCTGCTCAGCCTCGTCCATATAGTGGGTGGTCAGGATCAGTGTGACGCCGTTTTCCTTGAGCCGGAACAGGCGGTCCCAGAGGATGTGCCGGGCTTGCGGGTCAAGGCCGGTGGTGGGCTCATCGAGCAGGAGGATGCGGGGTTCGTTGATGAGCGACCGGGCGATGGTGAGCCGCCGCTTCATTCCCCCGGAAAGCGCATCCACCTTGGAATTGGCCTTGTCCGTGAGCTGCGCGAATTCCAGGAGCTCGTCCGCTTTGGGTCGCAGGTAGCTCAGCGGCAGGCCGAAGTAGCGGCCGTAGACGATCAGGTTCTCGCGGACCTTCAGTTCTTCGTCGAGGTTGTCCTGCTGCGGGACGACCCCCAGATGTGCCCTGACCTCGGGACCGTGGGATTCCGGATCCAGGCCCATGATGTTCAGGGTTCCTGAAGTGCGCTGGGATACTCCGCCGATCATTTTCATGGTGGTGGATTTGCCCGCGCCGTTGGGGCCGAGCAGCCCAAAGGACTCCCCCGCCGGAACATCGAAGGAGATGTTGTCCACGGCTGTGAGCTCGCCATAGGTCTTGGTGAGGTTCCGCGCGCTGATGACGGTGGGTGGGTTCATGTCGAAGCTGGTTTGCCACGATTCGGAGTGTGTTGCAGAGCCGGTTGCTTCATTGTGCACCCTCAGCAGACTAGTAGCGCCAACGAATATGTGAAAGGGCTCTTGCAGATATTTTTGCAAGAGCCCTCTCGGTTTTTCCCTCGTCCTGGTCAGGACGGCGGCTGCGAGCGCAGTACCTCCAGCCGCTGCCGGAACTCGGTTTCATCAATCTCGCCCCGAGCATAGCGTTCGCGCAGTACGCCCTCAGCGCCCTGGGTTGCCGCCCAGTGATGGTTGCGGCGCCACGCCCGCCGGCCGACGAAAATGAACAGGAAGATCACGAGGATCCAGAACAGCGGGAACAGGAGTAAGAACGGCCAGAACGTGCCGTCACCCCAGGGACCGTGCGCGACGACGGTGGCCGGCAGTTGTGCCAGCGCTCCCCCGAGCGTGGTGGTCTCCCCGACGATTGAAGTCAATGCGGTGAACATGTCAGTGATCCAAACTCTCTTCGCCGATTCCCGGCGCGAACCGTCTTTCGGCTCTGGTTTGAGTCTGCCCGTGGACGGCAGCCTGGGCGTCCGCCGTCGGGAGTCACCTGCAGGTACCGCCATACTCCCTTGGGAGTCGGCGGCAGCCCGTCAGCTGCTCCAGCCTGGCCTCACCAGCCCTGATTCGTAGGCGAGGACCACCAGTTGGGAGCGGTCGCGGACCATCAGCTTGGTCATGATGCGCGATACATGGGTCTTCGCGGTCAGCGGCGTGATGAACAGGCGTTCGGCGATCTCGGCATTGTTCAGTCCCTCCCCCACCAAGGCCAGGACTTCGCGTTCGCGTTCCGTCACCTGCTCGAGGGGAATCACTTTTCCTGCCGCCCGGCTTTGGGACGCCAGCTGTGCCATGATCCGCCGGGTCACCGAGGGCGAGAGCAGCGCGTCGCCGTCGTGGACCACCCGGACGGCGCGGATGAGCTCTGCAGGTTCAGTGTCCTTGACCAGGAAACCAGCTGCCCCCGCACGGACGGCCTCGGCAATGTACTCGTCGAGCTCGAAGGTAGTCAGGATGATGATGCGCGTGCCGGCGAGGGCCGGGTCCGCAAGAATTCTGCGGGTGGCGGTGAGGCCGTCGTCGTCCGGCATCCTGATGTCCATGAGGATGACGTCCGGTTTGTCGCGCGCCGCCAGCCTCACGGCGTCCCTGCCAGTGCCGGCCTCGGCCACCACTTCCATGTCCGGTTCAGCATTCAGGAGCGCGCGGAACCCTGCCCGGATGAGGGTCTGGTCATCGGCGAGGAGGATGCGGATCACTGAAGGGCTCCTTCTGCTGGTTGGCTGGGCAGGACCGCTTCGACCCGGAGCCCTGGCTGGAGTTCATGCAGCGTGAGCGTCCCGCCCAAGGCGACCGCCCTCTCGCGCATCCCCGTGAGGCCGTTGCCCGGGAGCGCCCCGCCCATGCCCGAGCCGTCGTCGTCTATCCGTACAGTAAGCGCGTCCTCGGTCTGGGCAAGATGCACGACGGCGGATTGGGCACCTGAGTGCCTGCCGACGTTGGTCAACGCTTCCTGGATGATCCGGTACGCCGCCTCCTGCTGGGCCGGGCCAACGAGCTCATGGTTCGAGTGGTCCTCGAAGCGCACCTGCAAGCCGCCCAGCTCCGCGTTCTTCACAAGTTCGGGAATCCTGGCCAGCGTAGGCCGGGCGGCCGGGGCGAGCGGGACGTCCTCCCGCAACACGCCCAGGAGTTGCCGGACTTCCGTGAGGGATTCCTTGCTGGCCGCCTTGATAGCCTCCAGTGCGGGCCTGAGCTTCTGGGGATCATCCGAGCCCACGTGCAGCGCCACGGATGCCTGCACATTGATCATGGACAAGGAGTGAGCCACAACATCGTGGATGTCGCGGGCCAGCGTGAGCCGGTACTCATCGCGCTCGGCCTTCTGGGCGGCCTCACGCCGACGCCGGTATTCCGCGAACCGCTCGCTCCGGCGTCGAAATCCCTGTCCGATCAGCACCAAAATGGCTGCCCATCCCACCCCTGCCGAAGCGCGAAGCGGCCAGTTGGGATCGCCGCTGAATGCGGCCGCGAACACCACTGCGGCAGCGGCGATACCAGCCCCCGCCCACGCCTGCCACCGCAAACCCGCGGACGAAGTCAACACGATTGCCAACGCCAGCGAAAGCGCAATGGGACCCCAAGCGTAGCCAAGGCCAACATAGGCGCCCGTTGCCACGAGGGCGACGGGAAGCATGACTGCAGGCGCCCGCCGCCGGAACGCCAGTCCTGCAGGCCCGGCCAGCAGCAACAGGATCGCGAGCGCATCCAAGGGCCGTGAAGCGTCCTGATGGCCCGCAGAAAAAAGCGTCCCCGCTACCTGGATGAGGGCCACTGTGATAACGATGAAGCTCGTGGGTGGGCCCGCGAAACGGCGTGGGCCCGCGTATCTCTGAGGTCCGGCGAAACGGCGCGGGCCAAAACGGCCTGGGCCTGGAAATCCCCGGGGTCCAGGAGAGCTCTCGGGTCCAGGGAATCGGGGCTGCATACACCGAGCCTAGCTTTGCTCCGGGTGTTCGTCGTCGGGTTAACGGAGCAGGGTGCCTACTCCCGGAGGAGTACGCGAGGCCATTTCGAGGGTTCCCTGCCGAAGATGCCGTGCGCACGGCATCTTCGGCAGCTTAGCCCCGTAATGGGCCTTGCTGTGGTCGCAGGAACCTAGGCGATGCCGGCTGCGCGCTCAGCACTCTCCACGACGTTGGCGAGCAGCATGGCGCGGGTCATCGGACCCACGCCGCCCGGGTTCGGGGACAACCAGGCGGCGACGTCGGCAGCTGCCGGGTCCACGTCTCCGGTGACCACAGCCTTGCCGTTAGCGTCCTCCACGCGGCTGACGCCGACGTCGAGCACTATTGCGCCCGGCTTGAGGTCTTCAGCCTTGATCATGTGCGGGACGCCTGCAGCGGCAATCACGACGTCGGCCTGCTTGAGTTCCGCGGGCAGGTCAACGGTTCCCGTGTGGGCCAGGATGACCGTGGCGTTGACTTCCCTGCGGGTGAGAAGGAGGCCTATGGGGCGGCCGATGGTAACGCCGCGGCCTACTACGAGGACGCGCTTGCCGTTCAGCTGGATGCCGTGCCGGCGCATCAGTTCCACGCAGCCCTTGGGTGTGCAGGGAAGCGGGGACTTCATTTCGCCACTGACGTTGGCCACCAGGCGGCCGAGGTTCATGGGGTGCAGGCCATCGGCGTCCTTGTTCGGATCCATGGCTTCGAGGATGACGTCCTGGTCAATGTGCTTGGGCAGCGGCAACTGAACGATGTACCCCGTGCATTCCGGGTTCTCGTTGAGCTCGCGGACAACCTTCAGGAGGTCTTCCTGGGTGATGTCCTCGGGCAGGTCCCGGCGGATGGACTGGATGCCCACCTCTGCGCAGTCCTTGTGCTTGCCGCCGACGTACCAGGTGCTGCCGGGGTCCGAACCCACCAGGATGGTGCCCAGGCCGGGGACGATGCCCTTTGCTGCGAGGACGGAAACGCGTTCGGTCAGTTCTGCCTTGATGGCTGCGGCGGTGGCCTTGCCGTCAAGGATCTGTGCGGTGGACTGTGTCATTCCATCTGCTCTTTCTGGAGGGTGACCTGTTGGCTCATGCCAACGGGACCCGCCGCCGAAGGTGTGGCGGCGGATCCCGTTGGCTCCGGGCCAGTGCCCGGGTGATGCTTTATGCGTGGGTTACCACTGCTCGTGCTGCGGGTACAGCGGGAAGTCGGCGGCGAGCTTGTCCACGCGGGCCTGGAGGGCCTCGACGTCGGTAGCGGAGCCAGCCTTCAGGGCGGTGGCGATGATCTCGGCAACCTCGGTGAACTCGGTGGCACCGAATCCGCGGGTAGCCAGGGCAGGCGTACCGATGCGGAGGCCCGAGGTGACCATCGGTGGGCGGGGGTCAAACGGAACGGCGTTGCGGTTCACGGTGATGCCCACCGAGTGCAGGAGGTCTTCAGCCTGCTGGCCGTCCAGCTGCGAGTTACGCAGGTCAACCAGGACCAAGTGGACGTCGGTGCCGCCGGTGAGGACCGAGACGCCGGCTTCGGCGACGTCGGACTGGTTCAGGCGATCAGCGATGATCTTGGCACCCTCGAGCACGCGCTCCTGGCGCTCCTTGAATTCTTCGCTGCCGGCGATCTTGAAGGCAACAGCCTTGGCGGCGATGACGTGCATGAGCGGGCCACCCTGCTGGCCCGGGAAGACGTTGGAGTTCAGCTTCTTGGCCCACTCCTGCTTCGCCAGGATCACACCGGAACGCGGACCTGCGAGGGTCTTGTGCACGGTGGAGGTGACGACGTCGGAGTGCGGCACCGGGCTCGGGTGCAGGCCTGCTGCAACCAGTCCGGCGAAGTGTGCCATGTCCGTCCACAGGAGTGCGCCAACTTCGTCGGCGATGGAGCGGAAGGCAGCGAAGTCGAGGTGGCGCGGGTAAGCGGACCAGCCGGCGATGATGACCTGCGGCTTCTCGGCGATAGCCTGCTCGCGGAGCTTGTCCATGTCCACGCGGAAGGTGTCTTCTTCAACCTGGTAAGCAGCTACGTTGTAGAGCTTGCCGGAGAAGTTCAGCTTCATGCCGTGGGTCAGGTGGCCACCGTGTGCCAGGGAGAGGCCGAGGATCTTGTCGCCCGGGGTGATCATGGCGGACAGTGCTGCGGCGTTTGCCTGGGCACCGGAGTGCGGCTGGACGTTGGCGTACTCGGCGCCGAAGAGTTCCTTGACGCGGTCGATCGCCAGCTGCTCCGCGACGTCGACGTATTCACAGCCGCCGTAGTAGCGGCGGCCCGGGTAACCCTCGGCGTACTTATTGGTCAGGACGGAGCCCTGTGCTTCCATGACTGCGCGCGGGGCGAAGTTTTCGGAGGCGATCATTTCCAGGGTGCCGCGCTGGCGGCCGAGTTCCTGGTCGAGGACTGCTGCGATCTCGGGATCGAGCTCAGCGAGCGACTGGTTGCTGACAGACGCGGAAGTGGTGGTGGTAGGCACGGAGATCTCCTGGCTAGGCAACGGGTGGTGCTACAGGTCAGGCTACCGGCAGCAGCATTCCCGCGTCCCCTTGATGACGGAGGGATCGGTCACGTGCGTGCAGCGGTAAGACATGACCCTCGGCCCAGGCGTACGATCCGTGGTCTTCGTGATTGCCGCTCCCTGGTGGTAGTCCACCCAACGCCAGTTGCGACCCGTTAACAGTACAACAAGGCAGCACAGGTAGGCTTGATCGTGTGACTGACTCCACCGCTTTCGTTGTAACACTCTCCTGCCCGGACCGCCCCGGCATCGTCCATGCGGTAGCCGGAGCCCTCCTCGAGGCCGGCTGCAATATCGCTGACTCCCAGCAGTACGGAAGCCCCAGCACCGGCAACTTTTTCATGCGCGTGGAGGCAACCACAGCGTCCTCGCAGGACCAGTTGACCGCCGCACTGCGTCCGGTTGCAGAGACCTTTGGCATGACCTGGCAGATCAACCCGGTGGGCCAGAAAGTCCGCACCATCATCCTGTGTTCCAAGGATGCGCATTGCCTGAACGACCTCCTGTTCCAGCAGCGGACCGGCACGTTGCCCATCGAGGTTCCGGCGATTGTTTCAAACCACCGCGACCTTGAGTCGCTGGCGGAGTTCTATGGCATCCCGTTCCACCACATTCCCGTGACACCTGAGACCAAGCAGCAGGCCGAGGCCGAACTCCTGAAACTGATTGCCGAGCACGACGTCGAGCTCACGGTCCTGGCCCGGTACATGCAGGTCCTGTCCAACGAGCTCTGCACGGAGTTGAACGGCAAGGCCATCAACATCCACCACTCGTTCCTGCCGTCCTTCAAGGGCGCCAAGCCGTATCACCAGGCCCACGCCCGCGGTGTGAAGATCATCGGTGCAACGGCCCACTACGTGACGGCCGACCTCGATGAGGGGCCGATCATCGAACAGGAAGTCATCCGCGTGGACCACGCCCGCACTGCCGCCCAGTTCGTCCAGATGGGCCGCGACGTGGAGGGGCGCACCCTGGCCCAGGCAGTCCAGTGGCACGCTGAACACCGCGTGCTTTTGGACGGCACCCGCACCGTGGTATTCAACTAGCGCCACTCCTAAGCTGGGGGTATGCAGGGCATCCCCGAAGCTGACCACGAAGCTGACCTCGCAGTTTTCTACGACCGCCAAGCACCCGTCCGGAACACGCGCGCCCTCACCCCACACCGCGTCGAGTGCCGGGAATGGTTCATCCGGCTTCTGAAGGATGAGCACCGGCACTCCGTCTTCGAGCTGGGCTGCGGGACCGGGGTTGAGGGGTTGGAGTTCGTCCGTGCAGGCCTGCACTACACCGGCGTGGACCTATCCTCGGAGAGCGTTCACGTGGCGCGCTCGGCCGGGTTGGACTGCTCGGTTGCGAGTGGTCGTGAGCTACCGTTTCCCGATTCAGTCTTCTCCGCCGTGTGGACCATGAGCACCCTTCTGCACGTCCCCAACAACAGGATTCACGACGTCGTCAGCGAACTTGTGCGGGTCAGCGCGGCTGGTGGGCCGATCGCCGTCGGGCTTTGGTCAGGTGAGGATGAAGAGGTCCTCAACCCGGAGGACGTGGAAGAACCCCGACGTTTCTTCAGTCGCCGCAGCGACGACACCCTTCGGCGGATCTTCGGCGAGCACGGCTCGATTGAGCATTTCCGGACCTGGCCGGAGGGTATCGGTGTCGAGTCCGGGCCGGGGGCGGGCAACTGGACGCAGCACTACCAGTTCCTGGTCCTGCGCACCCCCGCACCCAACTAGGCTGGGCTCATGGCTCCCTCTTACACTTTCGCCGGGGACACCCCGGCCATCCATGAATCTGCGTTCGTCGCGCCCACCGCTTCCATCATCGGCAAAGCGACTTTGGCCGAGGACTCCAGCGCCTTTTACGGGGTTTCGGTCCGTGCCGATACGGCTGCCATCAGCGTCGGCGCCGGCTCCAACCTGCAGGACAACGTGGTCCTGCACGCCGACCCCGGATTCCCCTGCACCGTTGGCGAGCGCGTCTCCATTGGGCACAGCGCAGTGGTCCACGGCTGCACTGTGGAGGACGACTGCCTCATCGGTATGAGCGCCACCATCCTCAACGGCGCAGTGATTGGCACGGGCTCGCTCATTGCGGCCGGCGCCGTGGTCCTTGAAGGCACAGTCATTCCGCCACGCTCACTCGTAGCGGGCGTCCCCGCAAAGGTGCGCCGCGAATTGACCGACGAGGAGTTCGAGGGCGTCAAGCACAACGCCGCCCACTACAAGGACCTCGGCGCGGCACACAGGGAAATGCACGCGTCTTAAGAATGCGCTAGTCCAGGGAAATCGGGCCAAACTCGTCCAGCAAGTCGCCCGGACCGGGGTTGCCTGCGACGGATGATCCGCCCAAGTGGTTCACCACTCCCCACACTGCGTTCAGGCCTGTGGTCACGGCGCCCTCGGCCCATCCTGCGGTGAAGGAGACGTCGTCGCCGGCGAGGAAGATGCCGCGCTGGCCTTCCGGCAGCTGATCCTGCTTGAAGTGGGTGAAGAGCCGCTGCTGGTACCGATAATGGCCCGGCAGGTTGGCTTTGAAAGCACCCATGAAGTTGGGGTCCGCTTCCCAGGACACAGTGATCGGCTGCCCGACGATGTGGCGGGCGATGTCCACGCCCGGGTAGATCTGTTCCAGCGAGTGCAACATCAGCTTGACGCGTTCTTCGGCAGTGAGGGCAAGCCACTTCAGCGCGTCATCGTTCCATGTGTAGGACAAGAGGATGACAGCGGGCTTGTCAGGGCCGTCGTCGAGCAAGTATGTGGCCCGGTTGAGGCGGTCGGTGAGCGTCATGGACAAGACTTCGCGTCCGGTTTCCGGATCGATGTCCTTCCAGAAGGGCCGGTCCACCATCACGAATGTCTTGGACGACTGCATGTAGTGGGAGCGCTCGATCGCCGTCCACAGCTCGGCCGGGAACAATGCCTCTTCGGTGTGGATGCGCGTGGACAGCAACCACGACTGGCACGTGGTTACCACCGCCTGGTACGTGGCTTCGCGTCCCCAGTTTTCGCGGACTACCAGGTCCCCGTTGTCCGCGCGGCGGATGTTGTCCACGGCTCCGCGCGGCGAGCCGGAGTGCAGCGACGACAGTGACGTGCCTTGCGGCCAGTATTTAAGGTCCGACGGCGCGTGGTTCCACAGCGACTCGGGAAGCCTTTGCGCTCCTCCCGAAATGAGCCGGTGCTGGTCGTCTGCGTCGGTGTAGACAACCCGGAGGATCTCCAGGATGGAGTTGGGGAAATCGGTGTCCCAGCCGCCCGTGCCGAAGCCCACCTGGCCGAAAGCTTCGCGGTGGGCGAAGCCGGCTTCCTTGAAGGACTTGCTGGCTGCGATGAATCCGTAGAACGTCTGCTCATCCAATTCGGGCAGGAGTGCGTTCCAGAGTTCCTTGATCCGCTTGGTATCGCGGGCCTTGATGGCTTCCTGCATTTCATTGAAAGCAGCGCCATCGTTGACGGCCGCCTTCCACGCATCGGCCACTTCACGGAAAAATTCCGGCAGCTCATCGGCCGTCGTGGCGTAGTGCTTCTTGCCTGCGAGTTCGATCACGGTGCTGGATGTTGCCGGGGCCATCGGGTTGGGGAAGTCCTGCGTTTCCAAACCAAGAAGGTCCACGTAGTGATAGAAGGCTTTGCCGGAGACCGGGAAGCGCATGCCACCAAGATCAGCTACGACGCCGGGCGCCGAGGGGAAGCTCGCCGTGCGAAGACGGCCACCGATCTGGTCGGCCTCGTACATCACGGGCTTGAGGCCGAGCTTCATGAGCTCATAGGCGGTGACCAGCCCTGACAGGCCAGCGCCGATGACGGCTACTTCCGTGCCGTACAGCTCTTCCGGAATGCTTCCGAGTCCGTCCGGGTGGGCCAGGTAATGGTCATAGCTGAAGGGAAAGTCCGGGTTCAGCATAGTGATGGGGGCTTCGCCTGCCTCCGCCGCGGAAGCGGCGACGTCGGCTGTGGGAAGTTCGGTAGCGATTGTCATCAGTTTGCGGCTTTCACAGTTTCCGGGCTCACGGCCCTGGTGGTCAGTTCACGGTAGTCCTCATCGCTAAGCGCGGCTACCTTGGAATTCCGGCGTCCATAGCCGAAGTAGATGGCGATGCCTACCAGCATCCAAACACCGAACGTGATCCAGGTGTCAGCGCCGAGGTTGAGCATCAGGAAGGCACACATCAGCGTGCCCAGGATCGGGGTGATCGGGTACAGCGGAACCCGGAAACTGCGGTCAAGGTCGGGGCGGTTGCGCCGGAGGTAGATCACGGCGACGTTGACCAGCGCGAAGGCAAAGAGCGTACCGATGCTCGTTGCGTCAGCCAAGGCACCCAGCGGGACCAGGCCCGCGGTGAGGGCGACGGCGGTTCCTACGATCAGGGTTCCGGCGACTGGAGTGCCGGTGCGGGGGGAAACGCGGCCGAAAACTTTGGGCACCATGCCATCGCGGGACATCGAGAGCAGGATGCGCGTCTGGCCGTAAAGGACAGTCAGCACGATGCTGGCAATGGCAAGCACGGCACCGACAGAGAAGACCAGGGCGATCCACGGCTGTCCGGTGATCTCATGCAGGATCTGGACCAGGGCAGCTTCCGTGCCATCGAACCAGCCCCACGGACGGGCACCGATTGCGGCAACGGACACCAGGACATAGATGCTGGTGACAATCACCATGGAGAGCAAGATGGCGCGTGGCAGGTCCCGCTTGGGGTTCCTGGCTTCCTCGCCAGCGGTGGAGGCGGCATCGAATCCGATGTAGGAGAAGAACACGCTTGAGGCTGCGGCGGAGACACCGGCGGCACCCATCGGCATGAGGGGCTCGAAGTTCCCGGCGTTGAAAGCGGTGAAAGCTACCGCGCAGAAGAAGATCAGGATGGCTACCTTGATGATGACGATCGCAGTGTTGATCCATGCGCTTTCACGGGCGCCCCGAACCAGCAGAATCATGGCGAGGACCACGATCACCACGGCGGGAACATTTATTACCCCACCGTCGCCCGGCGGCTGGCTCATGGCATCGGGCAGGACCTGTCCAAACGCGGCCAGGGTCTCGTTGACGTACTGGCCGGCACCTACTGCAACAGCTGCCACGGACACCGCATACTCCAGTACCAGGCACCAACCGCAGATCCAGGCCATGCCCTCGCCCATGGTGGCGTAGGAGTAGGAGTAGCTGGAGCCTGCCACGGGGACGAGCCCGGCCATTTCCGCGTAGGACACTGCCGAGAAGAGAGCAGCCAAACCAGCGATCACGAAGGAGATCCAGATGGCTGGGCCTGCCAGCGGCACAGACTCGCCAAGGATCACCAGGATGCCGGTTCCCAGCGTTGCACCGACGCTGATCATGGTCAGCTGGAGGACCCCGAAGCTGCGTACCAGCGGCGTGCCGCCTTCGCCGGTTCCGGCCTCGTCGGCCATCTGCCCGATCGGCTTGCGGCGCAGGAGTTGGGCACCGAGGCTTGGCCTGGCCATGCTCGCTGCCGTTGATGTTTGAGTGTTCACAGGCACAGTCACCCTTGACGTCCCTTCAAAGTAGTTTCGATTTCCCCTCCACAAGACTGGCATGTGAGCCACCTCTCACCACGGTGCAAAATGACCTATAGTGTTCAACCATGAGACGTATTGCACAGTACCAAGAGGGCGGCTCGCTGGCGCTCTCCGGTCAGGTCAGAGTGGACCTGTCCGCCATTTCAGACAACATCAAGGCCCTGAAGGACCGGACCAAGGCACCCTTCTTCATGGCCGTGGTCAAGGGCAACGCCTACGGTCACGGGCTCGTGGAAGTAGCCCGCACGGCCGTTGAATCCGGCGCTGACTGGCTCGGAACTGCACAGCTCACCGAGGCCATCGCCCTGCGCAAAGCCGGCATTACTGAACCGGTCCTTTCGTGGCTGTATCTGGCATCCCAGACCAGCGACACCATCCTGGAAGCACTGGAAATCGACATCGATGTGTCCCTCGGAAGCGTCCACCAACTTCAGGTGCTGGCAGGCATCGCCGAACGCCTAGGCCGCCCCGCCGTCGTACATCTTGAACTGGACAGCGGGCTCAGCCGGGGCGGGGCGCGCAGGGAGGATTGGGCCGAACTCGTGGCGCATGCCCGTCAAGCGGAAGTGGACGGCACCGTGCTGGTCCGCGGCATCTGGACCCACTTGGCGTGGGCCGATGTGCCCGCGCATCCTGGGAACGCCAGCGCTGTTGTGGAGTTCGAGGACGCCGTCCGCGAGGCACGCGCCGCCGGACTCAAACCCGAACTGAGGCACGTTTCCAGCTCAGCCAACATCCTGGACCGCCCGGAATTCCACTTCGACATGGTCCGGGCCGGCCTCGCAATCTACGGCCTCGCTCCCGCAGACCATCTCAATCCAACCGACTTCGGATTGCGGCCGGCCCTCAGCGTCACGGCTCCGTTGGTGATGGTCAAAAAGGTCCCCGCCGGCACGGGCGTCAGCTACGAACACCAGGCCATCACCTACGAACCGCGCTATCTGGGCCTCATTCCCCTTGGCTACGCGGACGGCATCCCGAAAGGCATCAGCGGCCGCTCAGTGGTGAACATCGGAGGCCACAGCGTCCCGGTTATCGGCAAGGTCTGCATGGACCAGTTCATGGTGGACCTCGGACCTGACGCGACCGGGATCGACGTCGGCGATACTGCGGTGTTGTTTGGCGATCCGGCCACCGGTGCGGCGAGCGCCGACGATTGGGGCGCTGCAATCGGCAGCCACGGGGATGAAATCATCAACAGGATTGCGCCGCGATTGCCGCGGGTCTACGCCGGCTCTTCGCAAGAAGATGCCGCCTACGAGTGCCCCGACTACCAGGAGCCGGCAGCCGCCGGGCAGGACAATGTTGCCTGAGCCCGCCACCGCCCGGCTGAGTTTCGTCACGCTTGAGCAGTTCCTGGAGCAGCTGCCGCCCGAGTTGAAAATGCTTCACGACGGCGGCAGCGGCGCCTCGCTGCTGCGCTGGGTGGAACCGAGCGAGCTGGAGGACCCGACCCCATATCTTCCGGAGGGCGAGTTCCTGCTGACCGCCGGGCTGCCTTTCCTTGGGAAGGGCGGCTCGGCGGCCAGCGTGGACGCCTATGTGCGGCGGCTGGTGGGTGCGAAGGTGGCGGCGCTCGGGTTCGGCATCAGGCCCTATTTCGACGCCGTCCCGGACGTCCTCCTCGACGCTTGCCGCACGCACAACCTCACCCTGTTCGAGGTTCCGGAGTCCGTGCCCTTCGCCGCGATTGGGCTGGAGTTCTCCCAGCTCCTGGAATCGGACAATGCCCGCGTGTTCCGGCAGCTGGCCGAAACCAATCGCCAACTCATGCGGGCAGTCCTCTCCCCCAGGCCGGAACACGAACTGCTGGCAGCCCTCGTCCAACGGGTGCCCGTGTGGGCGCTGCTGGTCGGGGCGGACGGACGGGTCCGGGCGCGCGGGCACAATGCCGGCGGCAGCACCGGCGTCGAGCATTCCTTGTTGGCGCCACTGCTGGAACGGTTGCTGACCGGCAGCGGACCGCGCGTGGAGATGGACGGTTTCGAGCAGCCTGGATCTGCCCTCGTGTTCGGTCATCCCCTGCGCAGTACGAAGGACGCGAACCTCGGGGCGCTGATTCTTGGTTCGGACGCTCCGCTGACGCCTGCGCAGAACAATGTAGTGCAGTCGGCCGTGGGTTTGCTGGAGCTGCTGGTCCGTCAACGAACCAGCGGGTCCCTCGCTCCGAGCCAGCTTGCCACGGCTCTGCTCCTGCATCCGGATACCTTGGCCACGGGCGGCACCAAGCACGTCAACGGACTCAAAGACTTGCTGGCGCAGAGCCTTTCCTCGACGCGCTCCGGCCAAATGCGGGTAGTGCAGGGCATCAAGGCCGAATCTCCCGACTGGCCCGCCGGTGACGGCCCCGTCCGTGAGCTGCTGCAGTGGCGCAGGCTGTTCGATACGAAGCTCGTGGAAATAACCGACTACGGTTTCGCTGCCATCACCCGTTTGAAGGTGGATGATGCGTTGCTTGCCGACGTCGAGAAGCTTGGGTGGAGGCTCGCGATCGGCGAACCGACCGAACTCACCGGGCTAGCCGCGGCCTATCAGCGGGTGGGTTCGCTGCGGAGCCGGGTGTTGTCCAGCGGAAAGAGTGTCCGCGTGGAGGAAGTGCAGTGGTCCGTGACTGGTCTTCTGGGACGCGAGGCGGGAACCATGCTGGCCGAGCGGCTCCTGGCCCCAGTTTTGTCTTTGGAACCGGATCGCCGTGACCCGCTACTGTCGGTACTGCGTGGTTGGCTTAGCGAAAATGGCAGCTGGGACGGTTCCGCCAAGCTCCTGGGTTTGCACCGCAACAGCGTCCGCCGGCAAATAGGTGTCCTCGGTGAGCTGCTCGACATGGACCTGAACCAGGCACAGGTCCGGGCAGAATTGTGGATCGCTCTGCAGTACGCGGACCAGTTGGTGGCCGGATTGTCCGGGCCCGAGGGGGCTTAGGCGCCGTCTTCCCACTTCCGGTAGAGCTCAGGGCGGCGTTCCCGCAGGTACGGGACTTCATGGCGCGCGGCTTTCACCGTCTCCGTGCCCACTTCCGCGAACAGCAGCGACGCCGACTCCCCCGCCGCAGCCAGCAACGAACCATCCGCTCCGGCCACAACGCTGCCGCCCAGGAAGTTATAGATGTCCTCATGTCCACTGTGGTTGGCGTACGCCACATTGAGCTGGCTCTCCACCGCGCGGGCACGGATGAGCACCTGCGGCACGTTGTCGAACCCCACTGACAACGCCGTGGGGACCAACAGGAGTTCAGCCCCACGAGTTGCCGCTGCCCGGACTGCCTCCGGGAACTCAACGTCATAGCAAATCAGCATCGACGTGCGGATCCCGTTGAAATCCACGACGGCGGGAGGTTCTTGGGCGCCCACGAACGCTTTGCGCTCCTCCCCGCCAAAGAGGTGGACCTTGGCATAGTGGAGGAGTTCCTCACCGTTGGCGTTCACGAGGGTGGCGGTGATGTGCCAGCCGTTGTCCTCGGGAGCCGGCGCCGGAAGGCTGTACACGAGTCCGATGTTGTGCTGGCGGGCGATGCCGGAAAGCCGTTCGCGGATGCCCGGAAGCGTTGCCGGATCCAATTCGGCGTGAAGCCGCAGCGGTGCGTAGCCCACCGGAAAGAGCTCCGGGGTCAGGAGTAACCCGGCCCCTGCCTGGGTGGCGCGCCGGGCGGCGTCGTCGATTGTGCGCAGGTTCGCCTCAACGTCCAGGACGGAAGCGTTGGCCTGCAGGACGGATAGCAGCATCATTACCACCTTGGTTGCACCGGGTACCGGACCGCAGAGGGCCGGAAGTCTTCTTGTTTCCAGAGTAGGCCCGTGGTCTGACAAGTGGACCGGGGCATTTGGACCCGGAGGCATGCGAACCGGGACGCATTGCACGCAAAGCAGGCTCCCGCAACGGGAGGATTGAGGGCAACTTGCGTTGGAGTATGTCTAGAAAGCTTGTCGCGTTGTGTTCACTTCTTGACTACAAGGTTGCTTTTGGGGCAATCTTCTTGTCATGTCCGCTATGCAGCGCTCAACGAAGAGCCAACCACGAAAACCCGGCTCGCAATCCGCGCTCCGGCACCTGAACCAGCAACGGATTATCGAGTGCTTGCTGAGCGGGCCGTCAACGCAAGCCGAGCTTTCCAGGCAGACCGGACTCTCCACCGCCACGGTGTCCAACATCGTGAAAATCATGCAGGACGCAGGCCTCGTTTCCACCGAGCCAACCACCAGCTCCGGACGCCGGGCAACCAACGTGAGGTTGAACAGCAACGGTGCGGTCGCCGTCGGGATCGACTTTGGCCGACGCCACCTCAGGGTGGTCCTGGCATCACTCGGTTACCACGTCATCGCCGAGGATTTCATTGAACTTCCACTGGGCCACCATGCGGAGGAGGGCATCGCGGCCGCAGTCCGGTTACTGGGGCGATTGCTGGCAGAAAATGGCATCGATCCGAGCGCGGTGGTTGGCGCAGGCGCGGGTATTCCCGGGCCGATTGACCGCCGAACAGGGACCGTTGCCCAAGGCGCCATCCTGCCCGAATGGGTGGGAATCGACATCCTCCACAGGCTCGAAGAAGCCCTGAATTGCCCCGTATTTGTTGACAACGACGCCAATCTCGGAGCCTTGTCAGAGGTGACGTGGGGACCCCACAGCGGCGTATCCAACCTCATGTTCCTGAAGATCGGATCCGGTATCGGTTCCGGCCTGATTCTCAACGGCGTGCCCTACTACGGGAATGTGGGTATCACGGGCGAAATCGGCCACGCGACCATCCATGAGCACGGGCTGGTATGCCGATGTGGGAACCGCGGCTGCCTCGAAACCATCGCCTCCACCACCACCATGATTGAGTTGCTGGGCCGCGGCAAGGAGACATCGCTAACGCCCCAGGACATCGTCCGGAACTGCCTCGCAGGTGACTCCGCAACCCAGCGCGTCGTGGATGATGCCGGCCTTGCCGTGGGCCGTGCACTGGGCAACGTCGCCAACTTAATCAACCCTGAAGTGATCGTCGTCGGTGGTCCCCTGGCGGGACTGGGCAGCCTCCTCTTGGACCCCATTCGACGGGGGCTCGTTCGTCACGCTGTGCCCGTTGTAGGCGAAACGACGCACCTCGCAATGTCGTCCCTGGGAGCGCGTGCGGAAGCACTTGGAGCGGCTGCTTTAGTGTTCCAACACGCTGGAATTACTGGTAGGTAACGAAATCGTTAGCTGGATCTTGTGTTCAAGTCTTGACGACAAGATAGGTGATCCAGTTTACTTTTTCATCAGACAGCTCCGCCGTTTGGGGAGCGACAACGAAGTCATGCATTGGAGGCGTAAGGGCTAATGACAACAACCCCTGACACGCAAGACGAACCCATCCTCTTGGAGATGCGCTCGATCACGAAGGAATTTCCCGGCGTGAAGGCTTTGTCGAATGTGAGCCTGCGCGTAAAGGCCGGCGAGATCCACGCTATCTGTGGAGAAAACGGCGCCGGAAAATCCACGCTGATGAAGGTTCTTTCCGGCGTGTACCCGCACGGCAGCTACACCGGCGACATCGTGTACATGGCCGAGACGCAGCAATTCAAGGACATCCGTGCAAGCGAAGCTGCGGGCATCGTCATCATCCACCAGGAGCTGGCGTTGATCCCGGAACTTTCCATCATGGAAAACATCTTCCTGGGCAACGAGCCAACCAAATGGGGTGTCATCGACTGGGCAGAGGCCCGGAAGCGTTCCATCGAACTGCTGGCCAGAGTTGGACTCCGTGAGGACCCGGACACCCCCATCAAGGAAATTGGCGTCGGCAAGCAGCAGTTGGTGGAAATCGCCAAGGCGCTGAACAAGTCCGTCCGCCTGCTGATCCTGGACGAGCCCACAGCGGCCCTGAATGAATCCGACTCCCAGCACCTGCTGGACCTGATCCTTGGCCTGAAGGGCAAGGGCATCACCTCGATCATCATTTCCCACAAGCTCAACGAGATCGAACAGATTGCCGATGAGATCACCATCATTCGCGACGGCAAGTCGATCGAAACGTTGAACGTCAAGCGGGACGGCGTTGACGAAGACCGCATCATCAAAGGCATGGTGGGCCGGACACTCGAGTCCCGCTTCCCGGATCATGAGCCGAAAATCGGTGAGGTCTTCTTCGAGGTCAAAGACTGGACCGTGGCGCACCCGCAGATCCAGGATCGCCTGATCTGCAAGGGCTCCAACTTCTATGTACGACGCGGTGAAATCGTGGGATTCGCGGGACTGATGGGAGCCGGCCGCACGGAACTTGCCCGCTCGCTCTTCGGTCACTCCTATGGCCGCTTCATCAAGGGACAGGTTTACAAGGACGGCAAGCCGGTCAACCTTCGCAGCGTCCGTGCGGCCATCGACGCCGGACTGGGCTACGTCACTGAAGACCGGAAATCCCTCGGCCTGAACCTGCTGGATGACATCAAGGCCACCACGGTTGCAGCAAACCTCCGCGCGATCAGCAAGTACACGGTGGTGGACGAGCGCAAGGAGTTCTCGGTTGCCGAGGAGTACCGAAAATCCCTGCGCACCAAGACCCCGTCGGTGGAGGAAGGCGTGGCCAAGCTCTCCGGCGGAAACCAGCAGAAAGTGGTGCTGGCCAAATGGATGTTCACCGATCCGGATCTCCTGATTTTGGATGAACCCACCCGAGGGATCGACGTGGGCGCCAAGTACGAGATCTACGGCATCATCCAGAGGCTGGCGAACCAGGGCAAGGGAGTGATTGTCATTTCCTCGGAGCTCCCCGAACTCCTGGGCCTGTCCGACCGCATCTACACCATCTTCGAGGGCGCCATCACAGGTGTCCTGGACAAAAACGAAGCAAGCCAGGAAAGCCTCATGAAACTCATGACGTCCTCCCGCAAGGCCGCCTGACCTGTTGGCCCAGACTCACCCCTTCCTGACACAAGGACCAAAACAATGAACGCGCTCAAGAAGCTATTTGGTGGCAATACCCGCCAGTTCGGCATGATCTTCGCCCTGGTGGCACTTATCGTCTTCTTCCAGATCTTCACCGAGGGCCGGACGCTGACCCCGGGCAACGTGATCAACCTGTTCAACGGCAACTCCTACATCCTGATCCTGGCCATCGGCATGGTCCTGGTCATCATTGCCGGCCACATCGACCTCTCTGTGGGCTCGGTAGCCGCATTTGTGGGTGTCTCCGTGGCCCTCGCAATCCGGGACTGGGGTATTCCCTGGTACATGGGCGTGCTCTTCGGGCTTGTACTCGGTGCGATCATCGGGGCTTGGCAAGGATTCTGGACAGCGTATGTGGGCATCCCTGCCTTCATCGTGACGCTGGCAGGCATGCTCCTGTTCCGCGGTTTCAACCAGTTCGTGGGCAAATCCAACACCATCCCCGTCCCCAGCGACTTCCAGTACCTGGGTTCGGGCTACCTGCCTGAAATTGGCCCGAACACGGGCTTCAACAATCTCACCTTGTTGCTGGGCATCCTGGCTGCGGCATTCGTTGTCCTCATGTCCCTGCGGGCTCGCGCCACCAACAAGGCCCTGGGCGCAGATGTCCCCGAGCTCTGGGTTGAGGTCACCAAGCTGGTCCTGATCTGCGGTGCCATCCTCTACGCCACATACCTGTTCGCTACCGGCCGCCCCGGAACGTCCTTCCCCATCCCCGGTTTGATCCTGGCCGTGCTGGTCCTGATCTACGGTTTCATCGCTGACAAGACCGTCCTGGGCCGCCACGTCTACGCCGTGGGTGGTAACCGGCACGCAGCAGAACTGTCCGGCGTGCAGTCCAAGAAGGTCAACTTCATGGTCATGCTCAACATGTCCGTCCTTGCAGGCCTCGCTGGCATGATCTTCGTTGGCCGCTCCACCGCATCCGGTCCCTTTGATGGTGTCGGTTGGGAACTGGACGCAATCGCAGCCGTGTTCATCGGTGGCGCCGCTGTTACCGGCGGCGTTGGTACCGTGATCGGCTCGATCGTCGGTGGCCTGGTGATGGCTGTGCTGAACAACGGCCTCCAACTCCTGGGCGTAGGCGCCGACCTCACCCAGATCATCAAGGGCCTGGTACTGCTGATCGCTGTTGCCTTCGACGTCTACAACAAGACCCAGGGCAAGCGCTCCATCACTGGCCTGCTGCTGAAGAACTTCCAGCGCAACAACGAAATCAAGCCGGACGAAACCACGTCCACCAAAGAGGTCATCTCCAAGGAAGCCTGACCGGTTTCCGCCTGACTCGCTCCACCCCACCACACAGAAAGTGAACCAAGATATGCGAATGTTTGGTAAAGCAGGAAAGGCAGCAGCAGTAGCTGCCATCGCGGCACTGGCGCTGACAGCCTGCGGCCGCTCTGACAGCGGCTCAAGCAGCAGCACTGCTGGCGGGGAAGCGTTCCCCAAGGACTCGCTGATCGGCGTCGCCCTTCCGCAGAAGACCAGTGAGAACTGGGTCCTCGCGGAGAAGCTGTTCAACGATGGCCTCAAGGGTGCCGGCTTCAAGGCCGACGTCCAGTTCGCCAACGGCGGCGTGTCCGAGCAGCAGAACCAGATCAGCGCCATGGTCACCAAGGGTGCCAAGGTCATCATCGTTGGCGCAATCGACGGCGCGCAGCTGGGTACGCAGCTCAAGCAGGCCAAGGACTCCGGCGCGACGGTCATTGCTTACGACCGTCTGCTCCTGAACACGGAGAACGTGGACTACTACGTGGCGTACGACAACTTCAAGGTCGGCGTGCTTCAGGGCCAGGCCCTGCTGGACGGGTTGAAGGCCAAGAAGCCCTCCGGCCCGTACAACATCGAGCTCTTCGCGGGTTCCCCGGATGATGCCAACGCCAAGGTGTTCTTCGACGGCGCCATGAGCGTGCTGAAGCCGAAGATCGATGACGGAACGCTCAAGGTCCTCTCCGGCCAGACTGCTTTCGAGCAGGCTGTTACCCAGGGCTGGAAGGCTGAAAACGCCCAGCGTCGTGCTGACACCCTGCTGACCGGCAGCTACGGCACCGCATCCCTGGATGGCGTTCTCTCCCCGAACGACACCCTGGCCCGTGCAGTGCTGACGTCCGTCAAGGCCGCTGGCAAGCCGCTCCCCGTGGTGACAGGCCAGGACTCCGAGGTTGAGTCCGTCAAGTCGATCATGGCTGGCGAGCAGTACTCCACCATCAACAAGGACACCCGCAAGCTGGTTGAGCACGCCATCACCATGGTGAAGGACCTGCAGGCCGGCAAGCAGCTGGAAATCAACGACAAGGATTCCTACAAGAACGGTGTCAAGACTGTTCCGGCTTACCTGCTCCCGCCGCAGATCGTGACGGCAGCCAACGTCAAGACGGCCTACGTGGACGATCCGGTACTCGGGCCGATCACCAAGTAACACCGCTTAGCACCAAGCAGTAGCAAGCAACAGCAAGCCCCGGTCCGCCAGCATTCAGCCGGCGGGCCGGGGCTTTCGCTTGCCCGAACCGTTTTCCGCGATGCTTCTGTGTCCGTCAATCCCGGAGTTTGCGGACGCGGCCACATACAACCAATTAACTTGTCAAGCTCTTGACCCGGGCGGATCGCACCCTTAGAGTTCTGATATATGAGTCATATGTCACATGTGGCCGACCCCGAAATCATCTCGCAAGTCCTGCGCGGCCATATCGGCTGGCATCAAGCCAGTCGGCATCGTCCACCGGTCGCTAAGGGCTTCGGCTGTCCGTGCATCCATGAAACGGCGCTCTGGTGCCGTCAACGGTTCGCGCTGAAGCCAGAAGGGAACAAATCTCAATGATCCATCCGACCAGGACGACGGACTCCGTCGACACCTCCACATCAAAAGAGACCAGCTCCAAGTTCAAACGCCGCTTTATGGTGCGGCTCGTCGCTGTCTTCATCGGTGGGATGTTCCTCGACGGTTACATCCTCGGAATTATCGGCCCCGTCACCGGACTCATGCGGTCAGAGCTCCAGCTCGACGCACTATCTCTGGGCATGATCGCCGCGGGCCCGCTGGTCGGTATCTTCGTCGGCTCCCCGCTGGCCGGCTGGGCTACTGACAAGTTCGGACGCAAGCCCATGTTCCTCGTGGACATGGGACTGTTCCTGGTCGCTTCAGCGGCCCAGTTCTTCGTAACCTCCGGAGACGGGGCCGTGATCCAGCTGGCCGCCATCCGGTTCCTCATGGGCGTCGCGATCGGCGGCGAGTACTCAATCGGTGGGCCATTGCTATCAGAGTTCTCCCCTCCGAAGCTGCGCGGGCGATTGCTCGGGCTGACTCTGATCGCCTGGTACGTCGGTTTCATGATGGCATTCATCATCGGCACGCTCCTGCACGACGCCGGCACCCCCTGGCGCCTGGTCATCGGCACCAGCACGATACTCGCATTGGTCCTGTTCCTCGCCCGCATGGGCCTCCCCGAATCGCCGAGCTGGCTCATTACAAAGGGACGACACAAGGAAGCACTCGCGATCGCACACAGATATGTCGAATCGCCCCAAATGCACGACAGCATCACCGGTGAGATCGATCTGAGGATGATCCAGGAGGCCCAAGCCGCGAAGAGCAGGACCAAAATCAAGGGCGCCTCCTTCGGAATGCTGTTCTCGAAGCAGAACTGGCGCGCCACCCTCTTCACCTCAGGGTTTTGGTTCTGCGCGGTCACTCCGTATTTCGCGATCGCGACCTTCGCCGACGACGTGCTCGATCAATTCGGCTTCGGCGGCTGGACCGGTGGAGTCGGCCTGTCTGCACTTGCAGCCGCGGGTGTTGTCATCACTGTACTTCTGATTGATAAGCTCGGCCGCCGAATCCTCACTGTGCCCGGGCAGTGGCTCTGCGCAGGCATCCTGCTGGTCATCGGAGTCTGGGCGGACGCACCAGCGATCATCGTGCTCGTACTGTTTCTCGCCTTCTCCTTCTTCAATGCCGGCTACACCACGATGACCCAGGTCTATCCGGCCGAGGTATTCCCCGGCCACCTGCGCGGTATCGGCATGGGCTTTGCCGCGGCCTTCAGCCGCATCGGAGCCGCACTCGGCACCTTCGCCCTGCCATGGGCGATCAGCAACATCGGCCTGGGCCCAAGCATGGTCGTAGCCGCCGCCGTCGCATTGCTTGGCGCAGTCCTCTCGCAATGGCTCGCGCCTGAGACCAAGGGGCGCACCCTCGCCGAAATCTCAGCAAACTTCTCCCACTGACACCGGGACTGCACGGTGAACCCGTGCCGGGCTCAGGATTCTGAGCCCGGCACGGGTTTTTTGGCTCCTTGATGAGCCCGCCACTTTTCACAGCCCACGCATAGCTTCGGCAGGCTTTCCGCACAGCAGCGCTCAGCAGTGTTGGACCTGCAGCCCGCGCGCCAGCGGTCTGCGGAACTCAGCAGGTCCAAAGGAGAAACGTGAGCGTCCTTGCCCGAAGCGTAAGCAATGCCTTCCGCAACAAAATCAGAACGGCCGCGGTAGTCGCTGTGCTTGCCGTAGCGATCGGCCTGGCATTGGCCATGCTTGTGGCCAACCAGGCCGTGGGTGCCAAGGTCCAGGAGCTGAACGCTTCCGTGGGCACCACCCTGACGGTGAATCCGGCTGGCGGGCAGGGCTTCGAAGGTGGTGGCGAACCGCTCACCGCTGCTCAAGCTCAGACGGCCGCCGCCGTCAGTAACGTTACGTCCGTGGTCGGCACTAAGGCTTTGCGTTTGCAGACTGCGACCGCAGAAACAAGCACCACCCAGGCCGCTCAAGGCGGTTTCGGTCCCGGTGGGCAGCAACCTTCGGTCACCACCAACCTCACGGCAGCCATCGATGCCGGTACCCTCGGCAACCGCAACGGCTCCACGGGTAACACTGGGGGCACAGGCACCGCCCAACGAGTTCGCACCCTTCCCATTACGGCCACGGGTATCGGCGCCGAGGTTGACAGCGCTGGCAAGGCCCTGGACATCACCAGCGGCACGGGCCTGGGCGACTACACCACGGCGGCGGCAAAGGCTCTGGTGGGAACGACGCTGGCGCAAAAGAACAACCTCACCGCGGGTTCCACCTTCACCATCCAGGACAAGACGTTCACCGTTGCAGGCATCTTCGACGCCGGAACCGCCTTCGGAAACAACGCCGTCTACGTCACCCTTCCGGAAGCCCAAACCCTGGCGGGAACTCCCGACGAACTCTCCACGATGATCGTCACGGTCAACAGCATGGAAAACGTCGACAGCACCAAAACGGCTGTCCAGTCCGCTTTGGGAACCGGCAAGGCCGACGTCACCCAAGGCCAGCGCAACCTCGAAACCGCGGTCAGCTCTCTGGATAGCGTCAAGAACATCTCCCTGGTCGCGTTCATTGCAGCACTGGCTACAGCCGGACTGATCATCCTCCTGATCATGGTGATGCTGGTCCGCGAGCGCCGCCGCGAAATTGGCGTGTTGAAGGCCATCGGTGCCCGGAACCGCACTATCGGCCTGCAGTTTGTCCTTGAATCGCTGGTCCTCGTGGCCTTGGGCAGCGTGGTGGGTGCGGCTATTGCGTCGCTCGCCAGCGGCGGTATCGCGTCAGCGCTGATCAGTTCAAACACCACCACGACGGCGGCCCCAACCACCCAGCGCGGAGCCGGCTTTGGCGGGGGTGGCTTTGCCGGCGGCGGCTTCGCCGGAGGGCAGGGCGGTCCATTTGGCGGGGCCTCCCAACTGCTCACGTCCGTCACGGCGAGCGCCTCCCCCGGCGTCATTGCTGCAGGCATCGCCGCGGTCTTCGCCGTGGCCATCATCGGCGCATTGGTCCCGGCCTTGCTGACCGCACGCATCCGTCCCATCGAAGTACTCCGAGGAGAATAGCCGTGATTGAAGTCAAGGACCTGGTCCGTCAGTTCAAGTCCGGTGACAGGACCATCAAGCCCGTCAATGGTGTGAGTTTCCAGCTGGAGAAGGGATCTCTGGCGTCGATCGTGGGCAAGAGCGGAAGCGGCAAAAGCACGCTGTTGTCCCTCCTGGGTGCGCTGGACAAACCAACCAGCGGAGACGTCGTCGTGGATGGCGTCAGCCTGGCGGGGCTGCCGGAGAGCAAGCTGACAGAGTACCGCCGCCGCGATATCGGCTTCGTGTTCCAACAGTTCAACCTGATCCCGAACCTCAGCGCCGTGGACAACGTCATGCTGCCTATGGAGTTCGCCGGGATCCGCAAGGCAGCACGGTTGAAGCGGGCCAAGGAACTGCTGGAGCAGGTGCAGTTGGATCCGGAGAAGCAGTCCCGCCGGATCAATCGCTTGTCCGGTGGCGAGCAGCAGCGCGTCGCGATCGCGAGGGCGCTGGCCAACGAGCCCAAGCTGATCCTTGCCGATGAACCCACGGGAAACCTGGATGAGCAGACCGGCGAGCACATCATCGAACTGCTGAGCTCACTGAGCCGCGACCACAACACCACCATCCTGGTAGTCACCCACGACCGCAGCCTGGCGCAGAAAGCGGACCGCTGCTTCCGTCTTCAGCAGGGCCGGCTCACCGAGGAGGTCAAAAGCGGATCGCATCGATGACCTTGACGCGCACCGCCACGAGCGCAGGAATGGCTCCGGCGAGTGCGCCCACAAGGACAGCCGCGCCAAAGCCCAGGAGCGCGGCATCGACGGGGAAGGACGGGTATTCGGTCAATCCCGGCGCTACCTTTGATTCGATCCAGGGGTTCTTCACCACTGCTACCGCCAGCATGACGCCCACCAGGCCGGCGACCGCGGTGGCTACTACGGATTCCATCATGACGCCGAAGAAGATGCGGCCGGAGGTTGCGCCGAAGCTTCGCCGGATGCCGATTTCCCGTACCCTGTAGCGCACGGTGACCATGGAGATGTTGAGCATTCCCACTGCCCCGAGCAGGAGCACCAATCCGGCTACGCCGCCCACGATCCACTGGGCCGGTCCTAGCGGGTCACCGTAGGCGGCGAAGTCCATTCGGCTGGCTTGGGCGTAGTACCCGGGAAATTGACCTTGGAGATCCGCGGAAATAGCAGCGGCCAAGGAATCGGCCTGGTCCTCGCCCACCCACATCTTGAACTCGGACATTTGGGATTCCATTCCGGTCATCGCGGCGCCGGCGGTGAGGATGAAGGCGGCCGGAGGTTGCTGCGGATACGCATCAGGCACGACGCCGATAATCACCGCAGTGGCAGGGTGATCCCCCGGGATGGTCACCGTGGGGTTCGTGGTCAGGTTGGGCATTCCAGCCTGGTTGTAGAACGCTTCGGAGACGACGACGGCGGGTGCGAGCCGTTGGTCGTCATCGGCGGCGAACCAGGTTCCCTGGGTGAGCGGAACGCGGTGGATGATGCCATATCCAATATCCACGATGGTCACGTCAACGTTGGTCACGCCACGCGGAAACTGGAAGCCCGCCTGGGTCCTGCCAACATGGGTGGACGTGGTGATGCCGAAGCGCTGTTGGATGCCTTCGTAGACCTTCTCCAGTTTCGCAGGATCAGGCGAGGAAGGGCCGTTCACGCTCAGTGCCAGGGTGGCCACGCGGCCACCGTTGCGTTCGGACTGCACCTTGATCCCTTCACGGACCAGGCTGCCGATTCCTACCACCGAGGTCAACGCTGCAACGGAAAGGGCCACGCCAAGGAGGGCCAAGAGGATGCGCACCTTGTTGATCCGGAGTTCCTGCCATGCTTCCACCATCGTGGACATGAAGCCGGTCATGCGCTGACTCCTGCTGTTTCGGCAACTGTCAGCGGCATGAGCACTCCGGCGTCCAATCGATAGCAGGCGCGTGCCAGGGCGGCCACATTGGTATCGTGCGTGATGGTCACCAGTGCGGCCGCGGTTTCCGTGGCCACGGTGTCCAACAAGGCCATGACAGCCTGCCCGGTTTCCACGTCCAAGGCGCCCGTTGGTTCATCCGCCAGAATTAGCCGTGGCCTGCGGACCAACGCCCGGGCCATCGCCACACGCTGCTGCTCCCCACCGGAAAGCATGTTCGGCATGGTGTTGGCCCGCGCTGCCAGGCCAACACGGTCCAGCATGTCCATGGCCAGTTCACGCCGGCGCCAGAACTCGCGGCCTTTGGCGTAAAAGAGCGGCGTGATGACGTTGTCCAGGGCATTGCGGCCCGGCAACAGGTTGAATTGCTGGAACACGAAGCCCACCGTTGATCCACGCAAGCGGGCCCGGCCGTTGCTGCTCAGCTGCTCGGCAGGGTTGCCGAGGAATTCCAGCTCACCGGACGTGGGGACATCCAGGAGGCCCAAGAGGTTGAGCAGCGTCGATTTTCCGCATCCTGAACGGCCAACAATGGCCGTGTGATCACCGCTCTGGACCTCAAGATCGATGCCGCGGAGAATGTGCAGTTGCTGCTCATCCGGCAGCGTCACCGAACGGGTGACTGACCGGAGACTGACGAGGGTTTCTTTGTTGCTTTCTACTACCTCTGCTGTTCCTGTCATGCGCTTCAGCCTGCCGGTCCGTAGACGGCTTGTCCCGGCCCCATCATGGGACCCCGCGCAGCTGGAGCCCCGGGCACGAACTCAAGCACTTGCTCGCCCTCGGCCAGCCCTGAAACCACTTCAACCAACGCACCATCATTCAGGCCCAGCTGGACGGTGCGCTGCTCGGGCGCTGCGCCGCTCCCGGCTGCGCCCGCTATCCAGACGATGCCGTCCTTCACGCTGCCCTTCACCGAGGTCAAAGGAACGGTCACCACATCAGCGGCGACTCCAGCGCTGACGGTCATGGTCGCTCCAAGGCCTGCGAAGACCTCATGCCCAGCAGGGATTGCGCAACTAAGCGTTCCCGTGGGCGTGCCACCTTCCTGCGACTGGCCACCGCCTCCACCGGGGATTGCCACTGCCCCGCCGACGCCCATCCCAGCACCTCCGCCTGTGGACGACAAACCACCCGAGGTGCCTCCGCCGTCGTCGGAAGCGTTGTTCTTCAGTGTCACTTCGGTGCACTGGAACGGCGCCGGTCCACCCACCAAAGCGATCTCCGCCGGGCCCGGCTTGCCGAGCAGGCGGTACTGCTGGGCGGCGGTCACTGAGCCGGCCACTGTGTAGGTGCCGGGGTCGATCTTGCCGACGCTTTCTCCGACGCTCACTTGCTGGTCGATCAACGTGGTCAGGGACTGCAGCGTACCGCCGCTGGGAGCAAGGATGTCGAAGTAGTCATAGACGGGCTTCGGCGCCGAGGACATTCCATCCTTGGACGGCTGCGTGAATGTCACGGCGCGCTCGGCCTTGACCTGGAACAGGGCATCGCCCTTGGCCACCGTGGAGCCTTCTTCGACGAAAACCTTGATGACCTTACCGGCAGACGTGCTCCGGACCGGATCGCCTGCATCGCTCTGGACGGTGCCCTTGATTTCCACAGTATTGGTGACCGTAGCTCGCGTGGCCGGGACCACCGGGATGTCCACTTGCGCCAAGGGCGCCGGCCCGGAATCAGACGGCTTAAGGCCATCCACGAAAGCGATCTTGACCAAAGCCACCGCAATAATTGCGAAAACCACCAGCCAGGTAACCGGCAAAATGACACGCCGAAAAATACCCATCCCTGCTCCATTTCGGTAACTCCCCACAGAACCTCTGCGAGGGATGATTACCTCAGCCTAGGCGAGGATCTTTGGTGCGCCTGCCATTCGTATGACTTGACACGTTCGGGAACCGAGTGCCAGCGCGGGTTGACGCGCTTCTGGACGCGGAGCATTCTGTGAGCAGGCGTAGGAGGTGGTGTGCGTGCCCCAACACCGTGAACCAGGCAGAGTCACTCCCTGGTACCGAAGCGGCAAGGCACTCGTCATTACGGCGGGAGCACTGGCGGCGGCCCTCATCAGTATCTTCGCCCTGTGGGACCGGCTGTTCCCGCCCAACATCGAAGACGTGGCAAACATCGAGTCCGTTACCATCGTCAAGCAGACCTCTTTGGCTGCCTTTGCCCCGGCGGACCTCGGCAAGGACCTCAACCTGAGTCCTGCGGCCGCGGTTGGTCTGAACCTACCCGCCTACAGCGCGAATTTGGCTGGCTCTTCGGGAACTACAAAGCCCACTCCGACCACCGCCCATCCAACCACCAGTCCGCCCACAACCCCGACGGTTACCCCGACTACTTCCACCACGCCCGCCACGACCACCGCCACCTCTACCGGTTCCGCCACCGTGGTGAACAGGAATATCCCCCGCCCTCCGTCGCAGGCGTATCGCGCCGCTGTGAAGGAACAGAAAGTACTCGAGGGCTATGTCCCCGATGCCCTGATCATCCTCCCGGCCCTCCTTCCCCCAGTGACTGTCAACCAGAATGGCGAACTGCTTCCAGCCGACCAAGCGGCAGCGGAACTCGTGAAGGCAATGGAGGAAGTAATCATCATCGACAGCACCCAGGGTAAGGATCCCCGTGGTTGGACGATAGCCGTGAGGGTCGATCTGATGGGGCTGGCCCGCGTCCCCATGCTGCTGACGTGGTCCTTGGACGGCGTTGACGTCTCCGATAGTTGGAAGGCGGATAACCTCGCCTACAGAATCCAGGCGACAACAGAGCATGACGCCGGGGTTGCTGAAATCTGGGTGCCCGACCTCAAGAAAGCCGGCGCCTATGTGGTCAACGTGAAGCTCACCTTCGAATCCAACGGAACCATCGCAGACTTGGAGCAGCTGCAACTCCCCAGTTAGCTGGACCGCGAATGAGAGGATGGCAGTCATGACGCTTCCTATCGCCAAACCGTGGCTGTCCAGCCAGACCAACCAGGATCCCCGGGCTGCCACCGGCCGCCGCTTGCGCTGGGGAGTGGTGTCCACCGGCAACATCGC
Source organism: Paenarthrobacter sp. 10L420 (assembly GCF_056395385.1). NCBI lineage: Bacteria > Bacillati > Actinomycetota > Actinomycetes > Micrococcales > Micrococcaceae > Paenarthrobacter > Paenarthrobacter sp. 10L420. The sequence continues at coordinate 61,906 of NZ_JBFTJK010000002.1, read as the reverse complement.
CAACAGCGTTTCCCAGGACCTTTCCCTGCTGGAGGATGCAGAGCTCTACGCGGTGAGCTCCAGGACCCAGGCAGCCGCGGACGCTTTTGCGCACACCCTTGGTTTCGCCAAGGCCTACGGGAACGACGCCGGTGTCCCCGGCTACCAGCGGTTGTTCGACGATCCGGCCGTGGACGTGGTTTACGTGGCAACACCCCATGCCCAGCACTTCCAGATTGCGGCAGCGGCATTGCGGGCCGGCAAGCACGTCCTGTGCGAGAAGGCCCTCACCATCAACGCCCGCGAAGCCACCGAGCTGGTGAAGTTGGCCCGCGAGCACAAGGTGTTCTTCATGGAAGCTGTTTGGAGCCGCTTCCTGCCCAGCATGCAGCGCGCTTTTTCCATAGCCGCATCAGGGGAAATCGGGCACACCCAGTGGGTCAGCGCGGACCTCGGGTTCCCTGCGCCGTACGATCCCTCCGCCCGCATCTGGGCACTGAATGATGGTGGCGGCGCGCTACTGGACATCACCGTCTACCCGTTGCTGTGGGCCCTGGGAACCTTGGGCTTCCCACAGTCTGTTACCGCGATCGGCGCGTTAAACGAGGACGGCGTGGACACCCAGAACGCGCTGACACTTGGTTATGCCAACGGTGCCCAGGCACAGCTGACGTCGTCCCTGACGGCCCATGGGCCGCGGACCGCCACAGTAGCTGGCGGCCTCGGGTACCTGCAGACAGTGGGCTCCGTGAACAACCCGCGGGAACTGTTGATCCGTGTTGGTTGGGACGAGCCGCGGCACGAACGGTTCGATGTGGTGGGCGTAGGCTACACCTACGAACTCCGCGAAGTGACGCGCTGCATTCAACAAGGCCTGACAGAGAGCCCCGTGATGCCGCTGGAGGATTCCATCAACGTCATGCGCTTGTTCGACGGCGTCCGGTCCCAATTGGGGATCCGCTACCCGAACGACGCGCGGTGATGTTGGCCCCGGCGGTGAGTGCCGCCGTCGGGAGTTAACCCGACTGTATTAACGCCTCTGGCCCGCCGGCTGCCTGGCCAGCTTCCGATCCAGGGACCACGCGCCGGGACCGAGGAACACAAAAGCCACGGAAATGGCAACGTAGATGATCAAAAGTTCCGCCGTGACCCCCGATTTGTCCGTGAGCAGCGGCTTGCCTGCTTCCGTCACGAACCAGATGCCGGCAAACATGATTGCAGCAAGGAAGCCCGCCACCCTGGTCAAAGCGCCGAGGACCAGGAGAAGTCCCAGTCCAATCTCACCTGCGATCACCAGCCAAGCCACGATCTCGGGCTTCTGCACGCCCATGGCAGCAACGGATGCAGCAAAAGCGGTGTGCCCTGCCATGAACTTTTGGATGCCGTGCACCATGATCAGTGCGCCAAACACCACACGCAGGATCGTGACGCCGCGGGCAGAGGACTTGGGAGACGGGTGAAGGAATTTCACCCGTCCCAATCTTCCATGCCTTCCCACCAAGTGCCAACCCAACTAGGTCGCAGTTGAGCGCGTTCTGAGCACGCAAAACGCGCTCAGCTGCGACCTACTTGGGTGCGGAGGGGCAGAATGGAACCTTATAGTGGGCCAAGGTGGATGGAGCGGGCATGGTGGACGTCGTAGTTGTTGGCGGAGGAGCAATGGGATCGGCCGCCGCGTGGCAGTTGGCCCGGAGCGGTAAGTCCGTGGTCCTGTTGGAGCAGTTCGAGGCCGGTCACCACATCGGCGCCTCCCACGGCGCCACCCGCAACTTCAACACCGCCTACGCCGAGGCCGACTACTTGGACCTCCTCGCCGAAGCCAAGAACCTCTGGGATGAGCTCGCTGCGGAAACGGGTGCGCCGCTGCTGGACCTCGTGGGGCTGGCGAACCACGGCAACGTCGAACGGCTCCTGACCGTCCGGGCAGCCCACCAGGAACGCGGGATCGAAAGCTACTTCATCTCAGCAGACGAGGCCATGGACCGGTGGCAAGGCATGAACTTCGCCACCGATGTCCTCTTCGTTCCGGGGTCCGGACGCATCCGTTCGGCCAACGCACTGGTGGCACTTCGAAAAGCGGCTGAGTCCCATGGCGCCATCTTCAAATACTCGACGCCGGTCCACGACATCCGCGTCGACGGCGCCGAAACTGTGGTCGTGGTGACGGACGAGACGGAGTACGTAGCAAAAAGCGTGGTAGTCACCGCCGGTGCGTGGACGAACAAGCTCCTCGGCGATCACGCTAAGCTGCCGCCGCTGGTTGTTACGCAGGAGCAGCCCGCCCACTTCACGCCCGTGGACAACACGCTGGTGTGGCCAAGCTTTAACCACAGCCCGGACGTGGACGATCCTGCGTACGAATACTGGTACAGCCCCGTCTACGGGATGCTCACGCCGGGCGAAGGCGTCAAGGCCGGATGGCATGGCGTCGGCCCCGTCATGGACCCGGACGAGCGCACGTTCCAGCCCATACCGGAACAGCTCGATGCCTTGGTGCGATACGCGCAGGACTGGCTTCCCGGCGTCGACCCTTCAACCGCGGTTCCCATCAGCTGCACCTACACCACCACGCCCACCGAGGACTTTGTGCTGGACCGTTTTGGACCGTTGGTGGTGGGCGCCGGGTTCTCAGGGCACGGTTTCAAGTTCACTCCGGCTATTGGCCGGGTGCTGAAAGACATCGTCGACGGCGGCGTGGCACCTCAGCGGTTCCTAGCCGACCGTTAAACAGCAACTGACCCGCAGTTGTGGTTGTTATGAGCTCTCATATCAACCACAACTGCGAGTCAGTCTAGGAATTAGCTGAGGGTCGCGAGGACCTTGTTGAACGTAGCCGACGGGCGCATGATCTCAGCGGCCTTGGCAGCGTCCGGACGGTAGTAGCCGCCCAGATCGACGCCGGGACCCTGGACTGCGTTCAACTCGCCGACGATTGCCTCTTCGTTGGAGGTCAGGGCGTCAGCGATGGCAGCGAAGTCCTTTGCGAGCTCTGCATCCTCGGTCTGCTTGGCCAATTCCTGTGCCCAGTACATGGCCAGGTAGAAGTGGCTTCCACGGTTGTCCAGCTCGCCAACGCTGCGGCGCGGGGACTTGTTTTCCAGCAGGAACGTACCCGTAGCGCGGTCCAGTGTGTCGGCAAGGACCTGGGCGCGGGCGTTGCCAGTGGTGGTGGCAAGGTGCTCGAAGCTGACGGCCAGAGCAAGGAATTCACCCAGGCTGTCCCAGCGAAGGTGGTTTTCCTTGATCAGCTGCTGGACGTGCTTGGGAGCAGATCCACCTGCACCGGTCTCGAAGAGGCCACCACCGTTGATCAACGGAACGATGGAAAGCATCTTGGCGCTGGTGCCGAGCTCGAGGATCGGGAACAGGTCCGTGAGGTAGTCGCGGAGGACGTTACCGGTGACGGAGATGGTGTCCTCGCCCTTGCGGATGCGCTCCAGGGTGAAGGCTGTTGCCTCCTCCGGGGACATGATCTCGATCTGCAGGCCCTCGGTGTCGTGGTCCTTGAGGTACTCGTTGACCTTGGCGATGAGGTTGGCGTCGTGCGCGCGGCCCTTGTCCAGCCAGAAAACGGTGGGGGTCTGGGAAGCGCGGGCGCGGTTGACGGCAAGCTTGACCCAGTCGCGGATGGGGACATCCTTGGTCTGGCATGCGCGCCAGATATCACCCGGGGATACCTGGTGCTCGATGAGGACGTTGCCTTTGCTGTCCACGAGCTGCATGGTGCCGGCTGCCTGGACTTCGAAGGTTTTGTCGTGGCTGCCGTATTCTTCGGCTGCCTGCGCCATGAGGCCCACGTTGGGAACGGTGCCCATGGTGGTGGGATCGAACGCGCCGTTGGCACGGCAGTCGTCAAGGACTACCTGGTAGACGCCGGCGTAAGAGCTGTCCGGGATGACGGCGAGGGTATCGGCTTCCTTGCCGTCCGGGCCCCACATGTGGCCGGAGGAGCGGATCATGGCCGGCATGGAAGCATCGACGATGATGTCCGACGGAACGTGGAGGCTGGTGATGCCCTTGTCCGAGTCCACCATTGCCAACGCAGGACCGTCTTCGAGGCCCTTGGTGATGGCTGCCTTGACGCCTTCGCGAACGTCTTCCGGCAGGTCTTCAAGACCGCTGAGGATGGCTGCGAGACCGTTGTTCGGGCTGATGCCTGCGGCTGAGAGCTGCTTGCCGTACGTATCGAAGAGCTCGGAGAAGTAAGCCTTGACCACGTGGCCGAAGATGATGGGGTCCGAGACCTTCATCATGGTGGCCTTCAGGTGTGCGGAGAAGAGGATGCCCTCTTCCTTGGCACGGGCAACCTGTGCCTTAAGGAACTCGTCCAGGGCGTCTGCGCGGAGGACGGTAGCGTCCACAACTTCGCCGGCCAGGACGGGGAGGTCCTTCTTGAGGACCTTGGTGGTGCCGTCTTCACGGACCAGCTGGATGCTGAGGGAATCGTCAGCCTTGAGCACGACGGATTTCTCATTGGAGCGGAAATCGTTATGGCCCATGGTGGCAACGTTGGTCTTGGAATCGGGAGACCAGGCACCCATGGAGTGCGGGTTCTGGCGGGCGTAGTTCTTCACCGACAGGGGTGCGCGGCGGTCGGAGTTACCTTCACGCAGCACCGGGTTCACGGCGGAGCCCTTGATTTTGTCGTAACGCGAGCGGATGTCCGTCTCGGTGTCCGAGGAGGGGTTGTCCGGGTAGTCCGGGAGGGCGAAGCCCTGGGACTGGAGTTCGGCGATGGCAGCCTTGAGCTGCGGCACGGAGGCGCTGATGTTGGGCAGCTTGATGATGTTGGCTTCCGGCTGCTTTGCCAGCTCGCCAAGTTCAGTCAGGGCGTTGCCCGTGCGCTGCTCTTCAGTCAGGAAATCGCCGAAAACGGCGATGATGCGGCCTGCCAGCGAAATATCGCGGGTCTCGACCTCCACACCTGCGGTCGAGGCATACGCTTCCACAATCGGCAGGAATGAGTAGGTAGCCAGCATCGGCGCTTCGTCTGTGTGGGTATAGATAATCTTGGCCATTGGCGGGGTTCTCCCTGAAAGTCTGCAGATTTCAACATCTCTAAACTTACCCGAGTAGGCCGGATTGGCGACCCTTCGTGTCCGGGATCACGTGTTCGTTACCTGCGCAGGAAAGCGATTTACGCCCGACGGCGGCCTCGCCGCCGAAGCTGCCAATCGGCGTCGAGCATTGCTCCTTGCCGTGTGACAAGAAGTGAAAGCAAAATATCACAAACTGTGAAACAACTCTTTACAAACTTGTCATACGTTGGGTAGCTTCGATTCCGTCAGTCGGCGGTCGCCATCACTGGCCGCCCCACTCCCTCGATAGGTTGGAACAACGTGACAAAAACCAAGACCCTGGCCACAAGCCTGCTGAGTCTGTCCACTGCCGCAATCCTGGCGCTGATTGGAACCACCAGTGCCAACGCGGCTCCGGTTAACACCACAGACTCCAGCGGCGTTGCGGTCAGCAGCCATGTAGCGTCGGACAACGGCGCCGCAGACTACTGGACCCCGGAACGCATGAAGAACGCCAAATCCGGCGACATCCTCGCCAACAAAGCACTGGACCGCGGCCGGCTCCTCAACCTCGGAAAAGCCCCGGTCACCGAAGCCCCGGGCGTCCTCAAGAGCGTCGAAGGTCAGCAAGCCTCCACCGACTCCAAGGCCATCAACCTCAAGGCCAACCAGAGCGAAACGCCCGTCAAGCACATCGGCAAGATCTTCTTCACCCTGGGCGGTTCAAACTACGTCTGCTCCGGCAACTCCGTGACGGCAGCCAACAAGAGCACCGTCTCCACGGCAGGCCACTGCGTCAACGAGGGACCGGGCGCCTACGCCACCAACTTCGTCTTCGTACCCGCCTACCTCAACGGCTCCGCACCGTATGGGAAGTGGACAGCAAGGGCGCTGTACTCCCCCACCCAGTGGGCATCCAACGGCAACATGCAGTACGACACCGCCTTCGCCGTCATGAACACTCTCAACGGCCAGCGGCTCGCGGATGTCGTAGGCTCCTCCGGTGTCCAGTTCAACGCCGCCCGCGGCCTGAGCTACAAGTCCTTCGGCTACCCGGCGGCCCCTCCGTTCAACGGTGAATCGCTCAAGAGTTGCTCCGGCACCGCCACCAACGATCCGTACAACCCGCAGTTCGCTACCCAAGGAATCCCCTGCAACATGACCGGTGGATCCTCGGGCGGTCCTTGGTTTATCGGCAACAGCTCCGCCGGCTACCAGAACTCGATCAACAGCTACGGATACGGCAGCAACTCCAGCACCATGTACGGCCCATACTGGGGCTCCGTCATCCAGTCGACCTACACCACCGCGGCGGCTTCGTAACGGTTCTGATTATTCTGGCACGTCCCTGTTAAGTGCGGGCGTGTTAACGACGACGGCGGCCGTCCCCTACCGGGGGCGGCCGCCGCTGCGCTTCTACTGGCTGGCTTTTGGGCTGTTGCCCTTACTTGTTAGTGGAAGAAGTGGCGTGCGCCCGTGAAGTACATTGTGATGCCGGCAGCGTTGGCTGCGGCGATGACTTCCTCGTCACGGACGGAACCACCGGGCTGGACCACTGCCCGGACGCCAGCGTCGATGAGGATCTGCAGGCCATCAGCGAACGGGAAGAACGCATCAGATGCCGCAACGGCGCCGCGTGCACGCTCAGGTGCATCGCTGCCGCTGGCGTTGGAGGCACCGCCGGCACCGTCGACGTCGGACTCCACCTTCACACCAAGCGTGTTGGCGCGCTCGACGGCCAGGCGGCAGGAGTCCAGGCGGTTGACCTGGCCCATGCCGATGCCCACTGCAGCGCCGTGATCTGCGATCAGGATGGCGTTGGACTTGGCTGCGCGGCATGCGGTCCAGGCGAAGGCGAGGTCCGCGAGCGTCTTTTCGTCGGCAGCTTCACCTGCGGCGAGGGTCCAGTTGGCGGGGTTGTCGCCGTCGGCGTCCACCTTGTCGCTCATCTGGACCAGGACGCCACCGGAAACCTGGCGCATCTCGGAGGGGTAGCGACCGTAGCCCTCGGGCAGGGCGAGCAGGCGGATGTTCTTCTTCTTGGAGAGGATCTCCACGGCTTCCGGCTCGAAGTCCGGAGCGATAACAACCTCGGTGAAGATGTCGGCAACCGTGCGGGCCATGCCGGCAGTGACGGTGCGGTTCGCGGCGATTACGCCACCGAAAGCGGAAACGGGGTCGCAAGCGTGGGCTTTGGCGTGGGCATCTGCGATCGGGTCCGCGGACTCGGCAGATCCAACAGCAACGCCACACGGATTGGCATGCTTGATGATCGCCACAGCTGGCTCGGCGAAGTCGAACGCAGCGCGGAGGGCTGCGTCGGCGTCGACGAAGTTGTTGTAGCTCATGGCCTTGCCGTGAAGCTGGTCAGCCTGGGCGATGCCGGCCGGGGCAGCCTTGTCCACGTAGAGGGCAGCCTGCTGGTGCGGGTTTTCGCCGTAGCGAAGGACCTCGGAACGCTCCAAGGACAGGCCGGCGTAGGCAGGCCAGTCGATGATGCCGTCGCCGTCTTCATCCAGGAACTGGCTGGCCGTCCAGGTTGCAACGGCATTGTCGTAGCTGGCCGTGTGCGCGAAGGCCTTGGCGGCCAGGCGGCGACGGGTGTTCAGGTCGAAGCCGCCTTCTTCTGCTGCAGCAACCACTGCGCCGTAGAAGTTCGGGTCCGTAACGATGGCGACGGCGGCATGGTTCTTCGCGGCCGACCGCACCATGGCGGGGCCTCCGATATCGATCTGCTCCACGACATCGTCCTGTGCTGCGCCGGACTTCACGGTCTCGACGAACGGGTACAGGTTCACCACGACGAGGTCGAACGTCTCGATTTCCATACCGGCGAGAGTGTCCATGTGCGCCGGGACGCGACGGTCGGCCAAGATGCCGCCATGCACGCGGGGGTGCAGGGTCTTGACGCGGCCGTCCAGCATTTCCGGGGAGCCGGTGACTTCTTCGACTTCCTTGACCGGGATGCCTGCGGCGGCGATCTTCTTGGCGGTGGAGCCGGTGGAAACGATAGCGACGCCGGCTGCGTGCAGGCCCTTCGCGAGCTCCTCCAGTCCCGTCTTGTCGTAAACCGAGATCAGTGCACGGCGGATGGGAACACGGTCAAGCTGCGTCAAGCTCACAAAAGTCTCCGTCTTAGTTCGCGTAGATGTCGCGGGTGGTGTCGCGGGTGGTGGGGATACGGAGAGTTTATCGTGTTTCCTTGGCGCGCTCGTTTCGGGCCTCACAACATAGGGTTGATCCATGGAAGCCACCGATGTCGTCATCGCCGCCGATGTAGGGAAGAGCCGTTGCCGAGTGGAGCTGCGCAGGGGCGCGGAGTTGCTGGGCGCAGCCGACCAGCACGGATTTCCTGGAGTGCACACGGACAACGGCCCCACGATCGCTTTCGACCTCCTCCTTGAGACGGTCTCGATGCTCCCGCCCGGCCTTCCTGTGAGCACGTTGACGGGGATCGGTGCGGCGGTGGCCGGCGTCGAAGCTTCTGCGGAGAAGTCACGCGAGCTCGCCACCATGTTGTCCCAGCGCTTCGGCGTCCCCGCCGCAGTACTTTCGGACGCCACCGCAGCCCAACTCGGAGCCCTCCAGGGGGCACCGGGCACAACCCTGATCGTGGGCACGGGTGCAGTTGCCTTCCGTTTCGACGAAGCCGGAGTCCTACATCGTGCCGACGGCTGGGGACCCTATCTTGGCGATCGTGGCAGCGGTCGTTGGATCGGCCAGCGAGGACTCCAGGCCGTTTTGGAAGCGCACGATGGCGGCCCGGCCACGTCGCTTTCGGCTGCGGCAGGGGCTCTGGTCGACTCCCCGGAAATGCTCCCGGGCTGGCTCGCGTCCGTCGAAAACCCCTACCGCGCGATGGCCCGATTCGCGCCGCTGGTTCTGCACGCAGCGGAGGCGGGTGACGCCGTCGCGAATGTCATTGTGGACGAGGCCTGCCGCATCCTGACCAAGACGGTGCAGCTGGCTGCGGGTGACGATGCGGCCGGCTCACAACGTGTTGCTTTGCTGGGCGGAGTGGTCAGCTCCGGGTTCTTCGCGGAGCTCTTGCGGAAGTCCCTTGCTTCGGCTGGGATTGAGGTGGTGGCCCCGCTGGGCGATGGCTTGGACGGTGCTGCCCTCGCTGCGACGCGCCGCGGGCTCATCCAGGAAAGGTACATCCACCGTGACGGAACAAACTGGCCCGATTAGCCCCACTGACGCGGACAGGCTCGCGGGCCTGCGCACTGAACTCGCCGGGTTGGAGACGGAAGCCGCGGCCGAGAACCTGAGCGAGCTGGACATCCTGGGCACGGAGGAACTCGTCGCGGCCATGCTTGCCCACAGTGCAGGAGTACACGCTGCGGTTGAGGCGGCGAGCCCTGCGATCGTGCAAACGGTCGACGCCGTTGCGGAGCGACTCCAGCGCGGGGGTCGCCTTCTTTATGTGGGGGCTGGAACGGCCGGGCGCCTCGGGGTCCTCGATGCAAGCGAGTGCCCGCCGACGTTCGGCACCCCGCCGGGACTCGTCGTCGGACTTATCGCAGGTGGTGTCCAGGCGATCCAGAAGCCAGTTGAGTATGCCGAGGATAACGCGACCGCGGGCGCGCGCGACCTTCACGATATTAACGTGACGGAAGCGGACGCCGTCGTGGGTATTACTGCGTCCGGTCGAACGCCCTATGTGATCGGCGCGCTGGAAGAGGCCCGGAAAAAGGGTGCGTTCACGGCGTCGCTGGCGTGTAATAAGGGCTCGGCCGTCAGCCATCTGGCGGACGTGGCGATTGAGGTGGTTGTGGGGCCGGAGTTCATTGCGGGCTCCACGCGACTGAACTCCGGGACGGCGCAGAAACTTGTCCTGAACATGATCAGCACGCTGGTGATGGTGAAGCTCGGCAAGACGTACGGGAACCTGATGGTTGACCTGCGTGCGACCAACGAGAAACTCCTCGCCCGCTCGCAAAGGACAGTCCAGCACGCGACCGGCGTGGACGCGCATGAAGCCATGGCGGCACTGGACTCGGTCAACGGCTCTGTCAAAGCAGCCATCCTGATGCTGCTGACGGGCATCGAACCAGCTCAGGCCAAGAGTGCCCTGGAAGAAGCCGGCGGTTTCCTGCGGAGGGCGATCGAAAACCAGAAGTAACGCAAACGGCGGTGTTGGCCCCAGCGCATAAAGTTGCATGCAGGAGGGCAGATGAATACATACACAGCCGTGCCCAGCGGCGAGCAAGTTGTGCAGGAACTGCCGTGGCGGTGGAAGGTCCAAGGTAGGATCTTCGTGATCGGTGGCCTGGGATTCATGTTCGACGCCTGGGACGTGACGCTCAACGGCATTCTCATTCCGCTGCTGTCCAAGCATTGGTCCCTGCAGCCGGCTGATGCTGCGTGGATCGGCACGGCCAACCTGATCGGCATGGCCGTCGGCGCGTTCGCCTGGGGAACCATCGCCGACACCATCGGGCGCAAGAAGGCGTTCACGGCAACCCTCCTGATCTTCAGCATCTTTACCGTGCTCGGCGCCTTCGCACCGGACATCGTGTGGTTCTGCATCTTCCGCTTCATGGCCGGGTTCGGGCTGGGCGGCTGCATCCCGGTGGACTATGCGCTGGTGGGTGAGTTCACGCCGCGCAAGCAGCGGGGCCGGGTCCTCACTGCGATGGATGGCTGGTGGCCTGTGGGTGCGGCGCTTTGTGGCTTCATCTCGGCTGGCCTCGTTGCTGCCTTCGGCGACTGGCGGCTCACCATGCTGATCATGGTGTTGCCTGCGCTCCTCGTTTTCTGGGTGCGCCGCAGTGTTCCCGAGTCTCCGTTGTTCCTGATTCGGGCCGGCCGGCGGACTGAGGCAGCAGCCGTGATTGATTCTTTGGTGGAGGCCACCGGCGCTTCGCCCCGGGCGTACAGCCTGCCCGAACCCCAAGCCGCACCCAGGCTCTCCCCCGGCAGCGCGTGGGAACAGCTGCGCAGGATCTGGACGTTCAACTGGAAAATCACGACCGCCGCCTGGGCCCTGTTCTTCAGCATCCTGTTGGTCTACTACGTGTCTCTCACGTGGATGCCCCGGATCCTCATTGGTGCCGGTTTCGAGGAATACAAGGCCTTCGTCACCACAGCCGGGATGGCCGCCGTCGGGCTTTTGGGCGTGGTAGCCGCCGCGCTGCTGGTGGAGCGGGTGGGCCGTAAGTGGATCCTCGCCGTCACCGGCCCGCTTTCCGCGCTGACATTGGTGATAGTCGCATTTGTGGTGGACGTGCCTTCGGCGGCTGTGTTCTGGCTGCTGGTCTTCGGCTTCGTGGTCCAGGTGGCCATCCCTGTCCTGTACGCCTATGTGTCCGAGCTGTATCCCACGGAACTCCGTGGCTCGGGCTTTGGCTGGGCATCGACATTCTCCCGGGTGGGCGCAGGCTTCGGGCCTTTGGTGTTCGCCTCGTTCTTCTGGCCGGAATTCGGCTTGGCGCAGTCGTTCGCGATGGCCGGCGGGCTGGTCCTGCTCTCGGTTTTGTGGATGGCGTTCTTCGCCCCGGAGACGAAGCAGCGCGTGCTCGAGTAACCGCCCCCGCCCCGCGCAACTACGTCGCAGTAGAGCGCGTTTTGAGCCGTCAAAACGCGCTCTACTGCGACTTACTTGGGTGACCAGCCGCGGGCTTCGAGCGCCCGCCTCACCTTGGCCACCGCCGTCGTCGCGCCCGTAGACATGTGACGCTTTGAGATTCTCACAAGGATCCATCCTGCGCGGCTGAAGTCTTCTTCGCGGGCGATGTCCCTTACTATCTGTTCCGGATCCGAATGCCCTTCACCTTCATATTCAACGCCAACGCGCTGCTCGCGATACGTGAGGTCCGGTTGACGCACGACGCCGGGACCTAGTTCCGTAGCTACGTTGACTTCCGCTGTGGGCAGGCCAGCCCACTTGAGCGCCAGCCTCAGCCTCGTTTCGGGGGCTGAGTCGGCACCCACGCAGGCTTGTTCCAAAGCGAGGCGGGCCTTGCGAATACCCGGTGTCCCCCAGTGCCGGTCCAGCATTTCTTCGAGCTCATCCATGGTGCAGTACGGCTCACTGCGTCCCTCGAATTCCGGCCGCGGTATACGCAGCAAGTGGTCAGCCACGACAGTGATCTCGTCGATGTCCATTTTCCGGGCACAGTCCAGCCACGTCCGAGCCCGGCTGGTGATAAGCAGGCCATTGAACGTCGTGATTTCATCCTCGAAGAACTGTCCCCGATGTCCCACCACACCGCGCCGTCGAGGGATGGCCATGGCGTGGGGCCGCGAGATGTGGATGTCTGGTCTGTGACTACCAGGTAGAAACCCCGGGAACTCCCACAGCAAAAAAGCAGTGGCATGCGAGGCCGCCGAAAATGGCGTGACCAGAGTGACCGGACGAACCATGTCCGCGAAGGCATGTTCTGTTTTCAGACGAGGGACTCGAATCGCCCGGCTCGGCGAGTCCAGACCGTGGTGACTCAACCGCCGTCGAGATATCCCGGCGGCAACAGCTTCCTGCCAGGTGAATGGTATCGACGAGAGAGGTTCAGGCATCGGCCGAGGAGTCTTCATGCCCCATGCTGACAAATATCACCATGCTCATGCGGCGTTATCCACAGGCGCAAGATGCTCTACCGAAACTAGGTAGCAGCACAGCGCGTTTTGAGGGCTCTAAACGCGCTTAATTGCGACTCAGTTGGGAGAAGCAGCCAGGTTCGCCAAAGTTTGGACCAGCAGGCGGCGCTCCACTACCTTGATGCGCTCGTGGAGGGTTTCCTCGGAATCGTCCGGCAGGACGGACACGGCTTCCTGGGCAATGATGGGTCCTGTGTCCACACCGGCGTCGGCCCAGTGAACCGTGCAGCCCGTGACCTTCACACCGTAAGCCATGGCATCGCGGACACCGTGGGCGCCAGGGAAGGATGGCAACAGCGCCGGGTGTGTGTTGACGTACTTGCCGTTGAAGGCCTCGATGAACTCGGCGCTCACGATCCGCATGAAACCGGAGGACACCACCACGTCCGGGTTATAAGAAAGGACCTTGTCACGGAGGGCTGCGTCCCATTCGGCGCGGGTTTCGAACGAGTTGAAGTTCACCACGAAGGTCTCAATGCCGGCCTCGTCGGAGCGTTCCACACCGTAGGTATCGGGGCGGTCCGCACCCACAGCGGCGATCTCGACATCCAGTTCACCCGACTTCACGGCGTCGATGACAGCCTGAAGATTGGAACCAGTACCGGACACGAGGACAACAATGCGCATTGCACTAGCTTATGGGCGGCTCGCGTAGGCTGGAAAACATGAATCCCGACGTCCGTCCCAGGCCGAGCCAGCAACCCCGCACCGCCGCGGAAAAGTCCGCTTTCGGCGTGACACAGATCCTGTTCCGCGCTTTCCTTTTGTCGGCTTTGGGATCGTTTTTCGTGTTCTCCCTGAACGTGAACTACGTGTGGTTGAGTGCCATCCTGACGATCGCAGGTTTGGTGCTGGGGATTGTCGTCCTGGTGCGTTCGGTGAAGTACAAGCATCCCCGGCTGGTGTTGTTCGGCACCATCTCAGGACTCGTGGTTTCGGCGGTCATGTGCCTGCTGATTCTGACGTCTGTGCTCTTCTTCAAACAAGTCACCACGTATCAGGATTGCGCTCGCTCAGCCCTGACGGAATCGGCCAAAACGCAGTGCCTCACGCAGCTTGAGGACTCGATGCCGGGTCCGGTCCGCTAACCAACCCGCTCAGGCGTGTTCGTCGTCGAACGCTACTTCGTCAAGGTTCGCCTCGCGCAGCTTTTGGCGGCGTTCCAGCCAGGGCCCCACTGCGTAACCGATCACGACGCCGATGCCCACCTCGGCGGCCAGCCAGACTGCCGTCCACAGCGGGTGGGGTCCGATTTCCGTGAGCCGGCCGATACCGGCAGAACCCCGTGCAACCCATGCGAGTGCACCGCTCAAGACCCCGGCGACAGCGCCGATGAACGCGCCCAGGAACAAGGTGGACGCCGCGGCTGTGAACCAGCGGGCCTTGATTTTGATGGAGAGCCACTCATCGAAGTGGTTTTCGCCTTCGCGGAGGAACCACCAGCCGGCCATGATCCCCGCAACCACGGGGAGGGCGAGAGCCATGGGCCCGGCGTCGAGTTGTCCGGAGGGAAGCCCACCAAAAATGGGGACGGCAGGCAGGGGCCCGACGGCGGTGCCCAGCGGCCCGGCGTGCGAGCCGACGCCAAGCGAGAAGCCAGCCCCGGAAGACCATGCCAAAGCAAAGACCACGAGGTTGGGAAGGAATCCGAGCTGCGCGATCGTGAGGACGGCCCCGCCTAAAGCGCCGGCCTGGAGACCTTCGTAAACCGCGATGATGTCCGTCCAGTGCCAGACGATATCCACGGCCAACAGCACTGCAGCGAGACAAACAGCGGCCATGGTCGCAACGAATCCGGCTTTCAGCGCTGAGCCGACGTAGGAGCCTGCCCACCGCGAGTGCTGGCTTGTCTTGGCGATCCAGGCGACGGCGTCCACGCCGATGAGCCTGCTCCAGGAGCCGGCCTCGCGTCGGGCGCCGACCACCAGGCCCAGTGCGAACGAGATCAACGGGATGGTCATGGCGAACCACAGGTTAATGACCACTTCGGGTGTGCGACATACGAATCCTGTGGCCGTCCCGAACGCGGCGTATACAACGCAGGCGCCCATGAAGGCCTGCCACAGCTGGTCCGTATAGGAAGCGCGTGCAAGTCGTCGCCCCGCCCGCCATGCAAGGAGGAACGGAATGAGCGTCAGGCCCAGGGGAATCAACGAAAGAAGACCCGTTCCGGGCTGGCCGGCTGTGCCTATGTTGACCTGTGCCAAGGTCAGCGGAACACCGTGGATCAGCAGCCACGCCTGCCCAGCCAGACGCGCCAGGAAGTCCACGTTCCGGTTCTGGAACCCGTCGGTGGCCCACACACCCACCAGCGGAAGCACAACAACGATGGCCGAAATGAAGGCTGCCTGTGCCGCTTCCAAACCACCCTGTAGCCAAAGGGGCATCGGGAGGCCACGGTTTCCGGTCTGATCAGCGCGCAGTTTCATCGTGTCCTATCGTGCCACGGTAGGCGGCGCTCCTTCGGCAGGCGCCCTGTAATACCGCCAATTCCAGCGCTTTTTGCGTGAACCGGTCGTAAAATGGGAGATGTTCGCAAAGGGGTGACTGGAGGAGCACATGAGTACGTCTGCTTCACATGCACGCGGTGTCCACTTTGGACGGCAAGACATCCAGGTTGTTGGCATAGGTGTGGGTGCCGTGCTCGCGCTGGTTGGCGTCCTGGGATTCATTCCGGGCATCACCATGCAGTATTCGGAGCTGCAATTCTTCGGCCCGAACTCTCACGCGATGCTCTTTGGCGTGTTCCAGGTATCCATGCTGCTCAACCTTGTGCAACTGGCCATAGGCGCTACGGGTTGGGCAATGTCCCGCACAGCACACGGTGCACGAAACTTCCTGATGGGCTTCGGCGCCCTGTACATCGTGCTGAGCATCTACGGACTGAGCGTCGGCGTGGACTCGGCAGCCAACTTCCTGTCCCTGAACTCCGTGGACAACTGGTCCCACATGGTGCTGGGCATCCTGATGATCGCCGCCGGTTGGATGTTCGCCCAGTACTTCACAGACGATAAAAAGGCCCGGAAACAATAGAAGCCGGGAACTAGGAGCGGCCAATGAACAGGTGTCACAACTAATAACAGAAAGTCGTACTAGCAGCTGGTGCAGCCACCTACGGATTCTCTCCAAAGGTTGCACCAGCCTTCTTTTGTTAATGCTCGACGGCGGGTGGCTGGGTGGGGTGGGACGGCTCCCGCGGCTTGGCTCGGCGTCGTGGCACAAATGACGCACAAATGTGCTGGACTTCCCTGCTGCAGCCCAACGAGACTGTGTACACGAACAGGCACATGGCCTATGGGGGTCAACGGATGAAGCCGGTTCACATCGTCTGAAGGGACAAGGTCAATGAACGACCTCTCGGCATTTTTCCCCTTGATCGCCGGCATTCTTGGCGTGATCGTTGTCATCGGCTTCGTATGGCTGGCAACAAAGGCGATGTGGAAAGTGGCGGAACCGAACGAGGCCCTGATCATCTCGGGGCTGACCCGCGGCACGCTCGAAAATACCGACGGCATGGATTTCAAGATCGTCACGGGCAAGGGCGCTCTAGTAGTTCCCGGGCTGCAAACAGTCCGGACCCTTGCGCTGACGCTGAATGAAACAGAACTCAAAGTTTCATGTGTGACGTCCCAGGGCATTCAGGTGATTGTGGACGGCGTGGTGATTTACAAGATCGGCGACGCTCCCCCGTTCATCGCGAACGCTGCGCGAAGGTTCCTGGGACAGCAGCCGAAGATGGAGAGCCAGGTCTACAACGTCTTTGAAGGGCATCTCCGTTCGATCATCGGCAGCATGACTGTTGAGGAGATCATCCGCGAGCGCGACAAGCTCGCCTCCCTGGTCCGCAGCGCCAGTGGCGTGGAGATGGAGAAGCTTGGCCTCGTGGTGGATTCCCTGCAGATCAAGGACCTGCAGGACCCGACGGGCTACATCCAGAACCTGGCCAAACCGCACATTGCCCAGGTCAAGATGGAGGCCCGGATCGCCGAGGCCACCCGCAATCGTGAAGCGGCCGAGAAGGAAGCAGAAGCTGCTGCGCTTATTGCTGATGCCCAAAGCCTGTCCGCCATCAAGCAATCTGCCGCACAGGCGAACGCCGAACAGGCCCGTGCCAACGCTGCTCAGGCCGGACCGTTGGCCGATGCCACAGCCCGGCAGCAAGTGGTGGTCCAGGAGACCGAAGTGGCCAAGCTTGAGGCCGACCGCGAAGAGCAGAAACTGCAGACCACCATCCGTAAGCCTGCCGACGCCAAGGCCTACGCACAGAGGACCGAAGCTGAAGCGAAGAAGGCTGCTGACATCAGTGCCGCCGAGGCCCTCGCGAAGCGGATCGAACTCGACGCTCAGGCAAACGCCCGGCGCGTTGAACTCGAGGCCCAAGCCAATGCGGGAGCTGCGGCGGCAATGGCCGGCGCAACGCGTGTGACAGGTGAGGCCGAGGCAGCTGCAACGACTGCCCGCGGTAATGCGGCAGCATCTGCAGTGAAGGCCAAGGCGTTGGCTGAGGCCGAAGGTATCAAAGCCCGCGGCGAAGCACTGGAGACAAACCAGGAAGCTGTCATCAACCAGCAGATCGCGGAAAACATGCCCGCCATCGTTTCGGCCGCCGCAGAACCTTTCTCGCGCATCGGGCAGCTGACAGTCCTCAATGGCGGCGACGGACTGAACAGCATGGTGGGTGGGATCCTGTCCCAGGTTGGCAGCTTCCTGCCCTCCCTGGCTTCCGCATTGAAGGGGAACGGAGTTAGCCGACCGCCTGCACAGCCAACCCGGCCCACTGCTGTGAAGTCGCCGCCGGCTAAGTCGTCAGATGCGGCGTCAGATGCATAGAGAGGTCAATCGGAGCCTCACCGGCAAGATCGGAAGGGTGACCGGGACCATCGCCCCGGGCACAATCGGCGAAGTCATGCTGCCCTTCCATGGCGGTACCAGCGCGTTTTTTGCCTACCCGTTCGACAAGACGAGTGTCTTCCCTGTGGGCGAGAAGGTGCTGGTGATCTACTTCGAACCGCCGCAGACCGTCTACGTGGACGAACTCCCGGATGTGCTGCGGGAATCATGACCTTGGACTGGCCAGGAGAGGCGGAGACGACTAAGGCTGTGGCCCGTAGATGAACTCCTTGGCGTGATTGACGGCTTTCTTGAAGGCGTCGTTACGCAGCGAGACCTGCTCTTTGCTCCCGCCCTTGCCGGGTTCCATGAAAGTGGTCGGCCCTGGGCGGAGGATCCAAATGTCGCCGGCCGGCGGGAGGTAGAAAACGCCAAAGGAGCGATGTTCGGGATCGTCCGTCCAAATAGGGACCACTGCCACAGCCGCGCCAGTGTCCACATTGATCCATTGAGCGCGCGGCATGGGTTGCTCGTGGACCTCCGGGTCCAGGAACGGTGCCGTGCCCTTTCCCCAGCGATTCTCGAATCGCTCATAGAACGCGGGCATCAGATGGCTGTCGTACGAGCGCCAGGCACTCATGTGTATCTCCTTCGGACTTTGGGCGAGGGGTATCCGGGGGTTGTCCTAGGCAGCGGTTCCCAGTGGACCGGGCCGAAGACGAGAGGCTGCTGCTTCCTTTGACTGTCAGCGGCTGGGGACGGCGTTTTATGGATGCGGACCTTTACCGGCTTACCTGTGGAACCACTCGACCCTGAGGAACCGCTCGAGCCCGATGAACTACGGGACGACGTACCCGTACGCCGGCTTCGGTCGTACGCACTGCGCTTCGCCGGATCCGAGAGCACCACATACGCCTGCATGATGGCGTGCAGTTTTTGGAGGTCGGCCGCTTTGGTGGTGTCGCCGTCGTCGGGGTTTTTGCGGGTATCCGGGTGGTGGGTGCGGAGCAGCGAGCGGTAGGCGTGGGTGATTTCACGGGCTGTCGCGCTGGGAGCCACGTTCAAGATGGCGTAGTAGTCGGGTTGGTTGGTACTCACTGCTGGTTCCGGATGGGTGATGCGGATTTGGCGATGGCCCCCGGCACGGGCCGGGGGCCATCAATCGGGAGACAACGTCGGGGACCGCGTTTCTTCTGCACAACAAGTGCTGTGGCGTGGCGCGAAGCCTGCGCCCAACTATTCCGATGCGGTCGGTCTGAAGCTCCCGGCCTGACGCCCCGCTGGTTAGCCACCCCCGGGTGGAGCTCCAGCGGGGCAGCTGTTATTAGGCGTTGATCTCCTGCCGCTGGCCGTTGGAAGAAATCTCGATGCGCCGCGGCTTGGCCTTCTCGGCGACGGGGATGCGGAGTGTCAGCACGCCTGCGTCGTAGCTGGCCTGGATGCCATCGGTGTCCAGGGTGTCACCAAGAATGAGCTGCCGGCTGAAGACGCCTTGCGGGCGCTCGGCGGCAAGCATCTCGGTGTTCTCGCCCGCAGGCGACTTACGTTCTGCCTTGACCGTCAGGACGTTGCTTTCGACGTCCAGTTCCACCGAATCAGGCGTGACGCCCGGCAGATCCAAGGCAACAATGAATTGCCCGTCCTCCTGCCAAGCATCCATCGGCATGCCGGCAGGGCGTGCTGTTGTGCCAAAAACCTGTTGGGCGAGCCTGTCGAATTCGCGGAACGGGTCTGTGCGCATCAGCATTTGGTTCTCACTCCTTCAGATCTTGATGCGGTTTTGTTGTTGTGCCAGCCTTCCAGATCTGTGTTGGCTGGTATAGATTTTTTATAGCACCGGCGAGAGAGTGGTGCAAGAGGTTTTTTCGGAGATTTTCGGAGAGGTTTGCATGGCTGGCGATCGCGACGACGATCGGCTGGATCACGACCGCGGTACGCCCGCGGAAGCGGACGTCGCTGGCACGCGTGACGCTGCCGACCGTGACGGTCTTGGCGTCTACGCCATCTCCGTTGCGGCCGAACTGGTGGGTACAGGCCAGCAGAACCTGAGACTGTACGAGCGCAAAGGGCTGCTCACACCGAAAAGGACCGACGGCGGCACGCGCCGCTACAGCGAAACGGACCTTGCGACGCTGCGCAGGATTGGTGCGCTCCTGGACGAGGGGCTCAACTTGGCCGGCGTGAAACTGGTGCTCGAGTTGGAAGCCGCAAACCGGGGGCTCACGGAAGACAACCGGGAGCTGACTGAGGACAATCGCGGACTGAAGGAAGACAACCGTGGGCTCAAGGAAGACAACCGCGGGTTGCGGAAGGATCTGAAGCGGGCGCGGGGTGACGCCTAAAGGATCGAAGAATTTGGCAGGGAAATGAAAATCGCCCCCTTGAGCCGAAGCTCAGAGGGGGGCGATGTCTGATGAGTCAAACTTAACACGATCTACTGACAAATGAGCATTTAGTCGTACCCGTGGTTTCTATTTCCAGAGCCATCGTCAGAGGATAGCCGTCATTCCGTTCCACCCCTGACCAATGACGCTCCCGATGGGCCACTTCGCCCCGCCGCTTCCTGAGAAGAGCCACATAGCGCCGTTCGCGTCGCGTGCCATGATGTCGGCTTTACGGTCTCCACTGAAATCCCCTGGTCCGAAGACGGCGCTCATGACATTCCATCCCTGGCCAATCTGGGTCTGAGGCAACCAGCCGCCAGCACCGTTGCCCGGATACAGCCACAGCCGACCACTGGAATCGCGTGCGGCAACATCAGAAGCGCCGTCAGTGTTGAAGTCCCCAACGCCTATGACGTCTGTCATCCCGGACCATCCTGACCCAATCTGCACGCGCGCGAGCCAGCCACCCTTGCCATTTCCGGGATAGAGCCAAAGAACACCACTGCCGTCCCTAGCCGCAACGTCAGCGTTGCCGTCACCGTTGAAATCACCTACGCCGGTGATTGCAGTCATGCCGTTCCACCCCTGCCCGGCCTGAACTCTCGGCAGCCACCCGGCCGCGCCATTTCCCCCGTACAGCCACAGCACGCCGGTGTTACCGCGGGCAAGAATGTCCGACTTCCCGTCACCATTGAAATCACCCGGAGCAAGAAGTGCAGTCATGATGTTCCAACCCTGACCGACTTGACGCCGCTCGAGCCATCCGGCCGCGCCGTCGCCGGGATAGAGCCAGAGCACACCCGCGCCGTCGCGGGCAAGAACGTCGGCATTGCGGTCACCGTTGAAGTCATTCTTCACTGGCTGCGGGTCTGCAGGCCTAAGGACGGTCACTGAAGCACTGCCCTGATTGGCCACGTACGCCGTGCCTGTATATTCGTGAATCGCAACGGCCACCGGCTGAGTTCCGGTTCGGACGACTGAGGAAGTGTTTGAGGAGTCAATGACGGAAACTCCACCACGACTCAGCGTTGCGTAGCTTCTGTGGCGGGTGGAGTCCACGGCCAAGGAAGTCGGCTGGCTGGGAATGCTGATCTGGGCGATCTTGCTCCTCGTTGCTGGGTTGACCAACACCATCGACGAATTGCCCGTAGCACCCAACGATTCAACATAAACGGTGCCAGTCCAAGAGTCGACGGCCACCTTCCCAAACGTTTCATTGGCCTGATACAGGTTGCTTGCGTGATTGGAGTCGTCCACAAGTCCTAGCTGGCTCTGCGGGCTGTCAATGTACGTTCCCGCTACCGTTCGATAGACCTCGTTGGTCCGGGTGTTCACAGCATGACCGACAGCATCCCCCGCGCCGAAGACGTAGACGTCCTTGGAGTTGGTTTGTCCGTCGATGACCGTCAATACCCCGCCCGTAGTTACAAAGACCTTGTTTCTTGACGAATCGACAACCACACTCCGAGGTGTGGAAGTGTAATAGGGGATATCCACTACCGAATGGCCCGCCCAAGGGTCAATGACACTGATCCCGTTGCTGTAGGCAACATACACTTTCCAAGTGACCTGGTTGACGGCCACTATGCGCGGATTGGGGCCGGTTTTGACCCTTCCCGCGACTGCGGCGTCATTCATGATGACCACAGACCCGTCAGCACCCGCTTTACCTGCAACACTGACGTAGGCAGTGCTTCCGCGAGTGGCAACACCTTGCGCAATGCCACCTACATCGACTGTGGTCACTTTTCTCGTGTCCGCATCGATGACGGACACTCCACTGTCGGTGGCAACGTAGACATCCCCAGTGTCGGCGACTGCAATGTCATGTGGGGCTGTGCCAACGGCAATATCGAACGACGTCGAGTCGGCAACGGCGGACGACCCAGCCATCAACGAAACGGCAAGCGAAACGACGACGGCGAGCGCCGCCGCCGTTCGCTTAAGACGAGATTTTCCGACTGCAGACACAGCAGTACCGGACGCGACAGAACCCAAGGGGACCCCCAGAAAATGAGACGCGACTGCCGCGTCGATGAGCGGAGTCTACAGCCTCTTCAGGGAACTCAAAGAATCGCCGTCATCCCATTCCACCCGGTGCCAACACGAGAAGCCGAAGGCCACGCCGTTCCCCCATTACCGGAGTAAAGCCACAGCTCGCCAGCGGCGTTTCGAGCGAGGATATCCGCACGCCCATCACCATCGAAGTCACCGGGTCCAACCAGGGAGTTCATGACGTTCCAGCCTTGCCCGATGGTCTGTCGCGGCAGCCAGCTGCCGTATCCGTTGGGTGGGTAGAGCCAGAGCGCACCGGCCCCGTCGCGGGCAGCAATATCGGACAGGCCGTCACCGTTGAAGTCGCCTACGCCCGTGATCTCGGACATGTCGGACCAGCCGGAGCCTACCCAGGTGCGGGGCAACCAGCCGCCGGTGCCATCGCCGTGATAAACCCACAATGCGCCACCACGGTCGCGGGCCACCACGTCTGGGAACCCATCGCCGCGGAAGTCGATCCCCTCGATGGCGCTCATGCCTTCCCAGCCACTGCCGATTTGCACACGCGACTGCCATCCGCCTGAGCCGTTGCCCGGGTAGAGCCACAGCACGCCGCCGCCATCGCGGGCCATAACATCAGCGTGGCCGTCCCCATTGAAGTCTCCGGGAGCCACCATCGCCGTCATGACGTTCCAGCCTTGGCCCACCTGCGCACGAGGCAGCCAGCCACCCGAGCCGTTGCCCGGATACAACCACAGAACACCTGAGCCGTCCCGAGCCAGAACATCTGCGCGACCGTCGCCGTTGAAGTCGTTCTTGGCGGGTACCGATACGGACCCATCAATCACGGCTACGGAGTCGCTTTCGATGTTGACCACGTAAGCCTTGTTTGTGGAGGGGTTCACCGCAGCGGCAAACGGCTCCTGCCCCGTATACACAGCGGAACTGCTGTTGTCCTGTCCGTCAATGATCGTGGTGCCTCGGCCGGAGGTGGGAACGTAAATCTTGTTGCTTGTCTCGTTGACCGCAATGTCCCTGACGTACGAAGAGGTGGGTACTTGGGCGATTTCAGAAAGGGTGGCGGCGTCGAGGACTTTGACCGCCCCATCAAGGGAAGAGCTGTCAACAGCGACATAAATCCTGTTGGTTGCTTTGTTCACCGCCAACTGTCCCAGCTTGCTGGTGCTGCTGAACTTTCCTGTGACAATGTCTGTTGCTCCGTCGATGACACTGACGCCGGCCCCGTATCGGCCGAGCGTCGTGTAGTAGATCTTGTTGGTTGCCTTGTTGATCGCGAGGTCCAGGATGCCGCCGGCACCGATGTTGATCGAGGCGGTGACTTGAGCGCTTGCATCAAGGACCTTGATGGCCCCGCCGGACAGGACATAAGCCTTGCCTGTAGAAGGGTTCACCTGAATGTTCTGGGCGCCACCCGTTAGCGGAACGGTAGTGGTGGCGTTGGTTGCACCATCGATGATGGTTACGCCGCCGCTGATGCCGACGTAGATCTTGTTGCTGCTTTCATTCACCGCCAGGACAGACGGTTCAGCTGTCATTGGCACGCGTACGGCAGGACCATACGTGGCCCCGTCCACCACGGAAACATAGCCGCCTGCTGTGCTGATGTAGATCTTGTTGGTCACCGTGTTCACGGCAACATCGAAGGCCCTGTCTCCTGCGTCAACGGCAGGCGCCCCGGCTGGTCCCCCAATACGGGTCACACCTTCGATCGACGTCACGAACACCGTGTTCGTGACAGGGTTTACAGCGATCCTGGCCGGCTGCTCACCTGTCGAGAAGATATCCGTCACCGCGTCAGCCATAGCCGGTGACGCCGGCGAACCGACGGTTCCCAGCAGCAGCGCCAGGCCCAAGCCGACGGCGACTGTCCGCGCCGCCGTCTGGCGCCGTCGTCGTACGCTTACTCCCCCATGCGCGCGCGAACCATCCCCAGCAGCAAACATGGCAAGACCCCCCAAAAGTCGAGACGCGGCAGCGCGTCATAGAACGGGAGTCTACCGGGCGGCTCCGATAAACAGGACACCCTCCTGTTAACCAACTCTTCCTCCACAGGCCACCCGTTCGAACCCGCACAGCCAACCGCCGCTAGCACCGTTGAAGGCGTGAGGATCGCAATCGTCGCCGAATCATTCCTGCCACTGATGAATGGGGTAACCCATTCGATACTGCGGGTGCTGGAACATCTGCAGGAGCGCGGGGATGAGGTGATGGTGATCGCGCCGTCGACGTCGGACACTGATGTTTCGAGCGTCGTCAAGGGTGCGTATGTGCACAGGCTTCCCTCAGTGCCGCTGGCCGGTTACACGAATGTGCGGGTTGCGTTGGGTGGTGTGAATCGGGTCAAGCGAATCCTTGCCGATTTCGCCCCCGACGTCGTTCATCTCGCCTCCCCGTTCGTCCTCGGCTGGCGCGCAGTGCAGGCCGCCGATCAACTCGGGATCCCGACGGTTGCGATCTACCAAACCGAGGTTCCCAGCTACGCCGCCCGCTATGGCGTACCGTTCCTGGAGAACTGGGCGTGGAACCGCGTGGACAACATCCATCTTCTGGCCACCCGAACCCTTGTGCCGTCCACGTTCGCGCTGAACCAGTTGCGCGGTCGCGGCATACTGCGGGTGGATATGTGGCGCCGCGGCGTGGACACCGCCCGCTTCAACCCGGCGAAACGTTCGACGGCGTGGCGGAGCTCGGTAGCTTCGGACGGTCAACGGATCATCGGCTACGTCGGCCGCCTCGCGGTGGAGAAGCAGGTGGAAGATCTTGCCGTGCTGGCGGACCTGCCGGATACGAAGCTGGTGATTGTTGGTGATGGCCCGCAGCGGGAAGCACTCCAAAGCGCGCTACCGAACGCCCACTTTGCAGGCTTCCTCGGCGGGGATTCCCTGGCGCAAGCTGTTGCGGGCTTCGATCTTTTCGTCCATCCCGGCGAGTTCGAGACCTTCTGCCAGACCATCCAGGAAGCCATGGCATCGGGCGTTCCTGTGGTCGCGACCGGCCGCGGCGGCCCCTTGGACCTCGTGGAAAACTCCCGCACGGGTTGGCTGTACGAGCCGGGGAACCTCACTCAACTGCGCGATTACGTGCAGGACCTGATGGGCGACGATGCCAAGCGCCGTGCATTCGCAGCGGCAGCAACCGCGTCAGTCCAAGGCCGGACGTGGCCCGTGCTCAGCGCCGACTTGGTGCGGCATTACAACGAAGTCGTCGCCGGCATTCCCAGCGAAGCCGGCCCCACTGAACTGACCTCAAGCAAAGGACCCTCCTCATGAAGATCTCCGTGATCGGCTGCGGCTACCTCGGCGCAGTCCACGCCGCAACGCTCGCGTCCATGGGCCATTCCGTGGTGGGCATCGACGTCGATTCCCACAAGGTTGAGCAGCTAAATAAAGGGCTGGCTCCCTTCCACGAACCCGGCCTGGACGAACTGCTCAGCGACGGCCGCACCACGGGCCGCCTGAAGTTCACCACTGACTTCTCAGCGGCAGCCGACGCCAAAGTCCATTTCCTTTGCGTGGGCACGCCGCAGTCCAAGACCTCTGACACAGCCGATCTCTCCTACCTGACGAGCGCCACGAAGAGCCTCCTCCCCCACTTGGCCAAGGGTGCCGCCGTCGTGGGTAAATCAACGGTCCCAGTTGGCACGGTGGAGACGCTGCGCGCGGTGCTGGCCCGACGCTCGGACGTCCTGCTCGGCTGGAACCCCGAGTTCCTGCGCCAAGGCACGGCGGTCAAGGACTCTCTGGTTCCCGATCGCCTGGTTTACGGCGTTCCCGGCGGCAAGGGTGCCGCAGCCGGAGCTCCCGTGACTGCCGTTTTGGATGCGGTGTACGAGCCGCTGATCAACGCGGGGATCCCTCGTTTGGTCTGCAACTTCGCGACGGCGGAGCTGATCAAGTCGGCGTCGAACGCGTTCCTGGCCACCAAGGTCAGCTTCATCAACGCGATGGCCGAGCTGTGCGACGCGTCGGGTGCTGACGTCAGCGAGCTCAGCGAGGCGATGGGCCTGGACCCGCGAATCGGCAACCGGTACCTGCATGCGGGGCTCGGATTCGGCGGGGGTTGCCTGCCCAAGGACATCCGCTCGTTCCGCGCCCAATCGCGCGAGCTTTCCGTCCCGTCCGTGGACCGATGGATGGCGTTGGTGGACACCATCAACCTGGACCAGCGCACCCGCGCCGTGGACGTGGCAAGGGAAATGTGCCGCGGCTTCCTGTCCGGCAGAACGGTGACCATCCTCGGGGCAGCCTTCAAACCGGACACCGACGACATCCGCGACTCCCCCGCTCTGGACGTCGCCCAGCAACTCGCCTCCGCTGGCGCGCACGTAACCGTCACCGATCCCAAAGCCATCAACAACGCCTGGATCCGCTACCCGCAAATCCGCTTCGAGGCCTCCACCAAGCGCGCCCTCGAGGGCGCCGAACTCGTGTTGCTGTTGACCGAATGGGACGAATACGTGTCCCTGTCGCCGTCGTTAGCTGGCTCGCTCGTACGACGCCGGATGGTGCTGGACGCTCGGAACGTACTGGATGCTGAGGCTTGGCGAAGTGCGGGGTGGGCCGTCCGCGGGTTAGGGACGGGAGCGTCCGTGGTGGCGGAGGAAATGTTCCTATAGCCGACTCGAGTTCGCGGGAACATCACGACCAGCACTGCCGTTATCCACATTGTAAGAAACCTTTTTCCTTACAAGGAGGTAGGGCAATGAGGTGGCGTGGCCGGGTTACCCCCGATGGCCTTGTTGATCTCAATGCGGGTGCTGGGCAGGATACCAAGAACCGCTCGCACCCTTGGAGCAGGTATGTGGCGCTTGGGGATTCCTTTACCGAAGGAATTGGGGATCCCGAACCAGGAAGCGTCGGAGGGCTGCGCGGCTGGGCTGACCGTGTTGCCGAAGAGCTCGCAGCCGATCACTCGGATTTTGCCTATGCCAACCTGGCCGTGCGCGGGTTGCTCATGCAGCAGATCCTCGACCAGCAGATCGGTCAGGCACTGACCCTGAAGCCGGACCTGATCACGTTATCTGCAGGCGGGAACGACATGGTGTTCCATGGCAGCGATCCGGACAAGCTGGCCAGCAAACTTGAGACCGGCGTGAGCGTCTTGGCTGAGACGGGCGCGGCGATTGTCTTGTTTACGGGACCCGACTGGGGATCCACCCCTGTGCTGGGACGTAACCGTGGCAAAGTGGCCATCTTTAACGAGGACGTTCGCGCTATTGCTGCCCGCCACGGCACACTCATCACAGATCTGTGGGCTATGAGGCAGCTCAAGGACCCGAGGATGTGGGACCCTGATCGGCTCCATCTCTCCCCCCTGGGTCATCACACAGTGGCTATCGCTGTGCTGGACACACTCAATGTCCCGCACACCCTCCGGCCGCTGGAACCCAAACAGCTGCCGGAAAGCAGTTGGCGTCAGGCCAGGGCCGGCGACCTCGCATGGGCAAAGGCATACTTTCTCCCTTGGGTGTTCAAGCAGCTTCGGCCCCACGGTCCCGGAGAGGAACGCCGGGCGAAGCGGCCGTCGGCAGGCCCCGTCTTCGAAGCCGAGAATGCTTCGGGAGCGTCTGCGGCATTGGTGGAGGGATAGCATTTCGCGGCCCTCCACAGGGCCATGCCGGGGCTTTCCATGAAGGCCAAAAGTCGTCTTAACAACGATGCGCGTTCGGCGTATTTTATTGGTGTAGATCCGATTAAGGCCCCGCCGGGGTCGGTCCGCGGGGCCTGGTAACAAACAGGAGGCACCACGATGAGCAATCTACTTCGTTGGTCGGCCAGCGACATCGCCGATCCTGTCCGTCGGTTCCTTGAAGGAGACACCGGCTCCTGGCTCCGCGTTGAGGAATATCGGGACGGCGGATCAATGGTGGTCAAAGCCGAAGTTCCAGGCATCAATCCTGAAAAGGACGTCGATATCACCCTGTCCGGTGACGAGCTGCAGATCCTTGTGCGCCATGAAGAGAAGTCCGAACACAAGGATAAGAGGGGGTACCGCTCAGAATTCCGGGACGGCACCTTTTCCCGAACAGTAAAGCTCCCGACGGCGGTCTCCGAACAAGACATCAATGCCTCGTATACGGATGGCGTTCTTGAGGTGCGGATTCCTGTGCCGGAACAATCAGAGAAACAGTCGCGGAAGATACCGGTCAGCCGTGGCGCATCTTCGTCGACCAGCACTGGCACCAGCCCGGGTCCCACCGAAATCCGTTAGACCATGGCCCGGTGCCTACATCGGGCACGACCCCTATTGGTAATTCAATCTTCGGGAGCTCACGGTGGACACCGGAGTGATGACGGCTTATATCGTCGGTTATCTCATTACTGCAATCACGGTGTTCGTGTTTTGCCTGCCAGCCATAGTTCTATTTGTCATTCTGTTGCTGGTGGCAGCGGTACTTCGGGTGTTGGTGTTGCCGCTGGAACTGCTGATCCGGAAGCTGCGCCGGCACCCGGAGGAACCGCAAACTGACCAATCGTGGTTGTTGGGTTCAGGTTAGGAGCCGTAAAGATCCATCAGCCAGCCGCCGTCGTCTGCGGAACTCCACATAAGCCGTGACCAGAAGCAGGAGGACCACGGCACTTACCAGGATGACGGCCGCCGAAACCACAGCGTTGATCGGTATGAGCAAGGACGCGACCACCACTGCGGGCACCGCCCACGGCACTACCATTCGAAGCGGTTGGCCGTAGCGAAGCGCCACCACCGCGTTGCACGCATAGAACAGGGCGATTCCGCCACCAAGCGAAACCCCGGAACCGAGCGGCAGATGCTCGAACGGTGCTGGAATGGCAGTTGCGATCGCAGCGGCGATCGCTGTCACGCCCACAACCAGGAGAAACGGCAAAAACAGCGTGGTCTGAAGTATCCCGGAGAAGTCGGACTGCGATTGCAGACGTTCGAGCCCCGCAGTGATGGCCCCGGTTCCATACTGGAAGAACGCCCAGCCCAGGAGTGCCACGATGAGAAATCCCAGCGCACCGGCGATGCCGGCGCCCGGACTCCAATCATTCGACACTTCACTGACGATTGTGAGAACGGATTCGCCGAGGACAATGATGACAAAGAGACCTAGCCGTTCGGAAGCATGCTCGATGTTGATGCCACCAACGCCGCGCTCAGGCCAGAGGCGTCCACCGACCGCCACCATGCCAACCTCGATGGCGATCGATGCCGCCCACAGGATCAACGCGACGTAGAGCGGCAGGAATGCGGCGACGAGCCAAAGAAGGGCCGTCCCGCCGTTATATATCCAGATGCGCCGCGGCGTACCGCCGGATCGTTGGCGGTGCAGATGCAGCCACAAGACCAGGAGGACGACCCGCATGGCAGCGTTGGCAAGCGAGAAGGCCCACGCCCGTTCGCCAAACGCGCCCGGCGCGGCGGCGGCCATCACGCTCGCAGCTGCCATCGCCGCCAGCATTGCAATGCCCAGCCGCCGGGAGGACAGGGCCGGCAAGAGGTTGACGACCGAAACCATGTTCACCCAAGCCCACCACGCCGGGAAGAAGAGCAGGACGAAAGTTCCGAATTCGACCCAACCGGGGTCACCGTGGATTCCATGGGCAAGCTGCCCCACGAACGCCACAAAGACGAGGTCGAAGAACAGTTCCATCCAGTGCACCCTGCGGGGATCGCGGGCTGCATCCTTGGTCCACGCGCCGGAGCCCGACGATTTAGCCATCATTTACCAATGCTAGGCACGCGACGCCCGGATAGGCAGGCATGGACTCCTGTGAACATCACTGGCGACCCCGCAGCGGACGAACTGCTCAGCGATGACGCCTCGCGCGGCAACCGGCATGCTTCTTGACCGGCAGGTGCGCTAAGTCATAGAGGACTTCTCCTGTTGGGGCCAGTGTGACCGGTGTTACTGTCGCTCCACGCGCCTTTCGCATCGGCGCACTCTAAGGGGGCAACACATTGGACACACAACTTTCGCGCGCCGGAAAACACTCGCTTTTCGGCGGCAAATCGTCGCTGGGTTTTCGCGGTAAAGCACTCGGAATCACAGCCATCGGGTCACTGATGATTTTGCTGGCTGGTTGCGGTTCGGGGTCCATGTCAGCTGCTGGTTCGGTAAGCAGCAGCTCCGGATCAGCGTCGGCTTCTCCATCGCCAACGCCGACACCTACCCCGAGCAAGATAGCCGGGAAAGCCTGCACCACAGAGAAGAACACCCAATCAGTGGGCGGCGAAACGTACATCTGCACCATTGATCAATCGGGAAAACTCACCTGGCTGGACTCAGCAACAGCAGGAAAGCTTTCTGATCAACGCGCTGCAGACGCTGCGGCAAAGGCCGCGGCAGACAAGGCGGCAGCGGACGCAGCCGCGAAAGCTGCGGCGGACAAGGCAGCGGCTGACAAGGCTGCCGCGGACAAACTCGCTGCCGATCAAGCGGCCGCTGCCAAAGCAGCCGCAGACCAAGCTGCGGCGGATCAGGCTGCTGCCGCCGCCGCTGCCAAGGCAGCGCCCGCTCCACGCGTTCAAAGTGGGTGCGACCCGAACTATGCCGGTGCCTGCGTACCCATTGCCTCCGACGTCGACTGCGCCGGCGGCAAAGGCAATGGCCCTGCTTATGTGAGAGGCCCAGTGACCGTGGTTGGTTCTGACATTTATGGCCTGGACAACGACCACGACGGTATCGGCTGCGAGTAGGAGCCTATGATTTTGCCACTGTACAGGATGGTCTGCGCACAGATAGTCTGTGCGTAGACCATCTAATTCAGGAGGCAATCATGTGGGATTACGAGCACAGCATTGAAACCACCGCGGCACCCGAGGCGCTCTGGCGACTCTGGTCCGACGTCGAGAACTGGGGTTCCTGGAACGCCGAAATCGAACGCGTCGAGATCGATGGTCCCTTCGCCGAGGGTTCGCAGATCCTCATGACGCCACCCGGGGATGAACCCATCCAGTTGCGAATCGCGGAGGTAGTGGACGGCGAGCTGTTCGTCGACGAAGCACGCTTCGACGAGCTGCTGATCCGAACCGCCCACCGCTTGGACAGGCTCGACGGCGGTCGCGTCCGGGTGCTCTACAGGATGGAGATCACCGGTGCTGGCGCAGATCAGGTTGGCCCCGAGATCGGGCCTGCCATTACTGCCGATTGGCCGGACACCATGGCTTCGCTCATCGAACTCGCCCAGCGCTGATGCCGCTCAGCCCGGGCGAGAGCCCCGGATTCCTTCTGTGGCACACCACCCTTCGCTGGCAGCGCGAGATTGCTGCGGCCCTGACTCCGATCGGCGTCACCCACGTGCAGTTCGTGCTTCTTGCCTGCACCTGGTGGCTCAACAAAGAGGGCGAGCACCCCAATCAGCTCGCCGTTGCCCGCCAGGCCGGTACCGACGTGAAGATGACCTCGCAGGTCCTTCGAACCCTGGAGCTGAAAGGTCTGATAGAGCGCGAAGTCGACCCCTCGGACACGAGGGCTAAACGGCTACGTGTTACTGAAGCAGGCGCTGAGCTGGCTCCACGCGCAATCGCTGCAGTGGAGCTCGCCGACGCCCAGTTCTTCGAGCCGGCGCCGGCCGGTGAGCTGGTACCGCTACTGCGAAAGTTGGCGCAGTCGAGCGATTGAGCGCTTGTGTCTGGCTATCCGTCCCCCAGGCGGCGCTGTACGTCGAGGAGGAACTTGGTGCCGGCGTCGGACAGCTTTGCGTTAGGTCGCCGCCACATTCGCGGACCCCATAGCGATAGAAATTCCAACGGCCGTTTCACGTCGTAAAAGAGGTCGTGAGCCAGCTCTAGGGGAATCAGGCCATTGCCCTCGGATACACGGAACCCGAGCATGGAAAGTTCCGATCGAACTGCTTCATCAATGGTGGCGTAGCCCGGCGTCGCTCCGGACAATTCCCACAGGACCAGGAGCTGAGTGACGACCTTATCAACCGGGGAGTCCGGGGATGCGAAGTGGTTGGCCAGGAACTCCCACAGGGCGGCGGGGTCTTGAACAACGCGCCGACCCAGCGGAGTGAGCAGCAACTTGTTCTTCGACTTGCGCAGCAGTTTCCAATCCTGCAATTGCTCCCGGAGGTTTCTCACCTCGGGGATGTTAACCTCGTTGCGGCCCGGTCCGAACCAGTCGTCGTCCCAATTGAGCTCGGTCATCATTCGCTTAACAATTGCCGGCTTGAGCCATCCTGCTGAGGTTAGATCCAGCCCATCGGGATTGGCTTCCCTCAGGAGCCAACTAATGGGAGCCAGCGCCACTTCCATGTCTTCCTCTGTGGGCGCCTCTGGCCACAATCTCTGAGCCAATCGATGGAGCTCAGCGTTGACAGCCTCCATGTCGAAGGCCGTCGGGTCGAAGCGATCAGCCCGCTCGCTGGTCACCCACTCCAGCCATCCCACCATGTCTGCATGTTCTGGGTGGCTTGGGTCTCCGACCGCCCGCACAATATTGGCGTATCCATACACTCCCCCCGAATCCTCGAGGGGACCACGCATTGCGCCGCCCGTGCACGTAATAGTCGATTCCAGAATTAGGGCGGGCCCCACGACTTCGATTTCGTGAGTCCAGTTGTCACCAAAGTCGTAGTCGTATTCAAGGGACGACTTTCCAGGCTGGGTTGAATCGAACAACTCGCGGAGTTCAACGCCGCTGGCCTCCTCCGAGCCTTCAGGTGAGTCGTCATCTTCGGCGAGCCTGGTGATGATCCGCTTCTTGTCGGCCTGGTCGTGGCCGGCCAAGGCATAAAGATGTGCGTTCTTCCAATCGAATGCGCATTGAATCGCACTGTGCAGCTCGGCAACCGTGGCGCTCTCCGGGAGAACGAGCTGCCGCCAAATCAGCGGGTCCGTTCCACTGATGGAAATGCGCAGCTCGACGGCGGGGACTTGGGTGGGTGACTCCATGCGCCTAATTGTGTCAGTGCTCTCCGGGCAGGGCGCAATCGCGTCCCACCACCTAGTCCGTCCCGGCAAACACTCATTTTTGGATGGATGCACCATGGAAACCCCGAATTTGCTCGTTTATTGGTACCTAGAGCGAACGAACAAGCACCTAGACCACTATTCCCGGCCATAGTCTCCTGTTGTGCCTTCGGGACGGGAAACCCGGTGTCCGGCGGGTACCCCACTCGTCCCAGGCGAAGAAGGCACAACGGCACGGCTCCACCTATTAACCCCCAGGTGGAGTCGTGCCCAGCCTGGTTGCCGGAGTATGGCTTATCGAACGCGGGAGTGACCCCGGCGCAAACGGATCACCCGGAACACGATGCCCAACACGAACATCAGCACACCGAGCCCGACAGAGAGCGGCGGCAGCGTAGCTACCAACGCCACGCAGGCAACAGCTCCAGCCACTTGAAGTGCTTTCGGATACCGGCGGTCCTCGGTGGGCTGGGTGAAGGCCGCAATGTTCGCAATCAGGTAATAAAGCAGCACACCGAACGACGAGAAACCGATGGCGCCCCTGAGGTCAGCCACGGAAATGATCAGGCAAATCACCACGGCTAGCGTTGTTTCCGCCCGGTGGGGAACCTTATACCGCTGATGAACTGCCGCGAGCCAGTGCGGGAGGTCGTGCTCGCGGGCCATCGCCAGGCTCGTCCGGCCCAGCCCTGCGATCAGCGCCAGGAGAGCACCCAAAGACGCAACTGCGGCTCCGATCCGAACAACGGGAGCAGCCCAAGACATCGCACCAGAAGTGACGGCATCGGCGAGGGGTGTCGGCGTCCCGGAAACACCGTCGGGTCCCAAGGCAGACAACAGCGTGACTGCGATTATGGCGTAGATGACAATCGTGATTCCCAGGGCGATGCTGATGGCCCGGGGTATGGTGCGACGAGGATCGCGGACCTCCTCCCCCATCGTGGCAATCCTCGCGTAGCCGGCGAAGGCAAAGAACAACAGCCCGGCCGACTGCAAGATGCCGTACCAGCCGTGCGCCAGCAGTCCCTCCCCCACAAAGTTGTTGAAATCAGGTCCCAAACCACCCCAAACGACCGCCACGGCTATCGCCAGACCGGTCAGGACGGCGATCACCAAAATTCGCGTGAGTCCCGCTGTGCGAGTCACGCCGTGATAGTTCACAGCCGTCAAAATTACGACGGCGGCAATCGCCACCGGACGCTCCCAACCTGCCGGTGCTGCATAGGCTGCGAAGGTCATAGCCATGGCTGCGGCGCTGGCCGTCTTGCCGATCACGAATCCCCACCCGGCAAGGAACCCGGGCCACGGCCCAAGCCGTTCACGTCCGTAGACGTATGTTCCGCCGGAGGTGGGGTAACTGGCAGCGAGTTGCGCGGAGGACGTCGCATTGCAGAAGGCCACGAAGGCCGCAACAACCAGGCCTATAAGGAGCCCGGATCCTGCTGCCGCTGCGGCTGGTGTGAAGGCCGCGAAGACCCCGGCACCGATCATGGAGCCTAAGCCAATGAGCGAAGCATCGAAGGTGCCGAGGCGGCGGGCCAACGCCGGGGAATTGCTCACGAAAACCCTTCACGCATCAAGGTCTGAGCTCTACCGGTGTCACCGGAGACTCGTACTGGAAGATACGTTCAGCCTAACTTGCGTCAGCGTGCTGCCATTGAATTCCCCACGAGGATGAAGAGGCCATTGCGCGAGGTTGCGCCCGTTTTCCGGAGGGCGTTGGAGATGTGGTTTTCCACTGTTCTCGCGCTGATTCCCAGATGTTCAGCAATCTCAACGTTCGAGCGATGCCCTGCTAACGCGGCAACCTCGATTTCGCGTTCGGTCAGGGGTGTCGTCCTGAAAGTGTTGAAGGAGAGTTGCTCGTTGGTTGAAGGAAACCTTGCTGCGAACAAAGAGGAAGCTTCGGCCATGGCCTCCGCCGCGGCTGTGTTCCCTTCCAGAACGTGACGTTTGAGGGCGCCTCGAAGGAGCATGCCGATCTGATAGTTGTCGGCATCCAATTCGTAGTGCTTCAGGAGGAGACCAAGCAACTTGTGATCGCCCTCCACAACGGCGGTGGCAACGGCCATCATCTGGTCATGAGCCGTCACTCCGCTATCCCGGAGGATCCTGCGCAGGAGATCCAGGACTGGCCCTCCTGGAGAGAGGCATGTGCAGAGCAGTGCCGTCATTGCTGCTTCCAGAATGTAGCCGCTCTTCATCTGACGTTTGATGAGCTTCACGGCACGCCGATCAAAAACCGACGGCTGAGTCGTCTCTGCGGCAATGAGCTCATGCACTCCCTTGCCGATGCCGGGCAATGGGCCAACATCGGGCACTTCAGTCCTTGCCTGCGACGCGATGGACAACGCCGGTGAGATGGCCGTCGTCGCATGCCGTAGACCGGCGAGCCGCAGCATGGCGTCATAGAGGACATCCACCACGAAGCCGGGACGACCCATGGCAAAGACGCTGCTCATGAGGTATTCGGCTTCTTCAAAGTAGCCCCTGTACAGCAGACCGTGCGCTGCCACATAGCTGCTGGCCACGACGCCGAATTGATCGAGATTCCGGCGGGCCTCGGCACGCCAATCCAGCGCGAAGACCAGGGAGTCCTCGATCCTGCCTGCTGCAAAGAGCGCGAAGCCGTGAAGGAACGGACGTAGGTGCGGGAAGGCGTCGTCGTCCTCAGCTTTTTCTGTCACGCTGAGGACCGTGGCCGGCCGAAAGCGATACAGCTCGAGCAAGCTTTGGACGAGTCCTTCCAACCCCAGCGACGTAGGCTGCGGGGTTTCGGCAGAAGGCTCGGGCAGGGGTGTGACCCGACCATGGGAGGCGTTGATGAAGAGGATCGTGGCCTCGGCGCTGGACGCCTGATCCGGGTTCTGCTCAGCGAATCCTTTCAGAATGCCAACAGCCGTACCCACGCCTTGCCCTGAGTAGATTGCAAGGAAAGCCTTGGTGATCGTGAGAAAGAGAATGTCATTGGGGTCGCCGTTGAGTGTGGACGTCTCCCGGCAGACGCGGGTTGCCCGCATAACGTTCACCGGCGCGCCCCAGTAAACCCTGAGCAGTGCTGCAGCATTGGTCGCTGACTTGTTTGCTTGCCATCGTTCATAGCGCGTACGTTCGCGGGCTGCACTGTGATCGTGAAAATGCCGGGCTGTTACGGCATCATCGTTTCCCTTCTCGAGCCGCAAGGATCCCAGGACCCGGGACAGGCAGTCCGCAGTTGTTGAATTGCCCTGCGCCGTTTGAGGCACGCCCTCAAGGGCGCCAGCGATCTTGTTCCGCAAGAGGTGCCGGTCCCTGAGCGTCTTTTGGCCTCTGAAATAGTCCGCGATGACGGGCGGGCTTATCGCCGCGATCGGTCCATTGTGGTGATCGTCCATGACTGACAGGAATCCCCGCCGTTCAAGGCCTTCCAACACATCGGGCTGTACCACCTTTTGCAGAACGTCTACACGGGCGGTGCCAAGGATTGCCATGGTGTGCAGGGCAGTGACTTCTTCCGGACTCAGGTCCGCCAGCAGCGCTTCGAGGGTGCCTCTCAGATGGTCGTTCCAGAGGGTGTCACCGGTCATCTGCCACTGGCGGCCACGCATAACCAGAAGCTCGCTTAAGGCCGCGGTCTCCGTGATGCGGACAATGAGCCGAGGGTTGCCGCCGGACTTTGTCAGGATCCTCGCTGTTGTGTCTGCATCAGCGGCAGCCCCCAGCACCTGCGTCACCAAGGTGTGTACCTGCTCAAAATGGAGCGGGTCCAGTTGCAGCAAAGCTTCGCGACCACTGTTCATGACGGCCAGTTGACCTCTTGAGATCGAGCCGCTGTCCGGAGCCGTGACGACCAACGGACAGTCGGACCTGCGGCGAACGGATTCCAGCACCGCCAGCGATTCGTTGTCCAGCAGATGGATGTCGTCCACTATCAGGACGTGCTTTCCAGGCTTGGATAGCTGGCTGGAGAGCGCATCTGCCATATCCATAACTCCGCTGCGGCCTGGCCGAAGCTCCAAACCCAGGCTCTTGATGGCTGCGTACGGGATTGAGCGATGCGTTCGAAGGCCGCTGACGAAGTGGATAGCGATGCCGGTTTTTTCCAGGTTGGCCACCACGTTTTGCAACACCGTGGTCCTGCCGCTTCCGGGGGCTCCAATAATCCGCACGCTTATGCCGCGGCCGACGAAATCGAGGATGCGCTGAACCTCAGAATCGAACACTCGATCCAACCTTCTGTTTCTGTGGATGACCGACATGCGGCTCACTTCGCAGGTTAGATTTCGGAAACGGGACTAGGTGGCAAAAAGGCCTTGCACAGGTCGCCTAACGCCCGTCTAGGTGGCGATTCTGGCAAAAATGAGTGCTCGCGGGACTCGCCTAGGTGCTGAGCCTGCTTCGAATGAGCTGGCGGGAAGGAGTCGTTTGCAGTCTGTTCGTCCATGGAAGGCCCTCGGTTTCGTAGTTGATACCAACCACGCTACGGACGTTCGAAGGTGAGTTACAGGGGTGTAATTCGCTATGTGGATATGTGTTCTAGTGACTTCTTAGCACCTCGTATACATATTCGATTGCAACGACAAGAAAAAGCAGGGCCGGTCAGTGACCAGCCCTGCTTTTTTGTTTATCCGAAGACTAGATAGCCTGGATGTTTACTGCCTGGGGACCCTTGGGGCCCTGCTCGACGTCGAAGGAAACCTTCTGGTTCTCTTCGAGGGAGCGGTAGCCCGAGGAGTTGATCGCAGAGTAGTGAGCGAAAACGTCCTGGCTGCCATCTTCAGGAGAGATGAAGCCGAAGCCCTTTTCGGAGTTGAACCATTTCACGGTACCTGTAGCCATTTTTTCAGTCCTTACTGAAGGTGGAGATTCTCCCGACTTTCGGGTCTCCGGTGTGGGGTGTTCTCCACCGTTACTTCAGAAGGTCGCGATCCAGATGGATCACGGGGACTGCCTGAACTACCAAATGCCAAACACAACAACACCGTCAAGTTTACATAGATCTGAGCAGATAGCCAGTGCGACTTCAGATTAATCAATCCGATGGCCGGACTGACCAAGAAAATTGTCGTGGTCTTGGCTTAGCCTGTGAGTCAAGAGCCGGGCCAGCAGCCAGTACAAACCCGAAGACTTAAGGGAGCACGTGGACTTCTACGCCATAAATTCCCTGCGTGAGAACCACGCGGGCTGGGCCCTCCTCCGCGCCCAGAACGCCCCGCTGGCCCTGCACTTCTTCATGGCCGCTTTCACAGACCCTAACCAGCGCAACGTTGGCCGCCAGCAACTGATCGATACTTTGGATGACGTCTTGTTCGGTCTCCGGGAATCGTTCGGTGAGGACAAATTCCCGCGTAGCGCATCAGAGTATCTTGACGACTGGGCAGCTCCGGAGCGGGCTTGGCTGCGCAAGTACTACGTTCCGGGTGAGGACGAGCCGCATTACGATCTGACCGCCGCAGCAGAGGACGTCGTCAGGTGGGTGGAGAGCCTCAGAGGCCGTGAGTTCGTGGCCACGCAATCCAGGCTCACCAGCATCTTCGCGGTCCTGAAAACCTTGGTCCAACAATCGGAGACCGACCCGGAAGTGCGGCTTGCGGAACTGCAGCAGCAAAGAGACCAGATAGACAAGGAGATGCAGCGGATCCGCGCGGGCGACGTCAAAGTCATGAGCGGCCCCGAGGCTCTGGACCACTTCCAGCAGCTCACGGCGTTGGCCAAGGACTTGCTCTCCGATTTCCGGGAGGTCGAACAGAACTTCCGAAAACTGGACCGCCAAGTCCGCGAGCAGATCGCCACGTGGGACGGCAGCCAAGGCGAACTTCTGGACACGATCTTCGCCAATCAGCAGGACATCGGCAGCTCCCTCCAAGGCCGCACGTTCCAGGGCTTCTGGGACTACCTCATGTCTCCCCAACTGCGGAACGAACTGAACGATCTCCTCCAGCGAGCCACTCAGATCGAGGCTTTGGCGCAGGCAGACAACCTCCACACCATCACCAACCTCCATCAGGATTGGTTACCGGCGGTTGAACAGACACAGAGCACAGTGAGGCAGCTTTCCCAGCAGATGCGCAGGCTCCTGGACGACAAAGTCTTCCTCGAGAACAAACGCATCATGCAACTGATCCGAAGCGTTGAGGCGGCTGCACTGGACACACGGGACCACCCGCCGTCGAACGTTTTTATGGAGATCGACGCACCGTCCGTGGACGTTGCATTGCCGTTCGAGCGTCCGCTTTACGAGCCTGGCAGCCGCGTGATGGTGATGGACGAGGTGGTCACCGCGGATGATCAGGACCTGGATGCGAGCCCGCTGTTCAGCCAATTCCACGTAGACAGGGAGCGTTTGAAGTCGAACATCGACGACGTCCTTGAACACGCGGACCAGGCAACGCTCGCAGACATCACCGCCGCACATCCATTGACCCAGGGCCTCGCGGAACTGGTGCAGTATTACCAGCTGGCGGTCGAGTCGGACTGGGCCACTATCGATGCGGAAACAACCCAGAACCTCCAGTGGCAGCTCCCGGATGGCACGCTAAAAGAGGCAACCATTGACCAGATCATCTTCGTGAGGCCGGCATGACAACCGAAACAGCAAGCACCCCCGAGGAACTGCCCGCCGTCGTGACCAGGCTCTTCAAAGGTGTGGTGTATGCGGAGGCTGATCAGAAGATCTGGCAGTCGCTAATCACGCTCACGTCGCAGGTCAGGGATTATGTGGCGGTGCTTGGGCTCAACCTGATCCTGGACGAGTCGGAGGGCTACGCCTTTCTGAAGTCGCGCGAGGATCCTGAGGGCACGCTCCCCCGACTCATCCCCCGAAGGCAACTCACGTTCGACGTCAGCCTGCTGCTCGCCCTCCTCCGGAAGCGGATGCTCGAGTTTGATACCAACAGCAGCGAGCTCCGGCTGATCATGTCCGAGGCCGAAATCAAGGACATGGTCTCAGTTTTCCTGCCCGAGTCCAGCAATGAGGCCCGGATCCTGGACCGGCTGGGGACCAACGTCAAGAAGGTTGTGGAACTCGGTTTCCTGCGGAGATTGAAGGGCGAAACGGAAACGTATGAGGTGATGCGCATTTTGAAGGCTTACGTGGACGCGCAGTGGCTGGAAGAGTTCGACGCGCGGTTGGCTGACTATCGTGACTCTCTCACCGGAAGCAAGTGACCATGACCACTGACGTTCAGGACACGCTGTTCAGCATCGATGAAACAGCAGAAACGGCGCACGACGGCGGCCTGCCGCCCGGGTTCCGACTTCAACGTTTGGAGCTGCTGAACTGGGGCACGTTCCACGGCGGCGTGCGGACGTTCCGTTTGGATGGCGCCAACAGCCTGCTGACCGGCGATATCGGTTCGGGAAAGTCGACCGTGGTGGACGCGATAACGACGCTCCTTCTGCCGGCCAACCGCATCGAGTACAACAAGGCCGCAGGCGCGCAAAAGCGGGAACGCACGCTGATGTCCTATGTGAGGGGCTTCCATAAGAGCACCCGGAGCACTGGCGGCGAGTACTCCAAGCCCGTGGCGCTGCGGCCGCCCGGCACGTTGTCAGTGGTCCTCGGCGTCTTCCACAACGCTGTGCTGAACAAGACCGTGACGCTGGCCATCACCCTCTGGATGATGCAGGAAGCCGGGCAGCCAACGCGCTTCTACTCCCTGGCTGAGAAGGAGCAGTCCATCGCTGAGGACTTCTCCAACTTCGGCCAAGATCCGGCGAAGCTGAAGAAGAAGCTGCGCGCTGAGGGCATAAGCGTTCACGACACTTTCGATCCATATGCGGCCGCATTCAAGCGCCACTTTGGCATCAGCGGCAATCAGGCCATGGAGCTGTTCCACCGCACGGTTTCCATGAAGCAAGTGGAGAACATCACCCACTTCGTCCGGACCAACATGCTGGAAGACGATGACGTCGAAGCGAGGATCAGCAAGCTGATCGGGCACTTCGACGATCTCAAGAAAGCGCACGAAGCCGTAGTCCGGGCCAAGGACCAGATCGAGCTGCTGAAGCCGATCCGGGAAGGCGCCGCCACGCACCAGAAGCTCAGCGCCGAGGAAAACCAGGCACGCAAGCAAAGGGATCAACTACATCCCTGGTTCACGGATCAGCAGTTGACGCTGAGCCTGGAACATCAGGACGAGCTGGAGCGGACGGGACACAAGCTCCGCGAAGACAGCACCCAGCTGACCTCGGACATTGCCCGGCTGCGGCACGAACTCGCGATCGTGCAAGAGGACATTCGGACCAGCGGTGGCGGCAGGCTTGCTGCCATCGACTCGGAAGTGGCGCAGCTTGAAGAGGCGCTCCAATCGCAACGCAAGCGCTTCGAGCAGTACACAAGTGCCGCCGTCGAACTTGGATTGAACACTCCTGAAGACCGGGTGCTGTTCGACGCTAACCGGCAACGCTTGAGCCAGGTTGAGCAGGACCTTGCCACCCAGGCGGTGGAGTTGCAGGACCGTCGTACGGCTTTGCATTCGGAGCTCAGGGAGCTGGCAGCGCGCAGGGAGGACCTGGACGCGGAACTTGCCAGCCTTGGCTCCAGGCAGACTTTGCTGGCTCGTCTGCAGTTGGAGCTGAGGCGTCGTATTTGCGAGGGCACGGGCATTGCCGAGTCGGCACTCCCCTACGCTGCCGAACTGTTGCGCGTCCGTGACGGCGAGGCCGAGTGGGAGGGCGCGGCTGAACGTACACTGAGGAGCTTTGCGCTCCAACTGCTGGTGTCCGCTGAGCACTATGCTGCGGTGAGCTCATGGGTGGACGCGAATGATCTCAAGGGCAAGCTGGTGTACCGGCGGATTGGTGACTCGTACCCGCAACGGCCTCCCGCACCCGGCACGCTGGGCGCGAAGATTGCAATCAAGCAGGGCACGCCGTTCCGCGATTTCCTTCTGGATGAGCTCAGCACCAGGTTCGATTATGTCTGCTGCGACACCATGGAGGACTTCCGCAGGCATCCCAAGGCGCTGACTGTCAATGGTCAGTTGAAGGGCTCGCGGGGAAGGCATGAGAAGGACGACCGCACTGGCCTGACGGACCGGCGGACGTTTGTCCTTGGCTGGGACAACCACGAGAAGATCGTGCGGATTCGGGCTGAGCGGGACGATGTTGACGGCAAGCACCGCAGTGTCGGGACCCAGCTGGCGAAGGTCGACGCGTCGCTGGGTGACGCTGCCCGGCTGAACCGCTTACTGGGCAATGTTGGGTCTGTGACCGAGTTTTCAGAGATCAGCTGGCAGGTGACCGCTCGCCGGGTCCAGGAGCTCAAGGATGAGAAGCTGCAACTCCAGCAGGCGAGCAGTGTGCTGCAGCAGCTGACGATCAAGGAGTCTGAGGTCGTTGCCAGGATCGAGAAGCTTCAAGAGCGCTCCGACAAGGTTCGCGAGCGGATTGGGGCCAACGACAAGGACGCCCGGGACATCGCAACGGTGATCGAGGAATGTCGCCTGACCTTGCAGGAACAACCGCTAACGGATGACGGCGACGTACTGGCTGCCGTAGCGCGGCTCACCGCCGAGACACTCGGTCAAAAGTCGCTCACGTACCGGAATACCGTTTCTACGGAGAGTTCGGTCCGTTCCGGTCTGACCGGAAGGATTGACGCGTTGACCAAAAAGATCGCGACGGCTGCGGCTTCCACAGTGCGGCTCATGGCGGACTTCCGCAACAAGTATCCGAACGAGACCACGGACATTGACGCCACGCTGGAGGCTGCGGAGGAGTTCAACAGGCTCCTCGAACAGCTGGAGCGCGATGACCTTCCCAGGTTCGAGGCGCGTTTCAAGGACTCGCTGACGCAGAACACCATCCATGAAGTGGTGGCGTTCAATGCATTCCTGGACAGCCGGCGCCAGGACATCGTGAACCGCATCAGCGAGATCAACCTGTCCTTGGCGGAGATCGAGTACAACCCGGGCAGGCACATCCAGCTGGAGCATCAGAACTCCACGGACCTGGATGTGCGGCAGTTCGGGATCGACCTGAGGGCTTGTTCCGAGGGCACCATTGGCGATGATGATCAGTACTCAGAGCAGAAGTACCTGCAGGTGGAACGGCTGATCGAGCGTTTCCGTGGTCGTGAAGGGTTCACCACCCTGGACGAGCGCTGGACGTCCAAGGTGACGGACGTGCGGAACTGGTTTACGTTCTCGGCATCGGAGAAGTGGACCGAGACGGGCGAGGAGTTTGAGCACTTCACGGATTCGGGCGGTAAGTCGGGCGGACAGAAAGAGAAGCTTGCGTACACGATCCTTGCGGCTGCCTTGGCGTTCCAGTTTGGATTGGCTTCTGTTAAAGGTGCCTCACGCTCCGGCGCAGGCGGCCCTGCCAAGGGGAGGAGCTTCAGGTTTGTGGTGATCGACGAGGCGTTTGGTCGTGGCTCTGACGAGTCCGCACGCTACGGGATGGAGTTGTTCCAGCGGATGAAACTGCAGCTGCTGATCGTCACTCCACTTCAGAAGATCAACGTCATCGAGCCGTTTGTGGCACACGTGGGCTTCGTCGCCAACACTAACGGCAACGACTCACAGCTTCGCAACATGACCATCACTGAGTACCGAGAAGAACGGGAGAAGCGTGCCGGCTAAGTCTGCTCTTGCTCGTCCTTGGACGACGTTGGCGGGGCTGCGATCGCTGTCTGCAACCGCATGGGACCGTGGACAACTGCTGCGCGAGGCTCTGGAACCGACTGACTTGTATCCGCGGCGTCGCGCGTTGAAGCGACCATCCGCAACAGAACTGCGGGACGATTATGCTGCCGCCCGCGAATGGGCTGCCGAGCTGTTCGCCGCCAGTGGGCGGTACAGTCTGGAAACGGTCGACGTCGGCCGTACCACTATCGGGTCAAACCAACTTCCCGCCGTGGCCGTGTTTGATTCGGTGGAGGACGAGGTTGCGTTTGTTGGTAAGTCGCGGGAGTTGGAGCGTTTCCGGTCGCTTGCTTCTTCGCTTGTAGCTCTTGATCCCGCTCTTGAGGCGTGGGCTTTGAAGCGACCACTTGCTTTGTTGGAGCTGGGCGACGCGGCATTGACTGCTGCACGAGTGGCGCTGTGGCTCCGCGACCACCCCTCCCCTGGTGTTTATGTGCGGCAGTTGAGCCTGCCTGGGGTTCACACGAAGTTCGTGGAGACGCACCGCCGGACAATCGATGAGATGGTGGGGACGCTGGTGCCCGCGGAGGGCTCGGATACACCCACCGTCGAGGCGCATGACGACGAGCTGCTTGACGTGGCTGAGTCTTCGGCTCCCGATGATCCCTTGCTGGGACGATCAGCTGCCCGGACATCGGCTGCACGCTTCGCGGAGCGTCACGGCTTCCTCCACCAGCCGGAGCAGGTTCGCTTCCGTGTATTGGATTCGGCGATCCCCTTGCTGGGCGATGCCCGGGACATCACGGTGACGGCTTCCGGGTTCGAGTCCCTCAGGCTTCCGGTGAGCACGGTGATCATCACCGAGAATCTCGTGAACTTCCTATCCCTCCCGGATCGGCCAGACACGCTGGCCATCTTCGGGGCCGGCTACGGCTTCTCATCCCTCCGGGATGCGGCATGGCTGCAGGACTGTGAGGTCCTGTACTGGGGTGACTTGGACACCCACGGTTTCCGCATCCTGGATCAACTGCGTTCAGTCCATCCCCATGTGTCGAGCGTACTGATGGACGAGGAAACCCTCCTGGCACACCGGGATGCGTGGAGCGTGGAGGCAACTCCTTCTCGTGCTGTGTTGAGTCGACTGACACCTGAGGAAGCGCACGTCTACGAGGGATTGCAGGGAGGCAGCTATGGGGACAGAGTTCGGCTGGAGCAGGAATTGATTGGCTGGGAATGGGCATTACGGCGGCTTGCGGACTGGTCGTCATGCTCTGCGTACAGTTGGGCTTGGAGGGACAACCTAGGAGGACAAGCAAGTGCAGATGCCCAAGC
This sequence comes from Paenarthrobacter sp. 10L420, assembly GCF_056395385.1. NCBI lineage: Bacteria > Bacillati > Actinomycetota > Actinomycetes > Micrococcales > Micrococcaceae > Paenarthrobacter > Paenarthrobacter sp. 10L420. The sequence continues at coordinate 17,302 of NZ_JBFTJK010000002.1, read as the reverse complement.
CCTCGGACGCCGATAAGGAACGCTTCCGGTCTGTGCTGCCCGATCATCCGGATGTAATCGTCAAGCCGATGTTCGGCAATCTTGGCGCCTTTGTGAATGGCAACATGTTTGCGGGGCTCTTCGGCCCAACCATCGGCGTCCGTCTTTCCGAGGCCGACAAGGCCGAGCTCGAGGCTGATCACGAGACTCAACCCTTCGGCCCTGAAGAACGTCCCATGGGCGGATACACGGGTCTTCCCGAAGCTTGGAACGATGACGCCGAGAAGGCCGAACCATGGGTGGCCAGAGCCTTCGACTACGTGGCTGGGCTCCCAGCGAAGAAACCGAAAGCACGGCCTTCCAAGAACTAAATACCCTCGCCAAACAGTCCGTTTCGTGCTGAGATCAAGCCATGCCCTCGATGAATGGACGAACAGCGCTGGTAACCGGCGCTACGGGTGGTCTTGCCAAGGCCATCGCCACTGCACTGGCACGCGAAGGTGCGACCGTCGTCGTGGTTGGACGGACAGAAGCTCGGGCCGAAGAGGCTTTGCGCGAGATCCAGGCGGCGGTCCCGGGCGCAACCTTGGAGCCTCTTGCCTGCGATCTCTCAAACCAAGCGTCGATTCGCTCAGCGGTGGACAAGTTCCTTTCCCGCCACGACGAACTTCACGTGCTCGTCAACGCGGCCGGCGTTTTCCGCAAGGAACGCCACGTGACCACGGATGGCCTTGAGGTCACGTTCGCCACCAACGTGATGGGCTACTTCCTTCTTACGAATCTGCTCCTGGACGCGCTCAAGCGCGGCGCGAGCAGAGATGAGGGGCAGCCGTCGCGGATCGTCAACATCGCTTCCAAATATTCGGGCGGCCCCTCGGTGACAAAGATCGATTTCGATGACCTTCAAACTGAGAAAGGCAACTACAGCTACCTCCGCTCTACCCCACCAACAATGCTCGGTCGTGTTCTGTTGACGCAGGAGTTCGCGGAGCGGCTTCGCGGATCCAACATCGTCGTCAACGCAGTGCACCCGGGCCTCGTCAAGCACACCGCTCTTCTGCAGGACGTTGGCGGACCATTCCGCTGGATGACAAATACCTTCGGCAAGCCCGCAGAGAAGGCAGCCGATACGGCTGTGTGGCTGGCCACCTCGCCAGAGGCTGCGGCGGTGTCCGGCAAGCTCTGGGCGAAACGCAAGGAACTGCCGACGCCGGGCATGGGCTCTGATCCCGACGCCCGGAAGCGGCTGTGGGAAGAGTGCACACGACTGTCCAAAATCCTCTGATCTGACGGCCAAAACCCGACGTCAGGTGACCACCGGCAGCCAATCCACACCTCCCGAAACGGTCTGCCCGTTTCGGGAGGCCTGAATTAGATCACTTCTTGCTCCGGCCGAATCAGGCGCCGTTGAACATGTAGAGAGCCTGGACGCGTCCGTCGTCGTTAATAAGAAGGAAGTCACGACCAGTGGCGACCGTCTGCCCAGAGGGGGTTTCGACTGACCATTCGAGCTGCAATGTGTTGTGGTTAGGGGTCACGTGACCGGACGTGAAAGAAAGTCCGTTCCCTTGGATGTTCTCCGTATTTACGCGCTTGATGTTGCTCTCAATCGCTTCGACTCCACGGAATTGCACATTCGCGGGGACCGCATAGTGGACGGCACTCTCCGTAAAGACCTGGCTGGCCAACTCGTGGCGACGATCATCATCGGTAGTCATCCAGACTTCGAAGTACGCTGCGGCTAGATCTTCGGATTTCATGTTTGTTCCTTCTTTCTTCCCCGGGCTCATTTGCGGACGGACATGTGTCCTTGAGTGCGAATCAGCCACGAGAGCCAACTCTCTGTTGACAATGTCAACAGAGTAAACAATTGCTGTTGACAGTGTCAACTCGTCAACAATCAAGCCGCATTGCCGTAGGTAGGATGGTTGTCCATGGACTCTTTGCCCAACGAAACTCGATCGAGACTATTGGCGGCCGCAAGTGATTTGCTGACCCAGGGTGGCCCCGATGCAGTGACTTTGCGGGCCGTCGGCGCTCAAGCGGGTTTGTCCCGCACGGCCGCATATCGACATTTCATAGATAAAGACGATCTCCTAAGCGCTGTTGCAGCAGAGAATCTTGATTATCTGGGCGAGCAGATGCGTTTAGGAGCTGCGTCTGGTGTGGGTGATCGCACCCCGCTTTGGGGCGCCCTGCTCGGTTACACAGAAGGCGCAATGGGGCGCCCTGCCCATTACCGCCTTGTATTCGGCGACTTCCAGATTGGTAATCCGAGTCGCGATCTTGAAAACGCCGCAACCGCCTGCACGGACTATTTGTACGCGCTGGTCTCGAAGGGACAGCTGGACGGCTATGTAGTTTCGGGCGATGTCCGCGAGATCACGGCCCTCGTGTGGGCGACGGTACATGGCTTGGTTGATCTGACCCTTGCTGGGCATCTCCGCGAGCCGAGAACTGTGGATGGCGCAACCAAGATGCCACGCCTGGTCGAGCTTGCCTTGCAGGCCGTGACGCCGTCGCAGAGTCGATGAGAATCCATACCCGAACCTGCAGCGACTTCAATCAGATACAGCGAACGTGGGTCTCCCTGGGTAGAGCCCAGAGGCGTACAGTTCAGCCATGGGAGCTATCCGTCCATCCCGAACACGGTTGAACCTGCGCAAGCAAACCGCCCCAGTGCGCAATCACTGGAGTCAAAGCAGAGGGCGCCGGAGATGAGAACTGAACCGATAAACACGGTCATCATCGGCGCAGGCCAAGCAGGACTCGCCATGAGCTACTGGCTGACCCAGGCCGGCGTCGAGCATCAAATCCTGGAACGGCGAGACTCTCTGGGAGGTGCGTTCCAGGACCGGTGGGACGGGTTCTACATGAACACGCCGAACCTCGCGCTGAGCCTGCCGGGGATGCCGTATTCCGGTGAAGAACCGGACGCGTTCATACCGCGGATCGCTGCTGTGAATCTCTTCAGAAAGTACGCGGAAGTGATCAACGCTCCGGTTCGCACCGGCGTCGAGGTTACCCGGCTGGCAGCCGCCGGGGATGGGTTCACCATCGAGACGTCGCTCGGGCACATGCAGGCACGCAACGTCGTCCTGGCGACGGGCGCCTATCAGGTACCCAAGCTTCCCGCCGTTGCGGGCAACCTCCCGCAGAACATTTTCCAGCTCCACACGCACGAGTACCGCAACCCCCAGCAGCTGCCCGATGGCGCTGTGCTGATTGTCGGGACCGGGCAGTCGGGTGGGCAGATCGCCGAGGAACTGCACGCGGCCGGTCGTGAAGTACACCTCGCCGTCTCCACGTGTCCTGAAGCGCCGCGCCGTTACCGCGGCCACGACCTCATCTATTGGCTGCTGGAAGTTGGCAAGCACGGGCCGGACTACGGCATCAACGCCCTCACCCGCGAGGGACTCCCCTCTCCCGCGGCCCGTTTCGCCTGCAACCCGCTGCTCTCCGGTACAGACGGCGGCCACAACATCCACCTCCGCGAGCTCGGCCGCCGCGGCATGCACTTGCACGGGCATTTGGAAAACATCGACGACGGCGTCATCACCTTCAGCGACGACCTCCCCGAACGCCTCGCAACAGTCGAGTCCACCTTCGCCCAGCGTTCTGGACGCGCGATCGAGGCATACATCGCGGCCGCAGGCATCGAAGCACCCGAGCAACCATCGGAGCCCGAGGACGACTGGCTGCCCGCCGAACCGGCCAAGCTGAACCTTGCCGACGCGAACATCAGATCCGTCCTGTGGGCAACCGGCTACAAGCTCGACCTGAGCTTCATCGACATTCCCGTGCTGGATGAATGGGGCTACCCGAAGCACTCGCGAGGCGTCATGGAACAAGCTGGCCTGTACACGGTGGGCCTGCCCTGGCTCACGCGGCACTACTCGTCGATCGTCGGCGGAGTGGGCCTGGACGCGGAGTATGTGGCGGGCAGGATCGCTGGGGCCTGAGCAGGCCTCTCCCCCTCACCCCTCCCCAAGCGTATGGTTCACCCATGGGAGCAATCCGCGCGTTCTTCCTTCCAGGCAGCGTCCTTCCTGCTGCGCCCGCCTACACCGACCTCATAAAAGCGCTGGGCCCTGACGTGGACGCGTTTGCGAAGGACCTGGACCTCTATGAGGCCGACGAGCCACCACCCGATTGGTCGCTTGATACCGAGGTCGATGGAGTCCTCCGCGAGGCAGACGCCAAACAATGGGACACGTTCCACCTGGTCGGCTACTCGGGTGGCGGAGCGGCAGCCCTCGCCTTCGCCGCCAAGCACCCCGAGCGCCTGCTCAGCCTGACCCTCTTGGAACCTGCCTGGGCGGGAGACTGGGATTGGAGCAAGGCACACTCCCGATTCTGGGAGCGGATGGAAAAACTCGAATCGCTGCCGCCAAAGCAGTTCATGGAGGCCTTCACGAGGCTGTCGGTAAGGCCCGACGTCGTCCTTCCGCCTCCGCCGGCGGGTGACCCGCCGTCGTGGATGGCAAAGCGACCCGCAGGAATCAATGCGTTCCTGCGTGATTTCGAGAAATACCACCTGGACCGCGACCAACTCAGGTCGTTCGCCAGGCCAGTCCTGTACGTGCTCGGAGGGCTAAGCAATCCGGACCAGTACGGGGATATCGCGGATCGACTGTCCAGGGTTTTCGGGGATTATCGAGTGGAGGTGTTTGAGGATCGTCACCACTTCGATCCCCCGCACCGGATCGAACCCGAACGGATCGCCGCCGTCTTGAGGGAACACTGGAAGCACGCGGAGAAGAGCAGCCCCATCGACTGAATCGGGAGCAGGTCTAGTCCGCCGACATATCCCCCACCGCAGGCGTCCCCTCAACCAAAGGGTAGCGCTGCATCACGGCACCCTTCGGCGAGGCGACCACCAGGTCAACCACGAGTGCTTTCGGCTCTCGCTAATCCGCGAGCCAGGTACCATTCGAGTCCAGCTCGTAATCTGCGATCTCCCGGTCGACTATGGTCAGGTTGCCGCCCTTCATCACAGTCATTTTGAAGGATGCGAAGGCGCCGAGGGTCACGGAGTCGGCAAGGGTTCGAAAGTTAAATTCGAAAGTCGCATTGTCATCGGTCGGCGACTTTGCGCACTCCCGCACCAGAGTCAGCGTTCCAAAGTCTGCGGCAGCGTAAGAACCTGGCTGCGGTTCGGACGTCTTCAGGTCATCGATCGACAAAGCGATGCTACTCATTTTCCCGCTGTCAGTTTTGAATGGTTGGCCCGTGAGGTAACTGCTAACCCTCTCCACGTCTGTCTTAAGATCCCCGTTCTTCAGGATTGCGATGTCAGGATTCTTCACTTGATCGACAGCACCCTCGGGCCAATCAATTTCCAGATCCACGGCACAATACCGCGCAGAATTCAGCTCATGAGAGGTAACCTCCACGGAGGTGAAGGGAAGGTCGGTGGATTCAGGGGCAACGTCTTTCAGGGCCTGCGGAATCTTGACCGTGAGCCTATCCTTGGCCCCATATCTCGGGGTCTCGAACTGGTACACGCTGCTGGGAGTCTCGCTCGGTTCATTTTTCGGCACGGGGCCACTGCTACAGCTCGTCAGCAGAACCGTGGCGAGCAGCAGCGGAAGCGTTCCTTTCCAGGGACTGAACGTTGCACGAGAGACTCTTCTATCGGGATTCATGTACGTGGGGCACCTTTCGCAATGGAGGAGGAACCTTCTAAAGAATCCCTTCCTTGACCATATATATCAGACCTTTTATAAAGGGTGTCTTATTTCGGGCCTGATTTAGATCATTGGATCGTGGGATGGAGCGAAGAAGAGGCGAGGCGTTTGGGCGCGACGCTTAGACGACTGCGCGAAGAGCGAGGACTCAGCCAGGAGTCACTGGCCTTCCGCGCCGGAGTTACGAAAAACCAACTTCAACTGATCGAGAGCGCTCGATCTTCAGGGCGAAAAGACTCTGTGGGTCCGTCCAATCCCCGGATCTCGACGCTGGCCGGCCTAGCCGAGGTGCTGGAGGTTGGCATGTCCGAGATATTGGCGGAAGCGAGCCTGTAGCCCGCAACTGCACGAGTAACAATCAGGTCTATGGGGTTTGCCAGTAACTGCCACCCTCTTGCGTCAAGCCCGCTCCGCGCTACTCGCTCAACCCCATGCCGAAGCCGTCATGAGGCTGGTCGGTCTAACTTGCAAAAGGGAACAATGAGCACATAGCCAGCGGCGTCACCAAATGTAGACGAAAGATCGAATGTGTGACCTTGGAGCTTCCTTCGATTCTGCACAACGGCAATTGATATGGACCTGCTGGACGCCGTGCGGGCAAGCGACAGCCTGCCGCGGTAGGTACACCCTGTTAGATGGCGGAGAAGGGCATACTCCGGCAGTGTTCAAGCACACCGTTTTGGTTTGCTCGCAGTAGTGCGGTTTGACGCTGTCAGGCGCCGGACGTCGCCGCTTCGAGGACTGCATGGAATTCAGGGCTGATGTGAATAGAAAGGCTGCCGTCCTCCTCGGACAGCTGGGTCAGTTGCTCGTACCCGGTGCCGTTCCACCAATAAACATGTGGACTCACCGGGCCCGGTGCATCGCTGTATCCCATGGCCGTGAACCGCACCATGCCTTCAAGGGCGGGGACCACGCTGTCATCTTCGATGAAGTGCCAGACCAGCTGGTGTCGGTTTGGAATGCTCATCAGCCACCCCAAGTCCTGACGAGGCGACTTGCCGGTAAGTTCTGTAGCAAGTCCAGGCAACAGCAGGGCCTTGCCGGCTGTGTAGACCGAATCGCCCAACAACGCCGAAAAAGACCCGCCTCCCTGCGTAGGGATTGTTTCGACTTGTTCGTTGCCCAAAGCACGAAGGTTCGCTAGGCCCTGCGTCCGGAGCGCCTCCCAGCCGCCGAACTTGCTGGCATGCTCACGATTGAACACAGCCACCGTGTCCGGAAGATCGAGGGCCAGCATCTCAACAACACCTGGCGCAAATTCGCTGTGAGGGTAGCCGTCAAGGCTTGGAATGCCTGCTTCCTCGTAAAGACGTGCGTAGGTCTGGCTCGACACTTCTTCCGGCGTGAGCTCGTCAAAAGGATCAGGTGCTTCGAAGCTTGCCAGCACAGACTGGAGGTGCTGGCGGATGATCTCACGCCACTGTGATTCCGGAGCGTTATGACAGTTCGCTGCGACATTCCAGAACCCGTATCCGCGGCCGGCAGAGTCAGTGGCATGATCCGGATTGATCTGTACTTCGTAGCCCAATTCAGCGAAAACTTCACGTGCCATGACCCGGAACTCTTGTGCCTTGGACATGGTGAAGAAGGTCAGGTCCTCATCGACTGGTTCCTGCTCACGCTGCTTCTTTTTGAAGAGGCCCACACAGACTCGCTTTCGTTGTGATGGATCAGGAGTGGACAACATGGTCCAATCAGATGATTCTGCCTGAACGCTCTGAATTGAGGATCGTCACCACTTCGATCCCCCACACCGGATGGAACCCGAACGGCTCGCTGGTGTTCTGAAGGAGCACTGGAAACGCGCGGAGGAGATCACCCCTACCGACTGAACCGTGAGCAGCGTTTATTGTGCTGCCATATCCCCCACCCCAGGCGTCCCCTCAACCAACGCGTAGCGCTGCATCACGGCACCTTTCGGCGAGGCGACCACCGGCTCGATGAGTCGTAGGTTCGTCGGAACCACCCCATCGGCGAAGACCTTCTTCCCGCCACCGAGGAGGATCGGATACACCCAAAGCGTGAGCCGATCGAAGAGCCGCTCTGCGAACAGGGTCTGCACGAAGTCGAGACTGCCGATGACGTGTATGTGCTCATGCTTGTCGCGCAGTTCGTGCAAGGCAGCCACCACATCAGGACCGAGCTGAGACGAGCCATCCCACTCAAGGTTCAGCGCCTGGCGCGAGGCCACGTATTTAGGGATGCGGTTGAACAGCTCCGCTATGCCTCCGTCCTGGTGCGGCCAGTACCCGGCAAAAATGTCGTACGTACGGCGTCCAAGAAGCAGGGCGTCCATCCCTACCATCCCGGATTCGACCTGTTCGCCCACCGCGTCGTCGAACAGAGGCGCCTGCCAGCCTCCAAACGCGAAACTACCCTCCGGATCTTCCTCAGGTCCCCCCGGCGCCTGCGCGACGCCGTCGAGCGTGGTGAACAGGTCGATGTGGATGAGTCCCATGCCGGGCTCCTTCTCGTCTGCCCGTCGTCACCCCGGCGACGGGATCACTCCGAGGCTTCCACAGGATGCCTTGCGAGGCAACGGCCAACGGAGAACATTGACGACGGCGACCCCCATCTGCCGCCGTGACCTGACCAAATGTTCGGCGATAGCAGGGGTCTCTAGACTTCCTTGAGCTCCAACTGCGGCGCCGGCTTCCGGAACCCGCGGGTCAGGAAAGCCAGGTAAATCAACCCAACGCCCGCCCATGCAAGTCCGAAAGTGAACGACAACCCGCCCAGGCTCGTCCACAGCCACGCCGTCAGGGCAAAACCAATTCCTGGCAGCACTAGGTTGTGAATTAACTCGCGAGCTCCACGTACCTTCTCGTCAAGGAAGTAGTGCTTGATCACTGCCAGGTTGACGACCGAGAACGCGACCAGCGCCCCGAAGCTGATCAGCGACGAGATTGTCAGGAGATTCAGTGCGAAGGCCAGAAGCGAGACGGCTGATGTCAAGAGAACAGGGAGCACGGGTGTGCGGAATCGAGGATGGAGTCGCCCAAGTGCAGCAGGGAACACCCCACTCCGACCCATCGARTGAATAATTCGCGAAACRGAWGCCTGGGACGTCACGAAGTTGGCCCTAGCGACGGCCGTAATTCCCAGGATGTTCAGCACGGTCACGGCCAAGATCGAAACAATCATGAACACCCACGCCGGCATGGCCGGGAAGACCGCTTTCATCTAGATGCCGATGAGCAGGTAGTTGATCATCGGCAGAAGCAGATAATCCAGCAGCAGCGACCATCCAGCCATAAGTCCAAGCCCGGACCCAAACGACCGCGTCGCATAGGTGTATGCCGATCCCCCGAACGGGAAAGCTTGCGCCATCCGCCCATAGGAACGCGCGGTGAAGAGCATTACCACCAGCGTCACGGGGTAGGCTGCCGAAAGGCGCCCACCCGTCAGCTCCACCACGATGCCGTACGTGCTGAAGATCGTCAGCGGCACCATGTAGACCAGACCCAGCAATACCAGTGAAGGAACGCCGAGAACACGGCGCCAACCCTGGTTTGCGATCTGCCCGGGAATTGGCTCCCCCAGGCTTCCCGCATGCCGGTGTATCTGTTTCAAACGTTGGGGGTCATGGGGATCCTAAGTCGTCATGCAGGGTTACTAACGAAGCTTCGCGATGCCGAAACTCCAAAGCTGCGAGTGGACCTGCGGGGTTCCCGCGATCCTGAAGTGCTGGCGTGGCTCATGAGCACTCGATGGAGGACGCTCACCAACGGAAACGATAGAAATGAATAGCGTTTATTTATCGTGCCGATGAGGGGGCACAGTCAACATGTGACGTGCAACCATGCATCGACGAACGCGCCGTCGCCCCTGAGTGCTCGGCGCAAAAGGATACGACCCCAAACGCTGCTTCGGCTCGGACAGCTCCGAGGCCGCTCGGAGGAACCGACGACGGTCACCTCACCCTTCAGCGACGGCCCGGCCCAACACATCGCAAGAATCGCCACCCCTCAGTCGACGCAAGGCTAAAGTGACCGGAGGAAGTGCCAAACTAGGTCCGAGGCCTAACGACATAATCTACGCGATTGAATTCAGAAGAGCCCTGGATTTTCACAGTGTTCGATAGAGCCCGCTTCGGGCATCATATGATTCCAATCAGAACCACATGTCAAATGTGAAATCTAAAAATGATTCATGTATCGGCTAATTTTCTTGGGCAGCTTCTAAGGAATATTCTGCATTGGTCTCCAAAACCGTTGCACCCTTAAGGAAGCTAATGACCCTTTCACCTGAAGACACTCCTCCCGCGGCTGGACAGCAGCTTGGGCACCAGAGCTTTCCCCCTCAACAACCGCTGCCACCAGCGGGATGGGCCTATCGACTGGCACCCGTAAAACCCGCATCTTCTGGGTATCGTGTAGCCGCAGGAATCATCTCCATAGTCCTTTCCCTGTGGGTGACTCTTTTCTATTTTGTAACCACAACGCGCTTCTCCTACTACAATCAACCAGAGGCTGATGACTTGATGCTTATGACATTGTGGTTCATTTGCATGTGGGGCAGTTTCGTCTGTGGCATCATCTTGCTAGCAAAACACCGGCGTCGCGGGAAAGTCGTGCCATCGCTGGTGGCTATCAGCGCAGCGTGTGGTCTATTCGGATTCGCGGTACAGAGCGGGTACTACCCCTCATTAGTCCAGGTGCTGAGCATGCTGGTAGCCGTATCCGTGATTGTATTAGTCATTTTTGACATCCGCCGCAGTCGATCTGCATCTTAGCGCTGCTCGCGTGTTCCGGGTGCGTGCCATTCACAGCTGCTCCACACCTGCCATGGCATTCATCCGGAACCAGCTTCCGTACGCACTTGACGCAAGCTCCCCCACCCGCGCCAACAGCGCCTCCGGCTCCCGGGAAAGATCCAGCGGAAACTCCACCACCGACGTACCCGCGTTCCGAATCCGGCGAACACGTGGCTCTCCTCGCCCGGCATAGACAAGCCAGGCACGCGACACCCCAAGTGCCGTGCAGTATGCGAGCATTTGGTAGTGGTCCGCATTTGGATATGCGCCGCTTACTGACGCCGCTTTGTACTTCGCATCAAAGATCATCGTCGGCCGGCCTCGGACAGAGTGCACCACATCCACAAACATCCGCACCCTGTCCCCACTCGGATAGCCAGGCTCTGCCTCGTCCATGAACGCTTCGTATTGCCACTCAGTCAGTCCGGGATAAGGATCCAGCGCTTCTGTCAGTGCCGTTCCCACGAAGTCCTCAAACACCGTGGCCATGTTCACCACGAAGGACGCGACTGCACGGTGACCCGTTCCGGCTTCGGCAGACATGGTCCGAAGGATGATCTCGGACAACCTCAATGCCGGCACATAGTGCTCGTTGATTCTGGATTCTGTCCACGCCGGCAGCGGCGCCCCAAGGCTCAAAGCCAAAACGCCGTCCAGTTTCGAATCCAAATGAGCAAGTCGCCCGAGAAGCCGGTCAGGGAGCCGGGGAACGTGCATCATCATCCGAAGTGCAGCCCGGAGGATCCGGTTTTCTGCAACATCAGAGGTGTAGTCGTCATAGGAGACTTCCAGGGGAAGAAGCAGTCCTGGACGCCGGGTCATTTGGTCGCCGACTCGGATGCGTCCCCTGACTGTCCGCAGCGATTCTTCCACATGCACATAGCCGTTGAGCGGACCACGTTCCAGCGCTCGTTCACCGTGCCGTGCGAGCGACTCACCCAGCGCAGCAAAGAGATCGCTGTCCTCAAGGCCTGATACGGTCTCGGGACGAAACCCTGGATCGGCAGCGTAGCCTAGTAGAAAGAGCAACCTGCTGAGGCCCACCTTTTCCTTGGGCTTCACCCTCACGAGCAGGTCATCAATCTGGACTGCCCCGACCTTGCCTGCCGGAAGGATAGTCCAAGCACCGCCATACGCCGGGACAACAGACACCAAGCCAGTGTCCCGTAGCGTGGCGGCCACCTCGCGGTCCAGCTCAACGGGCTCCGGGTATCCCTGCAGCTCGTCGAGGATGATCTCGGTCGGCATCAGTCTCTGGCTTCGTCGTCCGATTCAAAAACAAGGGCAGACCTAGCCGGACTGACGTGGGCCCCGGCCTTACGCCGAATAGCCGCAAGGCCAAACTTCTCACGGACCTTGTCCCGGCTCATCCGCCCGAAATATTGCTCCTCCAGCAACGGCAGCAGCTCGTACTTCCAAATTTCAGCCAAGCCCTGATCCGTTTCAGCATGCGCCTTCATGAAGTACGACGGACCAATCATCAAGTCGCGGTTCGTCGCCTCGATTTCACTGTTCAGGGCATTCAAGAGTTCAGCGCGCAAGGATGGTTGCCCGGTCGTCTCCAGGAAGCGCTCAAGCATGCCGGAGATCATGCCCTCCTGCGGATGAAGTTCCACGAATGCGAACCGGCGACGAATCGCGGCGTCAACCATTGCGATGGAGCGGTCAGACGTATTCATCGTGCCAATGATGAATAAATTCGGCGGCAGCACGAAAGTCTGCTGCGGGTTGTATTGAAGGTTGATGCCTTGGTCGCGGTACTCCAGAAGGAAATACAGCTCACCAAAGATCTTTGCCAAATTTCCGCGGTTCATCTCGTCGATGATCAGGAAATAGGGCTTGTCTCGGTTCCCGTCCAGCGACGCCTCAGCGGCGATTCGGCGCAAAGGCCCGGGTTCGAGACTGAAGCCCACGTTGTCGCCGTCGGACTTTGCCGGACGGTAGCCCTCGAAGAAGTCCTCGTACGCGTACGACGGATGAAACTGCACCGTCTTGACGTGGTCTCTGTGTTCCTCCCCTGCGAGGAATCGTGCAATCTTGCCCGCCAAGTAAGTCTTGCCCGTCCCCGGAGGGCCATAGAAAACGATCTGCTGACGCGTCTGAAGCAGGCGAATGACTTCCTGAACGTCATCGCGCCGAACATGTAGCTTGGTTGCCACATCGGCGGTAGCCTCCCGCAGTTGAGGTACCACGGCGGCCTGCGGCGACGCGGTCGGTTCCTGTTCGGATCCGCTCACTGCTGGTTCGGCTTCGAACCACGAACTAATGATTGAGAGTCCATCCGTCAGGTCAATGACTGATCCTTGTTCCTCCAACAGTCGCGGCATCGGTGCAGGAAGGTCATCATTCGAGAGGGGTTCCTGCCGCCAAGAAACCTGGCGTCGGAGGCGGGAAGTCTCGTCGTCGGCGTATTCGGCTTCGCCGGTAATGACACCCAGGTAGAGGTTGCTTTCGAATGCCGTCAGAAGGAGGTCATCGACTTTCATCTGGGTGAGGAAACGGTAGAACTCCTGGGCCCGAACTTTTCGTTCTGCATAGTCGATGTGTTGGTATCCAGCACTTACCGCGGCCTGTATCTGGTCGAAATTGCTTCGGGGAGCAGGAGAACCGAGGTGCTGAGCCCTTAGAGAGACAAAGTCATCTCTGAACCAGGAATCGACCATCGCAATGCCGCCTTGGTTCTGGCGAACCAGCCAGGCTCGACGCCCGGCTTCATCGCTCGAAGGCTGCCACTCGCTCAAGTACGGTTCGTCGTACCATTCGATGAATTCATCCGAGTCGCCCTGCTGGGCCTTCCGAATGTCGAGCAGGTCCTTGGCAATGTCGAGCTCGGAATCGCCCGAGGGCCCTCCGATAATTCCTGCGAAAGCGTTCCGGATTTTGATCCTGTGATCTCTGCTGACCACAGGCTGAAGATGATCCGGCCACGCCAAGAACTCGATGCTGTAACGGATTGTTGGCCAGTCCTTGGGCACCAACTGGGTAAGGCCAATGAACGCCCAAGGGTCAGCGAGGGCCCTGTTTATGATGCTTTCAGGCTGTTCAGTCACGTATTCCGCAAAGCGGCTAAGCCAGCCTACGTGGTCTGCGACTTGAATGTTGAAGCCCACTCCCCCGTTGAAGGCCCCCTTCGCTTGAAGGCCCTCACGCAGTTCCTCTGACAGCTCAACGTCGGCCTCCGGGACCCACGATAGGACTTTCTGCACCCGGGCGATCTTCGTCGCGGCCATCACGTTTTCTAATGGAAAGACCTGGAGGTAAACCAGTTCGGCCGCCAGCAGAATGGTCTCCCTGGCGGCGCCGGCCAGCTGACGCTCCAGCTTCGACATGAAGGAGCCAGGATCAACCTGCGTAGTGTTCTGTCGGTTGGCTAGGTCAGCAGCTGCCTCGGCCGTCCAAGTGACTGTACGCCCATCCATAGGCGACGCTTGCCCGCGAAGTCCCGCGCTGATGATCAATCGCGCTGAGGTTTCGATGTGCACGGCATTGCCGGAGCCGTCGTTACCAGAATCCACTTTGTCGCCTCTCCATGTCCGGAATGCTGTGGCGTCAGCAGCTGGCCACTCACCCGTTGGATCTACGTTCATCACGGTCCACATCAGGCCCTGTGCATCCAAACGGTCGCGGAGCTGGATGCCGTATTCCGGGGCTAGTCTCAGAATCTCGTCAAGCGACTCCAGCAGAAGCTGGTATCGCTGCGCAGGATCTCCGTTGACTCCCCGATCGTCCCACCCAACCAGTTTGAGATACTTTTTGACTGCCTGTGCCCGATACGGAGGGTAGCTGTACGGGTCACGACCCATCAAAAGTAGCGAGGCGAATCCAACCATGCCGCCAACTGAGAACTGCTCCTGATTGAATGGACGGAGGGCGGCCGCGAACTGGTCGATGCGGTCGGCGTCCAAGTCAGCTTCCCAAAGTAGGGCAACCACTTGCCACAGGTCGTCTAAGTGCGTCCTGCCCACATCGACCAGTCGCATCATGAAGTATCGATTCATCAGGTTCGATGAGGCGATGTCCCGACGAAGCGCTTCGAACCATTGCGGATGCCGCTGTAGGAAAACATCTCTGGTGCTGCGGAGCCGCTCGGCAACTGCGAGTTTGGGCGTGTACTCCTCGGCGTCCAGATCCACAGTCCTGGAGAACAGCGCACCAAACTCCATGAATTGGTGCCACTGAGAATGGCTCACGCGCAGTCCCTCCCATATGGCGACACAGATCTGCGGTGATCAAGACAGGACATCTACTAACTCCGACTTCTGCTCAGTCAGCGCAACCAAAATGCGCCAAAGTCGCGAGACCTCACGACGACCATCTACATATCTAGCACCACCCATGTGCGAATGAGTGGACGACACAGAACCATCGGCTTTGTGACGCCTCAGCCATCCCCTCCTCACTCCGGGGGCGCGAGGTCCGCCTCGCCGCCTACCCTGTCTCGAGGCACCCAGTCGATTCCGCAGCCAGGACATCCTCTTCGGGATCGTCAAATGGGCAGGTAAGCCCTGACTTCGGCATCAACACGCTGACCTTTGAGGCATTCCTCTCCCGCCGTCCATTTCGCCTGCATCCCCTGCTCTCCGGCACCGATGGCGGCCACAACCTCCACCTAGGAGACTGCTGAATTAGTCACGGATGGGGCACGTCGGCTGGACTGGCGGGCTTGGTGGTCAAGACCGGTCTTAGGCAGGGACGCGAGGACGCGCAACGCGGGTATTTGGACGTGGAGGCGCTGGCCGGAGAGCTGATGGCTCCGGCCAGCGTCTCGCTTTTCTGGCCAAATATCGGGGGCGCCTGTTTCCGGATTCAATGATGGAGGATCTCTTTCCGTCGCGGCGCGGTCGGCCTTCGGTTCCGGCGCCGGTGATCGGCTCGGTGCTGGTGTTGCAGGCGTTGCAGGGGCTCACTGACTCGTTCATCGGGCGCCCTGTAAGAAATAGTTCGCTGCTTCTGGATTGCCATCGGGCTGCCGGCAGCATGAATTGCGGTATTTCTAGTCGTAGCTGCCGTCTTGCAGACATGCGCCCGTTAGTCGTCGTGATCCGCAGCGTCCATTTGCTCGGTATCAGCGACGAGAGGGAAGGCAGCCAGCATCAGCAATGTGAGCTTGAGACGAGTCAACGGCCCCGTCGCACCCCCTTCGCAGAACACAGAGATCATTTCGATCCGTGGTCCATGTGGAGTAACTTCGCTCCGAAACATCGTTGCTGCCTGTAGACGCTGCACCGAGACCAAGGTGCCAGCATTCCACGGGCTGGGCTACTGTCGCTTCGAAAGCGACGACCCGGTGACCTCTATCGCGACGAAATAACTGGCCCCTTTCGGCGCGCGGCGCCGTACCTGAGGGGACACCTCGAGCACCCTGACAACCGCAGACCCGTGATGTAATTCTTGTGATACTTACCGCAATAAGAACGCACAAACTGGAGCCTGCCCGTGGAAATGACCATCATCCTCCTGATCCTTGCGGTATTCGTGGTATTCAAAGTTGGACAGGCACGAGCACGGAAAAAGACCAGAGCGGAGCGAATTGATGCGCTCGGGAGCTTCGATGCGGCCATGGCAGACAGAGCCGGGTTTGAAAAGAAGCGATGGCATGCCGATGCGTTATTGGCAATCGCTTTGGACCCCACATCAAATCAGCTGGCGTACGCGGAAGCACCCGGCTATTCAGCCAAATTTGTTGGCGCTCGGAAGATCATGTCGGTGACTGTTTACGAAGATCAACGGTCCATTACTCACGCAAATCGCGGGCGCCAGATCGGCGCGGCCTACGTGGGCAATAAACTGGCGGGGCCGGCTGGGGCAATTATCGGAGGACTCGGCGCCCGTCAACATTCTGAGGATCTGGTCCAGCGAGTAACACTTCGGATCGAACTCGAAGAACCCACAAAACCTGTCATTGACGTAGATTTCCTGACCGCCGCGGCGCCGCGCGGAAGTCAGTACCATGAGCGAGCAAATCAAGAGGCCCGCACTTGGAGTTCGCTCATCACGGCGATGATCCGGGCTACGGAAGTTGTAAACGAGAAATCAAGCCCTACCCTGGATGTACCCAGTGAATCTCGTCTGGAGCAGCTCGCAAAGCTCGGCAAACTTCGGGACTCTGGCATTCTCACACAGGACGAATTCGACGAAGAGAAGGCCCGCATTCTCGGAAGTTAGCGTCGGACCCTTCATAGTTCGCCTTGCCGCGTCCTCCCCCCACAAACGTCGCCCCGTCGCCGACTGACACGGGCGGCCACGACGTCTTAACTGTCCCCAAAGCACCGCGCCGATACCGCGGCCAGGACCTCCTCTACGGGATGCTCGAAACCGGCAAACACGGCCCCAACCACGGTGTCAACGCCCTCACCCGCGAGGCACTTCCCCTAACCGGATTGGGATTTGGAGCAAGGCACACTCCCGATTGTGGAAGCAGTTTGAAGAACTCGAATCGCTGCCGCCAAAGCAGTTCATGGAGGCCTTCACGAGGCTGTCGGTAAGGACCGACGTCGTCCTACCGCCTCCGCCGGCAGGCGACCCGCCGCAGTGGATGGCCAACAGACCTGCTGGAATTCGAGCGTTCCTGCGTGATTTCGAGAAGTATCACCTAGACCGCGAGCAGCTCAGCGCATTCGCAAAACCAGTCCTGTTCGTGCTCGGAGGGCTAAGCAACCCGGATCAGTACGGTGATATCGCAGATCGACTGTCCCGGGTTTTCGCGGGCTATCGCGTGGAAGTCTTTGAGGATCGTCACCACTTCGATCCCCCACACCGGATGGAACCCGAACGGCTCGCTGGTGTTCTGAAGGAGCACTGGAAACGCGCGGAGGAGATCACCCCTACCGACTGAACCGTGAGCAGCGTTTATTGTGCTGCCATATCCCCCACC